>JBQLZQ010000060.1:0-12567 GCA_052168355.1 Inquilinaceae bacterium
CGTCATTGGTGGAAGCGGGTCCGCTTCCACCAATGACGATCGCGCTCTAGGCGGCGCTGGATTCGTCGGTATCGACCAGAAGGGCCGAGTCGGACGGGGTGGTCAGAGAGGCCTGGGCCACCCTGTCCCGTTCCGCCGCGATCGCCTTCAGGCGTTTGACGAACGCCCCGGTCCCGGCCGGGATCAGGCTGCCGACGATGACGTTCTCCTTCAGCCCCTCCAGCGCGTCGACCTTGCCCGACACGGCCGCTTCCGTCAGCACCCGGGTCGTCTCCTGGAACGACGCCGCGGAGATGAAGGATTTGGTCTGCAGGCTGGCCTTGGTGATGCCCTGGAGCACCGGCTGCCCCGACGCCAGGCGGAGCTTTTCGGCCGCCGCCTTGCTGTTGACGTCGTCGAACTCCTCACGGTCGACCTGCTCGCCGACCAGGAAGGTGGTTTCGCCGCCGTCGGAGATCTCGATCTTCTGCAGCATCTGGCGTGTGATCACCTCGATGTGCTTGTCGTTGATCTTGACCCCCTGGAGCCGATAGACGTCCTGGATCTCGTTGATGAGGTAGTTGGCCAGGGCCTCCACCCCCATCACCGCCAGGATGTCGTGGGGCACGGGATTGCCGTCCATCAGCAGGTCGCCGCGCTGCACGAAATCGCCTTCCTGAACCGAGATGTGCTTGCCTTTCGGGATCATGTATTCCCGCGGCTCGCCCGCCTCGTCCTGGGGCACGACGACGATCCGCCGCTTGGTCTTGTAGTCCTTGCCGAACTCGACCCGCCCGTCGATCTCGCTGATGATGGCGAAATCCTTCGGCTTGCGGGCCTCGAACAGTTCCGCCACCCGCGGCAGACCGCCGGTGATGTCACGGGTCTTGGAGCTTTCCCGAGGGATGCGGGCCAGCACGTCGCCGGCCTTGACCTGGGCCCCGTTTTCCACCGACAGGATGGCGTCCACGGACATGAAGTACCGGGCTTCCAGGCCGTTGGCCAACAGAATCACCTCGCCCTTGTCGTCGCGCAGGGTGATCCGCGGCTTGAGATCCTGACCGCGCGGCATCTGACGCCAGTCGACGACGACCTTGGACGAGATGCCCGTGGTTTCGTCCATCACCTCGCGAACGGACACCCCGTCGACCAAGTCGACATAGTGTGCGGTGCCGTTCTTTTCGGTGATGATCGGGATCGTGTAGGGGTCCCATTCGGCCAGTTTCTGGCCCCGGTCCACCGTGGCCCCGTCATCGGCCAGAAGCTTGGCCCCGTAGGGCAGCTTGTAGCGCGCCTTTTCCCGCCCCTGCTCGTCGACCACCAGCAGTTCGGAATTGCGGCCCATAACCACCGGGACCTTGTCGCTGTTGACGACCACGTTGCGGTTGCGCACCTCCACCTTGCCGTCGAAGGCGGCCTCGATGGCCGATTGTTCGGCGCCGCGCTGGGCGGCGCCGCCGATGTGGAAGGTCCGCATGGTCAGCTGGGTGCCGGGTTCGCCGATCGACTGGGCGGCGATGACGCCGACCGCCTCACCGATATTGACCTTGGTCCCGCGGGCCAGATCCCGGCCGTAGCACTTGCCGCAGATCCCGCCCTTGCTCTCGCAGGTCAGGGCCGACCGGATCAGCACCCGGTCGACACCGGCCTGTTCGATCACCTCGACCGTCTCCTCGTCGATCGGCTGTCCCGCCTTGACCAGCTTGGCCCCGGTCAGCGGGTGCTTGATCAGGACCGACGAGGTCCGGCCCAGGATCCGCTCGCCGAGCGGCACGATCAGTTCGCCGCCATCGATGACCGCCGTGGCGGTGATGCCGTCCTGGGTGCCGCAATCCTCCTCCACCACCACGCAATCCTGGGCCACGTCGACCAGGCGCCGCGTGAGATAGCCGGAGTTGGCGGTCTTCAGGGCGGTATCGGCCAGCCCCTTGCGGGCCCCGTGGGTGGAGTTGAAGTACTCCAGAACGGTCAGGCCTTCCTTGAAGTTCGAGATGATCGGCGTTTCGATGATCTCGCCCGACGGCTTGGCCATCAGCCCGCGCATGCCGGCAAGCTGGCGGATCTGGGCGGCACTGCCGCGCGCCCCGGAATGGGCCATCATGTAGACCGAGTTCACGACCCGGCTGTGATCGGTCAGGGTCGAGGAGATTTCCTTCATCATCTCCTCGGCGACCTTGTCGGTGCACGAGGACCAGACATCGACGACCTTGTTGTACTTCTCACCGCGGGTGATCAGGCCGTCCTGGTACTGGTTCTCGTATTCCTTGACCAGTTCCTGGGCCTCGCCGACCAGGGTCTGCTTGGCGCGCGGAACCACCATGTCGTCCTTGCCGAACGAGATGCCGGCCCGGCAGGCATGGCTGAACCCGGTCGTCATCATCCGGTCGGCGAAGATCACCGTCTCCTTCTGACCGCAGAAGCGGTAGACGATGTCGATGACGTTGGTGATCTCCTTCTTGGTCAACAGCCTGTTGATCAACTCGAAGGGCACGGCCCGGTGGCGCGGCAGCACCTCGGCCAGAAGCATGCGGCCGGGGGTCGTGGTGACCCGGCGAACCCACGGCTTGCCATCGGCGTCGACCGTGTGGAAGCGGGTCTTGATCCGCGAATGCATGCCGACGGCGCCCGTCGACAAGGCCTGTTCGATCTCACCGATCGTGGCGTAGCGCGGCACCTGATGGGCCTGGATCTCGCCCTTCTTGAGCCGGGCCAGGACCTTCTTGCGGTCGGTCATGTCGATCTTTTCCGACAGATCGGCGCCGTTGCGGATCAGGACGTCGTCGGCGTCCAGGGCCGCATCCAGCACGGCCGCGTCGGTGATCTCCACCTGCGGCCCGACCACGTCGTCCCGTTCCATCGTCAGGTAGTACAAGCCCAGGACGATATCCTGGGACGGCACGATGATCGGCTTGCCGTTGGCCGGCGACAGGATGTTGTTGGTCGACATCATGAGAACCCGCGCCTCGAGCTGGGCCTCGAGCGACAACGGCACGTGAACGGCCATCTGGTCGCCGTCGAAGTCGGCGTTGAAGGCGGTGCAGACCAGCGGATGAAGCTGGATCGCCTTGCCCTCGATCAGGGTCGGTTCGAACGCCTGGATGCCCAAACGGTGCAGGGTCGGCGCGCGGTTGAGCAGCACCGGATGTTCCCGGATGACCTCTTCCAGGATGTCCCAGACCTCCGGCCGTTCCTTCTCGACCATGCGCTTGGCGGCCTTGATCGTCGAGGCCATGCCGTAGAGTTCCAGCTTGGCGTAGATGAACGGCTTGAACAGCTCCAGGGCCATTTTCTTGGGCAGCCCGCACTGATGGAGCTTCAGCTCCGGCCCGACGACGATGACCGACCGGCCCGAATAGTCGACACGCTTGCCCAGCAGGTTCTGACGGAACCGGCCCTGCTTGCCTTTCAGCATGTCGGAGATCGACTTCAGCGGCCGCTTGTTGGCGCCGGTGATGACGCGACCGCGCCGTCCGTTGTCAAACAGCGCGTCGACGGATTCCTGCAGCATGCGCTTTTCGTTGCGCACGATGATATCGGGCGCCCGCAACTCGATCAGCCGCTTCAAACGGTTGTTGCGGTTGATGACCCGACGGTAGAGGTCGTTGAGATCGGACGTGGCGAAGCGGCCGCCATCAAGCGGCACCAGGGGGCGCAACTCCGGCGGGATCACCGGCACGACGTCGAGGATCATCCATTCCGGACGGGCGCCGGATTCCATGAAGGATTCGATCAGTTTCAGACGCTTGACCAGCTTCTTGCGCTTGGCCTCGGACCCCGTTTCCCGCAGCTCGGTGCGGACGATCTCGCGCTGCTCCTCCAGATTGAGCGCCTGGAGCATCAGCTTCAGCGCCTCGGCGCCGATCTTGGCCGTAAAGGCCTCGTCGCCATATTCCTCCTGGGCGCGGACATACTCCTCCTCGCTCAAAAGCTGGCGCTGCTTGAGATCGGTCAGACCCGGCTCGACAACGACGTAGTTCTCGAAATAGAGAACCCGCTCGAGATCCTTGAGCGTCATGTCGATCATGAGGCCGATGCGGCTGGGAAGCGACTTCATGAACCAGATATGCGCCACCGGCGAGGCCAGATCGATATGGCCCATGCGCTCGCGCCGGACCTTCGACAGCGTGACCTCGACACCGCATTTCTCGCAGATGATGCCCTTGAACTTCATGCGCTTGTACTTGCCGCACAGGCACTCATAGTCCTTGATCGGCCCGAAGATGCGGGCGCAGAACAGCCCGTCGCGCTCGGGCTTGAAGGTCCGATAGTTGATCGTCTCGGGCTTCTTGATCTCGCCAAACGACCATGACTTGATCCGCTCAGGACTCGCGATCGAGATCTTGATCTGATCGAAGCTCTGAGGGGTGGAGACCTGGCCGAGGATATTGATCAGCTCGTTCATACACCGACTCCCGTGGAATGGCGGATAACCGACCGCCGCGACGTGGGGGCTAAGAACCCGACGTCACAGCGGCCGGCATAAGGTCTTAGTGACGCTGGGTCAGCTCGACATTGAGGCCGAGCGAGCGAAGCTCCTTGACCAAGACGTTAAAGCTCTCGGGAATACCCGACTCGAAATTGTCGTCGCCGCGGACGATGGCTTCATAGACCTTGGTGCGCCCCGACACATCGTCCGACTTGACGGTCAGCATCTCCTGCAGCGTGTACGCGGCGCCATAGGCTTCCAGCGCCCACACCTCCATTTCGCCGAAACGCTGTCCGCCGAACTGCGCCTTGCCGCCCAGCGGCTGCTGGGTGACCAGGCTGTACGGACCGATCGATCGGGCGTGGATCTTGTCGTCGACCAGATGGTGCAGCTTCAGCATGTAGATGTAGCCGACGGTCACCGGGCGGTGGAACTGCTCCCCGGTCCGTCCGTCGAACAGGACCGACTGCCCGGAATGGTCGAGCCCGGCCTTCTCCAGCATCTGGATGATATCGGCTTCGCGCGCGCCGTCGAAAACCGGCGTGGCCATCGGCACGCCGCCCCGCAGATTGCCCGCCATTTCGGCCATTTCGTCGATGTCGAGCGACTTGACCTCGCTCTCGAACTGCTCAGGCCCGTAGATCGTCGACAGATGGTCGCGCAGCTTCTTCTGCTCGTCCTTGCCGCTTCCCTCGCGCATCTCGTCCAAAAGACCGCCGATCTGACGGCCCAGGCCCGCGGCCGCCCATCCCAGATGGGTTTCCAGGATCTGACCGACATTCATCCGGCTGGGCACGCCCAAGGGGTTGAGCACGATGTCGACATGGGTGCCGTCGGCCAGGTGCGGCATGTCCTCGATCGGCGTGATCTTGGAAATGACCCCCTTGTTGCCGTGACGGCCGGCCATCTTGTCGCCCGGCTGCAGCTTGCGCTTCACCGCCACAAAGACCTTGACCATCTTCATCACGCCCGGCGGCAGTTCATCGCCGCGCTGCAGCTTTTCGACCTTGTCCTCGAAACGCTTGACCAGCGCGTCGACGGAGTCGTCGAAACTGCTTCCCATCGCCTCGATGGTGCCCATCAGCTTTTCGTCGTCGACGGTGATCTGACGCCACTGGCCGGTGGTCAGGCCGGACAGAGTATCCTCGGTGATCTTCGCTCCCGTGGTGAAGCCCTTGGGGCCGCTCACCGCCTTCTGCCCGATCAACCGATCCTTGAGCCGGCCATAGAAACTGCGCTCCAGGATCGCCTTTTCATCGTCCCGGTCCTTGGCCAGACGCTCGATCTCGGCCCGCTCGATGGCCTGGGCACGCTCGTCCTTGTCAACGCCGCGGCGGCTGAAGACACGCACCTCGACCACCGTGCCGCTGACGCCCGGCGGCAGCCGCATGGAGGTATCGCGCACGTCCGACGCCTTTTCGCCGAAGATCGCCCGCAGCAGCTTTTCTTCCGGGGTCATCGGCGATTCGCCCTTGGGCGTCACCTTGCCGACCAGGATATCGCCCGGCTTCACCTCGGCGCCGATATAGACGATGCCCGCCTCGTCGAGATGGCGCAGCGCCTCCTCGCCGACATTCGGGATGTCGCGGCTGATTTCTTCCTGCCCGAGCTTGGTATCCCGGGCCATGATCTCGAATTCCTCGATATGGATCGAGGTGAACACGTCGTCGCGGACGATCCGCTCGGAGATCAGGATGGAATCCTCGAAATTGTAGCCGTTCCAGGGCATGAACGCGACCAGCACATTGCGCCCCAGGGCCAATTCGCCGAGATCGGTGGACGGGCCGTCGGCGATGATATCGCCCTTGGCCACCATGTCGCCGACCCGCACCAGCGGCCGCTGGGTGATGCAGGTGTTCTGGTTCGACCGTTGAAACTTCAGCAGGTTGTAGATATCGACGCCGGAGGTCGCGGTCTCGTCGTCGTCGGCCACCCGGATGACCACGCGGGTGGCATCGACCTGATCGACCACGCCGCCGCGCCGCGCCGAGATGGCCACGCCGCTGTCCTTGGCGACCGTCGCCTCCATGCCGGTGCCCACCAATGGCGCCTCGGCCTTGATCAGCGGCACCGCCTGCCGCTGCATGTTCGATCCCATCAGGGCGCGGTTGGCGTCATCGTTTTCCAGGAACGGGATGAGCGCCGCGGCCACCGAGACGATCTGCTTGGGCGAGACGTCGATCAGGTCGATCGAGTCGGGCCGCGTCATCATGTAGTCGCCGGCCGCCCGGGCTGAAACCAACTCGTCGACGAACCGTCCCTTGTCGTCCAGGGCGGCATTGGCCTGGGCGATGGTGTAGCGGCTTTCCTCCATGGCCGAGAGATAGATCACCTCGTCGGTCACGTGCCCGTCCACGATCTTGCGATAGGGGCTTTCGATAAAGCCGTACTTGTTCACCCGCGCATAGGTCGCCAGGCTGTTGATCAGCCCGATGTTCGGGCCTTCCGGCGTTTCGATCGGACAGATTCGGCCATAGTGGGTGGGGTGCACGTCGCGCACCTCGAACCCGGCCCGTTCGCGGGTCAGACCGCCCGGCCCCAAGGCCGACAGACGCCGCTTGTGGGTGATTTCCGACAGCGGGTTGGTCTGGTCCATGAACTGGCTGAGCTGGGACGACCCGAAGAATTCCCGCACCGCCGCCGCCGCCGGTTTGGCGTTGATCAGGTCGTGCGGCATCACCGTGTCGATGTCGACCGAGCTCATGCGCTCGCGGATCGCCCGCTCCATGCGCAGCAGGCCAAGCCGGTATTGGTTTTCCATCAGCTCGCCGACGGACCGGACCCGGCGGTTGCCCAGATTGTCGATATCGTCGATCTCGCCGCGGCCATCCTTGAGATCGTGCAGGATGCGGACGATTTCCAGGACGTCGGCCTTGCGCAGCACACGCACCTGATCGTCGGTCGTAAAGCCCAGGCGGGCGTTCATCTTTACGCGGCCGACCGCGGACAGATCGTAGCGTTCGGAATCGAAAAACAGACCCTTGAACAGAGCCTCGGCCGATTCCAGGGTCGGCGGCTCGCCGGGACGCATCACCCGGTAGATGTCGATCAGCGCGTCCTCGCGGCTGGCGTTGCGGTCGATGGCCAGGGTGTTGCGCACATAGGGACCGACATTGACGTGATCGACCGACAGGGTCGGGATCTCGTCCACGCCCTTTTCGGCGAACAGCTCGAGCATGGCGGTGTCGACCTCGTCACCGGCCTCGAACAGCACTTCGCCCGTGGTTTCATCGATGATGTCGGAGGCCAGATAAACGCCCTCCATCTCCTCGGGCGAAACCAACTGCTCCTTAAGGCCCTGCTCGATAAGCTTCTTGGCCAGACGCGGCGTCATCTTGGCGCCAACGGCCGCCACCGCCTCGCCGGTCTGGGCGTCGATCAGGTCGGACATCAGCTTGACGCCCTTCATGCGGTCGGGCGCGAACGGCGTTTTCCAGCCGCCCTCGACACGCGTGTAGGGAACGCTGCTGTAGAAATAGCTGAGGATCTCTTCCTTCGACATCCCCTGAGCTTCGTAGGGCAGAAGGGTCTGCCCTTCCTCGGCCCGGGCGGCGCGCAGCGCCTCGGTCTCGGCGCTGTCCAGCGCCATCAGCAGGGTCGTCGCCGGCAGCTTGCGGCGCCGATCGATGCGGACGTAGAGATGATCCTTGGCGTCGAATTCAAAATCCAGCCAGGAGCCGCGATACGGGATCACCCGCGCCGCGAACAGATACTTGCCCGACGAGTGGGTCTTGCCCTTGTCGTGGTCGAAAAACACACCGGGCGACCGGTGCATCTGGCTGACGATCACCCGCTCGGTGCCGTTGATGACAAAGGTGCCGTTGGTCGTCATCAGGGGCATGTCGCCCATGTAGACGTCCTGCTCCTTGATGTCGCGGATGGAGCGCAGCCCCGTCTCTTCCTCGACGTCGAACACCGTCAGGCGCAGGGTGACCTTCAGCGGCGCGGCATAGGTCATGCCCCGCTGCTGGCACTCCTCGACGTCGTATTTGGGCTCTTCCAGCTCGTACTGGACGAAATTCATCTCCGACCGGTCGGAGAAATCCCGGATCGGGAAGACCGACCGGAACACTTCCTGAAGCCCGACCTGCTGGCGCTCCTCGGGGCTCTCGTGCCGCTGCAGGAACTGATCGTAAGAACTCCGCTGCACTTCGATCAGGTTCGGCATCTGAGCGACTTCGGGGATCCGCCCGAAATCCCGACGGACGCGCTTACGACCGGTGAACGTATTGGCCATGGATGCCCCTCAACGACATGTGCGGATGAACACCGCCGGCGCCAGAGCGCCGAACGGGTGCGAATATACGGTCGCCGCGTCGCATGCGGCCGTCCCGACCGCTAAGGCCGGGACGGCGCAGAACGCGAAAAAAACACAAAGCACGCGGGCAGGCAGGCAACCCCCAAAGGCTGCCGCCGGGACGCGATGCTATGTGTTCATTCTCATTTGGCACGCAATGTCACTTAATTTCGACCGTCGCGCCCGCTTCTTCAAGCTGTTTTTTGATTTTTTCGGCATCCTCCTTGGAGGCACCTTCCTTGACGACCTTCGGCGCGGCCTCCACCAGGTCCTTGGCTTCCTTCAGCCCGAGACTGGTGATCGCCCGCACTTCCTTAATAACATTGATCTTTTTGTCGCCAACCGAGGCGAGAACGACGTCGAACTCGGTCTTCTCCTCGGACGGAGCGGCAGCGGCGGCGGCGCCTCCACCGGCGGCCGCGACGGCCACCGGCGCGGCGGCGGACACGCCCCACTTCTCCTCGAGCATCTTGGACAGTTCGGCCGCCTCGAGGACGGACAGGCTCGACAGATCGTCGACCAGCTTGGAAAGATCAGCCATTTCTCAGTACTCCGATATAGGGATGATTTCGACGGGAGGCCTTCAGGCCGCCTCGTCCTTACGGGCATAGGCGGCCACGACGCGGGCGAGCTGACCGGCCGGAGCCTGCAGCACGCCGGCCATACGGGTCGCCGGGGTTTGGATCATGGCCACGAGACTGGCCCGCAGTTCGTCGAGCGACGGCAACTTGGCCAGGGCCTGCACCGCCGATGCGTCCAGGGCCTTGTCGCCCAGGCCGCCGCCGATGATGACCAGCTTTTCGTTCGACTTGGCGAACTCGACCGCCGTCTTGGCGCCGGCCACGGCATCCTGGCTCAACGCCACCGCGGTCGGACCGTTGAACAGATCGGTCAGGTTCTCGTAGCGGGTGCCCTTCAAGGCAATCTTGGCCAGCCTGTTCTTGGTGACCCGGAACGACGCGCCCGCCGCGATCATCTTTTGCCTCAGCTCGGTCGACTCAGCGACCGTCAGACCGTTCTGATGGGTAACCACCACCATCTCGGCGTCCTGAAACAACTGGTGCATCGCGGCGATCTTTTCCTCCTTCTGAGTTCTGTTCATGAGGAATCGCCTCCTACACTGCCGGGACCGCGCGATGGCACCCGGCGGGTTGCACAATGACCGGTCGCGACGCACGCGGCCGGCCGCTCATGCCTGTCCCAGAAGTTCGCGCCGCTATGGATCCGGCGGCGGGGCGGTTGCCCGCCCCTGCCGGCCCTTTGGCAGTCCCTCCCGTCTATGCAGGATCATTAAGCCCGTTCGCCTGGGCCCCTGCAGTCTCGGACAGGTCGGGCGACGTTCTTCGAACGGCCGCCCGTCGTTCCGGCCGCCAGACAGTGCGACCGGTATCGCGTTCGGGGCGTCAGGCGGCGGTCGCCGCCCCCGCCTCCGCCGTCAGTTTCGACACCTCGACCCGCACGCTGGGGCCCATGGTCGAGGTCACCGCCACCTTGGCGATGTAGGTGCCCTTGGCGCCGGTCGGCTTGGCCCGGGAAATCGCGCTGACGAAGGCCCGCGCGTTCTCGATCAAGGCCGTCTCGCTGAAGCTGGCCTTGCCGATGCCGGCATGAACGATGCCGGCCTTTTCGGCCCGAAACTCGATCGACCCGGCCTTGGCCGTCTTCACCGCCGCGGCCACGTCGGGGGTCACCGTCCCAAGCCGCGGGTTGGGCATCAGGCCGCGCGGCCCCAGCACCTTCCCCAGCCGGCCGACAACACCCATCATGTCGGGCGTTGCGATGCAGCGGTCGAAATCCATACGGCCTTCCTGGATCTCCTTGGCCAGATCTTCGCCCCCGACGATATCGGCGCCGGCGGCGCGGGCCGCCTCGGCCTTGTCGTCGCGGGCGAACACCGCCACCCGCACCGACTTGCCGGTGCCGTGGGGCAGTTCGACCATGCCGCGCACCATCTGGTCGGCGTGGCGCGGGTCGACGCCCAGGTTCATCGCGATCTCGATGGTTTCATCGAACTTGGCCGTGGCCCGTTCCTTGACCATCTTGATGGCGCTTTCCAGATCGTAGGTCTGCAGCGGCTGGATGCCCTCGCGGGCCTTGCGGATGCGTTTTGCACTCTTGGCCATGTTCCTTACCCCACCACTTCCAGGCCCATGGATCGCGCCGATCCCCGGATCATCTCGACCGCCGCGTCGAGGTCGTTGGCGTTGAGATCGGGCATCTTGGCCTCGGCGATCTCCCGCAGCTGCGCCTCGGTCACCTTGCCGACCGTGCTCTTGCCCGCGGTTGCCCCGCCCTTTTGCAGCTTGGCGGCCTTTTTCAGGAAGTAGCTTGCGGGCGGCGTCTTGGTGATGAAGGTAAAGCTGCGGTCGCCATAGGCGGTGATCACCACCGGAATGGGCATGCCCTTTTCCATGCTCTGCGTCGCCGCGTTAAAGGCCTTGCAGAATTCCATGATGTTGAGGCCGCGGGCACCAAGGGCCGGGCCGATGGGCGGCGACGGGTTGGCGGCGCCGGCCGGCACCTGGAGTTTGACGTAGCCGACAATCTTCTTTGCCATTCTGATGATCCCTTCGATCGGTGCCCCGCGGCCAACAGGCGCCGGCGGGCGGGGTGCGCGGTCGCGGCCATGGCGAGCCTCCCGCGCGGTTGACGAAGCCTTCCAGCTTCTAAGAAAGCAGTTTCGAGATTCTCTATAATGCTCTGTTTTTCAAACCTTTTCCACCTGACCATATTCCAGTTCGACGGGCGTGGCCCGGCCGAAGATGGACACCGCGACCTTGAGCCGGGCGCGTTCTTCGTCGACTTCCTCGACCATGCCGTTGAACGAGGTGAACGGCCCGTCGGCGACCCGCACCTGCTCGCCGATCTCGAAGGTGATCGACGGCTTGGGCCGCTCGATACCCTCCTGCACCTGGCGCAGGATCCGGTCGGCCTCGGCGTCGGTGATCGGCTGCGGCTTGTTGCCGGAGCCCAGGAAGCCCGACACCTTCGGCGTGTTCTTGATCAGGTGCCACGTCTCGTCGGTGAGATCCATCTTGGCCAGGACATAGCCCGGGAAGAACTTGCGCTCGGCACTGACCTTCTGGCCGCGGCGCATCTCCACCACTTCCTCGGTCGGCACCGACACCTCCTCGAACTTGTCGCTGAGTCCCTTCTGGGCCGCCTGCTCGAGGATCGACTGCTTCACCTTGTTCTCGAAATTCGAGTAGGTGTGGATGACGTACCAGCGCATGGCCATGGCTTCAGGCCCCCAGACCCAGAATGGTCCGCACGGCGAAAGACGACGCCATGTCGACCAGCAGAAAAAACACCGACATGATCGCGACGAAGACAAACACCATCGCCGTCGTCACCACGGTCTCCCTGCGGGTCGGCCAAGTGACCTTGGCGACTTCCTGGCGGACCTGGCGAACGAATTGTATGGGGCTGGTTCTGGCCATCACTAAAACAAACTGCGAACGCTGTACGAACTATCCAAGGGCCCAAGCCAAAGAATCAGGCGGAAAAACCGCGCCCCGCGTGGCAGGAGTGGAGGGACTCGAACCCCCAGCCCCCGGTTTTGGAGACCGGTGCTCTACCAGTTGAGCTACACTCCTCCAGCCGCGGGCGCGGCCGATACCGTCTTCCTTAACACAGGAAAACCGCCACGGCCGGCGGCCCCCGATCACTCCGACCGCTGGGAATGGAGCCGGGTTTTAGCGAAGTCCGCCTTAACTTGCAAACATAATGCGCCCGGCCGCCGGGACCGCCCCCCCGCCGCCCGGAGAGAAGGGCCGCGGGGGGTGTCGGTTGGTGGTCGGTTGGTGTCGGCTATTCGATGATGCCGGCGACGACCCCGGCGCCGACCGTCCGGCCGCCTTCCCGG
>JBQLZQ010000061.1:0-63541 GCA_052168355.1 Inquilinaceae bacterium
TTCACGTCATTGGTGGAAGCGGGTCCGCTTCCACCAATGACGATCGCGCTCTAGAAACGCCGAGACGCCCTGATAGCGCCGTCGACGGCACCCTTGATCAGTGAACGTCGGCCCAGATCTTGCGCTTGACGGCGTACATGAGGCCGGTGAAGACGATCAGGAACAGGATAACCTTGGCCCCCATCTCCTTGCGGTCCTCCAGATGCGGTTCGGCCGCCCACATCAGGAACGTGGAAATGTCGCGGGCATACTGCTCGATGGTTTCCGGGGTTCCCTCGCCGGCATAGTCGACAATGCCGTCCTGAAGAAACGGCGGCATGGCGATCTGATGACCCGGGAAATAGAGATTGTAGTACATCCCCGCCATCAACGTGACGTCGTCGGGCGGATCGACATAGCCGGTCAGCAGACCCGCGATATAGTCGGGGCCGCCGGCCCGGGCCTTGGCAATGACCGACAGATCCAGCGGATAGGCGCCATTGTTGGCCGCCCTGGCCGCGTTCTCGTTGGCAAAGGGGCTGGCGAAGCGGTCGGAAGCGATGGCCGGCCGCTCGAACATCTCGCCGTTTTCGTCGGGACCGTCGGTCACGACGTACCCGGCGGCAATGGCCCTCACCTCGTCCTCGCTGAAACCGATGTCATTCAGGTTGCGGTAGGACAGAAGACTCATGGCGTGGCAGGAGGAGCATACCTCCTTGTAGACCTGGAAGCCGCGCTGAACCGCGGCCCGGTCGTAGGTCCCGAAGATACCGCCGAACGACCAGTCAAGCGCCGGCGGCGCCACGGCTTCCCCGGCCGCTTGGGCCGGGCCGGCCGGCGCAAGTCCGGCAAGAGCAGCGGAAAAAACCAGGGCCAGCGCTGTCTTTTTTACATCACCCATGATCTCAGGCCTTCCCCATCGGCTTTGCGACCGCGGCGGCCGGCATGGCCCCACCCCCTTTGAGAACCGATTCGCTGATGCTGCGCGGCAACGGCAACGGGCGTTCGAAGAGCCCCAGAAGCGGCAACAGGATCAGAAAGTGGAAGAAATAATAAATCGTGCTCAAGCGTGACAGAACGACGTAGATGCCTTCCGCAGGCTTCGCCCCGCAATAGCCCAGAATCAATAGGTTCAGCAGCAGCAGCCAGAAAAACCACTTGTAGATCGGCCGGAACCGGGCGCTGCGCACTTTCGACGTATCCAGCCATGGCAGAACGAACAGCACCAGGATGGAACCGAACATCAGGACCACGCCGAACAGCTTATCCGGCACCGCGCGCAGGATCGCGTAGAACGGCAAGAAGTACCATTCCGGAACGATATGCGCCGGCGTCACCAGAGGGTTGGCGGGAATGTAGTTGTCCGGATGGCCGAGATAGTTCGGCGCGTAGAACACGAAGATCGCGAAGACGATCAGGAACACGCCCATCCCGAACATGTCCTTGACCGTATAGTAGGGATGGAACGGCAGCGTGTCCTGCGGCCCCTTGGGTTCGACGCCGAGCGGATTGTTCGACCCTGTGATATGGAGCGCCGCGACATGCAGGAAGACCACCGCCACGATCACGAAGGGCAGCAGATAATGCAGCGAGAAGAACCGGTTGAGCGTGGCGTTGTCGACCGAGAACCCGCCCCAGAGCCAGGTCACGATGCTTTCCCCGAACACCGGGATGGCCGAGAACAGGTTGGTAATGACGGTCGCCCCCCAGAAGCTCATTTGGCCCCAGGGCAGCACGTATCCCATAAAGGCGGTGGCCATCATCAACAGCAGGATGACGACACCGAGCATCCACAACAACTCCCGCGGCGCCTTGTAGGACCCGTAATAGAGGCCGCGGAAGATATGAATATAGACTACGATGAAAAACATCGAGGCGCCATTCATGTGAATATAGCGCATGAGCCAGCCGTAGTTCACGTCCCGCATGATGCGCTCGACGCTTTCGAAGGCGTAGTCCACGTGAGCCGTGTAGTGCATGGACAGGAAGACGCCCGTGGCGATCATCGTCACCAGGACCACCATGGCCAAGGCGCCGAAATTCCAGAAATAATTGAAATTTCGCGGTGTCGGATACGACCCGTATTCGCGGCTCATCATCGTGAAGATGGGCAGGCGGGTATCGATCCAACCGATCACGGGGTTTCGAAAGCTGCTGGGCTGGGCGTGGGCCATGGCCGACTATCCTTGACTGCTCAACACGCGGGAGGGCCGGTTGCTCAGCCGACGACTATCCGCGAATCCTCGGTAAACTCGTAAGGCGGAACAACGAGATTGCTGGGCGCGGGGCCCCGCCGGATGCGACCTGCGGTATCGTAATGCGACCCGTGGCACGGACAGAACCAACCGCCGAATTCACCCCGGTCATCGGTCGGCTTCTGGCCGAGCGGCACGCAGCCCAGATGGGTACAGACGCCAACCAGAACCAGCCATTGGGGCTGTATCACCCGTTCGGCGTCGGGCTGGGGATCGGGCAGCGCGTCGAGATCCACTGACCGTGCCTCCGCAATCTCCTCTTCGGTACGGCTTCGGATGAACAGCGGTTTGCCCCGCCAGGTCACCGTGATCGCCTGCCCAGCCGCGATCGGCGACAGATCGACCTCGATGGACGCCAGGGCCAACGTGTCGGCGGCCGGGTTCATACTGTCGATGAACGGCCACGCGACCGCACCGACGCCAACGGCCCCGACCGCAGCCGCGGTGAGATAAAGAAAATCGCGGCGCGTCGCGCCGTCGCCTGAATTGGCCGGATGCGTGGTATCCACCATCGTTCTTACGCCGTCCTCACAAACACCGGGATGTATATCATCATACGCTAGAATCGACCTGCCCAACTGCGGCAGACAGACGCGGAAAGTGCGGGAATCCTTAACGCCGCCCCACCGGCATCTGCATATACATCGCCCGGCAGTGGGTTGCAAACGGCCTTGAAGCCTTTTCAGGCAGTCCGAGCATCGACACCGATTGGAGACCCCATGCGTTTGGCCCTGTTCCAGCCCGACATTCCGCAGAACGCGGGCACCAGCATGCGGCTTGCCGCCTGTCTTAACCTTTGTGTCGATATCGTCGGCCCGTGCGGTTTTGTTCTGGATGATCGGCGGCTCCGGCGCGCCGGCATGGACTATCTGGATCATGTCGAATGGCGCCATCACGACAATTGGTCGTCTTTTCGACAGCAGATGGCCGGGCGCGGTCGTTTGATCCTGCTGACAACCCGGGCATCCACGCCGTACACCGACTTTGATTTCCGGCCCGACGACTGCCTGATGGTCGGCCGCGAGACGACGGGCGTCCCCCAGGAGGTGCACGACGCCGCCGACGGCCGCGTCGTCATTCCGATGCGGCCGGCGCTGCGCTCGCTCAATGTCGCGGTGGCTGCATCCATGGTTGTGGGGGAGGCCCTGCGCCAGACCGGGGGGTTCCCCCGAATGGGATGAGATCGCCGGCGTTGCCTCGGCACCGAGGTATGGCAAAAGCCTCCGTCCGTGCTATTGCCTGCCGTTCCCTTTACCTGCCGGGCCTCCAACGACACCATGTCGCCAACCGTCCCCACCGACTCTCAAAAACGCGAGGCCGTCCAGTGGTTCGAAACGCTGCGCGACCGGATCTGCGATGATTTCGAGGCTTTGGAAGACGCCTTGACGGGCACCGGCGCGGACCGGCCGCCCGGCCGGTTCGAACGCCGGTCGTGGGACCGTCCCGGCGGCGGCGGCGGCACGATGGCCTTGATGCATGGACGGGTCTTCGAGAAGGTCGGCGTCAACGTCTCGACGGTACACGGCATTTTTTCCGAGGACTTCGCACAGCGCATTCCAGGCGCCGGGTCCGATGGCCGGTTCTGGGCCAGCGGCATCAGCCTGGTCGCCCACATGCACAGCCCGCTGGTCCCCGCCGTGCATATGAATACTCGCCACATCATTACCAGTTTCGGCTGGTTCGGCGGGGGCGCGGACATGACGCCGATGATACCCGATCCGGTCGATACGGAAGCGTTCCACGCGGGTCTCAGGGTGGCCTGCGACCGCCACGATCCAGGCTATTATCCGCGTTTCAAGGACTGGTGCGACCAGTATTTCTACCTGCCCCATCGCGACGAGCCGCGCGGTGTCGGCGGTATCTTTTTCGACAATATCGATACCGGCGACTGGACCGCCGACTTCGCCTTCGTCCGCGACGTCGGCACCGCCTTCGCGGAGACCTATCCACCGATCGTGCGCCGCAACATGAACGCGCCCTGGACCCAGGCCCAACGGGATCATCAGCTTCGCCGGCGCGGCCGCTATGTCGAGTTCAACCTGCTTTACGATCGCGGTACCCTGTTCGGTCTCAAGACCGGCGGCAATGTGGAGGCGATCCTGATGTCGCTGCCGCCCATGGCAACCTGGCCGTGACATGCCCATATTCCTGAACAGCGGCGGCAATGTGTAAGCAAGCGTCCGGACCGTTCGGGCGTTGGTAAACGACCGCCGGCAGTCGCGGAAGGAAGAGTCGATGCTGCGTCTCCGTTGCGCCATTGGGCGGTTCGTGGTGGCTGTGATCCTGGTGGGACCGGCGACCGCGGTGGCCCAGGAGGCGCTGCCAATCTCCGCGTTCGCGGGGTCCTGGACGTTGAATGGGGATGTCGGCGACATCCAGACCAACGGCATAGCCCTCGGCGAGGCTGACCTCGACGTCGTCGTCGAGGTCAACGGCGACGGTTTCCGAATCAGTTGGGTCCCCATCCGGCTGAAGGAGACGGACAAGACCCTGGCGACCACGCCACGCCGTCAAATCGAATTCGTCCGAACGGCGCCGAAGGTGTTCCGCGTCAAGAACGCCGAGTCGCCCCTGGAGAGCGGCAGCCTGATCTGGGCTCGTATAGCGGGCTCGACGCTGACCGTTTACGACATGCACATCGCCGCCATGGGAGGGTTCGAGATCGTCCACGACGCGCGCACGGTCACGGGCGACGAGATGATCCACGAATTCCTGCGGATCGGATCCGAAGGGCCGGAAGGGTCATTCACGGCGCGTCTTGAGAGGACCGCCCGATGACCGCATACCCGCTCGTGCCCGCCAAAGGCCGATGGGCGGCCTTCGCCCTGATTGCCGCCATCTGTGGCCTGATCGCTGTCACGCCATCGGCCGGCGCCAACGAGGACGCCGAGCAGTTTTACGGCACCTATGTCGGGTCGGCGACCGTCTATGACGCCGATGGCACGATGGTCGAAGAACGCGACATGGATATCGTCGTGGAAGCGGCCAAGCGCGGCGGCTTGGCATTGACCTGGACCAATGTGACGTTGGTCGACGGGCGGCGGGATGTGCCGGGCGTCCAGCGGCGGGTCGACGCCCTGACATTGGTCCCCGGGGACGATCTGGACATCTACCTCGAAGACACCCGCGGAAGTCTTTTCGAGCGGCGTCGGGATATCGAGGCGATGGAAGGCGACGCGGTCCGCTGGGCCCGCATTGACAAAGGACGGCTGGGAGTTTTCTCGCTGGTCATCACAGACGACGGCGGCTACGAACTGCAGAGCTACGAACGGATATTGACCGATATCGGCATCGACATCGACTTCCGCCGCATCGTCGACGGAAAGGTCGTGCGGCGGATCGAGGGCACCACCGTGCGTGTCGAGTAACGGCATCATCGAACGCAAAAACCGGTTTCCGGCCAGTTCAGTCCCGAACCTGGGCCACGCGGCGCCGAAGTTCCGACAGGCACGCGTTGCGGTCGGCGGTGAACCCGCTGCCTATCCACCACTCTTCGACCGCGGCCAGCAGCCGCCCGACAGCCGGTCCCGGTTCGATACCCAGGGCGAGCACATCGCCCCCGCCCACCGGTAGCGTCTGGGGCCGCCAATCCTGCGCCGCGCCGGTCAAGCGGGCAAAGCCGGCCGCGGATGGACCCGCGGCCCAGGCCAGCAGGACAGCATCGCCAAAGGTCCCGGCACCGTGCCGATGGAGCGCACGACGCAGGGCGTCATCGTCCATGTCGGGGTGAACGCGCAGATGAGCCAACGCCGCCAGCCTGTCCCGCTCAGCAGTCGACAGCCGCAGCCGTTCCGCCAGATCCGTGGCGTCGGGCAGGAGCGCCCGGAGGCGCAGCACGGGGTCGCTGGTCGGGGCCAGGGCGATCAGGCGCGACAGACGGCCGACGTCGCCGTTGCCCCCCACCGCATGGACGGCCACACCCGTTTCCACCATCAACCGCCATGCCGGTGCCGGGTCCGGGGCGGTCAAAAGCTTCAACACTTCGTTACGGATCCGTTCGGCCGAAAGACCGGGCACGGCCGACGCCATCCGGCGGCAGGCCTCCAGCGCCTCGGCATCGGGCGGTGCCGTACCGTAATGGGCATAAAACCGGAAGAACCGAAGAATACGCAGGACATCTTCGGCGATTCGATCCGCGGCGCGGCCGATGAAACGCACGCGGCCCGCCCTGGCGTCCGCAACGCCGTCAAAATAGTCGTAAACCCGCCCATCCCGATCGGCGGACAGGGCGTTCATCGTGAAATCGCGGCGCGCGGCATCCTCGCGCCAGTCATCGGTGAACGCCACGACCGCATGCCTTCCATCGGTGGAGACATCCCGCCGCAGGGTCGTGA
The DNA here is from genome assembly GCA_052168355.1 of Inquilinaceae bacterium. Lineage (GTDB taxonomy): Bacteria > Pseudomonadota > Alphaproteobacteria > DSM-16000 > Inquilinaceae > JBQLZQ01. Next base: position 6,569 of record JBQLZQ010000061.1, read on the forward strand.
CTTCAATCGCCCGACCGGCGGCAACCGCGGTGATGGTGCCATGGTCGATGCCCGTCGGAACGACGCGCAGGCCCGCGTCCTTCAGCGCCGCCATCGCAGCGGTCGGCGGCAGCACGCTGGCGACATCGATGTCCGCAACGGATCGCCCCAGCAGCCGGTCACGCACGCAACCGCCGACAAAACGCGGGGCACCGCCGGCTGTCTCCAGGGCACCGATCACCGCCTCCACCGAAGGGTCGGATCGCCAATCCTGAATATCGAGAACGAGACTTTCGTTGAACAAGGCGCCGGCCCTAAAGACCTTTTGAAACAGGAGACGGTCTCCCTATACCAAGTTCACGGGTCCGGCGGATCGTTGAAATGGCCGGGCACCACGGTGCCGTCGATCAATCGCGGCGGGACATAATCCGCGGCGCGATCGACATCCCCGATCAGCGCCCAGCCGACAAGAAGAACGGCCAGCAGGACGAGCCCCGACGCGGCCAGCCAGAATTTGGGGGCATCCTGCCACCAGCCGCGGGGTTCGCGGCCCTGCGCCAGGGCTCTCTGCCGCGACACCATGACGTATCCGAGATAGATCAGAGTGGGCGCAAACAGCGCCAGATAGATAAGAAGTGTGCGTGTCATCGATCTTCCAACAGTTCGCGAAGATTGACCAGGATGCCCGCGGTCGCCCCCCAGATGTAACGGTCGCCATAGGGAAAAGCGTAAAAACTGCGCTGTCGTCCGCGGAAGTAGCGGCTATGCCGTTCCTGATTAGCCGGATCCAGGATAAAGGCGAGCGGCACCTCGAACACTTCGGCCACTTCGTCGGGGTTCGGGCGCAGCGAAAAAGGCGGCCGTACCAGCCCAACGACCGGCGCGATGCGAAACCCCGTCCGCGTGACATAGGTATCGAGCCGGCCGACGATGTCGATGTGCTCCCGAGGGAGGCCGATTTCCTCCTCGGTTTCGCGCAGCGCCGCGTCGCGTTCGTCCGCGTCTCCGGGATCGAGCCCCCCGCCGGGAAAGCTGATCTGTCCGGCATGGGTGGCCAGATGGGCGGTGCGCTGGGTCAGGAGGATTGTGAGACCGTCTCGATGGTCGATCAACGGCACCAGGACGGCCGCCGCCTTGAGTTCGGCCGGGGGCGCCATGCCGGGGTTGAGATCGTGATCGCCGCGTTGAAGACCGCGCTCTGCGTGTATGGGGGCGTCGTACCGGGGCAGCCTGCGGCGCAGTTCACCGCGGCCAAATCTCACGGCGTCCGATCCAACGGAAAAAACGTTCCGCAACTCCATACGCCCTGACGCCCCTCCCAAATCTCGGCCCGTTCCGCGAGTTCGTAGTACACCGACCGGACGATCAACGCGTCGAGGTTGTCGCCGACCCTGATATAGGGACGCGGCGCATCTGTTTCAGGATCGAATGAAACGACAATGCGATGATCGGCGTCGGCCCGCACCCACCGGTCCAGATTTGTGCGAAAACGCAGCACCCGGTTGACGCCGGTACCTTCCGCCAACATCTCTATAACCGTGAAGGGCGCATCGTCGACGGTGATCCGGCCGCGTTCGGCCGGGGTGATTAGCCAATAGTCGCCATCCTCGTCCCGGCGAAGAACCGAGGCGAAGAGTTTGACCAGGGCGATGCGTGTGATTGGCGTACCGCGATAGGACCATGTACCATCGCGGGCGATACGGATGTCGAAGGCCTGTTCGGCCGGGGGCGATCGCCGTGCTCCTACAAGGCGGGCATCGAGATCCGACTGATCATTTGAACCAGAGGTGCCATTGCCCAATTTTGACATACTCGCTGCTTAGGTTTGTTTGAGGCGGGACCGCGCCGTTTACGAGATCAAGGTGGAGGCAAAAAACGTGACGCAGACCGATACCGCCGACGGACCCGCCCTGGCAGGCGAAATGGAAAGACTGGGCGCCAAGCTTTCGGAAGTTCGGTCGGCCATCGGTCAAGTCATCTTCGGCCAGCGGCATGTAGTCGATCAAACCCTCATTTCGCTTTTGAGCGGCGGTCACGTTTTGCTGATCGGCGTTCCCGGTCTGGCCAAGACGCGGCTGGTCGAAACCCTGGGCACCGTCCTGGGACTGGCCAACAGCCGCGTCCAGTGTACGCCGGATCTGATGCCAGCCGATATTCTGGGTTCGGAAGTGCTCGAGGAGGACGACAACGGACGGCGAAGCTTCCGCTTCATTCCCGGCCCGGTGTTCTGCCAACTGCTGATGGCCGACGAAATCAACCGTGCCAGCCCGCGGACGCAGTCCGCGCTGCTGCAGGCGATGCAGGAGCGTCACGTGACGGTCGGCGGGCATTATCATGCGCTGCCCGATCCGTTCCACGTCCTGGCCACCCAGAACCCGCTGGAGCAGGAAGGCACGTATCCTTTGCCGGAGGCGCAGCTCGACCGGTTCCTGATGCAAGTCGATGTGGGCTATCCCGACCTCGACGCCGAGCGGCAGATGCTGATCGCCACCACCGGGGCGGCGGAAAAACCGCTGTCGCCGATGCTGACGCCTCAGGAGCTTACAAACGCCCAAAACCTGGTGCGCCGCGTACCGGTGGGGGAGAGCGTGATCGAGGCGATCCTGGGCCTGGTCCGGAACGGCCGCCCGGACACCAGCGACTTGCCCGAAGTACAGCGGCATGTGGCCTGGGGGCCGGGGCCGCGGGCCAGCCAATCGCTTATGCTGGCGACCCGGGCGCAGGCGCTTTTGGACGGGCGTCTGGCGCCATCGATCGACGACGTCGTTTCCCTGGCGGCGCCGATCCTGCGCCACCGCATGGCTCTCAACTTCACCGCGCGCGCCGACGGCGTGACCATCGACGATGTCATCGCGCGACTCTGCGCGCCTTACGCCTAAAACCGCATGGCCGACGCGCCGGACTCTTTTCGCACCCAGCAACGGGCCGAGGCGCTTGCCGCGACGTTGCCGCCGCTGCTGGTCGCGGCGGAGCGGGTAGCGGCCACGGTCGCCCAGGGCGTGCACGGACGGCGTCGCACCGGTGTCGGTGAAAGCTTCTGGCAGTTCCGCCGCTATGACCCCGGCGACACCATCCAGCGGATCGACTGGCGCCAGTCGGCCAAAACCCAGACGGTGTTTGTGCGGGAGCTGGAGTGGGAGGCGTCGCAGACCGTATGGCTGTGGCGTGACGGGTCGGCATCCATGCGCTACGCCTCGTCTCCCGGCGCCCCAACAAAGCGCGACCGCGCCGATCTGGTGCTGCTGGCGCTGGCGGTGCTGCTCAACCGCGCCGGGGAGCGCGCCGCCCTTCTTGGCGGCGCCGGGCCGCCGGCCGCCGGCCGGATCAATCTGGCACGCATCGCCATGGATCTGGAAGGGACGCCGGACGACGATAACGGCGTGCCCCCGGCGGCCCAGATACCCCGCCATGCGGAACTGATTCTGATCGGCGATTTTCTGGCGCCTCTGGCGGACCTCAATGATCGGGTCAAGGCCTATGCGGCGCGCGGCGTGCGCGGCCACATGCTCCAGATCCTCGATCCGGCCGAAGTGACGCTGCCTTTTGCCGGCCGAGTCCGGTTCGCCGGGCTGGAAGGCGAGACCGAAACTCTGATCCCCAGGGTCGAGGCCGTGCGTACGACCTATCAGGAACGGCTGCAAGCCCAGCAGAACGGGCTGGAAGCGATGGCCCGCAGTGTCGGCTGGACCTTCGCGGTTCACCGGACCGACCGGCCGCCACAGACAGCCTTGCTTGGCCTCTACGCCACACTGGGGAACATCCCTTTGCGGCTGGACGACGGGGAGTAAACGGCGGGATGCTGGGCATGGGGACATTCGCCTTCGCGGTTCCGTGGGTGCTGGCCGCGCTGATCGTCCTGCCGGCGATCTATTGGCTGTTGCGGGTAACGCCGCCCGCGCCCCGTCTGATGCGGTTTCCCGCCGTTCGTCTTCTCGCCGACCTGGTCGTGCGCGAGGAAACGCCCGACCGGACTCCATGGTGGCTGCTGGCGCTGCGGCTGATCCTGGCGGCGCTGATCATCATCGGGCTGGCCCGGCCGCTGCTTAACCCTGGGGCAGATCTGCCCGGCAGCGGTCCCGTGATCCTGGTGGTCGACAATGGCTGGGCGGCGGCCCGCGATTGGCCGGCCCGTCAGGCGATGATGGAATCGGTGATCGAGCGCGCGGGGCGGGCCGATCGCCGGATCGTGCTGTTGCCTACGGCACCGATGACGCCCGGCGAAAGACCGGCGCCGACGGGCCTGTTGCGGGCGGGCGAGGCGCTTAGCCTGGCGGAAGCCCTGACGCCCCACCCATGGCCGACCGACCGGGATGCCGCTTTTGCTGGACTGGCCGACCTGACGATCGAAGGATCGGCCCATCTGGTGTGGCTGACCGACGGGCTCGACAACGGGCAATCGGAATCCGGCTCCACCGATATAAATCGGGCCCTGATCGGCGTGGCCAGCATCGAGATCATTGTGCCCGATCCCTTGGAGACCGCGCGCCTGATGGGTCCGCCATCGGCGGAAGGCACCACGCTGATCGGTCACGCGACCCGCGCGGCGGCGGGCACCGCCGATACCGTATGGATGCGGTTGACCGCCGAGGACGGACGCCTGCTGGCCCGCGAGCCGGCGATGTTCGCCGACGACGCCGTGACCGCCGAAGCCGTCTTCGACCTTCCGGTGGAGCTGCGCAACGAGGCGGTGCGGCTGGACATCGAAAACGAAACCACCGCCGGCGCCGCGGTCCTGCTGGACGAACGATGGAAACGCCGGCCGGTCGGCCTGATATCCGCCGGGTCGGCGGATGCGGCTCAGCCTTTGCTTTCTGACATCCATTACCTTACCCGCGCGCTGGAGCCGTTCAGCGAGGTTCGGGAAGGCGATGCGCGATCCCTTCTGGATGGCGGAGTTGCGGCCTTGATCCTGCCCGACAGCGGCGTCTTGCCGCCCGAGGACCGCGAGGCGACCGAACGGTGGATCGAAGGCGGCGGGATCCTGGTTCGTTTCGCCGGCCCGCTGCTGGCGGCCAACCCGGATCGGCTGGCGCCGGTCCTGTTGCGCTATGGCGACCGGGTCTTGAGCGGCGCCCTGACCTGGGCCGAGCCGGCCGCGCTGGCACCGTTTTCGGCGGAAAGTCCGTTCTACGACCTTGTCGTTCCCCCTGACGTTAGGGTCGAGCGGCAGGTTCTGGCCGAACCGACGCTGGACCTCGCCGGCAAGACCTGGGCCCGGCTCGACGACGGAACGCCCCTGGTCACGGCGGAGCAACGCGGCGATGGCTGGCTGATCCTGGTCCACGTGACAGCCGGACCGGAATGGTCCAACCTGCCGCTCTCCGGCCTTTACGTCGATATGTTGCGGCGCATCGTGGCCCTGAGTGACGGGGTTGCCGGCAATGCCGCCACCGGCCCTCTGGCACCGTTGCTGACCTTGGACGGCTTCGGCCGCCTTGGCGTGCCGCCGGCCAGCGCCTTGCCGATCGCAGCACCGGTGGCCGAGGCGGCGATCGGCCCCGCCCATCCGCCGGGGTTTTATGGTACGGAAGAGGCGCGTGTGGCAGTCAACCTGGGAGGGGCGGTGGACGATCTGCGACGGTTGGAGTCTTTCCCGCGCGGGGCCGACATTTCCGGCTATAGCCGGGCCGGAGAGGTCGATCTGGCCCCGTGGCTGCTGGCCGTGGCACTGGCGCTGGCGGCCCTCGATCTGCTGATCGCACTGGCCCTGCGCGGCCTTCTGCCGCGCTGGCGGAGGGCGGCGGGGGCAACCGCGACCATCGCCGCCGTGGCCCTGATCCTCTCCCTGCAGGCGCCAACGGCGCTGGCCCAGGAAGAAGCCCTGGCGGAAGTCGCCAACAACACCTATCTGGCCTACGCCCGCACCGGGATTCCGGAGGTGGACGAAGTCAGCAGGGCTGGGCTGGAAGGCTTGAGCGACATTGTCATGGGGCGGACGGCGGCCGAAACCATGGGCGCGGTCGGCGTCGACGTGGCGATCGACGAATTGGCCTTCTACCCCCTGCTCTATTGGCCGGTGGTGGCCGAACAGCCGGATCTCAGTCCCCAGGCCGTGGCCCGGTTGAATGCCTATCTCCAGAATGGCGGCACCATTCTGTTCGACACCCGTGACCAAGCCTTTGGCTCGGCCGCCGGGCTGACCGGCGGTGGTCCCGGCACACAGCGTCTGCAGACACTGACCCGCGATCTGGACATCCCGCCGTTGAATCCGGTCCCGCCCGACCACGTCCTGACCAAGGCGTTCTACCTGATGCAGGACTTTCCCGGACGCTATGCCGGCGGCGTGGTCTGGGTGGAAAACACCGACGACACGGTGAATGACGGCGTCTCCTCGGTGATCGTCGGCTCCAACGACTGGGCCAGCGCCTGGGCCATGGGTCCGCAGGGACGACCGCTGTTTCCCATGGTTCCGGGCGGCGAAAGACAGCGTGAGATGGCCTTCCGGTTCGGGGTCAATCTGGTCATGTACACCCTGACCGGCAACTACAAGGCCGATCAGGTCCATGTCCCCGCCATTCTGGAGCGCCTGGGCCAATGATCGCGATCGCGGACATCGCCTTCTCGCCGCTGCTGCCATGGGTGGTGCTGGCGCCGCTCTTCGTGCTGGCGGCGTTGATCGTCGCGCTTGGCTTTGCTCGGCGCGCGCGCGGAACCGGTTGGCGGCTGCTGGTGATGGCCGCGCTGGCGCTGCTGCTGGCCAATCCGGCCCTGATCCAGGAAGAGCGGGAGCCGATCGACGACGTCGCGGTGGTGGTCGTCGACCGATCCCCCAGCCAGAGCACCGGCGACCGCACGGAAAGGACCGACGAGGCGGTGGAGGCCTTGCGGGCGGCCCTGGCCCGCTATGACGACCTGGAAGTACGCATCGTCCAGACCGGCGCCGAAGGCGGCGAGGAAATCGAACAGACCAGCCTTTTCGGCGCGATGAGCACGGCCATCGCCGACATTCCCCGCCGGCGCCTGGCCGGTACCTTTCTGCTGACCGACGGCCAGGTCCACGATGCGCCCGATCAAGTCGAAACGTTGAGCGATGGCGGGCCGGTCCATGTCCTGCTGACCGGCGAGCGCGACGAGGCGGACCGACGGCTGGTCGTCGCCCAAGCCCCCAGCTTCGGACTGGTCGGCCGGCCGGTCACCGTCACACTGCGCATCGACGACCTGCCCGAGGCGGCCGGCACCGGCCCGGTGACGGTCACCGCCACTCAGGACGCCGGTACGCCAACCGTCCACCGCCTGGCGATCGGACAGGAACAAGACCTGACCTTCACCCTCACCCATGGCGGCTCGACCGTCATCGAGTTCGAGGTGGAGGCCGCCGAGCAGGAGTTGAGCCTGGCCAACAACCGCGCCGCGCTGGTCATCAACGGTGTGCGGGACCGGCTTCGGGTGCTGCTTGTCTCGGGCGAGCCTCACCCGGGCGAACGCACATGGCGTAACATCCTGAAATCCGATCCGGGCGTCGATCTGGTGCATTTCACCATTTTGCGCCCGCCGGAAAAACAGGATGGGACGCCGATCAACGAGCTCTCTCTGATCTCCTTCCCGATCCGCGAACTGTTCGAGGTGCGGCTGCAAGAGTTCGACCTGATCATCTTCGACCGTTACCGACGGCGGGGCGTGTTGCCCAGCCTCTACCTGGACAACATCGCAAAATACGTGCTTGACGGCGGCGCGTTCCTGGAAGCCAGCGGACCCCAGTTCGCCAGTTCGCTCAGCCTGTATCGAACGCCGTTGGGTTTGGTGTTGCCCGGCGAGCCCAGCGGGGCGGTGGTCGAGCAGGGTTTCCAGCCGACCGTCACCGACCTTGGCCAGCGCCATCCGGTGACGGCCGGCCTGCATCCGCCCGAGGCGTCGGGCGCGGCGCCCGGCTGGGGACGGTGGTTCCGCCAGATCGATGTCCAGGCCAACCGCGGTGCCGTGGTTATGGACGGCGTCGGCGACCAGCCGCTGCTGATCCTGGACCGGGTGGGCGAGGGGCGGGTCGCTCAGCTTATGAGCGATCACATCTGGCTGTGGGGGCGAGGATTCGAGGGCGGAGGACCCCAGGCCGAGTTGCTGCGCCGCTTGGCGCATTGGCTGATGAAGGAGCCGGCGCTGGAGGAAGACGATTTGCGGTCCCAAGTCTTCGGCACCCGGATCGAGGTGGAGCGGCGCAGCCTGACCGACGCGGCCGGCACGATTGAGATCACGTCACCGTCTGGCCGGGTCGATACGCTGACCCTGAACCGCCAGGCACCGGGGCGCGACACGGCTCAGTACTTGGCGGAAGAACCTGGAATCTTTCGTATCAGCGATGGTGACCGGACGACCTTGGCGGTGGTCGGCACCCTGAACCCGCCAGAACTTACCGACATGCGCACCACCGAGGACCGCCTGGCGGGCGTTGTGGACGCAAGCGGTGGAGGGTTTGTCTGGCTCGCCGACGAGGGCATGCCGCAGATCCGCCAGGTTCGCCCTGGTCGGGATACGGCGGGCAATGGCTGGATGGGTCTTCGCTCCAACGGCGATTTCGTGGTTACGGGTATTCGCGACGCACCGCTGGTGCCGGCCGGCCTGGCCCTCCTGCTGGCCGTTGGTGGATTGATGGCCGCATGGCGGCGCGAGGGCCGTTAGCGCGGATCCGACCGCAAGGGCCTGTCTCAAGAAATGACACGGCCGACCCTTCACGCCGCCGATACGGGCTACCGCGACAGCGGCGCCCGTTTCCGATACGCCAGCGGATGCCGACGCCGGCTAGCTGGCCGGCGTCATCGCCGGGACCAGCCGCACATCTTTGACGGGACCAGCAATCGGCCGGTTGATCGGAAGCCTGACGACGGCGCCGTTTCCGGTCGCCTCAAACGGTTCGACGCGTAGAGGCTGCTCGACGGCGTGCTGAACCGCCTCCATGGATGTCGGTTCACTCAACGCGGACACCGACACCATCGCCACGCCCCACACCAGTCCGGTGGCCACCCACGCACCCAGCACGGATCCCCAAAACTCTGATAACCTAACCATATCGGTTCCAATCCCCGTCGATATTCGATAAGATATATATCGATCGGATATATTAACACAATATAAATGGTGACTCATAGGGCGACCGGCAAGAGGGTTCACGCCGGCGTGTTCGCGGACCGGCTGGTTATCGCAATGTCCGGGAACTATTCCCTGACACAGTGAAACAAATGGTTTCGATTGATTCGAAACCGCCGCCGCTGATGGCCGGGAAGCCAGGTCCGCGACGTCACGACTCGGCGCGGGCTCAAGCCGGCCGCAGCCAGCCGGACGGGCAGATCCGCACCGTAATACCGGTAGTGGTAGGGGTGCCCATAGGCGGCCATCCGCTTGGCCGGCGTATCGTTGGCGGGGTCTTCGGGCGTCGCCGCGACCCGTGGATCGAACGGAACCATGACGATCGCCTCGCCGCCGGGGCGCAGGATCCGCGCCAGTTCCGCCATGGCCGCCTTGTCGTCGGGGATGTGCTCCAGGACATGGGATGTCAGCACTACGTCGAAGGCGCCATCGGCAAACGGCAAATCCGTGAGGTCGGCCTGGACGTCGGCGGTCGGGTTGAACAGGTCCACGGTCGTGTAGCGCAGCCCACGCCGTTGCCGCAGCCGGTGCTCCAGGCATGTTTCGGGGGCGGTATGCAGCATGCGGACACGCCGGTTCAACAGCCGCGTGGACCGTACGAGGTACAGCCACAGGAAACGGTGACGCTCGACGGATCCGCAGGTCGGGCACTGGGCATTGCGCCGGCCGAACAGTCCGAACGGCAGGAAGCGCTGCGCCCTTGTGCCGCATATGGGACAGGTCAGCGGTCCGGGCCGCGGCGGCCGGCCGGCGGGCCGGTGGTACAACCGCTCCCGCGCATAGATCGCCGCCTCGGGCAGGGATTGCCGCTCGATATCCGTTAACAGACCCTTCAGACCGTAGAGCATGGCGATTCCACGGGGACGAGCGGTCTGGCGTGTAGCATTGTGCTCCAACGCCCCGCCGCGACGGGGCGTGTCAGTCGGGGAAAATGGTCGTGCCGCCCGCGTCGATGGTTGCGGCTGGCTGGGGCGGCAGGGATCGAACCTGCGAATCGCGGTACCAAAAACCGCTGCCTTACCACTTGGCTACGCCCCAAGCGCGTCGGGCCGGACAATAGCCAGAAATCGGCGCTTCAGGCAACCGCGCCAAATGCGCGTCCTACGTTGCCGGTTGCGGTCACGCATGTGCCATAATAGAAGCATAGACCCTATTTCGTCCGATACGGCCCGAAAGGCTTACCGACGCATGACCGGCCACGCCTCAGAGGATAAAGCCAACCGCGCATCACCGGCGCGCCCCGATGCCGATGACGGGACGGCCGATACCGATACGCCCAAGACAGCGCCCACGGATGAGGACGAGAGGGTGGACGACGTGTCGGGCCTGGACCGCCAGACGTCCGGCCGGGCCGAGCCCGACGTAAGCCGGGCCCTGGAACGGCTGAACGAACGGCTGGATCGGATCGAACGCGATTTGAGCGCCCTGAGCCGCGCGCCCGCCCCGGACCCGATCGAAACACCGGCTTCGACCGACAAGCCCCCCCATTCCGTATCGGAGTCCGATCCGGACAGTCCGGCGCCGGCCACTCCGGCGCGTCCGTCGTCGGCACCGCCGGCCGCGGCCCCCGCGGCGCGTGTCGGGTTGTCGGCTACGCCGATACCGCCGCGACCGGCTGGGCGGTCCGGCGCCGGCGGCGATCTGCGCCCGCCCCAGGCGGCTCGCTTCGAGCAGCCAGCCGGCCGCCCCGAGAGGCACCCGCCCACCCTGGCCCCATCGCCCGGGCCGGCGACCACCGGGCCCCGCCCGGCGCCGGGCGGGGCCCGTCCGACCACGACGCCTGACGAACCCAGACGCCAGCGGCGCTGGGTCTTCAGCGGTGTGTTCTGGCTGATCGTGCTCGCCGTGATCGGCGCCGGCGGGTGGTGGATCTATGCCGATCCGGATGGCGCCGCGATCCGGCGAGACGCGCTGATCGCCGGTGTCCAACGTCTGGCCGGCCGCGAGCCGCCGGCCCAAATCGACACGGCGGCTGTGCCTCCGGCGTCGGAGACGGCGGGCCTGGCGCAGGTCGACCCGGAGGCGGAGGCCGCCGAAACCGTGAACCCGCCGCCGGGCACGCCGACTGCGCCGGCCGGCGAGGACACACCGCCGATCGATGAGTCTCCCGCCACGACATCGGACGCAGACCCGGCCGTGACCGAGGGGCCGGCGGTTCCCGCGGTACCGACGCCCACCGTCGAAATCGCCTCGGTGCCCGAGCCAGAGGGCGACTTGGCCCCCCTTCCGGCCAACGCATCGGAAGAACTGCGCAGCGCGGCGGAGATGGCGCTGGCCGGCAATCCGGAGGCCCAGCACGACCTGGCCACCGTCTATGCCCTTGGCAGGCTGGTGCCGCAGGATTTCGCCAGGGCCGCCTATTGGTACGAACGATCGGCGCAATCGGGTGTTCTCAATGCCCGCTACAACCTGGGGGTTCTGACAAAACACGGCATGGGGGTCCCCGAAAACGCCGAATTGGCCTTTGCCCAGTACAAGATTGCGGCCGAGGGGGGCCACACCGACGCCCAGATCGTGGTCGGTCTTGCCTATGTCAATGGCGACGGGGTGGAGGCCGATCCCCTTCAGGCCGCCCCCTGGTTCCAGGCTGCCAGTGCCAAGGGCGACGCGCGCGGCGCCTATCATTTGGGCGAATTGTTCGAGAACGGTCTGGACGGCGCGCCGGATCTCGCCGCCGCCGCCGGATGGTACAGGATCGCCGCGGATGCCGGGATGGTCGAGGCCCAGGAGGCGCTGACGCGGGTCACCGCCGGCGGCGCATCGACGCCCTCCCCTACCGGCGATACGGCCGCCCCGGCGGTCCCCGTGCCGGCGACGACGCCCGATCCGGTCCCGCCGGCGGCTGAGCCCGCTCCGCCGCTGGACGCTGCCGCGATTCAGGAAATCCAGGAACTGCTGGCCGCGGCGGGATACAGCCCCGGCACGCCCGACGGTGTGGTCGGCACCAACACTCGGACGGCGATCCAGAACTTCGAGACCGACAACAAGCTGCCGCCCACCGGACAGCCTTCGACCCGCCTGCTGGAGCTTCTAAGGCAACAGGCGCCGGAAGGCTGACGCCGGTCTGCCCACCCGTTTCCGACCTACAACAAACGCGCCGCGCGCACCCACCAGTCCGGGTGCGCGGCGGTCAGCGTTTTGGCCGCGGTTTCGGCGGCCACGTCGTGGTCATAGAGCGCAAAGCAGGTCGCGCCGCTGCCCGACATCCGGGACAGCAGACAGCCGTCGGTCGCTGCCAGGGCGTCGCGTACCGATGCGATATCCGGCACCAGGCCCATGGCGGCCGGTTCCAGATCGTTGCCCCGCTCGCTCAGCACCGCGGCGAGCGCGGCCGCCCCCGGGGACGGCTCGGCGAACCGCGCGGGCCCTGAACGGCGGCCATCCAGCGCCGCGAACACCGCCGGCGTGGCGACCGGCACGCACGGATTGGCCAGCACCACGGCAATACCTGTCAGGACCGGTCCGGGGTCGATTTTTTCCCCGACGCCGCCGATAAATCCGGTCAGGCCGGACAGGCATACCGGCACATCGGCGCCCAGCGACAATGCGATCTCCGACCAACGCGGATCGTCCAGCCCGATCCGCCAGTATCGCGCCAACAGCCGAAGCAAGGCGGCGGCATCGGCCGATCCGCCGCCGATCCCCGCCGCGACGGGTAAAGTCTTGGTGAGATGGAGAGCGACTGTGGGTGGTCGCGCAAAGGTGGCGGCCGCGCGATCGAGCGCGCGGATCACCAGATTGTCCCCGCCGACCGGAACGGCACCCGCAAACGCCCCATCGACGGTGAACGACGAAGAGGACGCGGGCACCAGGGTCAGCCGGTCGCCGACCGAGGCAAAGGCGACGAGACCATCGACGTCGTGATAGCCGTCGGCCCGCCGGCCGATCACATGCAGATAGAGGTTCAGCTTGGCCGGCGCATCCATCGACAACGGCCGCACGGCCGCCGGTGCGGCGGTCACGGAACCGGCGTGTCGTCCGGTTTCCGACCGGCGGCGTCGCTGGTGACCGGGCCGCCGATGATCTGCGAATCGGTGAGTCCGTGGGCCAGTTTTTCCTCGATCTCGAGGATACGATCGGGATCGTCGGCGGTGCGCAGGGCATGCCGCCACTGGAACGTCGCCTCGATCCGCCGGCCCGCCATCCAGTACGCGTCGCCCAAATGATCGTTGAGTTCCGAATCGCCGGGCTCAAGCTCCACGGCCCGCTCGAGCAGCGGCACCGCCTCATCCAGCCGACCGGTGCGGTAATAGACCCAGCCCAGGCTGTCGATGATGAATCCGTCGTCGCCGTTGAGGTCGACGGCGCGACGGATCAGCGCCTCGGCGTCGTCCAGCCTGATCCCGCGATCGACCCAGGAATAGCCGAGATAGTTGAGCAGGTGCGGAAAGTCCGGCTTGAGTTCGATGGCCCGAACCAGATCCTGTTCCGCCCTTTCCCAATTCTGCAACCGCTCGAGCGCGATGCCCCGTCGATAGAGAAAGGTCCAATCGTCCTGCGCCAGCGACGGGTCACGCACGGCAGCCGCGTCATAGGCATCGGCCGCTTCCTGGAACCGCCGCTCGCCGCGCTCGATATCGCCGAGCATGACCAGGATCTCCGCGTCGTCGGGCCGCTCGTCGGCCAGTCGGGTCAGCATTTCCACGGCCTCGTCGGACCGGCCCATGCGATCCAGGGTGTTGGCGATGGCCTCGGCGGCGGCCGGAGCCGCCAGATGATCCTCATCGACGCCGCGCAACACCACCAGGGCATCGTCGTAGCGCTCGGCTTCCTTCAGCATTTCGGCCACAAGCAGCGGTCCCAGCCCCGAATGGGGATCGAGCCGATGGGCCAGCCGGGCATAGCTGAGGGCGATTTCCGCCTGTTCCCGATTGAGCAGGGACGCGATCTGAAACAGGGCATCGGCAACCCCGACCTCCGGATCCAACGGCACCGGCGCCGGCGGTTCGCCCTGATCGAGCCTGGCATAGTCGCGGTTCAGCAACTCGGAATCGGCATTCTGTTCCATGTAGGTGTTGTACAGGGCGCGGGCCCGGTCCGGCGCGCCGGTTCGCTCGTAGAGCGCGCCCAGGGCCTGGACCAGCCGAAGGGTGGTACCGCCGCGCTCCAGCGCCGCTTCATAGGCTTCGCGCGCCTCGGCGGTCCTATCGGCACGATCCAGGATCATGCCCTTGTAAAGATAGGCCATGGCGTCGACGCCCGGTCGGGCGGCGACACCGTCCAGCACCGACGCGGCGGTATCCACATCGTCCATCGCCGCGGCGGTCCAGGCTTCCACCACCGGGGCCAGGATCGTCGCGATACCCGATTTCTCCAGACGGACGCTGCGCTTACGCGCCGCCTGATACCGGCCGGCCCGCAGGTCCTCCACGATCAGAACGGTTTCGGCAAGCTGATTCTGCGGATCGCGCTGAACCAGCCGGGCCGCCAGTTCGGCCGCCATGTCGGCCTCTCCGCCCGACAGCGAAACGTGAAAGGCGCGGCGCAGCAGATCCGTGTTCTCGGGGTCGTGGGCCAGCGCCGCCGCCAGATAGTGCGAGGCCGCCGCCAGATCGCTGCGGGCCTGGGCGCTGTTGCCGGCCAGGTAGGCGCCGGCCGGGCTTTCGCCATATTCGGCCGACGCCGACTGAGCCGCCAGAAGAGCCGCCACGCCCACCGCAAGGACCGCCGGTCGCCACGAACCAAAAAAGAAAGACACCGCCATACCGTCGCTCCGCTTCGCTGCCGTACCGCCGACCCCGACGGCCGAACGCCACTGCCCTAATGTAGCGCGAAGCGGCCGGCGGGGCGAGGGGTCCCGGCTCGCCCACCAGAACCAGAACCCAAACCCCTCGAACCCTCTACATATTGGGGTAATTGGGTCCGCCGCCGCCTTCCGGCACCGTCCAGACGATATTTTGTGTCGGATCCTTGATATCGCAGGTTTTGCAGTGGACGCAGTTTTGGGCGTTGATGACGAACCTTGGGTCGCCGCCCTCCTCGCGCACCACCTCGTAGACGGCGGCCGGGCAATAGCGCTGGGCCGGCTCGTCATACAGCGGCAGATTATGGGCGATCGGCACCGTCGGGTCCTTGAGCGTCAGGTGCGCGGGTTGGTTTTCCTCGTGATTGGTGTTGGACAGGAACACCGAAGACAGCCGGTCGAAGGTCACAACACCGTCCGGCTTCGGGTAGGCGATGGGCTGGGATTGATCGGCCCGGCGCAGGCTCTTGTGGTCCTCGTGATGATGCAGGGTCCAGGGCAGCCGGCCGCGCAGCCACAGCTCGATACCGCTGTACAGCGTCCCCGCGGCCAGGCCCCAGCGGAACGCCGGCCGGCAGTTGCGCACCGCGCGCAGCTCCTTCATCACCCAGCTTTCCCGCATCGCCGTGGGATAGGCGGTCAGCACGCCGCCGCTCGAGCGGTCCCCCGCCAGCGCGTCGAAGCAGGCATCGGCGGCGACCATGCCGCTTTTCATCGCCGTATGGGTGCCCTTGATCTTGGGCACGTTGACGAACCCGGCCGAACAGCCGATGACGGCGCCGCCAGGGAACACCAGCGTGGGAATGGACTGGTAGCCGCCCTCATTGATCGCCCGGGCGCCATAGGCGACGCGGCGACCGCCCTCCAGCAGCGGCCGCACCTTTGGGTGGGTCTTGAACCGCTGGAACTCGTCGAACGGCGACAGGTACGGGTTCTTGTAGTCAAGCGCCACGACATAGCCGATCGACACCTGGTTGTTCTCCAGGTGATAGATGAACCCGCCGCCATAGGTTTCCCGATCCAGCGGCCAGCCAAAGCCGTGCGTGACCAGGCCAGCCTTGTGCTTCGCCGGATCGACCTCCCACAACTCCTTGATGCCCAGGCCGTAGGTTTGCGGGTCGCAATCCCGGCGCAGATCGAACTTGGCGAACAAAGTCTGGGCAAGGGACCCGCGCACGCCTTCGGCGATCAGGGTGTAGGCGCCGCGCAATTCCACTCCTGGCTGATACCGATCCGTCTTTTCGCCGTCGCGGCCGATCCCCATGTCGCCGGTGGCCACGCCGCACACCGCGCCCTTCTCGTCGTAGAGGATCTCCGCCGCGGCAAAACCGGGGAACACGTCGACGCCAAGCTCCTCGGCCTGGCCGGCCAGCCAACGGCACAGATTGGCAAGGCTGATGATGTAGTTGCCCTTGTTGTGCAGTTCGGGCGGCAGCAGCAATGACGGGATCCGCAGCGATCCGCGTTCGGAAAAAAGATGGAACTCGTCGTGGGTCACCGGGGTGTTCAGCGGCGCCCCCCGCTCGCGCCAGTCGGGGAACAATTCCTCCAGCGCCCGGGGCTCGAGCACCGCGCCGGACAGGATATGGGCACCGACTTCCGCCCCCTTCTCCAGGACGCAGACCGAGATATCGCGGCCCTCCGTCGCGGCCCGCTGCTTCAACCGGATGGCCGCGCTCAGCCCCGCCGGCCCGGCACCGACGACGACAACGTCGTATTCCATCGCTTCGCGTTCCACGGGATAAAACCCTCATCCATTGCTTCGGCCCTGTCACCGGCACCATAATCGCCGACGATGACAACGGCAAAGCCAGACCTACACCAGATCGTCGCGCTTTTAAGGTGGTACGAGGACGCGGGCGTCGACGAGGCGGTGGGCGAGACGCCGGTCGATGCCACCCGGCTGGCCAAGCCCGAACCCCCCGCCGCGTCCATGGCCCGGGCCGCGCAGGCGGCGGCCACGCCGGTTCGCGCCGCGGCTCTTCCTCCAGCGGCGGCGTCACCGGAGCCGGCCGGCCCAGGGGGAGAAGCGGCCAGCGCCGACGCAAGAGCCCTGGCGGAGGCGGCGCGTACCCTGGCCGATCTTGAGAACGCGCTTCGCGCCTTCGAAGGCTGCGCGCTGAAAACCACGGCCACCAACCTGGTCTTCTGCGACGGCAACCCGGACGCCGAAATCATGGTGGTCGGGGAGGCGCCGGGCGCGGAGGAGGACCGGCAGGGCCTGCCCTTCGTGGGTGCGTCGGGCCAGCTTCTGGACCGGATGCTGGCGGCCATCGGGCTGGACCGGACCAGCGTCTATATCACCAACATCCTGCCCTGGCGGCCGCCCGGCAACCGCCAGCCCAACAGCGCCGAGATTGCCGTGTGCCTGCCCTTTATCGAGCGGCATATCGCCCTGAAGGCGCCGCGCATCCTGGTTCTCGCCGGCGGCACGGCCGCCAAGGCCATGCTGGGCACCAGCGAGGGCATCACCCGTCTGCGCGGCCGCTGGTTCGACCACGCGGTCCCGGGCCTGCCGGCACCCGTGCCCACCCTGCCGATCTACCACCCCGCCTACCTGCTGCGCCAACCGGCCCAAAAGCGCGATGCCTGGCGCGACCTGGTGCAGATCCGCAAGCGACTGGACGCGCTGGGCGGCCACTGAACCCAGCGACTTGTCCGGACGGGATCGACCCGGTATTAACCCTTCTCTCACCGGCCCTGTGAAAGGATGGCGTGGGACAGTTTGCCCGCCCGCCCTTTGAGACGGCCCAAAAAGAAACGATATGCCACGGTATCTTATCCTTTCCCTTTTTGCGGCCGCCGGGCTGGCCATGGCGGCCGTCGCGTCTCCCGCCCAGGCGGCGCCGGGAGCCGGTGTCGACTCCTCGCCAGGGGTTGAGCTGACCGCCGGGGACGTGGCCCGCTACCGGCGCATTTTCGCCCTTCAGGGCGACGGCGACATGACCGCGGCCGACCGGGAGATCGCCGGCCTGACCGACGACCGGTTGATGGGCCATGTGCTGTTCCAGCGCTACATGCATCCGACCGCCTGGCGGTCCAAGTTCGCCGAGCTTAGCGGCTGGCTCGACCTCTATGGCGACCATCCCGGCGCCGAGCGAATCTTCGCTCTGGCCGAACGGCGTCGGCCGGGATCGGCCCCCGCGCCCAGCGCCCCGGATCCCTGGTCCGCCCCACGCGCCGTCGCCCTGGACAGCCCCGGAGCCTGTTTGGATGCGCGGCTCGACGACGGGGCGCGGACGGTGGCCAACCGGACAGCCAGCCTGCTGCGCCGCGATCGGCCGACCCAGGCCCTGGAACGGCTGGAACAGCCGGAGACGCGGGCGCGTCTGTCCGACGCGCAGTTCGACAGGCTGCTGGCCGACATCGCCGCGAGCTATTCCTTCAACGGTCTTTATGACCGGGCGACTGAGCTGGCCGAGAGCGCGGCCGAGCGGTCGGGCACCGCCGCGCCGCGCGCCCTTTGGGTCGCGGGCCTGATGGCCTGGCGGCGCGACGATCACGCGGCGGCGGCGGACCATTTCAGCGCCATGGCCGGGGCCGATTGCGCCAGCGCCTGGGGCCGCAGTGCCGCGGCGTTCTGGGCCGCGCGATCCCATCTGCGCAACGGCCAACCCGAAGCCTTCGTATCCTATATGGAGATGGCGGCGGGCCACCGGCGCACCTTCTACGGCCTGCTTGCCCGCCGTGCCTTGGGTCTGGATCTCGACTTCGCCCCCCTGCAAACGGTGGCCGCACCGGCCATGCTGAACGCCCTGTCCCACTATCCCGCCGGTCGTCGGGCCATCGGGCTGCTGCAGGTCGGCCGCGCCGATCTGGCGGGGGAAGAGCTGTTCCGCATCCGCCCCAACGCCGACGACCGCGCCGCCCTGGAAGGCATGATCGCCCTGGCCGGTCAGGCCGAGGTGCCGCATCTGACCCTGGCGCTGGCCGGCCATCTGCCGCCGGGACAGGTTCGGGACGCCGCACTGTATCCGGTAGCACCCTGGAGGCCGGATGGCGGCTTTTCCATCGACCGCGCCTTGGTCAACGCCGTCATCCGCCAGGAATCGGCGTTCGACACGGCGGCGATCAGCGGTGCCGGTGCCCGGGGGCTGATGCAGCTGATGCCAGCAACGGCTCGCTATGTCGACGGCGGCGACCGCGGTCGTTTGCTGGATCCGGAGGAAAATCTGAGGATCGGCCAAGCCTATATCGCGCGGCTGATCGACCATCCCGATGTCGGGCCGGATCTGATCAGGCTGATCGTCGCCTATAATGTCGGACCGGGCAACCTGGTCCGCTGGATCGATGAGGCCGGGGCCGGGGACGACCCGCTGCTTTTTATCGAAAGTCTGCCGTCCGGGTACGCCCGATCCTACATCGAGCGGGTTCTGGCCGACTATTGGATCTACCGCGACCGGCTGGGCCAGCCGACCCCGTCGCTCGACCGCATTGCGTCCGGCCGGTGGCCGCTCTATATGCGGTTGGACGTTGGCGGCGAGGTGGCTTCGCGTGGCAGGCATTGACCAGAGCAGACCGTTTCATCCGGTCCATATCGCCGTTCTGACGGTCTCCGACACCCGTGCCCTGGCCGACGACCGATCGGGCGACGTCTTGTGCCAACGGCTTCAGGACGCCGGCCACACCCTGGCGGCCCGTGCCATCGTCAAGGACGACGTTCCGGCCATCGTCGGTCAATTCCGGACGTGGATCGGCGATCCTGCCGTGGAGGTGGTGCTGTCGACCGGCGGTACCGGCGTCACCGGTCGGGACGTCACGCCCGAGGCCCTGGCGGCGGTGGCGGAAAAGGACATTCCCGGCTTTGGCGAGCTGTTCCGCATGATCAGCTACGACAAGATCGGTACCTCGACGATCCAGAGCCGCGCCGCCGCGGCGGTCGCCAACGGCACCTACCTGTTCGCGCTGCCGGGATCGCCCGGCGCCTGTCGCGACGCCTGGGACGATATCCTGCGTCATCAGCTCGACTATCGCTACAGGCCCTGCAACTTCGTCGAACTGTTGCCCCGGTTGAACGAACATCGGCCGGCTTGATCGTTCCCGGCCGGACACCCGGCAAGGACGGTTCGCAAACCAAATGTTCTTGATTTGTTCTTAGATCACATTGTATTTTGTGATCATGGCAAACCTGTTTTCCAACCGGCCGGTCAAAGGGCGGGGAGCAGCGAGCAATCGCAGCGGCCGGTTCGAGCCCCTGGCGCGTGAGGCGGTGGACGACGGCTGGTCGTCGGATGACGCGGAGAATGGCGCTGAGGACGATGCGCCACCGCTGCGGACCCATTTGACCGTGGACACCGCGCGAACGATCATCGCCACCAACGACTCGCCGGATATTCCCTTCGACCGTTCGATCAACCCCTATCGGGGCTGCGAGCACGGCTGCGTCTATTGCTTCGCCCGGCCGACCCATGCCTATCTGGGGCTGTCGCCCGGTCTCGATTTCGAGACGCGGCTGTTCTACAAGCCGGAGGCTGCGGCTCTGCTGGATCGGGAGCTGCGCCGCCCCAGCTATCGGCCGGCCATGATGGCGCTGGGCACGAACACCGACCCCTACCAGCCGGTGGAGCGCCGCCTGCGCCTGACCCGGTCGATCCTGGAGGTCTTGGCGGCGTTCAACCACCCCGTGGGCATCGTCACCAAGTCGGCGCTGGTGCTGCGCGATCTGGACATCCTGGCGCCGATGGCCGTCAAGAACCAGGTCACGGTCTGCGTATCGGTGACCACTTTGGACCGCGATCTGGCCCGGACGCTCGAGCCGCGCGCCGCCACGCCGCCGCGCCGGCTCGATACCATCGCCCGCCTCACCGCGGCCGGCGTGCCCGTGGCGGTGCTGGCGTCGCCGATGATCCCGGCGCTCAACGACACGGAACTGGAACGTATTCTGAAAGCGGCGGCCGATGCCGGAGCGGATCGCGCCAGCTACATCCTGGTGCGCCTGCCGCTGGAGATCAAAGATCTGTTCGAGGAGTGGCTGCGGACCCACGCGCCCCATCGCGCCGACCGTGTGCTGAGCCTGATCCGGCAGAGCCGCGGCGGCAAGCTGTACGATCCCGCCTTCGGCCGCAGGATGACGGGAACCGGCCCCTACGCCGAGATCATCGCCACCCGCTTCCGCGCCGCCACCGCGCGGCTGGGCCTCAATCGCCGCCGCTGGGACCTCGATGCAAGCCGCTTCATGCCGCCACGGGCCACGACAGGGCAGCTTTCGTTTCTCTTCGACAAGTCGTGATCAAGGGGAGAACACGGTGTCGACGCATGGCGTTGACATTGACAGCCGGCGGAACGCCGTCGCAAAAACGGTGGCTGGAGACCGAAACCGGGCGATAGCGGCCACGGTGTTGCCGACCTGACCCATGGAACTCGACATTTGATCCAGAACGCTTCCGCCATGGCGGGAATTGGGGACCGGTCGGTCCGATGGTGGGCCCGACGATGGGCCGTCCTTGCCTGATCTGTCTTTTGAATACGCGGCCGGAGCGCCGGACAGACTCGTCGCCGGCGTGGACGAGGTTGGACGCGGGCCCCTGGCCGGACCCGTGGTCGCCGCCGCCGCCATTCTGCCAAGGCGTGGGTTGCCGCCGGACCTGTCGTCGAGGATCGATGACAGCAAGGCGCTGTCGGCGGCCCTGCGTACCCTGCTGGCGCCGCTTATCCGAGCCCGCTGCCAAATCGCGATCGGCCGTGCCTCGGTCGCCGAAATCGACCGCCTCAACATCCTGAGGGCGAGCCATCTGGCCATGGAACGCGCCGTCGCGGCGTTGACGGACCGACCCGCCTTGGCCCTGGTCGACGGCAACAGGCTGCCTAGCGCGCTGTGCTGCCCCGGCCGGGCCTTGATCGGTGGCGACCGGCTGAGCCTGTCCATCGCCGCCGCCGCGATCGTCGCCAAGGTCGAACGCGACCGGGAGATGGCCGAACTGGCCTTGCGGTATCCCGGATACGGATGGGAACGCAACGCCGGATACGGCACGCGCCAGCATCTGGACGCCTTAAATAGGCTTGGGCCGACGCCGCTTCATCGGTGCAGTTTCGCGCCGGTTGCCCGGCGTTTGGGCCTGCAGGGCGCGCCACCCGGCAAGAGGTAGGGTTTGAAGGCGGTTGACGCTGAATCCGCTCTGACTCATGGTGCCGCCGTGAGCCGAATCGCCCCCCCTTCCCCGACCGCCCCGCCGATGGACCGCATCATCGTGGGCGAGTCGATCGACGTCATGCGGACCTTGCCGCCGCGGTCGGTCGATTGCGTCTTTGCCGACCCCCCCTACAATCTTCAGTTAGGCGGCGATCTGCAACGCCCGGACAATTCGCGCGTGGACGGGGTCGACGATGAGTGGGACAAGTTCGACGATTTGGCCGCCTACGACCGGTTCACCCGGGACTGGCTGAGCGCGGCCCGCGAGGCGTTGCAGGATCACGGCACCCTGTGGGTGATCGGCAGCTACCACAACATCTTCCGTGTCGGCGCCATTCTTCAGGATCTGGGCTTCTGGATTTTGAACGACATCGTGTGGCGCAAATCCAACCCGATGCCGAACTTTCGCGGCACGCGCTTTACCAATGCCCACGAAACCCTGATCTGGGCCGCCAAGTCGAAGGACTCGAAGTACCGCTTCAATTACGAGGCGATGAAAAACCTGAACGAAGAACTGCAGATGCGCAGCGACTGGGTGCTGCCCCTGTGCGGTGGGACCGAGCGCCTGCGCGACGAGAACGGGCGCAAACTGCACCCCACCCAAAAGCCGGAGGCGCTGCTCTATCGGTGTCTGCTGGCGGCGACACGGGTCGGCGACACGGTGCTGGACCCGTTCTTTGGCACCGGCACCACCGGCGTCGTCGCCCGGCGCCTGGATCGCCGTTTCGTCGGGATCGAGCGGGATGCGGCGTATGCCGCCGCGGCCGAGACACGGATCGCCGCGGTCGAAGGTGCCGTCGACAAGGCCCTGCTGGATACCCTGGGCCGGCGTCAGGAACCGCGCATTCCATTCGGCTGGGTTGTGGAACGCGGCCTGCTGCGCCCCGGCGACCCGCTGCGGGACCAGCACAACCGATTTGCCGCCAGGGTCCGCGCCGACGGTACGTTGATCGCCTCCAACAGCCGGGGCGATCATCTGGGATCGATCCACAAGGTCGGGGCCGCGCTGCAGGGGGCGCCGAGCTGCAACGGCTGGACCTTCTGGCACTTCAAGGCGGGCCCCAACCGATGGACGCCGATCGACCATCTGCGCCAGCAGATCCGCGCCGAGCTGCACTGACCCGACCCAACTGTGTCGCCTTCTGCGGATTGAGTGGCCGCCATCGCCCGTGCTACCTAGTCGGTCGATGACCGCGCCCTTGCCTCCAACGCCGACGGAACGAACCCGCCGTCTGTTCGTGCGCGATCTGTTGGTGGAGGCCGAAATCGGCGTCCACGCCCATGAGACCGGGCGGCGCCAGAGGGTGCGGCTGAACCTGGACCTCGACGTCGACGAAACCGGCTCGCTGGTTGCCGACGATATCGACAGCGTCGTCTCCTACGAACCGCTGGTCGAAGCGGCCCGGGCCCTGGCCGCCGCCGGCCATACAAAGCTCGTCGAAACCCTGGCGGAACGGCTGGCTGCCCAATGTCTGCGGGATCCGCGGGTGCGCCTGGTGCGGGTCAGGGTCGAGAAGCTGGACGTGTTTCCCGACGCCGCCAGCGTCGGCGTGGAAATCGAACGCGGACAACCCGGCCGCACGCCCCCTTGATCCAAGAGACCTTTTGGAAAACAGGGCGTGGCCTGCCCTATCGCACACCTATGGCCCGGTCTCCTTCTGAGACGCCGACAGACCGACGCCCGCCAGGAGAAAGGCGCATCCCCACAGAAGCCCATCGCGGAGATTTCCAGAATTGTCGCTGATCGCGCCGACAAGGATCGGGCCGACGACCTGACCCAGTCCAAAGGCGACCGTGAAAACGCCAATCGCAAATGTCCAGTCGCCGACATCGGCATTCCTGCGGACAAATGCCGTCGTAGCGGCCACGACAGCAAAAAAGGCCGAACCGAAGATCCCGGCCGAGACAATCGCCATGGCAAAGGACTGGGAGAACAAGGGCATCGCTGCGCCGGCAAGAGTGACGGTCATCAGGAAGGCAATGGCCCTGCCCGCCGACATCCGGGCCATGACAGGCCCCCAAAGCCATGGAGACGCCATGGCGGCACCGCCGATCGCCGCCCAGAAGACCGACAATTCGACCGTTGCCGCGCCCAATTCCTTCAGCAGCGCGAACATGAACGTCATATAGCCGATATAGCCGGCCCCAAAGGCCGCGTAGCCCAACAGGACGAAGCCATTCCTCCGCAGTCGGAACCGGGGGCGGACTTCGGCCCGTGGCGTATGGGTCCGAACCGTTTTCGATCTTGCGAACATGCTGCCGCCGCCAAGAACGCAGGCGGAAACGCCCAACAGGATCCAGGCGGAAGACCAGGCGGGCGCACCGAACGCACCGAGAAACGGCGGGATGAAGACACCTGAGAGCAGAATGCCGAATCCCGGTCCGGCGTAGTACAGCCCGAGAATGCGCGCGCCGCCGATGCCCGCCTCTGTCGCGATCGTCGCCGCAATCGCACCACCCGCCACAAAACAGAGAGCCCCGGACACACCCGCCGAGAGCCGCCAGAAGCTCAGCCAGCCGAGGTCGCCGGTCGCTCCCGTGGCGAAGAGAGCCGCGACGGACAGCCAGACCCCCGCGGTGACCACGCGCCAAAGGCCGAGGCGGCGGGCCAGCGGCGCGGCGAGAAGAGCGCCCGCCAGATAGCCGACGGCATTGATCGTATTCATCCAGCCGGCTTGGGAATAGCTCCAGCCAAGCTCGGCGCGCATGTCTGGCAGGATCAGGGCGTAACCGAAACGCGCGAAACCGAGACCGATGGCAGGCGCCAGAGCGAGGAGGAGAGTACGTGTCACGAGCGACGTCGCGGGAAGGATCGTCATCGCCGCCCATCACGGTTCGTTTTTTGCGAACGAAGATGATAATCTATCATAGTTCAAAATGTAAACTCTGATAGGCTGCCTGATGAGCGCGACCAAATCCGAAAGACCCGGCACGCCCTTCGCGCCAATCCCACTTACCGAGTGTGCCCTGGCACGCGCTGCTTCGGTGATCGGCGACGCCTGGACCCTGCTGATCCTGCGTGAAGCGATCCACGGCGTGACCCGTTTCGACCAGATCCACGGCGATCTCGGCATCCCCAGGGCCGTTCTCAGCAAACGATTGAAGGCGCTCGTCGCGGCGCGACTGTTCGAGAAGACCCCCGTGAAAAGGGCCGGCCGCCGAAGCTATGACGCCTATGTCCTTTCGACGCGGGGCCGGGCGCTCATACCCGCGCTGATCGCGCTGGGAGAGTGGGGCGACCATCACCTTCCCGGCCCGCCATCGCGCCTTGGCTTTCGTCACGGCGGCTGTGGCGGCGTTGTCCATAGCGCGCTGGTCTGCGAGTGCGGTCAGTCCATCGACGACGCATCGGCACTCAGACGACGAGTAGCGCCCCGTAACGACACTAGTGCCGGCGAATAAAGGTATCGAGATCGGCGTCCTTCCCCGCGTGGGCCAAGGCGTGACGCACGATCTTGCGCATGACGGTCGGCAGGGCGTGGTCGCCCAGCCGGTCCAGGGGAACCCAGATCCCGTCGGCGGCGTCCGGATCGTCAAGCCTCCCGGCCGCGACGACGATCTCGAAATGAAAATGCGTGAAGGTGTGACGGACAAGTCCCGGCAGCACCCGCCATGAAGCCACCCCCGGCGCCTCGCCCCCCGTCCCGGCCAGATCCGGCCGCGGCCCCTCCCGCCACGCGCTGGTCGGTACCTCCATCATCCCGCCCAGAAGACCGCGTTCCGGCCGCCGCCGCAGCAAGGTGGCTCCGGCGGGATCGAGGGTCCAGAACGCCATGGCGCGGCGGGTCGGCTTGATGGCCTTTTTTGTCCTGGCGGGCAGCGTTTCGGCCGTTCCGTCGCGCCGCGCCTGGCAGAACGCCGACAGCGGGCATATCATGCAGTTCGGCCGGCGCGGCGTGCATATGGTGGCGCCTAGATCCATCATGGCCTGGGCATGATCCCCCGGTCGCCGGGATGGGCTGATCACGGCCGCGAAAGTCTTGAGCGCCGGCTTGGCGTTGGGCAGCGGTTGGGTCACCGCAAACAGGCGGGCGACCACCCGTTCGACATTGCCGTCGACGACGACGGCGGGACGGTCGAAGGCGATGGCGGTTATCGCGGCGGCGGTGTAATCGCCAACGCCCGGAAGCTGCCGCAATTGCGATTCATCGTTGGGAAATTGGCCGCCATGGCGTTCCACCACCATCCGGGCACAGGCATGAAGGTTGCGGGCGCGCGCATAGTATCCAAGGCCCGCCCAGGCCCGCAGAACCGTGTCCAGGTCGGCCGCGGCCAAGGCGTGAACGGTGGGCCATTTTTCCATGAAATCCCGAAAATAGCCGACCACGGCGGCCACCGTGGTCTGTTGCAGCATGATCTCGCTGAGCCACACCCGGTAAGGGTCGGCCCGATCGCCCGGCGGCGCCCGCCAGGGCAGGACGCGCCGATGCCGGTCGTACCAGGCCAGCAGCGCCGTCCCCACCGCCGGCCCGTCGATGTCCGGCGCCCCGTCCCGCAGCGCGGACTTGGTCACCGGCACCCGCCCCACCCGGGTCCGCCGCCGTGAGCCGCCCCCGCTCCCTTGCGGCCATTGCCCAGCCCATCACCCGCGCGGCCGTCGGCAAGCGGCAGGCGGCCCTGGGCGGGCTGTTGGCCCACTGGCCCACCATCATCGGCGGCGATCTGGCAACGCGCTGCCGGCCCGAAAAAGTGGTGCTGACGGGCGGAAAAGTAGCGGGCGGCACCTTGCATCTTCGGGTCGAAAGCGGCGATGCGGTGGAAATCCAACATGACAGCGTCCAAATCCTGGATCGGGTGAACCGCTTTTTCGGCTACGGCGCCATCGAGCGGTTGAAGATCGTACAGGGGCCGCTGGACGCAACGCCGCGCCGCAGCGTCCCCCGACGTCTTTTGAACGCGCACGATAAGAGCGCGATCGACGGGGCGCTAGAGGGTGTCGACGATGCCGAACTGCGGACCAGGCTGGCGGCCCTGGGAACGGCCCTCTTTGCCCGCGGCGACCGGTCCTGACCGGATCGCCGTAAGCTTGCCTGAACCGGCTATGCACGCGTATAGTCCACGCAACATTTTGTAGGTGGAGACCTACCATGGACCGAAGAACACTAATTGTTGGGGCTGCCGGGCTGGCCGCCGGAAGTCTCGCGACGGCATGGACGCCGATGGCGCGGGCCCAGGGATGGGATCCGGGTCTGACCGATTTCGACCGGGTCCTGGGTGCCGCGGACGCACCGCTGACGGTGGTCGAATACGCCTCCTTCACGTGCCCTCACTGCGCCACCTTTCACGCCGAAACGCTGGCGACGGTGAAGGAGCGTTACATCGATACCGGCCAGGTCCGTTACGTGTTCCGAGATTTTCCGCTGGACGGGCTGGCGTTGCGGGCCGGCATGTTGGCCCGCTGCGTGCCGGAAGACCGCTATTTTCCGCTGGTCGACGTCCTGTTCTCAAGCCAACGCGAATGGTCGCGGGCGGCAGATCCGGTCACCGCATTGAGCCAGATCGGTCGCATGGTCGGGCTGACCCAGGACGAAATCGACGCCTGCCTGCAGGACGACGCCCTGGCCGACCGGCTGATCGCCCTGCGCACCGAGGGCACGGAGCGGTTTGGCGTGGAATCGACACCCAGCTTCGTCATCAATGGTGAAACGGTTTCCGGCGCCCTGCCATTCGACCGTTTCGCCGAGTTGCTCGACAGACATTTGTCCTGACGCCCCGGCCGTCGCGAAAGCCATTCGATCTTGCTGTTCACCAAACTCCGCCTGTCCGGCTTTAAGTCGTTCGTCGATGCCACCGAATTGGCCATCGAGCCGGGTGTCACCGGCATTGTGGGACCTAACGGTTGCGGCAAGTCCAACCTGGTCGAAGCCCTGCGCTGGGTGATGGGGGAAAACTCCGCCAAACGCATGCGCGGCGGAGAGATGGACGATGTGATCTTCGGCGGCACCGCCGACAGGCCGGCCCGCAACCTGGCCGAAGTGACGCTGACGGTCGACAACACCAGCCGCACCGCCCCGGCCATGTTCAACGATTCCGAGGACCTGGAGGTCAGCCGCCGCATCGAACGGCGCAGCGGATCGGACTACCGCGTCAACGGCAAGCTGGTGCGGGCCCGCGACGTTCAGCTTCTTTTTCAGGACAACGCCTCGGGGTCGGCGTCGCCGGCCCTGGTCAGCCAGGGCCGCGTCGGCGCGCTGATTTCCGCCAAGCCGACCGACCGGCGCTCGCTGCTGGAAGAGGCCGCGGGCATCACCGGCCTGCACAGCCGAAGGCATGAGGCCGAACTGCGCCTGCGGGCGGCCGAAACCAACCTGACCCGGCTCGACGACATCATCGCCGCCATGGAAACCCAGCTCGCCGGGCTGAAGAAACAGGCTCGCCAGGCCGCGCGCTATCGCAACATGTCGGAAGCCATCCGCAGCACCGAAGCCGAGCTGCTGCATCTGCAATGGCGATCGGCGCAGGAGCGGCTGCGCGCCGCCCGCGCCGCCCACGAGGCCAACGAACATGTCGTGCGGGACCGCATGACCGCCGTCACGCAGGCAACAACAGCGCAGGCGGAAGCCGCCGCCGATCTGCCGCCGCTAAGGGACCGGGAAGCGGCGGCATCGGCCGGCCTTCATCGGTTGGTGGTCGAACGTGACGGCCTGACGGCCGAAGCGGCCCGGACCGAGGAGGCCATCGCCGATTCGAACCGTCGGCTGGCGCAGATCGACGGCGATCTGTCGCGGGAGCGCGCGCTGGGCGGCGATGCCGCCGCGGCCCTGACCCGGCTTGAGGCCGAAGCTTCGGAACTGACGGCCGCGTGCGACGGCGAGCGGGAGGCGGAAGACACCGCCGGCGCCGCCGTGGCGAGAAGCACCGAACGGGTCGAGTCGCTGGATGCCGACCTGACTGTTTTGACCGAAAAAACCGCCGCCGACGAAGCCGAACGTCAGACGCTGGTGCGCCGGGTCGCCGAGCTGGAGGCGCGCGCGACATCCTTGGCGCGGCGCGCGGAGGACACGGCCGCCCAGCGGCACGCGCTGCAGGCGGAACTGGACAACGCGCCTGCCGCGACCGCCGCCGACGCTACGCTGGAGGCAGCAGAGGTCACGCTGCAGGAGGCGCAAAGCCATGCCGAGAGGCTGGAAAAGGCGCGCCACGCCGCCGAGGCGGAGCACGAAACGGCCCGCGAAGCGCTGCAAAGCGCGGAAACGGCCTTGGCCAAGCTGAATGCCGAGGCCGACGCCCTGCGCGCGGTTTTGAGCCAGGGCGACCCAGATCTGTTTCCGCCCATGATCGACGCAGTAACGGTGGAAGACGGGTACGAGGCCGCTTTCGGCGCGGCTTTCGGCGACGAGGTGGGCGCACCGCTGGACACGGCGGCACCGGTTCATTGGCGGACCCTGCCGGCGCTCGATCCGGTGCCATTGCCCAAGGGCGCCGCCCCCTTGTCCGGGCGGGTCGACGCCCCCGACGCGCTGGTACGGCGGCTCAGCCACATCGGAATCGTCGACGACGAGGAGACCGGCCGGGCCCTGGCGCCGTATCTGCAGCCGGGCCAGCAGCTTGTCACGCGCGACGGCGGCCAGTGGCGCTGGGACGGCTATTCGGTCCTGGCCGGCGCGCCGACGGCCGCCGCCGCCCGATTGACCCAGCGCAACCGGCTGGCCCAGCTCGACGCCGACCTTGGCCCCGTTCGCGACCTGGTCGACGCGGCCCGGCGCGGCGGTCTGGCCGCCGCCGCCAAGGCCAAGGATGCGATGGAGGCGGAACGCGCCGCCCGGCAGTCGGTGCAAGCCGCCTTTGCCGCCGTCAATGCCGCCCGCGATCACCGCGCGCGTTTGACCCAGGAAGAGAGCGGCCGTCGGTCGCGCCTGGACGCGTTGGTTGCCGCCTTGGACGCCGTGACCGCCGATCGGGAGGACACCGAGGCTGCTCTTGCGGCGGCCCGCGACGCCCTTGCCGCCGTACCGTCGACCGATGGCCAGCGGCAGCGGGTGACGGAACTGCGCGCCGCCGTGGCCGAGGCCCGCAATGTTCAGGCGGTGGATCAGGCGACTTTAGCCGGACTGCGACGAGAAGCCGCGGCCCGACGGACGCGCATGCAGGCCATCGCGACCGAACAGCAATCGTGGCGCGAACGCGCCGCCGGCACGGCGGAACGGTTGGCCGAGCTGGACGGACGGGCCATCGCGGAGCGGGCGGCACTGGAACGGCTGGCCGGACGTCCGGCGGAAATCGCCGCGCAAAAGGATGTGCTGCAGGGCCGGATCGCCCAGGCCGAACGCGACCGGAAGGAGGCGGCCGACTCCCTCGCCGTTGCCGAAACCCGCCTTGCCGACGCCAACCGCGCCCTCAAGTCCGCCGAAGCCGCCCTGGCCGTGAGCCGTGAGGCACGGGTCCGGGCCGAAGGCGATGTCCGGGCCGAGATGACCGCCCAACAGGCGGTGACCGACCGTATCGCCGAGCGCCTGAACTGCTCCCCCGATCGGGTTCAGTCCCTGACCGGCCTGGCCGCCGACGCCCCCCTTCCCGACGAAGCCCAGATCCAGACCAAGCTGGACCGCCTGCTGCGCGAACGGAACGGGATGGGCGCGGTCAACCTGCGCGCCGAGGTCGAGGCCGGCGAACTGAACGAGCAGATCGCCGCGATGATCGGCGATCGCGACGATCTGCTGGCCGCCATCGCCCGCCTGCGGCATGGCATCGCCAGCCTCAACCGGGAGGCCCGCGAGCGTCTGGTGGCGTCGTTCGAGACCGTCAACGGTCATTTCCAGGACCTGTTCACGCGGCTTTTCGGCGGTGGCCGCGCCCATCTTGAGTTGACCCAGGCCGACGATCCCCTGGACGCCGGGCTGGAGGTGTTCGCCAGCCCGCCGGGCAAGCGTCTGCAGACGCTGTCCCTGCTGTCGGGCGGTGAACAGGCGCTGACCGCGCTGTCCATCCTGTTCGCCGTCTTCCTGACCAACCCGGCGCCGATCTGCGTCCTGGACGAGGTCGACGCCCCCCTGGACGACGCCAATGTCGATCGCTTCTGCAGCCTTTTGGAGGACCTCGCCGGCGCCGGTACCACCCGATTCCTGATCATCACCCACCATCGGATGACGATGTCCCGAGTCGATCGGCTGTTTGGCGTCACGATGTCGGAACGCGGCGTCTCGCAGCTTGTGTCCGTGGATCTCCAAAGGGCGGAGATGCTGCGGCAAACCGCTTGAACGGCGCCTCGAAAAGGGGCCGAAACCGGCCAAGTTCAACGGTCTTGACAGCCCCAACCACGGCTCACTAAGTTGCGGCGCGCCTCAAGGGTAGGCGGTTTCGAATGCAGGAGTTTTCATAAGCCCGTGAACGAGCGCGACGGCGGCCCCCCATCCGGCGGTGACCGCGTCTCCGGCGCGACAGGGTCGTTCGAGCGGCGGTTGCAGGCGGCCAAGGATCGGTCCGCGGTCAGGCGGGATGGCCCGCCGGGACGGGCGGACCGGTCGGAAGGCATGGCCGCCGGGCTGCGGATCGCGGTCGAGCTTCTGGCCGCTGTCGGGGTTGGGGCTGCGATCGGCATCGTCCTCGACCGCTGGCTGGGCACGGCTCCGTGGCTGCTGATCCTGTTTTTCGTGATCGGTACCATGGCGGGATTTCTGAGCGTCTATCGGACGGCGCGAGAGTTGGATCGCCGGGCGCGGGAGCGCCGCGACAAGGCCCCCACGGGGCAGACGACCAAACCGGCCGATCCGGCCGAACGGAACTAGAGTTGGGAGAGGCCGTTGGCCGGTCCGCTGGAGCAGTTCGAGATTACCCCGATCGTCCCCGTCCGGGTGGGCGGGATCGATCTGTCCTTTACGAACTCGTCGCTGATGATGGTCGTGGCGATCCTGTTGGTCACGGCGTTCCTGACCTTGAGCATGCGTGGGCGGGCACTGGTGCCGACCCGGCTGCAGTCCTTGGCGGAAATCTTCTACGAAGTCATCGCCAACATGATACGGGACAATGTGGGCAGCGAGGGGCGGCGCTATTTCCCCTTCATCTTCACCCTGTTCATGTTCGTGCTGTTCGCGAACCTTCTGGGCATGATCCCCGGCAGCTTCACGGTCACCAGCCATATCATCGTCACCTTCGCGCTGGCCGGTTTCATCTTCCTGGCCGTCACGGTGATCGGCATCTGGCGTCACGGGTTCCGGTTTCTCAGCCTGTTCTTTCCCCACGGCGCCCCGTGGTGGACCGGTATCATTCTCATCCCCGTCGAACTGGTCTCGTACCTGTCCCGTCCGGTAAGTCTTTCGGTTCGCTTGTTCGCCAACATGACCGTCGGCCACGTGCTGCTGAAGGTGATCGCCGGGTTCATCGCGCTGATGGGTGTCTTCGGCATCGTCCCGTTCTTGTTCCTGATCCCGCTCACGGCCCTGGAGTTGGGCATCGCCGTCCTCCAGGCCTACATCTTCACGATCCTCACCTGCGTCTATCTGCACGACGCGCTGCACCTACACTAACCGCTAGTACCAAATCACACAGAAGGACTTTGAGACCATGGAAGCTGAAGCAGCGAGATTCGTCGGCGCGGGACTGGCCGCCATCGGCATGATCGGCGCCGGTATCGGCGTGGGCAATGTGTGGTCCAGCTACATCACGGCGCTGGCCCGCAACCCGGCCGCCAAGGACGAGATCGGCGCCAACATCTGGATCGGCTTCGCCGTGACGGAAGCCATCGCGCTGTTCGCTCTGATCATCGGCCTGATCGCCCTGTTCGGCTAAACGCCGGGCGGCGGGCCGTCGGGCCCGCCCTATCGGCCCGAAAACCGGATCTGTCCGATGCCTCAATTCGATCCGACCTACTTCCTGTCCCAGGTGTTCTGGCTGGCGATCACGTTCGTCCTGCTTTACCTGCTGATGGCGCGTGTGGCTTTGCCGCGAATCGCCGAGGTGCTGGAACAGCGGTCGGAACGGATCGCCAACGATCTGGAGCGGGCGGAAATGGTCAAGAAAGAAGCCGATGCCGTCGTCGAAGCCTATGAGGCGGCGCTGGCCAAGGCCCGCCAGGAGGCGGCCGCCGTCCTTGCTCAGGCCGGGCAGGAGATCGCCGAACTGTCGGCCAAACGGCAGGCTGAGTTTTCGGCCAAGCTGGCCGACCAGACAGCCGCGGCGGAAGAACGGATCGGCCGGGCCAAACGGGAGGCGCAGGCCCACGTTCGCGACATCGCCGTCGATGTGGCCAGTGACATCGCCGGCAAGCTGATCGGCCGGGCCCCGGATCAACAGACGGTGTCCCGATCGGTCGACGGCGCCATGCAGGAAGCGCGGTAATGGCCGACGATACGGATAGCGAGGGGCTGGTTCTCGACCCGACCGACGTCGGGGGACAGCAGGAGACGGTCAAAATCCTGCATGCCGAAGGCGGGCCGGAGGGTGGCGAGGCAGATCAAGGCATTTTTTCCACCGAGCTCTGGCTGCTTCTGGCGCTGGCGGCCCTGATTGCCATCGCGTTCCGGCCGGCGAAGCGGGCCATTCTGGGCGGGTTGGATAACCGGGCGGAGCGCATTCGCCATGATTTGGACGAGGCTCAGCGCCTGCGCGAAGAGGCTCAGGCGGCGCTGACGGCGTATCAGCGCCAGCATCGCGATGCGATGACCGAGGCGGAAGAGATCATCGCCCACGCCCGCGAGGAGTCCGAACGCATGCGCCGCACGGCCTTGCAGGACCTCGAGACGGCCATGGAGCGGCGCCAGGCCCTGGCACTGGAACGTATCGCCCAGGCTGAAGCGGCGGCGGCGGCGGAGGTGCGCAACGCGGCGGTGGATGTGGCCGTGAGCGCGGCGCGCACGGTGATTGCCGATCAGCTTGATCAGAGCAAGGCCAACGCCCTCATCGACGCGGCCATCAATGAGTTGCCGCAAAAGCTGAACTGAAGGCGGCTCGGGAACGGGCCCGGTGCGGCCCCTTCCGGCTTGATTTCCGATCCTATTCCGCCGCTTGGCGCCGTTCCGGTTCGGGCCGCCAGCGCAGGACCGGTTTTCGCGCGGCCCCGGTTTCGTCCAGCCGGCGACGCGGCGCATGGCGCGGCGCTTCCGTAAAAAAGGCGGCGTCGCCCGACCGGGCCCGGTCCGCCAGCCCCTTCATCATGGCGATGAACCGATCCAAGGTATCCTTGCTTTCGGTTTCGGTCGGTTCGACCAGCAGGGCTCCGTGAACAACCAGGGGGAAATACATGGTCATGGGGTGGAAGCCTTCGTCGATCATGGCCTTGGCGAAGTCGAGCGTGCTGACCCCGGTGCCTTTGAGGAACCGGTCGTCGAACAGAGCCTCGTGCATGCACGGTCCCTCGAACGACGGGGTCATCGCGTCCTTGAGACTGGCCATGACGTAGTTGGCGTTGAGGACGGCATCGCCCGATGCCTGCCGCAGCCCGTCGGCGCCGTGGCTGAGCATGTAGGTCAGGGCGCGCACGAACATCCCCATCTGGCCGTGGAACCCCTTCATCCGGCCAAAGCTGTCACCGCTCCCCAGGGCGGCGTCCACATGCTCCACAAGACGAAAGCCGTCCGGGCCGTGAACCACCGACGGTATCGGGGCATAGGGCGCCAGGGCCTGCGACAGAACCACCGGTCCGGATCCCGGCCCGCCGCCCCCGTGGGGGGTGGAAAAGGTCTTGTGCAGGTTGATGTGCATGGCGTCGATGCCCAGGTCGCCCGGACGCACCCGCCCCACGATGGCGTTGAAATTGGCGCCGTCGCAGTAGAAGAACGCCCCGACGTCGTGAACCGCATCGGCGATGCGCACGATATCACTCTCGAACAGGCCGCAGGTGTTGGGGTTGGTCAGCATGATCGCGGCCACGTCGCGATCCAGTTTGCCCAGCAGCGCCGGCAGGTCGACACGCCCCCGCGCGTCGGCCGGGATCGGGTCGACCGAGAAGCCCAGCGCCGCGGCCGTCGCCGGGTTGGTGCCGTGCGCCGATTCGGGCACGAGGACGCGGTGGCGACGGTCGTCGCGAGCCTCCAGGGCCGAGCGGATGGCCATCATGCCGCACAGCTCGCCATGGGCGCCGGCCGCCGGCGTCATGGCCACCGCCGGCATACCGGTCAGGGTTTTCAGCCAACCGGCCAGCGTATCGATCAGTTCCAGCGCGCCCTGGACCGTCTTCTCGGGCTGCAGCGGGTGCAGGTCGGCAAAGCCGGGCAAACGCGCCATTTTTTCGTTGAGCCGGGGATTGTGCTTCATGGTGCACGACCCCAGCGGGTACATGGCGCTGTCGATGCTCATGTTCTTCTGGCTGAGCCGAGTGTAATGGCGCACGACCTGCGGTTCGGACAGGCCGGGCAGGCCGATCGCGCCGCGCCGGGGCACCTTGCCGAGACGTACCGAACCCTCGCCCGCATCGGGCAGGTCGACACCGGACTTGCCGGGCACGTCCTGCTCGAAGATCAGCTTTTCCTCGACATCCAGCGCCCGGTTGCCGGTCAGTGTCGCGGCGTTGCGCCCCTCGCCCATGCTCGAACCGGTCATCGAAGCACCTCCGTCAGCGCGGTGGCGAACGCATCCATCTCCGCCTCCGTATTGGTTTCGGTCGCGGCCACGATCAGCAGATCGTCAAGATCGGGGCGGTCGCGGTACAGCCGTGCGGCCGGCACGCCGGCCAGGATCCGCCGATCGGCAAGAGCGTCGACCACCGGCGTCGCCGGTTGCGGCAGGCGGACGGTGAATTCGTTGAAGAAGCCCTCATTGAGCACGGTCACACCCGGAACCGCCGCCAGCCGGTCGGCCAGGGACATGGCATGGGCGTGGTTCAGCGCCGCCAGCCGGGTGAACCCGGCTTCGCCCAACAGGCTCAGATGGATCGTGAACGCCAGCGCGCACAGACCGCTGTTGGTGCAGATGTTGCTGGTCGCCTTTTCCCGCCGGATATGCTGTTCGCGGGTGGCCAGCGTCAGGACGAAGCCGCGCTTGCCGTCGGCATCGACGGTCTCGCCGCACAGCCTGCCCGGCATCTGACGGACATAGCGGTCGCGGGTGGCGAACAGTCCGACATAGGGTCCGCCAAACCCAAGCGGATTGCCCAGCGACTGACCTTCGGCCACGACGATGTCGGCGCCCATATCGCCGGGCGATGCCATCAGCCCCAGGGACACGATTTCCGCCACCGCAACGATCAGCAGAGCGCCCTTCTGATGGCAGGCTTCGGCCAGCGCCGTCAGGTCATGGACATGGCCGAAGACGCTGGGATTCTGGACCACCACGCAGGAGGTACCGTCATCGATTTGGCCGATCAGGTCCTCCGTCCCGGTCGGATCGGGAGCGGCCTCCACCAGATCGAACCCGGTAAACCGGGCCTGATTGCGGGTGACGTCGCGATAATGGGGGTGCAGCCCGCCGGACAGGATCGCCCGTCCGCGCTTGGTGACACGGTTGGCCATCATCACCGCCTCGGCGCAGGCCGTGGCGGCGTCGTACATGGAGGCGTTGGCGACATCCATGCCGGTGATCAGCGCCACCTGGGTCTGGAACTCGAACAGATACTGCAAAGTTCCCTGGGACACTTCCGGCTGGTACGGCGTGTACGACGTCAGGAACTCGCCGCGCTGGATCAGCGCGTCGACCGAGGCGGGGATATGGTGCCGGTAGGCGCCGCCGCCCAGAAAACAGGACCCGGCACCGGCCGGCAGGTTCCTGGCGGCCATCGCGCCGATCATCCGTTCGACCTGCAGCTCGCCGGCATGGTCCGGCAAATCTCGAATCGGGCCGTCCAGCCTGGCGGCGGCCGGAACGTCCCGGAACAGATCCTCGATGGACGACACCCCGATAACGCCCAGCATGGCGCTTCGATCGACATCCGTCAGCGGCAGATAGCGCATCAGCTCAGGCCCTCGATAAAGGATTGATAGGCGGCCTCGTCCATCAGGCTCTCGACCTCGGCCGGATCGGCGACGCGGAGCTTGAGAAACCAGCCGTCCCCCAGCGGATCCTTGTTCACGGTGCTGGGATCGTCCGCGACCGTCTGGTTGACCTCGACCACCTCGCCGCCGACGGGGGCATAGATCTCGCTGGCCGCCTTGACCGATTCCACCACCGCGGCGTCCTTGCCCTTTTCCAGGCTGCGTCCCACGTCGGGCAATTCGACATAGACGACGTCGCCAAGCTGATTCTGGGCATAGTCGGTGATGCCCACCGTGCCGACACCGTCGTCGATCCGGATCCATTCGTGATCCTGGGTGAACCTGATGGTGCTCATCTCGCGTGCTCCCTGGGTTCCGCCGCGCCGGCGGGTGTGCGGTGTTCAGCCACGGTAGTAGCCGGGCGGTACGAAGGGCATCTTGGCCACGGTCGCCGGCAGCGCCTTGCCACGCACCAGCAGATCGACCTCGGTCCCCACGGCGGCGCTGGCCCGATCGACATAGCCCATGGCGATGGGGGCGCCGACCGTGGGGCCAAAGCCGCCGCTGGTCACCCGGCCGATCGCCCGACCTGATTTGTCAACGATATCAGTGCCTTCGCGGGCCGGCGCCCGCCCGTCCGGGCGCAGACCGACGCGGCGGCGGGGCGCGCCGTCGGCAAGCTGGGCCAGGATCCGGGCCGCCCCGGGGAAGCCGTCATCCTGCCGCCGGCGCTTGCCGACGGTCCAGGCCAGGGAAGCCTCCACCGGTGTCGTCGTCGCGTCGATGTCATGGCCGTAGAGGCACAAACCCGCCTCCAGCCGCAGCGAGTCGCGGGCCCCCAGGCCGATCGGCAGGACCTCGGGCTGGTCCAGCAGGTCGCGGGCGACGGTCTCGGCATCCGCCGCCGCCATCGACAGTTCGAACCCGTCCTCGCCGGTATAGCCGGATCTGGAGATGCGCATGGGCACGCCCCGATAGTCCGCCGCGATCGCCGTCATGAAAGGCATGTCCGCCACCGCCGGCACCCGGCGGGCCAGAACCGCGGCGGCTTGGGGTCCCTGCAACGCCAGAAGGGCGCGGTCGGGTTCCCGTTCCAGGCGCGCCCGGCCTTCCAAGGCGGCTTCGATGTGCGCGAAATCGGCATCCTTGCAGGCGGCGTTGACCACCAGCATCAGGGACCGCCCATCGTCGGCCCCCGGCGGCCGGGTGACCATGAGATCGTCCAGGATGCCGCCTTCGTCGTTGAGAAGCAGCGTGTAGCGCATGGCGCCGGGCCGCAGCGCCTCCAGATCGCCGGGGACCAGCGTCTCAAGACAACCGGCGGCGTCTGCGTCGGCATGCAGGATCGCCTGGCCCATATGGGATACGTCGAACAGGCCGGCGGCGGCGCGGGTGTGCAGATGTTCCTTGAGGATGCCGGACGGATACTGGACCGGCATGTCGTATCCGGCGAACGGCACCATCTTGCCGCCCAGCGCGCGATGCAGGCCGTGAAGAGGCGTGGTCCGGAGCGTGTCAGCCGATTCGATCAAGACCCTGGTCCCTAGCTTAGCGACGCCACCGCACGGCAGATACCGTACGGAAACGCCCACACTGTAAGGGACCTGAGAGATTCACCGGCCGCCGCCTGATCTGGCGTCCGTCCGGTTTACTCCTTCGGTGAGGCGCTGTCTTGAACGCCTACTCTCCAGGGTTGCCTCGCCTCGCGGTCCTTTTGCCTGAGAGTTTCCGGGGCTGTTGCTCCTTCGGCGCCGTCCACCGCAAACCGCGCGGTGGCCGATCTCTCCCGCGCGGGTCGTCGGCATGTCGGGGCCACCGGCCCCGCTTCCAACCTAGCGACAACCGCCGGAATGTCAATGCGCGGCCTTGCCGGAGCCCTGGCGGTCTTAGAAGATGAGAGTTGATGTATGGTGACCGCAATTCCTACGGCAGTATCACACCCGATGAATTCAAGGCGGTCCGTCATACTCACGTTTCGCAGGTTGGCCAGCTTCCTCGTTGTCTCTACGTGGATGGCCTTACTTGCTGTCAAGGGAGTACTTGATCTCATAGGCTACTCAACGATACCGGAAGACGCAGCAGTTGCGCGAACGCGACTCGATCAGTTTTTTGGGCTGTTACTCTCTACGCCATGGTGGGCAATATGGGCCTTCGCGCTAATCTGCACGATTTGGCTGATCTACGTATCCTGGCCTCGGATGCTCAGCAGCAATGAAGCTGACCATTTTTCTACACCCCTAGAGAGACGAGAAACGGAGAACGTTCTCGAGTCGAATGGGCCCGGAATCACTGCAAAGCAGGCACTGAAGGACACGCCGCTTCGGTTCGTTCCACACGACCGCGTCGAGATGAGAAAAAAATCAGATGGCACACCAGGATACGAAATCCACACAATTGGAGTTACTAATATCTCGGCCGATCTTCTGACCAATGTTCAGGTTTTTCTTGAGGGAATTGAAGGAATTGGAATTCCAGATTTGCCGATTTCATTAGAGGCAGACGGAAAAAATACTACCTATTACTTAGAACTACGCCCTAGAGAAATGGCAAGGTTCCAAGTATTCATAGTTGGGCTGGACGATCTTCCTCATCAAAAAAAGACATTAGGCTTTTGTGTCGGCGACAAGGAATTCAAAAAAGGCGATTGGCGCGGAAGCATACCAAGAGAGTCTGTGTACATTAATTTGACAGCGGAATGCTCAGGTTCAATTGCTATAAAACAAAGAATGGCAATAATTGTACGTGGGGAAAATGTCGACTTCGTAGAAGCGCAAAGCCGCGCCTGATTACATCCAGATTATCAGAATGTGGCGGTCTATAGGGAGCAGTAAAGGTTCGCATTAGGCGTTAGGTTCGAGCGAGATAAATTCGCTGGCATGTTCCTAGGAGCGAATGCTCCGGGCCGCAACGTCGTAGCGTCTCAGCTTTCACAAGCTTAATGACCTGCCTATTTCTTTCTTCAGGACGAGCGGCGGTTGTAGCGCACCTGACTAGGGTCGAGTTGGAACCCCAGCAGGACCGTATAGGCCTGACCGTCGCGAAGATTGTCGAGCGGGATGGTCAGTTCGATCGTTTCCGCAAAGCCGGTTCGGCCGACGGCGTCGGGAAAGTCGATCCTGCTGTCGAACTGCCGCTTGTTGATGACCGCGTCGGTCGGATCGGACACAGCCACGAAAAATGGCATTTCAGCGGCCTGGCCCGTTGCCGCCGGCCCCATCTCCGCCACGATCTCCACCACTAATTCCACCACGACGCTGTCGTCGTAATATTCGCAACCGCCGTAGAAATCGTAGATCAAACCGCGGGCCGCCACGTCGGTTAGGTCGTTGCCGCCGGGCGAGAACTGCACCACCCGGTCGAGATCCTGGACCACGCGCACCGAAGGGCAGGCCACCGGTTCGGTCTGGCTGGTCTCGAAATCCTCGCCGCCGCCGCAACCGGCCAGCCCCAGGGCCAGGGCAATCGCCGGCAGGCTGCGGCACCACGCGGCTTTCCTGTCGGTGCGGTCTGTATTAGGGTCGTCGGCGGGTGGGGCCATGGCCGTATGCTCGGCTAAGTCGAAGGAAGGCAGCGGACTTTAGGGAATGGATGTGACCGACACAAGAGTTGCCCCGGAAGCACGGGAGGACCAGGCGCACCAGACGGAGCTTCCTCCCCTGACGGTGCTGTTGGCGGGACCGCGGGGGTTTTGCGCCGGGGTCGATCGCGCCATCCAGATCGTTCATAAGGCCTTGGCCAAATTCGGTCCACCCGTCTATGTCCGCCATGAGATCGTGCACAACCGCTATGTGGTGGAGCAGCTGGAGGCGGCCGGGGCCATCTTTGTCGAGGAGCTGGATGCGGTTCCCGAAGGTGTGCCGGTGATTTTTTCCGCCCATGGTGTGCCGAAATCGGTCCCGGCGGAAGCCAACCGCCGGAATCTGCTCTATGTCGACGCGACCTGTCCCCTGGTGAGCAAGGTTCATCGCGAGGCCGAGCATTTGCACGGTGACGGGCGTCTGGTCGTGCTGGTCGGCCACGAGGGCCATCCCGAGGTCATCGGGACCATGGGCCAGCTTCCGCCCGGGGCCGTGGTGCTGGTCGAAACGGTGGACGATGTGGAGCGGCTGACCGTCCCCCCCGACGCCAGGCTGGCCTGTGTCACTCAAACCACCCTGTCCGTGGACGACACGGTGGAGATCGTGGCCGCGCTCAAACGCCGGTTTCCCAAGATCGCGATGCCCCGCAAGGAGGACATCTGCTACGCCACCACCAACCGCCAACAGGCGGTCAAGGCCATTGCCCCACAGTGCGACGCCCTGCTGGTGATCGGCGCCCCCAATTCCTCCAACTCCCAGCGGCTGGTGGAAGTGGCGCGTCTGGCGGGGTGCCCGCGAAGCATTCTGGTACAGCGCGCCGCCGACATCGATTGGGCATGGCTGGAGGGCACCAAAACCCTGGGCATCACGGCCGGCGCGTCCGCCCCGGAAGTCCTGGTGGAGGAAGTCGTGGCCGCCTGCCGCACCCGCTTCGCGGTCCAGGTGGAAGACGTTGCGACCACCACGGAAGATGTGGTGTTCCGGCTGCCGCGCGCCCTCGCCGACGCCTGACGCGGTACGGACCATGGCGGAGCGGAGGGCCGAGCCCCTGAACACGGCTACGGCGCGGAACCTGGAGGCCCTGGCGGCCAAGGGCCTGCTGGACGGCACGGGCAGCCGGGAGATGCTGGATCGCGTCGCCGCGCGGTATGCGGTGGCCGTCACGCCCGAGATGGCGGCCCTGATCGATCCAGAAGACGCGGCCGACCCGATCGGCCGTCAGTTCGTTCCGGCGGCGGAGGAGCTTGTGGACCGCCCGGGCGAGCTGACCGACCCCATCGGCGACGCGGCTCACAGCCCGGTCAAGGGCATCGTGCACCGCTATCCGGACCGCGTGCTTCTGAAACCGCTGCATGCTTGCCCGGTTTATTGCCGGTTCTGTTTCCGGCGGGCCATGGTCGGGCCGGGCGGCGCGGCCCTGTCCGAGGCGGAACTGAAAGCCGCGCTTGCCTACATCCAGGATCGACCGGAGATCTGGGAGGTCATTTTGACCGGCGGCGACCCGATGATGCTGTCGCCGCGGCGGCTGGCCGGGATCGTGAAGGCGCTGGACGCCCTGCCCCATATCGGTGTGATCCGGCTGCACAGCCGCGTCCCCGCCGTCGATCCGAACCGGCTGACCCCGTCGCTGATCAGGGCGCTGGCGACGCAGGACACGGCGGTGTGGGTCGCCCTGCACGTCAATCATCCGCGTGAGCTGACCCAAGCGGCGCTGGATGCCATCGCCGGGCTGGTCGACGCCGGCATCGCGCTGGTCAGCCAAACCGTGCTGCTGCGCGGCGTCAACGACGATGCGGCAACCCTGACCGCCCTGTTCCGTGCCTTGGTCCGGGCGCGGGTCAAGCCCTACTATCTGCATCAGGGCGATCTGGCGCCGGGCACCGGGCATTTCCGCACCGGCATCGCCCAGGGGCAGGCGCTGATGCGATCCTTGCGCGGCCAGGTGTCGGGCCTGTGCCAGCCGACCTACATGCTCGATCTGCCCGGCGGCGCCGGCAAGGTGCCGATCGGACCCTGCCACCTTACCGGATCGGACGAGGCGGGCTGGCGGGTCGCCGCCCCCGACGGAAGCACCCACCACTATCCCCCCCTGCCGCCGGTCGGCTGAGCGATATGGCCGTCTACACCGAAGTCTCCGACGAGGAGATCGCCGCCTTTGTCGCCGAATACGATCTGGGGGAGGTGGCCAGTTTCAAGGGCATCGCCGAGGGGGTCGAGAATTCCAATTACCTGCTGGGGACGGATCGCGGCCGCTATATCGTGACTTTGTACGAAAAGCGCGTGGCCGAGACCGACCTGCCGTTCTTTCTGACCCTGCTGGACCACCTGGCGGCCAGCGGCGTGCCCTGCCCGCCGCCGATCCACGGACGCGACGGCGCGGTCCTGCGCCGGCTGGCCGGGCGTCCGGCGGCCATCGTCACGTTCCTGGACGGGTTATGGCCGCGGCGGATCCAGCCGCACCATTGCGCCGAATTGGGAACGGCGCTGGCCAGGATGCACATGGCCGGCGCCGATTTCCCCATGACCCGGCGAAACAGTCTGTCGGTTCCCGATTGGCGCCCGCTGTTCGCCCTGTCGGCCGGCCGCGCGGTCGAGGTTGCGCCGGACCTGGGGGACACGATCGAGCGGGAACTGGATCATCTCGAGGCGAACTGGCCCGACGACCTGCCCACCGGCGTCATCCACGCCGACCTGTTTCCCGACAATGTGTTCTTCATGGGCAACCGGCTGTCGGGGTTGATCGACTTTTACTTCGCCTGCACCGATGCCTACGCCTATGACCTGGCGATCTGCCTGAACGCCTGGTGCTTCGAGGTCGATGGGG
Source organism: Inquilinaceae bacterium (assembly GCA_052168355.1). Classification (GTDB taxonomy): domain Bacteria; phylum Pseudomonadota; class Alphaproteobacteria; order DSM-16000; family Inquilinaceae; genus JBQLZQ01. The sequence goes on from JBQLZQ010000061.1 coordinate 49,740, forward strand.
CGTTCAACGTAACCAAGGCCCGTCTCATGCTGTCGCGGTATCGCGGCGAGCGGGCGTTCACCGCCACGGAGTTGGCGGCCCTGCCGCTGCTGGCGCGCGGCAGCGCCTTGCGCTTTTTGCTCACCCGGCTGCACGACTGGCTGCATCACCCGGAGGGCGCCCTGGTCCGCCCGAAGGATCCGCTGGAGTATCTGAAAAAACTGCGTTTTCATCAAAGGGTGGCCAGCGCCTCGGCCTATGGTTTGGAATGAGCGGCAAACGGGTCGAGATCTTTACCGACGGGGCCTGCAGCGGCAATCCCGGTCCCGGCGGATGGGGGGCCATCCTTCGGTTCGACGGACGCGAGAAGGAATTGTACGGCGGCGAGCCCAACACCACCAACAACCGGATGGAACTGATGGCCGCCATCAAGGCGCTGGAAGCGCTGAAACGCCCGGTTCCGGCCACCCTGACCACCGACAGCAAATACGTCATGACCGGTATCACCGAGTGGCTGCCGAACTGGAAGGCCCGCAACTGGAAAACCGCCTCCAAAAAACCGGTCAAGAACGAAGATCTCTGGCGGCGGCTGGATACGGCGGCGGCTCGGCACACAGTCGAATGGCGCTGGGTTCGCGGCCATGCCGGTCACGAAGAAAACGAACGGGCCGATGTGCTGGCCCGGCAGGGAATCGCCGAGGTGCGCGGCGGCTGACCCCGGTCAACCGCCGCGCCCGCTTGCTTACAGGTCCTTGAGCACGCTTTCGGCGCTGGACACGTCGAAGGCGCCGGCCTGTTCGACCGCCACCTTCGTCACCTTGCCGTCCTCGGCCACCAGGGCGAAGCGCTGCGAGCGCTTGCCAAGGCCGAACCCGGTGCCGTCCATCTCCAGCCCCAGGGCTCGCGTGAACTCGCCGTTGCCGTCGGGCAGCATCGTCACCTTGTCGCCGGCACCCGCGCTGTCGGCCCACGCTTTCATGACGAAGGGATCGTTAACCGACAGGCACACGATGTCATCGACGCCCTTTTCCTTCAGCTTGCCGGCGTTGTCGACAAAGCCTGGCAGATGCTTGGCCGAACATGTCGGCGTGAACGCCCCCGGTACGGCGAACATCACCACCTTCTTGCCCTTGAAGACGTCATTGGTGCTGACCTCCTCCATGCCGTTGTCGCCCAGGCGCTTTAACGTGACGGATGGAATCCGGTCGCCGACCTGAATGGTCATTTCTTGATTTCTCCTGTGGATTTGACCGATTGGGCCGGAAACCGGCCCACAAGGAAGCGAGTTTAACCGCGGCCGTCCGCTTCCGCGAGTGCCGAAAGAACCGCGCCGCGGGTGAGGAGCTCCGGCAGGGCGATCCCAGCGGGCGCGGACGGGCCGAAAACGATGTTGAACGGAATGCCGTAGCGCCCGTGTTCCGCCAGGAAGGAGGCAATCGCCGGGTCCGGCGCCGTCCAATCGGCCCGCATCGGGACGACGCCGCCGTCGCCGAACCGGTCAGCGATCTCTTCCCGGTTGAGCACCAGCGCCTTGTTGGCCTGGCAGGTTATGCACCAGTCGGCCGTCACGTCGACGAACACGGTCTGTCCGGCGGCCACCAGCCGATCGATCTCGGTCCGCTCGAACGCCATCCAGTCCGTCGTGCTTGCGCTGACCGAACGGGCACCGTCGCCAAACTGCGCGGGGGCCAGAAACGCCCCGAACGCGATCAGCGCCGCGACCGCGCTGCTGGCGAACCGGGCGCGGCCGTCCAAGGCCCGGCGTCCCCACAACAGGAGACCGAGCAAGACCATCAGCGCCGCCACCGTGTAGGCCCCGAGTACGGAGACCTGAACCGCCAGCACCGCCAACAACCATACCGCCGTCGCTATCAGGGCCAGGCTGAGCGTGCGTTTCAGCCAGACCATCCAGGCGCCCGGGCGCGGCAGGCGGGCGGCCGTCCGCGGCCAGGCCGCCACCGCCAGATAGGGAAGCGCCATGCCGATCCCCAGGGCGGCGAACACCATCACGATCTCCCCGGTCCCCCTGGCCAGGGCAAACCCGACCGCGGTCCCCAGGAAGGGCGCGGAGCACGGCGTGGCCAGCAGGGTGGCGAAGGCGCCGGTGGCGAAATGGCCTCCCAGTCCCTTGCCGCCCGCCTGCCCGGCGCGATCGGCAAGCCCGCCGGGCAGCGTGACCTCGAACAGGCCCAGCAGGTTGCAGGCGAACAGGGTCAGCAGAACGATCATGAAGATCAGGAACAGGGGCTGCTGGAACTGAATGCCCCAGCCGACCGCCCCGCCGGCCGCCTTGACCGCGGCGGCGGCGGCGGCCAGCACCAGGAACGATGCCACGATGCCCGCCGCCGACGCGAGAAACCCCCATCGGACCTCGGCCGGCGTGCGGCCTCCGGACCCCGCGACCGAGACCAGCTTCAGCGACAGAACCGGCAGCACGCAGGGCATGAGATTGAGGATAAAGCCGCCAAGAACGGCCAGACCGAGGATCGCAGCCAACGACAGCGTAGCCCCACTGCCGCCCGGGGCCGCCGCCCCGACCGTGAACGTCCGTTCTGCGGCACGGCCGCCATCGACCAGCGTCGCCGTGACAACGGCCCCGTCGAGCGTCGCCGACTCCGAAGGCGCCTGAACCAGAGGCAGACGGATAAGGGCACGCCGGCCACCGTCGGACAGATCCACCTCCGGCGGGCCGAACGCAAAACCGTACGGCGCCTCGGCAAACAGGTCCGGGGCCACAAAGGGCTCGCGGGCCGTGGCGTTCACCACCAGCAGGTCCGGACCGCTGACGCCCACCCGTTCCAGGGAAAGACCGCTGGCCACGCCGTCATCGGGAACAGAAGCCTCGAACCGGTCGATCAGGTTGGCGGCCACGCCGTCCGGCACGGCCGGACCGGCCGGCAGGTCCAGGGCCAGGGTCATGGTCGCCGGGACGCAGATATCGCTGCAGACCAGGACGCTGGCCTGACCGCGCAGGGCCACGGGATCGCCAGCCCGCTCCGGGGTAACGGTCAGCGGGAACACGACCTGATGGGAATATCCGAATGTTTCGATGCCGAACAAAGTGAACCGTTCAGGCGCCGGCCAGTGCCAGGCCACGTCGGCCACGTTGGTCGATCCCGACCAATCCACCGTGGGCGGCAATCCGGCGTCGCCCGGGGACCGCCAGTAGGTTTTCCAGCCTTCGGCCAGGACTAGGTCCAGCCCGGCGGGAATCCCCTCAAGATCGCCAACCGCGTCAACCGCGGCGATCAGCCGCCCCTCCACGAATTCCGCGTCCTGGGACGGCCCAGCGGCGGCATGGGCCGGGATCGCCGCGCCGCCGGCCGCCAGGACCGCCAGAGCCGCGGCCAGCCCCCGCCACAGGCTTGCCGCATATCGGCCAAACGTTGCTGTCATGGTGGGTCGCTGAACCTTGGGTCAGGGAAGGTATTTCCTATATATCTACAAGGCTCTTAACAACCCCGTCACAAATTCGTTAGTAGGATACCCCCAAAGGCTGTCGCATCATGTGCGGCATCCAGGGCATGAAGGACCGGCCATGGCCTTGCAAAACGACAGCGACCATAGCCCCTACCTGACAGGCCAGCTTCTGATCGCCATGCCAGCCATGGAGGATGAGCGGTTCGCCAGGTCGGTGATCTATATCTGCGCTCACAGCCAGGAGGGGGCGATGGGCCTGGTCGTCAACCAGGCCATGCCCTCGATCTCGTTCTCCGAGCTTCTGACCCAGCTGGAAATCGACGATTCCGGCGATGTGGAGGACATGCGGGTGCATTTCGGCGGCCCGGTGGAGTCGGGGCGCGGCTTCGTCCTCCATTCGGCCGACTATGTTCAGGAAGGCACGATGGTGGTCAACGACGATATCGCCCTGACCGCGACCATCGATATCCTGCGGGCCATCGCCCGGGGCGAAGGTCCGCGTGAATGCCTGCTGGCGCTGGGTTATGCCAGTTGGGCGCCGGGACAGCTCGACGCGGAGATCCAGCAGAATGGCTGGTTGAGCGCGCCGCCGGACAACGCCATCCTGTTCGACCCGGATCTGTCCACGAAATGGGAACGGTCGATCGCCAAGCTTGGGATCGCCCCAGCCATGCTGTCGGGCGAAGCCGGCCACGCCTGAGGCGACCCATCGGCGTCAGGGCCGGTGCTCGACATCCTCGCGCAGCAGCGCAAACAGCAGGTGATCCTGCCAAACGCCGTCGATCCGAAGGTAGGCCCGCGCCTGCCCCTCCGGCTGGAACCCGACCTTTTCCAGCAACCGACGGCTAGCCGCGTTGGTGGGAAGACAGGCCGCCTCGATCCGGTGTAGGCCAAGCTGGAAGAACCCGAACTCGATGATCGCCAGGACCGAATCGGTCATGAAACCCTGGTTGGCATAGGGTTTTCCGATCCAGTACCCGACCGAAGCGATCTGGGCGACGCCGCGCCGCAGGTTGGACAATCCGATACCGCCCAGCAGCGCGTGGTCGTCGGAGCGAAAAACCAGGAAGCTGTAGCCTTCGTCCCGACGCCATTCGCTGTGCTGCCGTCGCGCCCGGCGCACAAAGGCCGCCCTGGAGAGGGCATCGACGGGCCAGCTTGGCTCCCACGGCGTCAGGAAATCCTGGCTCTTTTCCCGCAGCGCCGCCCATTTCTTCCAGTCCCGCGCCCTTGGCGGCCGAAGATAGACACGCTCTGCATCCAGCCGCACCGGCGGCAGGCCACCGATGCCTGATTTCAGAAAGCCGATCATGCGCCCTCTTCGCATCGTTCGCCCATGGTTCGGACCAGCCCCGCCGATTGCCCTAGCCCAGCCGCCGTTCGAACCGTTCGAACGGTTCGAGCCCGCCGATCGCCCCAAGCGCGGTCAAGGTCGGCCGCCCGGACAAGATGCGCCCGGCGACCCGTCGCACCGCCGCCGCGTCGATAGCATCGAGCTTTGCCACCAGTTCGGCCATAGGTACCGGACGGCCGAAAACCAGCATCTGCTGGCCCAACTGTTCGCACCGGGACATGGTCGATTCCTGGCCCATGAGCAGCGACGCCTTGAGCTGCGCGCGGGACCGGGCAACCTCCGCCTCGTCGGTCATGTCGGCCACGCGCTTGATCTCGTCGCACAGCACCGGCACCAGCTCGGCGGCCTCGGCTTCGCCGGTGCCGGCATAGACGCCGAACAGGCCGCTATCCTCGTAGAAGCTGGTGAAACTGTAGATCGAATAGACCAGACCACGCCTTTCGCGGATTTCCTGGAACAGACGCGATGACATGCCACCGCCCAGAATGCTCGACAGCACCGATTCCGCGTAGAAGTCCGGATCGTGAAGCCCCACCCCTGGAAACCCGACGATGAGGTGAAGCTGGTCGAGGTCGCGGTGTTCCCGGTGGTCGCCGCCGGCATAACGGGCCGGTTCCACCGTGCTGGCGCCCCGCGCCGGAAGCGTGGCGAACAGGGTCGCCGCCTCATCGACCAGCCGATCGTGATCGATCCGCCCGGCAGCCGCCAGGACCATGCGCCCGCCGCCGTAATGCTCGGCCATGTAGTCGGTCAGCGCCGTCCGGGAGAGGTCGCAGACGATGTCGGCCGGGCCCAGCACCGGGCGGCCCAGCGCCTGATCGGGAAATGCGGTGGCCTGGACATGGTCGAAAATGATGTCGTCGGGCGTGTCGTTGGCCTGGCCGATCTCCTGCAGCACGACGGCGCGCTCCCGCCCCAACTCGTCGGCATCAAGCACGGAGTGCTGAAGAATATCGGCCAGAACATCGAGCGCCAGGGACGCGTCTTCCTTCAGAACGCGGGCATAGTAAGCGGTGTTTTCACGGCTCGTGTAAGCGTTCAGGTGGCCGCCGACCGCCTCCACCTCCTCGGCGATGGCCCGCGCCGACCGGCGTTCGGTGCCCTTGAACACCATGTGTTCAAGAAGGTGAGCGACACCGTTGACCTCCGGCCGTTCAAAGCGCGTCCCAGCCCCGACCCAGATGCCGAGCGAGACGCTTTCCACCGTCGGGATCGGATCGGTGACCACCCGCATCCCGTTGTCGAGCGTGGTGACGCGGATCGTCATGCCACTGCCCTTTCGGAAAGGGCCTGACGAATCTGTGCCTGAACCGCCGTCAGGTCGTTGGGCAGACGCACCATGCGTTCTTCCCGTTCCATCAGGTCGGCCAGACGCGGCGGCAGCGGCGGTCGCACCCCACAGGCCCTTTCGACCGCGTCCGGGAACTTGGCCGGATGGGCACACGCCAGGGCGACCAGCGCAACATCGGCGGAGACGTCGGACGCGACCGCGGCGGCAACTCCGACCGCGCTGTGGGGATCAATCGTGTATCCCGATTCGCGCCAAACCCGGTCGATGGTTTGGAGCGTCCCGGTATCGTCCAGCCGGTGAGAGGAAAACAGGCGCCGCGCCCGGTCCAGGGCCGCGGCCGGCACGACAAAGGCGCCCTGGGCACGGAAGCTTTCCATGCAGTCCCGAACCGACGCGGCGGACCGGTCCAGCAGATCGAACAGCAGGCGTTCGAAGTTGCTCGACACCTGGATGTCCATGGACGGGCTGAGGCTGGGCGTGACCGTTTCCTTGCGCATCTCGCCGCCTTTGAAAAACCGGTCCAGGATGTCGTTGGCGTTGGTGCCGACCACCAGACGGTCGATCGGCACCCCCATCTGTCGCGCGCCATAGGCCGCGTAGACATTGCCGAAATTTCCGGTCGGCACCGCAAAGGCGACCCGGCGGTCGGGAACGCCCAGCGCCACCGCGGCGGCGACATAGTAGACCGTCTGGGCCATGATGCGGGCCCAGTTGATCGAGTTCACTGCCGACAGCCGCGTCTCGGCTCGGAACGCCTGGTCGTTGAACATCGCCTTGACCAGGTCCTGGCAATCGTCGAAAGAGCCGTCGATGGCGATGTTGGTGACGTTGGCGGCCGGCACCGTGGTCATCTGGCGGCGCTGCACCTCCGTCACCCGCCCGTGGGGATGCAGGATGAAGATATCGATGGCCGACCGGTCCCGGCAGGCCTCGATCGCCGCCGACCCGGTGTCGCCGGACGTAGCGCCGATGATCGTCGCCCGCTGGCCCCGCCGGGTCAGGACATGATCAAACAGGCGGCCAAGAAGCTGCAGGGCATAGTCCTTGAAGGCGATGGTCGGCCCGTGAAACAGCTCGAGAAGCCACAGACCCGGGTCGAGTTGGACAAGCGGCGCCACGGCGGCATGATCGAACCCGGCATAGCTGTCCTCGACAAGACGCCGGAAGGTCGCCTGGTCGATGGCGCCGTCCAGGAACGGCGCCATCACCCGTACGGCAACGTCGGCGTAGGGACGGCCGCGCAGGGCCCGCAGATCGGCGTCGGTCAGGGACGGCCAGATTTCGGGCACGTAGAGACCGCCGTCCGGCGCCAGACCCCCAAGAAGGACGTCTTCGAATGACCGGGCCGGCGCATCCCCGCGGGTGCTGATGTAACGCACTATCGATGCTTTCTCTTTGTGGGCCGGCAGGTTAGCGGCTGAGCCGAGGGCCGCGCAAGGGCACCGCGAGCCCCCTAAGCTGCCGTCGCGCCCTCGTCCCCCAGATAGCGCCGGCTGAGATGGGCCTTGAACGGCCCGGCTTCGAGCGGCCGGCCGGTGGCCTCGGTCAGCAGGGCATCGGAGTCGAGCAGTGATCCCCTGCCGTGGATATTGGTCCGCAGCCAGCCGACAAGCGGGCCGAAGTCGCCACGGGCCAGACCGGGCATCAGATCCGGTTCGGCCTCGGCGGCCGCGGCGAACAGCTGCGCGGCGGTCATCGCACCCAAAGTATAGGTCGGAAAGTAGCCCCAGGCACCGCCCGGCCAGTGAATGTCCTGCAGGCACCCCGAGGCATCGTCCGGCGGAACCACCCCGACCAGAGCCTTCATGGACTCGTTCCACGCTCCGGGGAGATCGGCCAGAACCAGATCGCCGGCGATCATCGCCTTTTCCAGCCGATAGCGGAGGATGACATGGGCGGGATAGGTCACCTCGTCGGCATCGACGCGAACGAGACCGCGTTCGACCCTTGTATAGAGGCGGTGAATATTGTCGGTCGACCAGGCCGGTCCGTCGCCATCGAAGGTCCGGCGCATGAGCGGTGCCGCGAAATCGATGAAGGCGCGGCTGCGACACGCCTGCATCTCTATGATCAGGGACTGGCTTTCATGCAGGCTCATGCTTCGCGCCTGTCCCACGGGCTGCGCCAGCCAACCGGCGGGGCGTCCCTGTTCGTAGAGGGCGTGCCCGGTTTCGTGGAGCACACCCATGAGCGCTTTGGTGAAATCGGCTTCGTCGTAACGGGTGGTGATGCGTACGTCGTTCTCGGCCCCGCCGCAGAAGGGGTGCAGACTGATGTCGAGCCGACCCCGTTCGAAGTCGAACCCAGCCGTGCGCATCAAGGTGTGTCCCAAGTCGCGCTGCCGGTCGATGGGAAACGGCCCGTCGAGGGGCAAAATGGCCGGACGTCGCGCCTGACGCTCCAAGGCCGCGTCGATAAATCCCGGCAGAAACGCTCCCAGATCGTCGAACACCGCGTCGATCTGGGTCGAACGTCCGCCAGGTTCGTACCCGTCCAACAGCGCGTCGTAGAGCGATAGGCCCAGCGCCTCCGCCTTGGCGGCGGCGATCTGCCGTTGCAGTCCCAGGACCGTCTCCAGGCCTGGGCGAAGCGCCGCGAAATCGTTGTCGGCCCGGGCTGCACGCCATGTCATCTCGCAGGCGGCGACCGCCTTCGTGTTGGCTTCGACCAGATCGGACGGAACCGCCGTCGCATGCAGCCAGGCCCGGCGCATCTCTCCCACATTGGCGATTTGCCAAGGGTCGAGACCGCTGTCCGCGGCGGCCTCGTCAAGCAGATCGGCCAGGGCGGTATCCGTCAGAAGGTCATGGCGAATCACGGACAGGGTGGCCAGGGCGTCGGCGCGGGCGGGGGCCGCACCCGTCGGCATCAAGGTTTCGTTGTCCCAATGAAGAATGCCCAGGGCGTTGTCCAGGCTGGCGATACGCGCGAACCGGCGTTCCAGCGCGGCGTACGACGCCGATACCGAAGACGCGTGAGCCATTCAGGGTCGATCCTTGTCGAGACGGCGGGATTTGAGGGAATACACCCCATAAACGACGGCCAGCACGGCCGCCAGTCCAAACCAGGTCAGGGCGTATTGCAGGTGATTGTTGGCAAAGGCGATCCGTGTCTGACCGCCGACGGGCACGCCGCCCGGTTGGGGAGCGACATCGGCCTCGATGAACACCGGCGCGAAGCCATCCACTCCAGCGTGGCGGGCCATGGCGGCGAGATCGATGCCAAACCACTCGTTGGTGTCGGGTCGGTTGTCCGGCTGCATCCAGGCCCTGCCGGCCGGTGCGCGGGCGATGCCCTCGACCGTCACGACGCCGCCCACCTGCCCCGCCGGCCGGCGAGCGGGATCGCGCCGATCCATCGGGACCCAGCCGCGATCGATCAGGACGTACGCCACCGCGCCGGCGCCAACATCCGTGCGCCGCAGCGGCGTCAATACGTGGACGCCCACCGCCCCCTCATGGGTGCGCGGCAGCAGGTAGAGTTCCCGGTCATGCAGGAACGTGCCCGTCACCGTCACCGGGCGGTAGGCCCAGGCCGCGGGATCGTCGATGTCGGCTGGCAATGCCACGGCGTCGGATGCCGTCTGGGTTTCGATCCGGTCCAGCAGATCGGCCTTCCACTTCAGACGCTCCAATTGCCAGATCCCGAGCCCGATCAGGATCGTCAGCATCGGCAGGACGATCAGTGTCGGCACGAGGCCGGCTCGAGATGGGGCCGTTCGCTCAGGTTTCAAAATCATGGCGATTGTGACGGTACTGGAGGGCCACGACATAGGCCTTGGCCGGCCGAAGCGTCAGCGCCGTCAGGCCCAAAACCAATCCGCCCGTGGTCAGGGCGTGCACCCAGACGGGCGGCCGAAAGGTGAACTCGATCCATAACGCCACCGGCACCGCCAAGGCGCCCAGGATGAAAATCAGGAACACGGCCGGCCCGTCACCGCTGTCGTTGTCGGCCAGCTTGAGGTCGCACACGGCGCACCGGTCAACCACCGTCAGAAAGCCGCGGAACAGGGATCCCTGCCCACAGCGCGGACACCGACAGCCGAGAGCTGCCCGTATCGGCGAGACGGCCGTCCTGGTCGGGGCGGCCATCGGCCGCCCGCTCAGTGGGCCGTCGCGCCGGCACCCCACCAATAGACGGAGACAAACAGAAACAGCCATACGACGTCGACGAAATGCCAGTACCAGGCCGCCGCCTCGAAGCCGAAATGGCTGGTCGGCGTGAAATGGCCCTTGGCGGTCCGCCACCAGCACACCGCCAGGAAGATTGTGCCGATGATCACATGCAGGCCGTGGAAACCGGTGGCCATGTAGAAGACCGAGGAATAGATGCCGTCGCGGAACCCGAACGAGGCGTGGCTGTATTCATAGGCCTGAAGGATCGAAAAAAAGATACCCAGCAGCACCGTGATGCCGAGCGCCTGAGCCGCCTCGGCCTGGTGCCCCTCGCGCAGGGCGTGGTGCGCCCAGGTCACGGTGGTGCCGGACAGAAGCAGCACCAGGGTCATCAGGAACGGCAGATGAAACGGATCGAAGGTCTGCACGCCCTCCGGCGGCCAAACACCGCCGACCGCCTCCTTCGGGAAGAGACTAGCATCGAAATAGGCCCAGAAGAATGCCGCGAAAAACATCACCTCGGAGGCGATGAACAGCATCATCCCATAGCGCAGACCGATCTTGACCACGGCGCTGTGAAGACGCTGCACCACCGACTCATCGATGACGTCGCGCCACCAGCCGACCATGACGGCCAGAACCGCCACGAACCCCACCGCCATCAGCCACCAGGACTCGTAATGCATGAACCGCACGGCGCCCCAGGCCAGCACGCCGGCGGCCAGGGACCCGAGCAACGGCCACGGGCTGGGATCGACCAGATGGTATGGCTGGGGGATGCCGTCTTCGGCGTCCTGGTGTTCGTGCCCATGGGCGGTCGCGGTCGTATCGATCATGACTTGGTTGGCCCTTCAGCCTTTTCTTCCGGTCCGGCCGGCGCGGCGGGAGCCGGCAGGCTGGACTGTTCGATGTCCCGATAATATGCGTCCACCGCGTTGTCCAGCGCTTCGGAGCCGGCGGGGAAGAATGTGTAGGATAGGGTGATGGTGGTGACGTCATCCAAAGCCGGATCGTCCGCGATCGCGGGATCGACGAAGAAATAGACCGGCATGTCGATGCGCTGGCCCGGCGTCAGCACCTGTTCCTGGAAGCAGAAGCACTGGATCTTGCTGAAATAGATGCCCGCCTTGGCCGGGTTGACGTTGTAGGTGGCGGTTCCGGCCGTCGGGGTGTCCGACAGGTTCTCGGCGACATAGTTGACCAGCCCCGACTGTCCGACCAGAACCTCCATCTCCCGCGTTTCGGGCGAAAAGGTCCAGGGCAGGTTTCGATTGGTATCGGCGGTGAACCGCACCCGGATGGTCCGGTCCAGGACCGTCTCGGCCGCGCCTTCGGCGACCTGGGTGGTGCCGCCAAAGCCAGTGACCTGACAAAACAGCCGGTACAGTGGCACGCTGGCGAAACTGAGCCCGACCATCCCGAATACCAGCACCAGCAGCCCGGACAGCATCAGCCCGTTGCGACGCCCCTGCCGGCGCGGGCCGGTCATTCCGCCACCCCCATCTTGACGATGGAGATGACGTAGATCAGCACCACGAACGCCAGCAGCGCCGCCAGCAGGGCCAGGTTCCGGCCGCGAAGCCGGCGTGGCTGACCGTTGTCTTCATCCCGATCCATGACTGCCATTCTACTAAGCCCCGACCACGCGATCGACGATCATCAGGCTGAACAGGGCAAAAAGGTAAAAGATGGAATAGCCGAACATGACGCGCGCGGCGCGGTGTCCGGTCGCAACGCCGTCCTCCCGCAGCACGCGCCAAGCGCACAGCACGAACAGAAGGCCAAGAACGGCCGCACCGCCGGCATAGAAAGCCCCCACGATCCCCGTGGCATAAGGCGCCACGGCCAACGGCAGCAACACCAGGGTGTAGGCCAGCATCTGACGCTTGGTCGCCCGGGCGCCGGCCACCACCGGCAGCATCGGCACTCCGGCCCGCTGATATTCATCGCTGCGATAAAGGGCCAGGGCCCAGAAATGGGGCGGGGTCCAGAAAAAGATCAGGGAGAACAAGAGGATGGCCGGCAGGCCGACATCGCCGGTCACCGCCGCCCAGCCAATCATCGGCGGAAAGGCGCCGGCAGCGCCGCCGATCACGATGTTCTGAGGCGTCAGCCGTTTCAGCCACATCGTGTACACGAACACGTAGAAGAACGAGGCAAAAGCCAGGATCGAGGCCGCCACCCAGTTGATGGCCAGCCCCATCACCAGCACGGCCCCGAGGCTGAGCACGACACCGAAACCGAGGGCGGCATCGGGGGCAACAACGCCGCGCGGGATCGGCCTGTCGGCCGTGCGCCGCATCACCCTGTCGATGTCACGGTCGTACCACATGTTGATGGCGCCGGATGCGCCGGCGCCGACGGCCAGACACAGGATGGCGGTCGCCGCCAGCACCGGATGCAGGGTTCCGGGCGCCAGCAGAACACCGACGACGCCGGTGAAGATCACCAGGCTCATCACCCGCGGCTTCAGCAGGGCCAGATAGTCGCGCCACGTCGCCGCGCCGTATGAAACGGCACGGGGTGCTGCAAAACCCTGGGTGGGCGCCGTTACGTCGATCATCGTCTCTCCGCGCTCAAGGGCGACGAGTCTGGCCGGCGGCCGGGATCTACTTGATCCGCGGCAACACGCCGAACTGGTGGAAGGGCGGCGGCGAGCTCAAGGTCCATTCCAGGGTCGTCGCCCCCTCGCCCCAGTAATTGGGAGCAACCTTGCGGCCCCAGCCAATGGTGTAGATGGCGATGACGACGAACAGGAACGAGCCGGCCACCGAGATATAAGCCCCGATTGACGAAACCATGTTCCAGCCGGCATAGGCATCCGGATAATCCGGGATACGGCGCGGCATGCCGGCCAGACCCAGGAAATGCTGCGGGAAGAACAGCAGGTTGACACCGATGAAGGTCAACCAGAAATGGACCTTGCCCCAGAATTCCGGGTACTGGCGGCCGCACATCTTGCCGATCCAGTAGTAGAAACCGGCGAAGATGGAGAACACGGCCCCCAGGCTGAGCACGTAGTGGAAGTGGGCGACCACGTAATAGGTGTCGTGCAGGGCGATATCCATGCCGCCATTGGCCAGCACCACGCCGGTAACGCCGCCGACGGTGAACAGGAAGATAAAGCCGATGGCCCACAGCATCGGCGTCTTGAACTCGATCGAGCCGCCCCACATGGTGGCGATCCAGCTGAAGATCTTGATGCCCGTCGGCACGGCGATGATCATCGTCGCGGCGGTGAAATAGGCGCGGGTATCCACGTCCAGGCCAACCGTGAACATGTGGTGGGCCCACACCACGAAGCCGACAGCGCCGATCGAAACCATGGCATAGGCCATGCCCAGATAGCCGAACACTGGCTTGCGCGAGAAGGTGGCCACGATGTGGCTGATCATGCCAAAGCCCGGCAGGATCATGATGTAGACCTCGGGGTGCCCGAAGAACCAGAACAGGTGCTGGAACAGGATCGGGTCGCCGCCGCCGGCCGCGTCGAAGAAGTGGGTGCCGAAGTTGCGGTCGGTGAGCAGCATGGTGATGGCGCCGCCCAGAACCGGCACGGCCAGCAGCAGCAGGAAGGCCGTCACCAGCATCGACCACACGAACAGCGGCATCTTGTGCAGGGTCATGCCCGGCGCGCGCATGT
>JBQLZQ010000062.1:0-7808 GCA_052168355.1 Inquilinaceae bacterium
CACGTCATTGGTGGAAGCGGATCCGCTTCCACCAATGACGATCGCGCTCTAGCCGGGCGCCGGCCCGCACAGCGCCGATTCCAGCAGCCGCGCGGCCAGGTCGGCGGTGGGGTGTCCGGGCGGGTCGAGCTCCGGCACATACTCGGCCAGTTCGATCCCCAGCAGGCCCGGCCGGGCCGCGACCTTCGTAAGCGCGGCGATCAGGGCGGCGGCCGACAGCCCGCCGGGTTCGGGCACCGCCACCGCCGGCGCCTCGGTAGGGTCCACGGCGTCGAGGTCGATCGACAGGCCGAACCCCGAAGGCGCCAAGGCGACGATGTCCAGAGCCTCGTCCATGACCGCGTCCAGTCCGCGGCGCGCAATCTCGTCCATGGCGAACAGGCGCAGGCCCATGTCGCTCAGGAACGTGCGCTCCCCGGCATCGATGGCCCGGGGGCCGATCAGGGCGACGTGCGCCGGGTCGATGCGCGATGGCCCGCCATTGACCACGGTCAGGTCGGGGTGGCCGATCCCCAGGGTGGCGGCCAGGGTCATGCCGTGGCAGGCGCCCGACGGGCTGGTCTCCACCGTGTTGCAATCGGCATGGGCGTCGATCCACAGCAGCCCGGCCCGCGCCGATGCGGGCAGGCCCCGTGTCATGCCGGCATAATGCCCGATGGCGTAGGAATGGTCGCCGCCGATGGTCACCGGCAGGCGGCCCGACGCCGCGATCGCCGCCACCGCGTCGGCGACCCGGCGGTTGAAGGCGGCGACACGGGGCAGTGCATCGGCCGGGTGAACCAGCGGCTCGGGCGCCGCATCCGACGCCAGGATGGTGTCCCAATCGGCGGGCCGGCCGCACGCTGTCAACCGATCGGCCAAGCCATAGGCCCGCAGCGCCGCCGGTCCGCCGGCGCCCAGGAACCGGCCGGACCCTTCGCTGGTCGCCGCGCCGATCAAGGCCACGGGCCGAGGCTGACTGGTCACGCCCTCTCCGCCAGCCACTCGTTGACCAGGCGCCGGGCGATGCTGTCCTTGCGCGGCAGGGCGAACCGGCCGCTGCCCGGCGGCTCGTCCGGCAGGGCCCGCAGCCACGACCGCTCGTACCAGCCCGCGTCCTCCAACTCGTCGTCGTTGGCGTTGATTTCGGTGGTCAGGGCCCGGGCCGTGAACCCGACCATCAGCGATTGGGGGAAGGGCCAGGGCTGAGACGAATGGTAGCGGATGTCGGCGACCTCGATCCCCGTTTCCTCCCGCACCTCGCGGGCGACGGCCGCCTCAAGGTTCTCGCCGGGCTCGAGAAAGCCGGCCAGCACCGAATGCATTCCCGGCGGCCAGATCGCCTGACGGCCCAGCAGGCAGCGGTCGCCATCGTGGACCAGAACGATGACGGCCGGATCGGTGCGGGGAAAATGCTGGGCGGCGCAGTGCGCGTTCGTGCATCGGCGCACATGCCCGGCATCGGCGCTGACGGTCGGATGGCCGCAGACACCGCAGAAACGATGACGGCTGTGCCACCAGATCAGGCCGCGGGCATAGGCCATCAAGGCCCCTTCCTCACGCGCGACGAGGGGGCCCACGGCGCGCAGATCCTGGAACCGCCCACGGCCCGAAACCGCCGGGTGGTCGCCCGGATCGTCCGGCACGGCCAGTTCGACGGCGAAATAGGCGGTCTCTCCGGCACGCCCCAGCAGAACGATTTCCCCGGCATGGTCGCGCCACCATGCCTCGTCGGCGGTGACCGTCACGGCTCGGGGCAGGGGGCCCGTATCGTCGATCAGGTTGCGCCCCCGCCAGACCGGCAGCAGGCACGTCGTGGCGGCCTCCAGGCTGTGGCGCAGCCAGGCCTCGTCGCGCCGCCGCTCGGTGGCCCGGTCGAGCGCCGGATGGATATAGAAATTACCGAGGGGCATGGCGGCGGACGGTGCCACGGCTTGCCTGGCGTGACAAGAATGATGCCATCGGCGGGGGGCCTTGGCCGCACGCCCCTTGATGCCGATGGCCCCGGCCGACGCGGGCCGCTAGTCTTACCCGTCGACGGATGGTGACACTGCAGAGGACGGGATGGCGGACAATGACACGAGCCTGAAGGGCAAGACCCTGTTCGTCACCGGGGCCAGCCGCGGTATCGGCCTGGCCATCGCGGTGCGGGCGGCGCACGACGGCGCCAACATCGCCATCGTCTCCAAATCGGCCGAACCGCATCCCAAGCTGCCGGGCACCATCCACACCGCGGCGGCGGAGATCGAGGCGGCGGGCGGGCAGGCGCTGCCCCTGGCGGTGGACATCCGGAACGAGGCGGCGGTGGCCGACGCCGTGGCGGCCACCATCGATCGTTTCGGCGGCATCGACATCTGCGTCAACAACGCCAGCGCCATCAGCCTGACCGGCACCCTGGACACGCCGATGAAGCGCTTCGACCTGATGATGAGCGTCAACGCGCGCGGCACCTTTTGCGTCAGCCAGGCCTGCCTGCCGGCACTGCTCAAGGCGCCGAACCCGCACATTCTGATGCTGGCGCCGCCGCTCAGCCTGGATCCCAGATGGTTCCGCAACCATGTCGCCTACACCACGGCCAAGTACGGCATGTCGATGTGCGTTTTGGGGATGGCGGCGGAATTCGCCGATCAAGGGGTCGCCGTCAACGCCCTGTGGCCGCGCACCGCCATCGCCACGGCGGCGCTGGCCATGCTGCCGGGGATCAAACCCGAAACCTGCCGCACGCCGGCCATCGTGGCCGACGCCGCCCACGCCATCCTGACGCGTCCGTCCCGGTCGGCCACCGGCCGGTTCTTCCTCGACGACGAGGTGCTGGCCGAAGCGGGGGTGACCGATCTCGACCGTTACGCGGTCAAACCCGGCACGACGCTGACCCCGGATTTCTTCGTCGATTGAGGGCAGGCCGGGGTCCCGTCGCCTCCCCGGAACGCGCGGCGGGGGTGGCGGCGGTGACGCCTGATGTCGGGGCGCTTCGCGCGCTCAGTGCGCCTCGGCCCAGTTCGGTCCGATGCCGGCTTCGGCGACCAGCGGCACGGTCAGATGGGCCGCCCCTTCCATCACCGTCTTGACCAGGGCGGCCGTTTCCTCGGCCTCCTTCTCCGGCGCCTCGAACACCAGTTCGTCGTGCACCTGCAGCAGCATGCGGGCACCCAGTCCGGCCTCGGCCAAGGCCCGTGGCAGGCGGCCCATGGCGCGCTTGATGATGTCGGCGGCGGTGCCCTGGATCGGCGCGTTGATGGCCTGACGTTCGGCGAACCCGCGACGGGCCGGGTTGCTGTCCTTGATGCCGGGGATGTGGCATTTGCGGCCGAACAGGGTGGTGACGTAGCCGTTCTGGCGGCAGAAGCTCTTGGTGTCGTCCATCCAGCGCTTCAGTTCCGAGAACCGCTCAAGATACTGCTTGATGAACGACGCCGCCTCGCCTTGGGAAATACCTAGCTGGTTGGCCAGCCCGAAGCCGCTGATGCCGTAGATGATGCCGAAATTGATGGCCTTGGCCTTGCGCCTGATGTCCGGGGTCATGGCCTCCAGCGGCACGTCGAACACCTGCGACGCGGTCAGGGCGTGGATGTCGACGCCGTCGCGGAAGGCCTGCTTCAGCGCCGCGATGTCGGCGATCTCCGCCACCAGCCGCAGCTCGATCTGGGAATAGTCGACGGAGATCAGGCGATGCCCCGGCCCGGCGACGAAGGCATAGCGGATCTTGCGGCCTTCCTCGGTGCGGATCGGGATGTTCTGCAGGTTGGGGTCGTTGGACGACAGGCGGCCGGTGTTGGTGGCGGCCAGGCTGAACGAGGTGTGGACGCGGCCGGTGCGGTCGTTGATCTGATGGACCAGGGCGTCGGTATAGGTGCTTTTGAGCTTGGCCAGCTGACGCCATTCCAGCACCCGCGCCGCCAGGTCGACGCCCTGGGCGGCCAGCGGCTCCAACACCTCCGACCCGGTGCCGTAGGCCCCGGTCTTCCCCTTCTTGCCGCCGTCCAGCCCCATCTCGCCGAACAGCACGTCGCCAAGCTGCTTGGGGGACCCGACATTGAACGGGTGGCCGGCCAGCGTGTGGATCTCGGTCTCCAGCGCGGCCAGCCGCTCGGCGAATTCTCCCGACATGCGCTCCAGCACCTGACGGTCGACCTTGATGCCGGCGGTTTCCATCTCGCCGATCACCCGGGCCAGCGGCCGCTCGATGGTTTCGTAGACGGTGGTCATCCGCTCGGGCACCAGCCGGGGCTTGAGCACCCGGTGCAGGCGCAGGGTGATGTCGGCGTCCTCCGCCGCATAGGCCAGGGCCTTGTCCAGCGGCACCCGGTCGAAGGTGATCTGCGCCTTGCCGGTGCCGCAGACGTCGGAATACTTGATGCAGGTGTGGCCGAGATGCAGCGACGCCAGTTCGTCCATGCCGTGGCCGTGGGCGCCGCCGGCCAGCACATAGGACAGCAGCATGGTGTCGTCGATCGGGTGCAGCCGGACATCGTGCCGGGCAAAGATCTGATAATCGTATTTGATGTTCTGCCCGACCTTGAGGACCGACGGGTCCTCCAGCATCGGCTTGAGCAGGGCCATGGCCCTGTCCGGCGGGATCTGCGGGGGCGCGGCGTCCGCCGCCTCGAACTGTAAGGTTCCGTCGCCGCCGGCGCCGACATGGCCGACCGGCACATAGCATCCGGTTCCTGCGTCGGTCGACAGCGAGATGCCGCACAGTTTGGCCGACGCGGCGTCCAGGGACGTGGTCTCCGTGTCCACCGCCACGATGCCCGTCTCCATCGCCCGGTCGATCCACGCCTGCAGCGCCGCTTCGTTCTGCACCAGTTCGTAGCGCACGCTGTCCGGCGGCGTGGCCGCGGTGTCGGCCGGCGCCGGCGCCTCCGCGCTTTCGGCGGGGCCGAACGTGTTTTCGACGCGGGTGATCAGCGACCGGAAGCTCTGCTCCCGCAAAAAGGCGACCAACCGGTCGGGGTCCGGCCTGTGAACCACCAGATCGCCCAGCGGGATGGGCGGCGGCACGTTCTCGTCCAGGGTCACCAGCCGTTTCGATATCCGCGCCAGATCGGCGTTGTCGATCAGGGCCTGCCGGCGCTTGGGCTGTTTGATGTCCTCGGCCCGGTCGAGCAGCGTTTCCAGATCACCGTAGGTCTCGATCAGCTGGGCCGCGGTCTTGATGCCGATGCCGGGCACGCCGGGCACGTTGTCGGTGCTGTCGCCGGCCAGGGCCTGGACGTCGATCACCTTGCCGGGCGCGACGCCGAATTTTTCCGCCACCTCCGCCTCGTCGATGACCTTGTTCTTCATCGGGTCGAGCATGGTCACGCCGTTGCCGACGAGCTGCATCAGATCCTTGTCGGACGATACGATCACCGCGTCGGCGTCGTTTTCCCGCGCCAGGCGGCAATAGCTGGCGATCAGATCGTCGGCCTCGAACCCTTCCAGCTCCACCGCCGGCAGGTCGAAGGCGGCGGTGGCGTCGCGGATCAGGCCGAACTGCGGCACCAGTTCGGGCGGCGTGTCGTCGCGGTTGGCCTTGTAGTCGGGGTAGATGTCGTTGCGGAAATTCCGGCGCATGCTGTCGAACACCACCACCACATGATCGGCCTTGAGGTCGGTCAGCAGCTTGAGCAGCATGCTGGTGAACCCGAACACGGCGTTGACCGGCGTGCCGTCGGATTTGCGGGTCATCATCGGCAGGGCGTGGAAGGCCCGGAAGATGAAGCCGGAGGCGTCGACCAGGTAATAGGTGCGCCTGGCGGGTTTCGGGTCGGTTTTTTCGGTCATGGCCGGCGGTGCGGGCTGAAGCGCGGGGTCAAACCATGGCCCAGCCAGGACCGCCTGTCGAGGGGGCAGACCGTTGGTCTAATGGCCGCCGACCTCGATCACCCCGTCCACCGGCGCGCCGGGCGCGGCCTGGGCGGCCCTGACGAACCGGCGGCCGCAATAGCCGCAATCCAGCGCGTCGCGCGTGCCGAACGTGTAGTACACGATCGGATGGCCAAGGGCGCCGTTGCCGCCGTCGCACCCGACGGTTTCGGCATGGGGATCGACGGCGATGATTTCAGGTGGCTCCATGGCGTTCGTCGACCTCTTCCGAAGCTGATCCGTAGCTGCCCTGCAGCTGATCCGTAGTGTCGGGCCGTGCCGGTGCCGGCCGCATGCACCGGGCCGGGCCCGCGTCCCGTCGGTCGATACATTGACCGGGAACGGGGCCGGATGATACCCATGGCGGCTTGCGACGCAACCGACTTGTCGCCTCATCCAGCCCGCACGGACGTGCCCATGGACGCCGAACCCATCGATGCCGGCGCAGCGTCGCCGCCTTTTCCGACGGCCACGGCCGCGCCCGATTATGCCGTCGAGGTCAGCGGCCTGACCAAGATCTACAAGGCCAGCGGCAAGTCGGCGGCCAAGACTGCGCTCAAGGGGATCGATCTGAAGATCCCGCGCGGCTCCCTGTTCGGCCTGCTGGGCCCCAACGGGGCCGGCAAATCCACGCTGATCAACATCCTGGCCGGTCTGGTCAACAAAACCGGCGGCACCGCCGCGGTGTGGGGCGCCGACATCGACCGCGACCCGCGCCGGGCGCGTTCGGCGATCGGCGTGGTGCCTCAGGAACTGAACATGGATCCGTTTTTCACGCCGTACGAGATGCTGGACCTGCAGGCCGGACTCTATGGCGTGCCCAAGCGCGAGCGGCGGACCATGGAGATCCTGACGGCGCTGGGCCTGGCCGACAAGGCGCGGGCCTATTCCCGCACCCTGTCGGGCGGCATGCGGCGGCGGCTGATGGTGGCCAAGGCCATGGTCCATTCGCCGCCCGTGCTGGTGCTCGACGAGCCGACCGCCGGCGTCGACATCGAATTGCGCCAGCAGCTCTGGGCCAAGGTGCGGGATCTCAACCGCGCCGGCGTCACGGTGCTGCTCACCACGCACTATCTGGAGGAAGCCGAGGAGCTGTGCGACAGCATCGCCATCATCAACCACGGGTCCGTGGTGGCGTGCGACACCACCGAAAACCTGCTGGCCCGCCTCGACAGCAAGACCCTGACCCTGGTGCTCAGCGATCCCCTGACCACCGTGCCGGCCGCCTTGGACGCATGGCAGGTCGAGCTGGCCGACCCGACCCGCCTGGTCATCCGCTACCGGCCCAGCGAAACCCGACTGGGCGACGTGCTCAACGTCCTGAACGAGGCGGGGGTGCGCATCGGCGACCTGTCGACCGAGGAAACCGACCTGGAAGACATCTTCCTGCAGTTGACCCGCAGCGGCGCCGGGGATGACGACTAGGAACGTCGCCAGGGGCCTGGCGGCCCTCGCCCTCCTGGCGCTGACCGGGTGCGTCGGTGCGGCCCAGCCCATGGGGCCGGCCCTGGCGCCGCCGTCGCTGACCACGGAGTCCCTGATTGCCGCCGACGGTCATGTCCTGCCGCTGCGGCAATGGCTGCCGGACGACGGGGCGCCCACTGCCGTGATCCTGGCCCTGCACGGTTTCAACGACTACGCGCAGGCCTTCGCCGAGGCGGGGCCGGCCTGGGCCGCCCGGGGCATCGGCACCTATGCCTACGATCAGCGCGGGTTCGGCGCCACGGCCCGGCCGGGGATCTGGCCGGGGGCGGACACCCTGGTCGCCGACGCGGCGGCGGCGGCCGCCGGCCTGCGAGCCCGCCACCCGGACGTGCCCTTCTATCTGCTGGGCGAAAGCATGGGCGGGGCGGTGGCCCTGGCGCTGGTGACGGGGCCCGAGCCGCCGCCGGTCGACGGCCTGATCCTGGTGGCGCCCGCCGCCTGGGGCAACGATCTGATGCCGTTCTACCAGCGCGCCGCCCTGTGGCTGACCGTCAACA
>JBQLZQ010000063.1:0-76690 GCA_052168355.1 Inquilinaceae bacterium
CGCGCCGCTCAGATACTGCTCGGCCCACAGGCTTCCCGCCACGAACAGCGAGATCGCCAACCACAGCAATCCGTACATGACCGCTTGAGCGACCGGCAAAACGATAGGCCTACCAACAATATCATTGCATGGATCGACCCGTGGGGTCGGTCGGACAAACAAAAGAACCTCAATCCCGCTAATTAATTCCGCGATTTTGACCAAAAAACAAACGAAATTCACTCTAGTCTGGCGGCGCCGGCAGGCACAAAAGCCGCCGACGACCGACATATTGTCCACCCTCGATGGATCGATCCGTTGTCCGACGGCGCTACGTCTGCATCGGCATCATCGTCCAAACACAGTGAAATACACCGCGTTACCGACCGCACGATAGAGCCCGCGGCCACCCTTTCGGCAGGGCCACGGGGCTTCTATAGTGTTGTCCAGATCAAGCCTTAGCCCGTGGAGAACCCCGATGAAAACCAAGGACCCCAGCCTGTTCCGTCAACAATGCTATATCGACGGCGGCTGGCACGATGCGGACAGCGGCGAGACGGTCGACGTTCTCGATCCGGCCACCGGCACCGCCCTGGGCACCGTGCCGAAGGCCGGATCGTCCGAAACCCGCCGGGCCATCGAGGCGGCAAATCGGGCCTGGCCCGAATGGCGCGCCAAGACGGCCAAGGCACGGTCCGGCATTCTGCGCGCCTGGGCCGACCTGATGGTGGCCAATCAGGAAGATCTGGCCCAGTTGATGACCGCCGAACAAGGCAAACCCTTGACGGAATCCCGCGGCGAAATTGTCTATGCCGCCAGTTTTCTGGAATGGTTCGCCGAGGAGGGCAAGCGCGTCTACGGCGACACGATCCCGACCCACATGTCCGACCGGCGCATCGTGGTGGTCAAGGAACCGGTCGGGGTCTGCGCCGCCATCACGCCTTGGAACTTCCCGTCCGCGATGATCACCCGCAAGGCCGGCCCCGCCCTGGCCGCCGGCTGCACCATGGTGGTCAAGCCGGCCACCGCCACCCCGTTTTCGGCCCTGGCCCTGGCCGAGCTGGCCGAACGGGCGGGTATGCCGCCAGGGGTGTTCAGCGTGGTCACCGGATCCTCCGGCGCCATCGGCGGCGAGATGACCGGCAACCCGCTGGTCCGCAAACTGACCTTCACGGGCTCCACCGCCGTGGGCAAGACGCTGATGCAGCAGTGCGCGGGAACGGTGAAGAAAGTGTCGATGGAACTGGGCGGCAACGCGCCCTTCATCGTCTTCGACGACGCCGATCTGGATGCCGCCGTTGCCGGCGCCATAGCGTCCAAGTACCGCAATGCCGGGCAGACTTGTGTCTGCGCCAACCGCCTGTTCGTCCAGGATGGCATCTATGACGCGTTCACGGCCAAGTTGAAGGATGCGGTCGCCGCGCTCAAGGTCGCGGTCGGTACGGAGGATGGGGCCCAGCAGGGCCCTTTGATCGACGAGGCCGCGGTGGAGAAGGTGGAAGAGCACATCGCCGACGCGGTGGGCAAAGGCGCCCGCCTGGTCGTCGGCGGCCATCGTCATGCCCTTGGTGGCACCTTTTTCGAACCGACCGTGCTGGCCGATGTCACCACCGGGATGAAGGTGATGAAGGAGGAAACGTTTGGCCCCCTGGCCCCCTTGTTCCGGTTCTCGACGGAGGAGGAGGCGATTGCCATGGCCAACGATACCGAATTCGGACTTGCCGCCTATTTCTACAGCCGCGACATCGGTAGGGTCTGGCGTGTCAGCGAAGGGTTGGAGTACGGCATCGTCGGCGTCAACGAAGGCATCATCTCGACCGAGGCCGCGCCCTTCGGCGGCATGAAGGAAAGCGGTATCGGCCGCGAAGGGTCCAAGTACGGGATAGAGGAATTTGTGGAGATCAAATATCTCTGCATGGGGGGGCTGGACCGTTGACCCCCCGTCAATCCAATGGCCCGGTAATGGGCCGCGAACCATCATGACCGACTACGATTACGACTATTTCGTCATAGGCGGCGGTTCCGGGGGCGTGCGGTCCGGCCGCATCGCCGCCGGCCACGGCGCCCGCGTCGCCGTGGCCGAGGAACGCTATCTGGGCGGCACCTGCGTCAATGTGGGCTGCGTACCCAAAAAGCTGCTGGTCCAGGCCGCGCATTTTTCCCACGATTTCAAGGATGCCGCCGGCTTTGGCTGGACCGTCGGCGAACCGCGTCACGATTGGCGCCGGCTGATCGAGAACAAGAACACCGAGATCAACCGCCTCAACGGCATCTACCGCCGTCTGCTGGAGGGAGCGGGCTGTACGATCATCGATGCCCGCGCGACCCTGGTCGACGCCCACACCGTGGCGGTGGGGGATGAGAGGATTACGGCCAAGACCATCCTCATCGCCACCGGCGGCTGGCCCGTGCTGCCCGATCGCCCCGGGGTGGCGGAATACGGCATCACCTCCAACGACGCCTTTTTTTTGGAGGCGCTGCCGCGTCATGTCGTGATCGTGGGCGGCGGCTATATCGCGGTGGAATTCGCCGGGATCTTCAACGGGCTGGGATCCAAGGTGATCCAGCTCTATCGCGGGCCGCTGTTCCTGCGCGGGTTCGACCGCGATATCCGCGAGGCTTTGGCCGAGGAGGTGACCCGCGCGGGCATCGACCTGCGCCAGAACACCGATGTCCTGAAGTTGGAAAAGACCTCCGACTGTCTGCTCGCCCATCTCAGCGACGGCCGGATGATCGAAACCGACGCCGTGATGTTCGCCACCGGCCGGTCGCCCAACACGACCAATCTGGGTCTCGAAGCCGCCGGGGTGGCCGTCACGCCGTCGGGCGCGATCGCGGTCGACGCCGACTACAGGACCAGTGTTCCCAATATCTACGCCATCGGCGACGTCACCGACCGGATGAACCTGACGCCGGTGGCCATCGCCGAGGGCCATGCCCTGGCGGACACGCTGTTCGGCGGGTCGCCGCGCAGGATCTCCTACGACAACATACCGACGGCCGTGTTCTCGACACCGCCGATCGGCACCGTCGGCCTCAGCGAGCACGAGGCGCGGCGGCGCGGTCTGGTCGTCGACATCTACCGGACATCGTTCCGGCCCATGCGGCACGCCTTCGTCGGGCGTGACGAGCGGTCGTTGATGAAGCTGGTGGTCGACCGGCAGACCGATCGCGTCATCGGCTGTCACATGGTCGGCGCCGACGCGCCCGAGATCGTCCAGGGCATGGCCATCGCGATGTCGTGCGGGGCGACCAAGGCGGTCTTCGACAGGACCATCGGCATCCATCCGACCTCGGCGGAGGAGTTCGTGACCATGCGCACCCGCGCCCCGGATCCCGAGGAAGAGGAAGCCGCCGACTGAGGAGAGCCGCCGCCGGCCCCCTCGGCCGTCAGCCCAGCCGGCGCGAAATCAGGTGGTCGACGGAAATGCGGCCGGGGCCGAAGACGAAAATCGCCCCGAGCAGGAACATCCAGTAGAAGTGCTCGACATTGTCGTAGGCGGGGTTGGCCGCGCCCAGCACGAACTGGATGACCAGGGACATGGCCAGCAGCGGCAGGACCGCCAGCCGCGACAGCAGGCCCAGCACCAGCAGCACCGGCATCCCCAACTCGAACATGGTGGCCAGAACCGCCGTCACTTCGAAGGGCAGGATCGGAACCGCATACTCGTACTGGAACAGGAATTTCGTGTTTTCCCAGCTGTCCAGCTTGGTCAGTCCCGAGTTGAAGAAGACCCGTGCGATCCACACGCGCATGGCCAGCAGAAGGATCGGGGCCAGCCAGGTTTCGATGGCGCCGATGCCGCGGCCGACGGGGGCGGCCAAGGCCGACACGGCACCCGGTAGACCCTGATGAGACGAGGTTGTGGTGGTCATGGGTGTCCCCTTTCCTTGGGCGCCGGGTCGCCGTCGGCGACCCCGGCAAAGGTGCCGCCGGCGAGATGGGCCGCCAGCACCGGTTGCAGTTGAAAATCGGCCTCCGCGGCCATCGCCGCCGCCGCCGCGTCCTGAAGCGTGCGCCCCTGGGAAAGCGCCAGCAGCAACGCGTATTCGCCGGCCCCGACACCGCTTTGGATGACGGATCCGCGGCGCCGCGCGACCACCACCCGCTGCCCGCCCTGGTTGAGGTCCACCGCCGCGACCCTGTCGTCGTCGGTCTGGTTGACCTCCCAGATGCGCTGGATCGGATAGGGCGACGCGACCAGCCGGATGGCGGGATGCAGGGCGAACGTCAGCTTCGGATATTCGTCCAGGGGCACCCGCTGCAGTCCGGCGGCATCGAGCGGCGGCGCGTCGGCCGCGAAATAGGCCTCGTTGCGCGCCCACTCCAGGCGCGCCACGTCGGGCAGGTAGGGCAGCGGGCGGGCCGGGGCGAACGCCGCGATAAACGCCGGCAGGTCGCCGCCATACGACAGCAGGTGCGGCCGGCGCGGCGGATGGGCCCTGATATGGGCGTGGGTCATGGCCCGAAAGAAGGGGTCGCCGACCAGCCGGAACACCACCGGATAGGCGGCCTTGAGCACCTGGGTCAGGGACCCGAACGTGTTGGTGCGATAGATGCCGAGCCGTCGGTCGGCTGGAATTCCGTCGGAGACGAGAGCGGCGGCGATGGCCGGATCGTCGTCCAGGATCGCCGCCCGGAAGGCCGTCTGAAGATCACGCAACATGGCTTTGGCCACCATGCCGGCGGCGGACGGCGTTCAGCAGGATGTCGGCCTTGCGCGCCTCCGCCAGCAAGACCGGCAGCGGCGGGATCCTCGTGTCCCATTCGACCAGGGTGGGTATGGGGCCAAGCCGGTCCAGGGCGGCCCGGAACAGGGCCCACACCGCCTCGTCCACCGGCGCACCGTGGTCGTCGATCAGAATGGTCTGATCGTCGAATTCCTGGACGAAATGTCCCGCGACATGGATTTCCTGGACCGCGTCCAGCGGCACCGCGTCCAGATAGGGCTCCGCCTCGAACTGGTGGTTGAAGGCGCTGACATGGATGTTGTTGACGTCCAGCAGCAGACCGCAGCCGGTGCGCCGCGCGATCTCGGCCATGAATTCCCATTCCGGCATGGTCGAACTGGTGAAGCGGACATAGGTGGACGGGTTTTCGACCAGGATCTGGCGGCCCAGCGCCTCCTGGGCGTGGCCGATGTTGCGGCACAGCACGTCCAGGGCTTCGGGCGTGTAGGGCAGGGGCAGCAGGTCGTTGAGATAGGTGCCGCCGGTGACGCTCCAGGACACGTGTTCGGAGACAAGCCCCGGCTGAAACCGGTCGTTGAGCGCCCTCAGCCGGGCCAGGTGATCCCGGTCGAGGCCTTCCGCCGAGCCGAGGGACAGACCGACGCCGTGACAGCTCAAGGGAAAGTCGCGGCGGATGGTCTCCAGTGCCGCCAGACGGGCGCCGCCGGCGGCCAGATAGTTTTCGGAATGAACCTCGACCCAGCCGGTGGCCGGCGGCGACTCAAGAAAGTCTCGGATATGCGTATGCCGAAGCCCGATCCCCGCGCGGTCGGGGATCGGGTCGACGGCAAAGGGGGAGGACCGGCCGGACATGACGATACCGGTCCCGGTGCCTCAGGCCTGCTCGCCGTAGCCGTCGAACGGCTCGGTCTGGCCGCCCATGTCCTCGCAGGACCCGGCCGGAACCAGCTTCCAATCGCCGCCGAAATAGTCCTCGGTCGACTGGCCCGCGCAGGAATGGGTGCCCGCGGCATTGGCGCAATCGTTCTCGGCCGCCTTGGCGACGCCGTAGCATTTGGTCATGTCCTGGGCGAGCACGCTGCTTGGTGCGGCCATGGTGGCCATGGAGACGGCGCCGGCCAGGGCGGCGGCGACGGACAGGGAGGTGAATTTCATATCAGCCATGGATTTGCCTCTTCCAGAAAGTGGGGCCAGCCTTGGGTCGCTGGTCCCGTTAACATGGGCTGTTGACACTGCCGGGGTGAAATCAACCCTGCCCCACAACGCTTCACATCGCCGTGACGCCCCCGGAGTCCGGTCCGCACGAACCGCCGGAAGAGGCCGAAAACCATCCATTTTGTGCGGGTTTGTATGCGAATCGGCTGGAAAACCGACGCCGGTCGTCGTATAGCGATAAGCCCTTGAGACCAAAAGGATGACGCGGACGGTGGTGAGCCCGTCTCAAGCGTCAGGGAGGTACAGCGATGTCTCAGGCCTGGACACCCGACAGTTGGCGGACCAGACCCATCGAGCAGATGCCGGTCTACCCGGACCTGCCCCTGTTGGCGGCCGTGGAAAAACAGCTCTCGGCCTATCCGCCGCTGGTGTTTGCCGGCGAGGCGCGGTCGCTGAAGGCCGATCTGGCGCGTGTGGCGAAGGGCGAGGCGTTTCTGCTGCAGGGCGGCGATTGCGCCGAAAGCTTTGCCGAATTCCATCCCGACAAGATCCGCGACACCTTCAAGCTGCTGCTTCAGATGGCGCTGGTGCTGACCTTCGGCGGCGCCGTGCCGGTGGTCAAGGTGGGGCGCATGGCCGGGCAGTTCGCCAAGCCGCGCTCGTCGGACACCGAAACCGTGAATGGCGAGTCGCTGCCGTCCTATCGCGGCGACATCATCAACGGGTTCGAGTTCGACACGGCCAGCCGTGTCCCGGCGCCCGAGCGGATGGTCCAGGCCTACAACCAGTCGGCTTCCACGCTCAACCTGCTGCGCGCCTTTGCCCAGGGCGGCTACGCCGATCTCCACCAGGCCCATACCTGGAACCTCAGCTTTGTCGGCCGCAGCCCGCAGAGCACCCGATACGAGGATCTGGCCGACCGGATCGATGAGGCGGTGCAGTTCATGGCCGCCTGCGGCCTGACGTCGGAGACCAGCGCCGCCATCCGCGAAACCGATTTCTACACCAGCCACGAGGCGCTGCTGCTGCCCTATGAGCAGGCCCTGACCCGCGTCGACAGCACCAGCGGCCGATGGTACGACGTGTCGGCCCACATGCTGTGGGTCGGCGACCGCACGCGCCAACTCGACGGCGCCCATGTTGAGTTCCTGCGCGGCGTGCGCAACCCGGTCGGGATCAAGTGCGGCCCGACGCTGGAACCCGACGACCTGATCCGGCTGATCGACCGCCTCAACCCGGACGACGTGCCCGGTCGCCTGACCCTGATCGTGCGCATGGGCGCCGATCAGGTTGAAAAGCGGCTGCCGCCGCTGATCCGGCGGGTGGCGGCCGAGGGGCGGACGGTGGTGTGGTCCTGCGACCCGATGCATGGCAACACCGTCAAGTCGCCGTCCGGCTACAAAACCCGGCCGTTCGACCGGATCTTGAGCGAGGTCGAGCGGTTTTTCGACGTGCACATGGCCGAAGGCACCCATGCCGGCGGCGTGCATTTCGAGATGACCGGCCAGGACGTGACCGAGTGCACGGGCGGCGCCTATCGCATCACCGACGAGTCGCTGTCGTTGCGGTACCACACGGCCTGCGATCCGAGGTTGAACGCCGATCAGGCGCTGGAACTGGCCTTTCTGATCGCCGGACGCCTGAAGAACGGCCGGTCGGAGCGGGATCGCGCCAGACGCACGGCGGCGGCGGAATAGGAGCTAAAGCCGGTCATGGCCCCAGACGGCAGAGCGGATCGGCGGGTCGGCGACGGTCCGGCGACGAACGGCGATTCCATCGCGGCGTGGACCGACAAGTATTTTCTGCGCACCAAGGAAACCGTCGGCCGTTTCGGTGACGCCCGGGTCACGTATGCCATCTTCATGCGCCGGCCGGTTCTGTCGGCGCCGCGGCTGGCCCTGGAATGGCTGGAGACGGTACAGAAGGCCCGTGGCGCGGAGGTTGAGATCGACCTGCGCTACGAGGAAGGCAAATGGGTCGGCGCCGGCGAGCCGCTGCTGTACATCACCGGATCCTTCTACCATCTGGTGGAACTCGAAACCCTGCTGCTGCAGAAGATCGGTCCGCCCGCCGTGGCCGCCTACAACGCCTACACCATGTGCGCCGACCTGAAGAAGGCGTCGTTCCTGGCGATGGACGCGCGCCACTGCGCCGGCAAGGAGATGGCCGACATGATGGCCTATGCCGCCAGCGTCGGCAGCGCGCGGGCCCGTCGCAAGGACGGCGCTGTCGGTTTCATCGGCAACGCCACCGACGCCACCGCCCACTATTTCGGCCAGCAGGCCGGGTTGGGGACCATGCCGCACGCCCTCATCGGCTATGCCGGATCGACCGTGCGGGCGGCGGAAATGATGCACGAGGTCTTCCCCAACGATCCGCTGACCGTCCTTGTCGACTATTACGGCCGGGAGGTGACCGACAGCCTGGAGGTATGCCGCCGGTTCCCGGACCTGGCGGCAAAGGGCGCGGTCTCGGTGCGGCTGGACACGCCGGGCGGCCGCTACATGGAGGAGTTGGATCCGCCCTCGTCCTACGCGGTCCTCGAGCGCCATGTGCCACATTCGATCCGCGGCTACCGCGACGAGACGGAACTGCGCTACCTGATCGGCACGGGCGTCTCGGCCGCGGCCATCCACCATCTGCGCGACCGGCTGGACGAGGCCGGCTTCGACAAGGTGAAGATCGTCGCGTCCAGCGGCTTCGGCCCGGCCAAGTGCCGGGTCATGGCCTTGGCCGGAGTGCCGGTCGACGTGGTCGGCACCGGCAGTTTCCTGCCCGAGCGCTGGACCGAGACCTACGCCACCGCTGATATCGTCGAATATGACGGCAAGCCGATGGTCAAGGTTGGCCGCGAGTTCCTGTTGCGCCGGTAGGTGGGCGATGGCTGCGCCGCCGTCCGGCACGGATTATTTGCGGGCCATGGCCTTCAACAATGCCTGGGCCAACGGCCGCCTGCTGTCCGCCTGTGCCGGCCTGTCCCAGCCCGATTTCGAGGCGCCGCGCACCGGGTTCTTTCCGTCCCTGATGCTGACCTTGAACCACATTCTGGTGGTCGACTGGTATTATGTCGACGCGCTGGAGGGTGGGCGGCTGGGTCCCGCCGCCTGGGCCGACGAGGCACCGTGCCCGACCGAGGCCGACCTGCGGCGCGAACAGACCGCCGTGGACCGGCGGCTGGTGGCGGTTTGCCGGGCTTTGGACGAGGAAAGCGTGGGCGCCGACATACGCCTGATCCGCCCCGACCATGTCCAGGTGGAGCGTGCCGACCGGGTGCTGCTGCATCTTTTCGAGCATCAGATCCATCATCGCGGGCAGGCGCACGCCATGCTGGCGGGAACGGGCGTCGCCCCGCCGCAGCTCGATGAGCTGTTCCTGGCCGGCGACGCGCCCCGGCGGGTCGGGGAAATGGCGGCCCTTGGCTGGGACGAGGCGGATATCTGGGCCGGGACGGGCATCGTCGACTGACCGCCGGTCAGGGCAGCCGCCACAGATGATAGCGCCAGCCGGACGTTTCGGGGCAGGGCAGGGATGTCCAGCCCGCCCGCCCCAGATCGCGATCGCTGACGACGATGCCGCCGGACGCCATCAGGTCCCGGATCAGCGGACCCAACCATCGCGCCTGGGCCTCGTCGTGGGCGGCATCGCGGCTGCCGAAATCGGCGTGCGCCAGGACGGCGGCACCGGGCAGGCGTCCGGCCGCCGCCGGCAGGGTGTCGCGAAAGTCGCCGACAAACAGCCGGTCGGCCGGCGGCACGCACTCCTCGGGCGCGCGGACCATGGCGTCGAAGGCGAACAGGGCGCGGTCGGGCAGCAGCCGGCGCAGATGGTCGAAGGTCCGGCCCTTGCCCAAACCGACTTCAAGCACCGGCCCCGGCCGATCGGCGATCAGCCCCGCCGCGTGACCCAGCACCACCCGCTGGGTCGTCAGGCGAGCGATCATGCGGTCGAGATGACTTTCGGCGGGCGGGGTCATGGTCGGTGTGTGAAAACGCGGTCGTCCGCAGAGGCAAGGTTACAGCCTAACCGCCGTCCCGACGCTTGGCCATCGGCCGCAGCGCTCGCAATAGTCTCACCTTTTCGCCGTTTTCTGTGGAATTATATCTTCGGAACACCGATCCGATCGATCAGGGAGACGGAATATGGTTTTACCAAAAGGACTTGCACGTTTCGCGGCATCGGCCGCCTTGTCGGCTCTGCTGCTGGCCGGAGCGCCGGCCCTGGCCCAGGAGGCGCCCAACGGCATTGTCGTCTATCAGTCGGATTTCGGGCTCAAGGACGGTGCGGTGTCG
The DNA here is from genome assembly GCA_052168355.1 of Inquilinaceae bacterium. Classification (GTDB taxonomy): domain Bacteria; phylum Pseudomonadota; class Alphaproteobacteria; order DSM-16000; family Inquilinaceae; genus JBQLZQ01. Next base: position 10,116 of record JBQLZQ010000063.1, read on the forward strand.
GCCATGCACGGAGTCGCCCTGTCGGTCGATAGGGATCTGGTGCTGGAGGATCTGACCCATGAAATCCCGGCCTTCAACATCTGGGAGGCGGCATACCGGCTCAACACCACGGTCCCCTATTGGCCGGCCGGCACCGTTTTCGTGTCCGTCGTCGATCCGGGCGTCGGCACCGACCGCAAGTCGGTGGTGCTGCTGACCGACAGTGGCCACTATTTCGTGACGCCGGACAACGGCACGTTGACGCTGGTGGCCGACAGTCTGGGCGTGGCCGCGGTGCGGGAGATCGACGAGGCGGTCAACCGCCTGGCCAATTCCGAGGAATCCTATACCTTCCATGGCCGCGACGTCTATTCCTACACGGCGGCGCGGCTGGCGTCGGGCGCGATCACATTCGAGGAAGTGGGCGGCGAATTGCCGGCCGACGTCCTGCGGCTGGACTATCAGAAACCGGTCGCCGACGCCGGCGCGATCAGCGGGGCGATCCCGATCCTGGACGTGCAGTACGGCAATGTGTGGACCAACATCGACCGCGACACCTTCGCCAAGCTGGAGGCGGAAAAGGGCCAGCCGCTGGCCGTCCGCATCTACAATGGCGAGGATCTGGCCTATGAGGGCACGATGCCGTTCGCGACCACGTTCGGCGACGTGCCCCAGGGCGACCCGCTGGCCTATCTCAACAGCGTCAACAATTTGTCGTTTGCCATCAATTGGGGCGACTTCGCCGGGACCCATGGGGTCAGCTCCGGCCCCGACTGGCGGGTCGAAGTCTCGAAAGCGCAGTAAGCCACACCGCGAGGACCCCGCATGACCGACCGTCTCGCCATCGCCCTGGCGCAGATCAACCCCACCGTCGGCGACATCGCCGGCAACGCCGCCAAGATGCGCGCGGCCCGGGCGCGCGCCGCGTCCGACGGCGCCGATCTGGTGATCTTCTCCGAGTTGGTGGTGAGCGGCTATCCGCCGGAGGACCTGGTGCTCAAGCCGTTTTTCCTGGACCGGATCGCCGCGACGGTGGCGGACCTGGCGGCGGACACCGGCGACGGCGGTCCGGCCATGATCGTGGGGACCCCGTGGCGCGGCGACGACGGCCGCGTCTACAACGCCGCCCTGGTGCTCGACGGCGGCGCGGTGGCGGCCATCGTCTATAAGCACGATCTGCCCAACTACGGCGTGTTCGACGAAAAGCGGGTGTTCGCCGCCGGCCCGTTGCCGGGACCGGTCCGTGTGCGCGGCGTGCGCCTGGGGCTGATGGTCTGCGAGGATATGTGGACCCCCGATGTCACCGAATGCCTGGAGGAATCGGGGGCCGAGATCCTGGTGGTCCCCAACGGCAGCCCCTACGAAGCCGACAAGGGCGATGAACGGATGGGGCTGGCGGTGGCGCGGGTGACCGAAAGCGGCCTGCCGCTGATCTACGTCAACCAGGTCGGCGGCCAGGACGAGCTGGTGTTCGACGGCGGCAGCTTCGTCATCGACCGGACGCGCGCGCTTCGGGTTCAGGCGCCCCATTTCGCCGAGGCGGTGACCCCGACCGTGTGGACCCGCGATCCCGAGACCGACGCCTGGGACTGCGCGGCGGCCGACCGCACGGCCCCACCCGAGGGGCTGGAGGCGACATGGCGGGCGATGGTGCTGGGCCTGGCCGACTATGTCGGCAAAAACAGGTTTCCCGGTGTCCTGCTGGGCCTGTCCGGCGGCATCGACAGCGCCATCAGCGCCGCCGTTGCGGTCGACGCCCTGGGTCCCGACGGGGTCCATTGCGTGATGATGCCGTCCCCCTATACCTCGGACGAGAGCCTTGAGGACGCGGCGGAGGTGGCGCGCCTGCTGGGCGTCCGGCTCGACACCATCGGCATCGCGCCGGCCATGGGCGCCTTCGACACCATGCTGAAGCCGCTGTTCAACGGCCTGCCGGCGGACATCACCGAAGAGAACCTGCAGTCCCGCGCGCGGGGGCTGACCCTGATGGCGCTTTCCAACAAGTTCGGTTCCATGGTTCTGTCGACCGGCAACAAATCGGAAATGTCGGTCGGCTACGCCACCCTCTATGGCGACATGTGCGGCGGCTATTCGGTGCTCAAGGACGTCTACAAGACCGACGTGTTCGCGCTGGCCGGCTGGCGCAACCAGGTCCGGCCCGACGGCATGAAGGGACCGGCCGGCCGGGTCATGCCCGAACGGGTGATCTCCAAGCCGCCCTCGGCCGAACTCAAGCCGGACCAGACCGACCAGGACAGCCTGCCGCCCTACGACGCGCTGGACGATATCCTGTCCTGCCTGATCGAGCGGGAGATGGCGGTGCCCGACATCGTCGCCCGCGGCCACGACCGGGAAATGGTCAACCGCGTCTGGCGGATGCTCGACCGGGCCGAGTACAAGCGCCGGCAGGCCCCGCCGGGGGTCAAGCTCACCCGCCGCTCCTTCGGCCGCGACCGCCGCTACCCCATCACCAACGGGTTCGTGAATTTGATTTGAGGGACGTTATGAAAGTGGTCCGATGGGGCAACAGTCTGGCCGTTTGCCTGCCGGCCGCGATCGTCAAGGCGTTGGACTTGAAGGAAGGCGACGACGTTCGGGTCGTCGTAGCCAAAGCCGACACCCTCAAGATTCAGACAAGGCAGGAGTCGGCGGCGCTGTTGGCCACGTTGCGGAAATATCGGGGCTGGCTGTTGGCGGACTTCGTGTTTGATAGGCCTACGACTGGATAGAAACGGTTTCTGTTTCGTCGCTTTTGCTCTGCCAAAGTTGGCGGACAAATTCACGGGCTAGTTCCAGTTGGGGACCGTTCGCGAGATCTCTTCTCTCGAGCACTTCCCGCACCCAAGCAGGCCCGTGGCCACCCACCGACTTACAGAAGCCTTCCAATTCGCCAACAGGTACGATCCACAAGCCCGAGCGCTGACAGAGTATCTTAAGGTCTTGCCAATTCTGAGTCGGTTGCCCTCCCGGTACAGCAGTCTCACCGGCCTCTTTGACCGCCTCCCACGGTGAGGATCTTCGAAATACAGAGTTTATTTCGTTCCGCATTGTTCGTGGAAATCCCCCCACTTTTGGCGCCCGATCCAAAATATCGCGAATATTTGTCGCTACCTGGTTAGAATCCAGCCACGGTTTGCTTTGCTCGATTGCAGTTTTAACGCGGTGAGCCAAAGTTTGGATGGACTTCCAGTCTCCTCTTAGAGCGACGATGATATCTTGGAGAACAGATTCGTCTTTTAATACGTCAAAATCCACGATGACATCAACAGAAACATCTAATGCTGTTAAAGAGTTTGCGAGTTTTGATAAACGGTGCTTTCCGCCAGGATGGATGAATAACACATCTGGATTTTTCTCGCCACGTACAGATGGTACGTCAAGTATTGCGTTATAGAACATACAATCAGCATCCGATTCCGCAATTATAACCCTCTTATGGAATATCCCGGACAGGACGGAAGAAGATTTCATGAGCGGATCTCGCGACAGAGATTTTGTAAGAGATTTATCCAATTCCTTTGCGCGATTGACGTTCCCATGCCGATCAATGCGAATAATCCTTAGATGATCAGATGCAACGTTCAGCAATCCCTGAAGTATGTCCGAGCTATGCGTAGCGATGAACAGTTGTGACCGATCAGGTTTCTCTTTGGCAATAAATTCCCCCAATAGACGAGCCTGTGGCGGATGAAGAAAAGCCTCGGGCTCATCTAGCAGAAGTATGGATTGAGTTCGCGGAGCCAGCATGTGTAATATTACGCTGGCGAAACTTCGCATTCCATCTCCCTGTTTCTCAAGTGGATCTGTCATTTGATATAGGTCTTGAAGGTAACTAGCGGAGACCCTGTCATTTCCAGGAGAAATATTTGGTCTTTTCCCAACTAGTAACGGGGATTGTGAGCCGCCGGCACGAAGCACGATGAGTTCTTTGCCGAAGGCGCGATAAAAGTAATCACTAATTCTTTTTTCTATAATATCATTAGAGTACAATATATGTATAGGGTGTGTCGGTGGCTGACGCAAAACGTCTATAGAAGCCTGAGAGTTGCTATCAATTATTCTGTTTTCCGTTGTTATTCTGGCGCAAAAAATCGCTGTTAAGGGTCGTAAATTAGATGGCCAATAACGCGATATATCGGCTTCTTTGATTGAAAAGCCAAATCCAGTATAAATATTTCCATTGTCAATCTGAGATATTTTCCCGTTTTTTCCCAAAAAATCACGTACATCATCAATTGTTCCGGACAGTTGAATTGAAGCAAAGTTTAAAACTCTTCCTGATGAATGACTTCCAAGCATTGTTTCGAGTTCGCGAAGGGCCAAGCTTTTCCCGGCATTGTTTGGGCCAACAAGTACAATGATATCATTTTCATCCAGTGAAACATTTGTCCCATCGGAAAATTGGATCGTGTGGAATGTTACTACGGGATCATTTGATGGAAGTGTGGAGGACGCCAATTCGTTTCCCGAATCTTCGAACTTATCCGAATGCATGAGACTGCCACATAAAAGTTTAGGGTATGATGCGATGGAGTCTGAGACAATATTGCAGGGTGGTGCCAGAGGTGAAAGGTACCAGTTTTAACTATGTGTGCAGGCTGTTGTAGGGTTTCTAAGCCCAGCCCGCCTTGACAGGACCGTCCCGGCGGCCGTAGCTGGCGGCCCGATCCCGCCCGCCGAAGTCAGCACCCATGACCGTCACCGTCCGTTTCGCGCCCAGCCCCACCGGCCTGCTCCATGTCGGCAACGCCCGCACCGCCCTGGTGACGTGGCTGTTCGCGCGCAAGGAGGGGGGCCGGTTCGTGCTGCGCCTGGACGATACCGACCGGGAGCGCAGTACCGAGGCGTTCGCCGAGGCCATCCGCCGCGACCTCGCCTGGCTGGGGCTCGACTGGGACGAGGAGGTGCGCCAGTCCGACCGGGCCGGATCCTACGCCGACGGCATCGCCCGGCTGAAGGCGGCGGGCCGGCTCTATCCCTGCTACGAAACGCCGGAGGAACTGGCGCTGAAACGCAAGGCGCTGCTCGGCCGGGGGCTGCCGCCGCTCTACGACCGGGCGGCCCTGACCCTTGACGACGCCCAGCGGGCGGCGCTGGAGGCGGCGGGGCGCGCGCCCCACTGGCGCTTCAGGCTGGACCACGCTCCCATCGAATGGGACGATCTGGTGCGCGGGGCCGCGCGCTTCGAGGGCCGGGATCTGTCCGACCCGGTGCTGATCCGGGCCGACGGCAGCCCGCTCTATCATCTCTGCTCGGTCCTCGACGATATCGATCTCGGCATCAGCCATGTCGTCCGGGGCGAGGACCATGTCGCCAACACCGCCGCCCATGTCCAGATGTTCGAGGCGCTGGGCGCCGCGCCGCCGCGCTTCGCCCATCTGCCGCTGATCGCCGACGCCGCCGGCAAGGGCCTGTCCAAGCGCCTGGGCAGCGGCAGCCTGGCGGACCTGCGCGACGAGGAGGGGCTGGAGCCCATGGCCGTCGTCAGCCTGCTGGCCCGCCTCGGCACCTCCGACCCGGTGGCGCCGGAGGTGGATCTGGCGCCGCTGGTGGCGGGGTTCGACTTCGCCAAGTTCGCCCGCTCCACGCCCCGGCTCGATCCCGAGGATTTGATCCGCCTCAACGCCCGGATCCTGCATGAAACCCCGTTCGAGGCGATCCGTGGCCGGCTGGCCGATTTGGGGCTGGACGGGGCGGACGCGGCGTTCTGGCTGGCCGTGCGGCCCAATCTCACGCGCCTCGCCGACGCCGAGGCCTGGTGGCGCATCGCCCACCGCCCCCTGACGCCGCAGATCGCGGACCCCGACTTCGCCGCCCGGGCCGCCGCCCTGCTGCCGCCGGAACCCTGGGGCCCGGACACCTGGGGCCAATGGGTGGGGGCGGTCAAGGAGGCGACCGGACGCGGCGGCAAGGGGCTGTTCATGCCCCTGCGCCTGGCCCTGACCGGCCAGGATCACGGGCCCGAGCTCAAGGCCCTGCTGCCGCTGATCGGCCGGGACCGGGCCGAGGCGCGGCTGGCCGGCCGAACCGCCTGAAAAAGGGGTCGCCGGGCGGAAACGCCCCCAGGCCTTGCGATTCCGCGTCTTGCCGACGATGATACGGCCCCTTACGCCCCAACCGGACCCGCTCCCGTGACCCTGCGCCTTTACAACACCCTGACCCGCGCAAAGGAGGTCTTCACCCCCATCGACCCGGCGAATGTGCGCCTCTATGTCTGCGGGCCGACGGTCTATGACTATGCCCATATCGGCAACGCACGGCCGGTGGTCGTGTTCGACGTGCTGACCCGGCTGCTGCGCCACCGCTACGGCGCGGGGCACGTCACCTATGTCCGCAACATCACCGACGTCGACGACAAGATCATCGCGGCGGCGGCCAAGACGGGCGAGCCCATCGACCGCATTACGGCCCGCACGGCGGAGGCCTATGCCGCTGACATGGCCGCCCTGGGCGCCCTGCCGCCGGACCGGGAGCCCCGCGCGACCGCCCATATCCCCCAGATGGTGGCGATGATCGAGCGCCTGATCGGCGCGGGCCACGCCTACGCGGCGGAAGGCCATGTGCTGTTCAGCGTGCCGTCCTGGCCCGCCTATGGCCGCCTGTCGCGCCGGCCGAGGGACGAGCAGATCGCCGGCGCCCGGATCGAGGTGGCGCCCTACAAACGGGACCCGGCCGATTTCGTCCTGTGGAAGCCCAGCCCCGATGACATGCCCGGCTGGGACAGCCCGTGGGGGCGGGGCCGGCCCGGCTGGCACATCGAATGCTCGGCGATGGCCGAGACCCATTTGGGCGAGACCTTCGACATCCATGGCGGCGGCATGGACCTGATCTTCCCCCACCATGAGAACGAGATCGCCCAAAGCACCTGCGCCCATGGTGGAGTGTCGATGGCCAACTATTGGATGCATAACGGCTTTCTGACCATCGACGACGAGAAGATGTCGAAGTCCCTGGGCAATTTCCACACCGTCCACGATTTGCTGAAAACCTGGCCGGGGGAGGCCATCCGCCTGGTCCTGCTGTCGGCCCATTACCGCCAGCCGCTGGACTTCAGCGAGGACGCGCTGCGCGAGGCCCGGCGGCGGCTCGACCGGTTCTACTCGGCGCTCCGCGATACCGGCTGGGCCGCCGACGGTTCCGACACCGGCGCCGACGCCGAGCCGGACGCGCGCATCCTCGCGGCCCTGGAGGACGACCTCAATACGGCCGATGCGCTGAGCGTGCTCAACGAACGGCTGGATGCGCTCAATGAGGCGGCGCGAAAGGACGGGGAGAACCGGACGACCGTCGCGGCGGCGCGTGGGGCCCTGATCGCCTGTGGCCGCCCGCTTGGTTTGCTGCAGCAGGACGCGGCGTCCTGGCTGACCGGGGAGCCGGCGGCACGTGGCGGTCTGTCCGCAGAGGATATCGACAGGCTGATCGCCCGGCGGCGCGACGCGCGGGCGGCGCGGGATTTCGCCGACGCCGACCGCATCCGCGACGAGCTGGCGGCGGCCGGCGTGGTGCTGGAGGACAAGCCGACGGGCACCGTCTGGCGGCGGGCGGGGTAGGATCATGGCCGGGGATCGCATCTATCTGTTCGACACCACCCTGCGCGATGGGGCGCAAACCCAAGGGGTCGACTTTTCCGTCGCCGACAAACAGGCCATCGCCGAGCGTCTGGACCGGCTGGGCATCGACTATGTCGAGGGCGGCTGGCCCGGCGCCAACCCGACCGACGACAGTTTCTTCGCCAACCCGCCGTCCCTGAACCATGCGACCTTCACCGCCTTTGGCATGACGCGGCGGGCCGGCCGCAGCGCCGCCAACGATCCCGGCCTGAATGCCCTGCTCAACGCCCAGTGCGGGGCCATCTGCCTGGTCGGCAAGACCTGGGACTTCCATGTCGATGTAGCGCTGGGGGTGAAGCGTACGGAGAACGTGGAGGCTATCCGCGACAGCGTGACCTTGGCGCGGGAGCGCAAGGGAGAGGCGCTGTTCGACGCCGAGCATTTCTTCGACGGCTACAAGGCCAACCCCGCCTATGCGCTGGAATGCGTCCGCGCCGCTTATGACGCCGGCGCCCGCTGGGTGGTGCTGTGCGACACCAATGGCGGCACCCTGCCGGAGGAGGTGGAGCGCATCGTCGCCGCCGTCACGGAGCATATCCCCGGCGACCGGCTGGGCATCCACGCCCACAACGACACCGAGAACGCGGTGGCCAATTCCCTGGCCGCCGTCAAGGCCGGCGTGCGCCATGTCCAGGGCACGCTGAACGGTCTTGGCGAGCGTTGCGGCAACGCCAACCTGGTTTCGCTCATCCCGTCGCTGATGCTGAAGCTGGGCTATGAAACCGGCGTGTCCGACGAGGGGTTGCGGTCGCTGACCCGGCTCAGCCGCTGGTTCGACGAACGGCTGAACCGCCCGCCCCAGGCAAACGCGCCTTACGTCGGCGAAAGCGCCTTTGCCCACAAGGGCGGCCTGCACGTCTCGGCCATCGCCAAGGACCCACGCTCCTACGAGCATATCGAGCCGGACCGGGTCGGCAATCGGCGGCACATCCTGGTGTCGGACCAGTCCGGCAAGGCCAATATCCTGGCCCGGCTGGCGGAACTGGGCATCGATGTCGATCCCGCCCATGGCCCCAATCAGTCGAGTGTCGGCAAGCTGGTCGACCTGGTCAAACGCCGCGAGTTCGAGGGCTATGCCTATGACGGGGCGGAGGCCAGCTTCGAATTGCTGGCCCGGCGGATGCTGGGGCAGGTGCCCGACTATTTCACCCTCGAGCGCTTTTCGGTGACCGACGAGCGGAGGTTCAACGCGCGCGGCAAGCTGACCACCGAGTCCGAGGCCTCGGTCAAGGTGCGCATCGCCAACGAGGTGCGCCACACGGTGGCCGAGGGCAACGGCCCGGTCAACGCCATCGACCTGGCCCTGCGCAAGGCCCTGGAACCGTTCTATCCGCTGCTCAAGGACATGCGGCTGGTCGATTTCCGGGTGCGCATCCTGATGGCCAACGAGGCCAGCGGCGCCAAGCCAAGGGTGCTGATCGAAAGCGCCAACGGCGCCGGCGAGCGCTGGTCCACCGTCGGCGTGTCCACCAACATCATCGATGCGTCGTTCGACGCGCTGGGCGACAGCTTTGTCTACAAGCTGTTCCGCGAAGGCGTCTCCGGTCTTTGAGGGCATGACGCACCCCTGATGGCCGGCACGGATTCCACCAAGACCCCGGTCACGGGCGGCCCCGCCGTCATTCTGGTCGAACCCCAGCTGGGCGAGAATATCGGCACGGCGGCGCGGGCCATGCTCAATTGCGGGCTGGTCGATCTGCGCCTGGTGCGGCCCCGCGACGGCTGGCCCAACCCGTCGGCCCGCCCGTCGGCGGCGGGCGCCGACAGTGTTCTGGACAGCGCCCGGCTGTTCGACGACACAGCGGCCGCCGTCGCCGACCTGACCGTGGTCTACGCCACCACGGCCCGGCCGCGCGACATGGTCAAGCCAGTCCTGACCCCGCGCGCCGCGGCGGCCGAGATGCGCGGTCACGCCGATGCCGGTCGGTCCTGCGGCCTGCTGTTCGGGGGCGAGCGGTCGGGCTTGTCGAACGAGGACATCTCGCTGGTCGATGCGGTGGTCACGGCCCCGCTCAACCCCGCCTTCACATCGCTCAACCTGGCCCAGGCGGTGCTGATGGCGGGGTACGAATGGTATCAGGCGGGCGATGCGACCCCGGACCGCAGCCTGCCCCTGATCGGCAACGCCCCGGCCACCAAGGCCCAGATGCACAATTTCCTGGAGCATCTGGAGACGGAACTGGAGGACGCCGATTTCTTCCTGGTTCCGGCCAAGCGGCCCCACATGGTCCGCTCGATCCGCAACCTGTTCCTGCGCGCCCGGCCTACCGACCAGGAAATCCGCACCCTGCACGGCATCGTCACCGCCCTGTCGGGCCGCCGCAAGGGCGGCAGGCCGAGGGGCAGGGGGTAAGGCGGGCGGCGAGTGGGACTCGTCGTCTGAATTTATCATCGAAGAAGTTGAAAGAATGCCGCCACAAGCCCCGGCCCACGAGCCGGGGCCTGTGCGGGACCGTGACGCCCCGACAAAAGCGAACGGCGCCGTCCCGTACAGGTCCCGCGTCAAGCGCGGGACTCGTCGTCTGGACTGGCGCGTTAGAGAATTTCAGAGAAAGGCGCCGCTAAGCCCCGGACGAAGATCCGGCGGCAGGCCGAGGGGCAGGGGGTAAGGCGGGCGGCGAGTGGGACTCGTCGTCTGAATTTATCATCGAAGAAGTTGAAAGAATGCCGCCACAAGCCCCGGCCCCCGAGCCGGGGCCTGTACGGGACCGTGACGCCCTGACAAAAGCAAATGGCGCCGTTCCGTACAGGTCCCGCGTCAAGCGCGGGACTCGTCGTCTGGACTGGCGCGTTGGAGAATCTCAGAGAAAGGCGCCGCTAAGCCCCGGACGAAGATCCGGGGCTCGTGCGGGACGATGCCGTAGGCATTCTTGCAGCCCGGCCCCGCCGGCGATAGCGTGACGGGATGTTCGATGTCCTGACGGTCCTGGTCGTTGGCGGGACGTTTCTGATCGCCGGTACCGTCAAAGGCGTCGTCGGGTTCGGTCTCCCGACGGTCAGCCTGGCGCTTTTGACCCTGGCGATCGGACTGCCGCAGGCCATGGCCCTGCTGCTGGTGCCGTCGCTGGTCACCAATCTCTGGCAGGCGGCGGCCGGCGGTCAGGCGCGCGCGATCCTGCGTCGGATCTGGCCGTTTCTGCTGACGGCCACGGCCACCGTGTGGCTTGGCGCCATGGCCCTGACGCGCGTCGATGTGGCGGTCCTGACGGGGCTTCTGGGCGTGCTTCTGGTCGTCTACGCGACCGTGGTCCTGGCCGGCCTTCGTCTCACGGTCACGCCGCCCCAGGAGATCTGGGTCGGCCCCCTGGTCGGCTTGGCGAACGGCGTTCTGACGGGGATGACGGGATCGTTCGTCGTGCCGGGCGTGCTGTTTCTTCAGGCCATCGGCCTGTCCCGGGACAGGCTGATCCAGGCCATGGGGATGCTGTTCGCGGCATCGACTGTGGCCCTTGGCATTGCCTTGCAGGGAAGTGGGTTCCTGACGGCCGACCTTGGGAAGCTGTCGGCGGTCGCCCTGGCTCCGGCGGTGATCGGCATGATCCTGGGGCAGCGGATCCGGCGGACGCTGCCCGAGGATGTGTTCCGGCGGGTGTTTCTCGCCGCGCTCCTCCTGCTCGGCGCCTACATTTTCGGGCGCGCGGCCGGCGTCTTTTCGTAGGCCGCGTTAACCATGATGGCAGCCCTGGCGACAGGCTGCGATTGACAGGCGGCGGCGCATGGCTATAGTGCCCGCCTTCCTTCCCGAGAACGCGGGAATGGCCGATTTCCCTTGTCGAATGGGGGCTGGTGGCCAATTCCCCGTCCGGTCCGGGCGTTCAGGCGCCGGGGCGGGCCTATCGGGACAATCGCCGCGAAAGCGGACAACAATGCCAAGGAGCCGCAATGAGCAAGCGTGAGAGCTCGAAGTACAAGATCGACCGCCGCCTGGGCCTCAATCTGTGGGGCCGGCCGAAAAGCCCGGTCAACCGGCGCGAATACGGCCCCGGCCAGCACGGCCAGCGCCGCAAGAAGCCGACCGATTTCGGCACCCAGCTGATGGCCAAGCAGAAGCTCAAGGGCTATTACGGCAACATCGGCGAGAAGAAATTCCGCCGCTATTACGAGGAAGCCGTGCGCCGCCGCGGCGACACCGGCGAGCAGTTGATCGCGCTTTTGGAGCAGCGGCTCGACGCCATCGTCTACCGCCTCAAATTCGTGCCCACCGTGTTCGCGGCGCGCCAGTTCGTCAATCACGGCCATATCCGCGTCAACGGCAAGCGCGTCAACATTCCGTCCTACCAGGTCAAGCTGGGCGACGAGATCGCGATCAAGGAAAAGTCCCGCGACCTGCCGATCGTTCTGGAAGGAGCCGGGTCGCCCGAGCGCGACGTGCCCGACTATCTGGAGGTCGATCACAAGACCATGCGCGGCCGCATGACCCGGCTGCCGCAACTGGCCGACGTTCCCTATCCGGTGCAGATGGAACCCAATCTGGTGATCGAGTTCTACTCGCGCTGACCGATCTGCCTTCGCGCTATTCGGCCGAACACGGCGCGCCCTTCACCGGGTGCGCCGTTTTCATGTGAGGTCACGGGTCTCAAACGGGGAGCACCGCCATGCCCAGCACGCCGCACACCGAACGGCATTTCCGGGCGCCCGACAGCGTGCGGGACGTGGTCATCGGCATGGCCGACGGGTTGACCGTGCCGTTCGCGCTGGCCGCCGGCCTGTCCGGGGCGGTGGCCGCGACCGATATCGTCGTGACCGCCGGCGCGGCCGAGATCGCCGCCGGGGCGATCGCCATGGGGCTGGGCGGGTTTCTGGCCGCCCGCACCGATGAGCACCACTACCGGTCGGAGTATCGCCGCGAATGGCACGAGACCGAGCATCTGCCGGACGAGGAGCGGGCCGAGGTGGTGCGCATCCTGCGCGATCAGGGGCTGGAGGGTCAGCCGCTGGACCTGGTGGTCGACGCCATCACGTCGGATCGCACCCGCTGGGTCAATTTCATGATGCGCTACGAGCTGGGGCTGGAAAAGCCGGAGCGGCGCCGTGCCCCCATCAGCGCGCTGACCATCGGCGGGTCCTACATCGTCGGCGGTCTGATCCCGCTGTTCCCGTACATGCTGACCACCGACATGCGCACGGCGCTGTACGAGTCGATCGCCGTGACCCTGGTGTCGCTGGGTGTCTTCGGCGCGGTCAAGGGCAAGCTGACCGGGATGCCGCCACTGGTCAGCGGGCTGCAAACCCTGGCCGTCGGCGGTGTCGCCGCCGCCGCCGCCTTTCTCATCGCCCGTCTGATCGGCGGGGGCTGAGCCGCGGTCAGTCGGCCCAGGACGGCGTGGCGCGGGCCAAGCGGTCGAGCAGGGCGGCAAGCGTGTTCCGCTCGGCCTGGCTGAGGCATTCCAGCATCTTGCTCTCCCGCTCCTCGAACATGGGCATGATCCGCCCGTAGAGATCGCGCCCCTCGGCGGTCAGGCGCAGGATGGCCCGCCGCGCGTCGGCGCTGTCGTCCTCCCGGACGATCAGGCCTTTCTTGACCAAGGTTGCCGCGGCCCTACTGACCGTGTTGCGCGGCTGTTCGGTGATCTCGCAGATGTCGCGGGGGTTCAGACGGTCGCGAAAGACCAGGCAGATCAGGATGGTCCATTCGGGACGGATGATCCCGAACTGCTGCTCCATCCGGCGCAAAAGCGGCTCGCGGTAGAAATTCGTGAGGAACGCCATGCGATAGGCGATGGGGATGGGAACCCCGTCGAGGATGTCGAGCAGCTTCACCGGACGGTCGCCGCCGGTTCGCCGTAACCGGTCAGGCGCAGCAGTTCGGCGTGGCTCAGTCGGCGATCCGACGGCCGGCCGGTCGCGATGGCGGCCAGCGCGTCGCGTACGCCGGCGGCGGCGGCCCCGATCAGGGTGATCGGGTAGGCCACCATGGCGAAGCCGAGCTCCTGCAACCGGGCCGGCGGCAGGATCGGGCTGGCCCCGCCCTCCAGCATGTTGGCCAGGCACGGCAGATCGCTCGCCCGCGTAAAGGCCTCCATCTCAGCCTCCGATCGTGGCGTCTCCATGAACAGCATGTCGGCGCCGGCATCGGCAAAGGCCCGGATGCGGTCGAGGGCGCTCTCCAGGTCCTCCACGCCGCGCGCGTCGGTGCGGGCCAGGATCAGGATGCGGCCGCCGCTTTCCTCGCGTGCCCGCACGGCGGCGTCGATCCGCGCCACGGCCTCGGCGAACGGAACCACGGACTTGCCCGACAGATGGCCGCAGCGCTTTGGCCACGTCTGATCCTCGATCATGACGGCCGCCGCGCCGGCCTGGGCCAGGTCCAGCACCGTCCTGCGGATGTTGGCATCACCCCCGTAACCGGTGTCGCCGTCGCAGATCACCGGGCGGCCGGCGGCGCGGATGATCGCGCGCGCGGTCTCAAGCATCTCCGTGGCGCTGGCGAGGCCGATGTCGGGGAAGGCGAAGCGCGACGCCACCGCGCCATACCCCCCCATGAACATCGCGTCGAACCCCGCTTCGGCCGCCAGACGGGCCGAAAGCGCATCATAGGGGCAGGGCAGCACCAGGATCTCCTGCCGCGCGATCAATGCGCGCAAGCGATCCGCCTGTCCAGGCACCGCATCACAGGAGGTCATGTCCAAGCCTCTTCAGTTGTCCCGTTTGGGACGATTATTGTTCCATGTGGGGCAAATTTAGGCTAGCGTTTCGGCAAAGGCCAGCACAAGCGGCCGGCATGAGGGTAGGGAGGCCATGAGGAGCGAGACCGTCGCCGGGACGGCCGGCCGCGCGCCGGTGTGGGAAACCTGGACGCTCAACTTTTTCGCGGGTCTGACCATCCTGCTGATGGTCGCGATCGCGGTCCAGGTCGCGTGCAGCTTTTTCGACATCAACCCGCTCGTCGCCTTTACGACCGCGGTGCCGGTTCTCGGTCGCGCGGTCACCTTGAACTCGCTTCTCGATCTCCAATGGCATTTTCTGGTGATCATCGGGTTGCTGCCGTCGGCGCTGGTGTGGCGTCGCGATCGTCATGTGCGGGTCGATTTTCTCTATGCCGGCTGGACGCCCCGGCGTCGGGCGTGGATCGACCTGATCGGGCATCTGCTGTTGACGGCGCCGTTTCTGGCGATGTGCATCCCGGCCTCCTGGGCGTTCATGGAGCGGGCGTGGGTGTCGGCGGAGATGTCGCCCAACGGCGGCCTCACGGACCGGTTTCTGATCAAGGCGATGCTGCCCGCCGGGTTCGTTTTGCTGGCGGCGGCGCTGGTCGCCGACCTGCCGGGCTTGGCGCGCCGCGCGCTGGGGCGCGGCGATCGTTGATGGATCACGCGCTGCCCATCCTGATGGCGGTGGCAACGCTGATGGCGGTGCTGGCCGGGTATCGGGTTGCCTTCGTTCTGGCCGGCTCGGCGGCGGTGTTCATTCTGATTTCGGACCTGCCGGTCGCGTTCTTTCGGCTGATCGTCAGCCGCGTCTTCGCCAATGTCCTGTCCAACTGGCTGCTGGTCGCCATCCCGATGTTCATCTTCATGGGGCTGATCCTGGAGAGGGCCGGCGTTGCCGAACAAGCGCTAAAGGGGGCGCAGCGGGCCCTGGGCGGATCGGCGGCGGGCATGGGGCTGTCGGTGCTGGCGATCGGCGTGATGCTGGCGGCCGCGTCGGGCATCGTCGGTGCCTCGGTCGTGCTTCTCGCCCTGCTGGCGCTGCCCCGCCTGGAGGAAGCGGGATACGACCGGCCCCTGTCGGCCGGACTGATCGCGTCAGCGGGGACCCTGGCGATCCTCATCCCGCCGTCGGTCATGCTGATCATCCTCGGCGACCAGTTGCAGGCGCCGGTGCCCGACATGTTTGCCGGCGCCATCGGGCCAGGGCTGCTGCTGGTCGCCGTGTACGCGGTCTATGTCGTGGTGCGGACGCGCGGACTGCCCGGCACCGTCCGGCCGAGCCGGGGCGTGCTGCGCGACTTGCCGGGCAGCCTTTTCGACACCCTGCCGCTGCTGATCCTCATCGTCTGTGTCCTGGGGTCGATCCTCAGCGGTCTTGCCACCCCGACGGAGGCGAGCGGCCTTGGCGCGCTTGGCGCCATGGGGATCGCGGCGCTCTACGGCCGGTTCCGTATCGCCGTCATTTTCGAGGCGGCACGGGAAACGGTCGTGGCCACGGCCATGGTCTTGGCGGTGATGATCGGCGCGACCTGTTTTTCCGCGGTGTTCCGGGGGATTGGCGGTGACGACGCGATCATCGACGCGCTGGCCGGCATCGGTGTCGGTGCGTGGGGAACGCTGGCCATTTTCATGGCGGTGATCTTCCTGCTTGGCTTTGTGCTCGACTGGCTGGAGATCACGCTCATTCTGATCCCGATCTTTGCGCCCATCGTTATCGCGCTCGACTTCGGAAACGGCCTGGATCCCCAATCGGCGGTGATTTGGTTCGGCATTCTGGTGGCGGTCAACCTGCAGACATCGTTCCTGACGCCGCCGTTCGGCTTCTCGCTCTTCTACCTGCGCGGCGCCGTGGGTGACAGGCTGTCGGCCCGCGAGATCCACCGCGGCGTCGCACCCTTCATCGCGTTGCAACTGATTGTCCTGGGATTGGTGATGGCCTTCCCGGGGATTGTCGTCGGGCTGTTCTAACGAACGGCGCCAGGTCTCGTTACGAACCGGAAACCCATGGGAGGAAAATCGATGAAAACCCTGCTTCTTACGGCCGCTTGCATCGTGTTCGCTGCAACCGGTGCGACAGCGAGCGAGCTCACCCTGCAAAGCGCCTTTGGCAAGACCCTGCCGATCCTCGGGCCCGCCGCGGACCGCTTCGCCGAACGGGTCGGGACGCTGACCGACGGCGAGGTGACGTTCAAGCACTTCGGCGACGGAGAACTGTCGCCGGCGTTCGAGATCCTCGACAATGTCGGGGCCGGCGCCATCGACGCGGGCTGGTCCTATGCCGGCTATGCGGCGGGCAAGGCTCCGGCCGCCGCCCTTTTCGGATCGATCCCGTTCGGTCCGGATGCGATGAAGTACGTCTCTTGGGTTCACCATGGCGGCGGGCTGGAGTTGTGGCGCGAGATCTACGCCCCGTTCGGCGTCGTGCCGATGCCCTGCGGCGTCATCATTTCCGAGGCGGGCGGATGGTACACGCGGGAGATCGCCTCGCCCGAGGATCTGCAGGGCCTCAACATCCGGATCGGCGGGCTTGGCGGCGCCATTCTGGCCAAGCTGGGCGCCAACCCGATGTCGCTGCCGGCCGGGGAGATTTCCACGTCGCTCGAAACCGGCAGGCTCGACGCGACCGAGCTGAGCTTTCCGCTGATCGACAAGCTTCTCGGCTTCGACAAGGTGGCCAAGCACTACTACTTCCCGGGCTGGCATCAGCCGTCGGGCTTTATCGAGTTCTACATGAACCAGGACCGTTGGGACGCGCTCACCGACCAGCAGCGCGCCGCCATCGAGACCGCGTGCATGGATGTGAATTTGTGGACCATCGGCATCGCCGTCGCCGGCCAGGAGGAGGCTCTTGAGGCGTTCAGGGCGAACGGTGTCTCGGTCGAGCGGTTTCCCGACAGCGTAATCGAGGCGCTGCGCGGTGCGGCCGACGAGGTCTACGCGGAAAACGCCGCCAACGATCCGATGTTCAAGCGGGTGATCGACAGCTACCGCGCCTTTTCCGGACCTTACGACGAGTACCGCGCGCTCAGCGATCTTTGAGCCCGCCGGCATGTCCCTGCGGCTGAAGGCGTTCGGGTCCTACCGGGCCGGGGGTCGGCCGGTGACGGTGACGGGTGAACCGGTGCGCCGGATCGCCTTCACCGACATCACCCACTACGACGTCGATCCCAACGGCACGTTCCTGACCGAAAGCGCCTATGTTCAGTACTTCACCCCGGCGGACCGCAATGCCGAGCCGCCGGCGGTTCTTCTTCATGGCGGCGGCATGACCGGCGCCATGTGGGAAACCACGCCGGACGGCAGGCCGGGATGGCTGCACGGTCTGTTGGATGCGGGGTTCGAGGTCCACGTGGTCGACAATGTCGAACGCGGCCGTGCGGGGTGGATGCCCGGCCTCTGGGCTGGCGCGCCCCTCCTGCGGTCGATGGAGGAGGCATGGACCTTGTTTCGGTTCGGCCCGCCCGACGGCTTTGCCGACCGGCGCGCCTTTGACGGGCAGCAGTTCCCGGTCGATTGCCTGGACGAGGTGGCAAAGGGGTTCGTGCCGCGCTGGACATCCACCACGGATGCCCAGGTCGCGGCGCTGCGCGCGGTTCTGGAGAGGGTCGGCCAGGCGATTTTGGTGTGTCACAGCCAGGGCGGGGAGGTGGCATTTCGGGCCGCCGCCGGGGCTCCCGATCGGGTTGCCGCCATCCTTGCGGTGGAACCGTCGGGGGCCATGGATGCGGTCGCCGATCTTGCGACGATCCCCGTTACCGTCGTCCATGGCGACTATCTGGACACGGCGCCGATCTGGCGGGATCTCGCGGCGCGGTGGACGACGATGGCGCAGCGTCTGCGGGACCGGGGCGGCCGGGCGGCCATCGTCGATCTGACGCGCATCGCCGCCGGCGCCAGCCACATGCCGATGATGGACCGTGCGTCGGACCGGTATCTTGACGCGATCATCGCCGACAGGTGCCGGTAAAGGCCATACCATGGCGGCCGTCGCGTGACCTATCGGCTCACCGATCGGTGCCGGGCGGCACGCCCGCTGCGCCGGAGGCCATCGCCGCTGTACAGGGCAAGACCGGTCCAGATAAGGGCGAACGTGACCAGATGGGCCGGAGAGAACGGTTCCGCGAACACCAGGACGGCCAGCAGGAACTGCAGGGTCGGCGCCACATACTGCATCAGCCCGATCATCGACAGCGGCAGGCGCTGGGCGCCGTAGGTGAACAGCAACAGCGGCAGCCCGGTGATCACGCCCGCGGCGATCAGCAGGGCCGTGGGACCCCATCCGGCGCCACCCCAGGCGACGGGGCCGAAACTGGCATCGCCGCCGGCCGACGCGCCGAGCCAGAGCAGAAAAACCAACGCCACCGGAGCCATCAGCAGGGTTTCCACGAACAGGCCGTGGATCGGATCGAAATTCGCCATCTTGCGGACCAGGGCGTAGAAGCCAAAGGAAAAGGCGAGCCCGAACGAGATCCACGGAACCTGCCCCAGGACGATTATCTGGTTGGCCACCCCGATGCTCGCCAGGACCACGGCCGCCGCCTGCCAGCGGTTCAGCCGCTCGGACAGGAAAATCATCCCCAGGATGACGTTGACCAGCGGGTTGATGTAATAGCCCAGGCTGGCATGAAGCGTCTTTTCATCAAGAATGGCAAAGACATACAAGGTCCAGTTGAACGAGATCAGGAGGGTCGTCACGACATAGAGACGCAGAACGCGCCATTGCCTCAACGACGCCAGGGCGGTCCACAGCTCGTGCCCGCGCCCCAGCAGCACGGCCAGAAGACCGAGGAAGACCACCGTCCACACCACCCGGTGGGCCATGATCTCGAGCGTGCCCACCGCCTCCACCGCCTTGAAATAGAGCGGCAGGAAGCCCCAGATCAGAAACGCGCCGAACGCCGCGCCCAGCCCGCGGGCCAGGTCGCGGGATGCTCGATCGGACGTTTGAGGCGGCATCGGTTGAACAATCCCGTGAGAGGACCAAGGGGCCGTGAACGAAAAAGGGCGGCCCCGAAAGACCGCCCCTTGGGGTCGAGCGAGGAAGAACCGGTCAGGCGCGCGGCGCGGCGTTGACGCCCCGGCTGTTGAGATATTCGGTCAGCTCGCCGGTTTCGTACATCTCGCGCACGATATCGCAACCGCCGACGAACTCACCCTTGACGTAAAGCTGCGGCACCGTCGGCCACTCGCTGAATTCCTTGATGCCCTGGCGCAGACCGGGATCGGCGAGCACGTCGATGCCTTTGAACTGCACGCCCAGATGGGTCAGGATCTGAACCACCGCGGAGGAAAAGCCACACTGAGGAAACACCGGCGTGCCCTTCATGTAAAGCACCACGTCGTTCGCTTGGGTGTCCTTACGGATGGCTTCGAAGACGGGATTGTCGATGAGGGTCATGGGAAGTCCTTATAAACCGAGAAGCGAACGATAGGGCGAAACCGGTCCACGGCGGCGCGGTGGAAGCGGGCGTCGCATCCGAGACCGTCAGCCGGTGGCCGGCGCCGCGGTCTGAAGGGCCAGGGCGTGCAGTTCGCCGCCCATGCGGCCCTGCAGCGCGCGATACACCATCTGGTGCTGTTGGATGCGTGATTTGCCGGCGAAGGTGGGGCTGACGACATAGGCGGCATAATGGTCGCCATCGCCGCGCAGATCCTCGATCCGCACGTCGGCGTCGGGGATGCCCTGTTTGATCAGGCCGATGATCTCCGATGGCTCCATAGGCATGGTGTCGTTCTCCCTCCCTCGACGCGAACGGCTGGCCCGCTTCGGTCGCGGGCCCCTCAGCGGTCCATATAGCGCGGCAGCCAGCCCTCGTGCGCGTTCCGCAAACGCCCTATGGATATGGCGTTTCGGCCCTGGAGTGTCAACGCATCTCCACCGGTCCTGCCGATCCGAACCGCCGGCACGCCGGCATCCCGGGCACGCTTGTGAACCGCCTCCGGGTCGGTTGCCGTGACCAGATAGCGGCCTTGATCCTCGCCGAACAGCCACTCGGCCGGGTCGACGCCCTCCGGCGGGTCGAGATCGGCGCCAAGCCGTCCGGCCATCGCCATCTCGGCGGCGGCGACATAGAGACCGCCGTCGGACAGGTCGTGGCAGGCGGTGACCAGCCCGTCGCCGATCAAGGCCCGCACCAGATCGCCGTTGCGGCGCTCCGCGGCCAGATCGACCGGCGGCGGCGGGCCGTCGCGCCTTCCGTGGATCTCCTGGGCATACAGGGACGCGCCCAGATGGCCGTTTGTCTCGCCGATCAGCAGGATCGTCTGACCCGGCGCGGCGAAGGCCATGCCGACACGGCGCGAAAGATCGGCCAGCAGTCCGACGCCGCCGATGGTCGGGGTCGGCAGGACGCCCTCGCCATTGGTTTCGTTGTACAGCGACACGTTGCCCGACACGACCGGGAAGTCGAGCGCCCGGCACGCCGCCGCCATGCCGGCGATGCAGCCCACGAACTGGCCCATGATCTCCGGCCGCTCGGGATTGCCGAAATTCATGTTGTCGGTCAGGGCGAGGGGCAGGGCGCCGACGGCGGTCAGGTTCCGCCACGCCTCGGCCACCGCCTGGGCGCCGCCCCGCTCGGGATCGGCGGCGCAATAGCGCGGCGTGCAGTCGGCGGTCAGGGCCACCGCCTTGGCGGTGCCGTGAATGCGCACCACGGCCGCGTCGCCGCCGGGTCCGGCAGCGGTATCGGCCATGACCGTGCTGTCGTACTGCTCCCAGATCCAGCGGCGGCTGGACAGGTGCGGTCCGCCGATCAGCCGCTCCAGCACCGTTTCCGGGCCGTCGGGCAGCGGCACCTCGGCGGCGGCGATGTCCGGTCGGGGCGGCGTCCTGTGCCACGGCCGGTCATAGTCCGGGGCCTGGCCGACCAGCGGCGCGACAGGAATGTCGGCGGTCACCTCGCCATGGTGCCGCAGCACCAGCCGGCCGGTGTCGGTGACCCGGCCGACGACGGCGAAATCCAGTTCCCACTTGGCGAACACCGCCCGCGCCCGGTCTTCCTGGCCGGGCCGCAGGACCATCAGCATCCGCTCCTGGCTTTCCGACAGCATGATCTCGTAGGCGGTCATGCCGGGTTCGCGCTGGGGGACCCGGTCCAGATCCATCTCGATGCCGCAGCCGCCCTTGTCGGCCATTTCGACGGACGACGAGGTGAGACCCGCCGCGCCCATGTCCTGGATGCCGACGATGGCGTCGGTTGCCATCAGTTCCAGGCAGGCCTCCAGCAGCAGCTTTTCGGTGAACGGGTCGCCGACCTGGACCGTGGGCCGCTTTTCCTCCGCCGCCTCGGTGAACTCCGCCGAGGCCATGGTGGCGCCGTGGATGCCGTCGCGCCCGGTCTTCGACCCGACATAGACCACCGGGCTGCCCACGCCGCCGGCGGCGGAATAGAAGATGCGGTCGGCCGGCGCCAGGCCCACGGTCATGGCGTTGACCAGGATATTGCCGTTGTAGGACCGGTCGAAGCCCGTCTCCCCGCCCACGGTCGGCACGCCCACGCAGTTGCCATAGCCGCCGATGCCCGCGACGACGCCGGCCAGGAGGTGGCGGGTCTTGGGATGGTCGGGGTCGCCGAAACGCAGCGCGTTGAGGTTGGCGATCGGCCGGGCGCCCATGGTGAACACGTCCCGCAGAATACCGCCCACCCCGGTCGCCGCCCCCTGATAGGGTTCGATGAAGGACGGGTGGTTGTGGCTCTCCATCTTGAAGACGATGGCCTGGCCGTCGCCGATGTCGATTACCCCGGCGTTCTCGCCCGGGCCGCAGATTACCCAGGGCGCCTCCGTCGGCAGGGTCTTCAGCCAGCGCTTGGAGCTTTTGTAGGAACAGTGCTCCGACCACATGACGGAAAAGATGCCCAGCTCCGTCAGGGTCGGCGCCCGGCCCAGGATGGCGGGGATGCGGGCGTATTCGTCGGGCGCCAGCCCGTGGTCGGCGGCCTGGTCTGCGGTCACCGGCGGCTCGGCCGGGGCCAGCCGGGCGGTCACCGGGCCACCGACGCGGTCAGGGATTCCAGCAGGCCGCGCCCGTCCACGGTCCCCAGCGCCGGATCGTCGGCGCGCTCGGGATGGGGCATCATCCCCAGGACGGTGCCGGCCCCGTTGAGGATGCCGGCGATGTCGCGGGCCGATCCGTTGGGGTTGGCCGGCCGGTCGTCCCCGAGGTCGTCGCTATCGGCGACATAACGGAAGGCCACGCGGCCATCGCCCTCCAGCCGGTCCAGCGTGTCGGCGTCGGCGACGTAGTTGCCGTCATGATGGGCGACGGGAATGCGCAAGACCTGGCCCGTGCGGTAGCGGTCGGTAAAGCGGGTTGCGTCCGTCTCGACCCGGATGGCGACGGTCCGGCTGACGAATTTGAGATCGGCGTTGCGGATCAGCGCGCCCGGCAGCAGACCCGCCTCGGTCAGCACCTGAAACCCGTTGCAGATGCCCAGCACCGGCACCCCGGCGGCGGCGCGGGCGGCCACGTCCCGCATGATCGGAGAATGCGCCGCCATCGCCCCGGCGCGCAGATAGTCGCCATAGGAAAAGCCGCCAGGCACCACGATCAGATCGACCGCCGGCAGGGTCGGTTCGCGGTGCCACACCAGGCGGGCGTCGCAGCCGTCGATGCGGTTGAGCGCGTCCAACGCGTCGCGGTCGCAGTTGGAGGCGGGAAACTGGATGACGGCAGCCTTCATGGCCGGCGGTTTAGCCCGGCGAGGCGGCCTTGGCAAGCGGGACGGCGCCCCGGGAAACCGAACAGGCACCCCGTTCTATTTGAGAGGCGGAACAGCCATTCGAAGGTGTAGTATCTATCGACGTGAACCGGGTGCGCCGATGACGCCTTCCGATCCTGTTCTTTCGGCCGAGGAGATCGCCCTGATGTCCGGCTGCGCCCCGGCGGCCCTGGCGCGGCTGGTCGATTTTGGCCTGGTGCCGGAACAAGGGCTCACCCGGCAGGACGTCACCGGCATCCGGCTTCTGCTCGGCCTGGACGCTTCCGGCATCGACCTTGCCGTCGCGGCGACCGCGTTGCGCGCCGACGGTACGCCGCTTGACTTCCTGCGCCGGCTGACGGTGGAGCCGACGGTCCTGTCCCGCCATACCTTCGGCGAGCTGTCCCGGGAACTGGCGCTCCGCGGCGAGGATGTGACCCGCCTGTTCGTCGCCGCCGGGCTGCCCGTTCCCGACCCGGACCGCAGGGCCCGCGAGGACGAGGTCGCGCTCCTGCGGATCTTCGCCATGGCCTTGAAGAGCGGCGTCTCCGCCGATGCCGCCGCGCGGGTGCTGCGGGTCTTCGGTCATGCGGCCAGGCGGGCGTCGGAATCCATGCGCGACATGTTCCGCAGCGAGGTGGAGGACACCCTCCGGCGCGAGGGGCTAAGCCCTTCCGCCATCATGTCTGCCGCGGCGGAGCGTCGTGTACCGCTGCAGCGCATGGGTTTGGACGTTGTGCGGCTTCTGCATCTGCGTTATCTGGAAGAAGTGGTCTTCGAGAATGTGGGGCTGTGGTTCGAAACCGAATTGGCGCCGCCGGAGCGCATGCGGCCCATCCACAAGTCGGTACCGGCGGTGGCTTTCGCCGACATTGTCGGCTTCACCCCGATGACCCGGGAGATGGGCGACGAGGAAGCCGCGACGAAAGCGGCGCAGTTCGAAGCATTGGCGCAGGAGGTGATCATCATCTCCCACGGCCGCATCGTCAAATCGTTGGGCGATGGCCTGCTCCTCTTTTTTCGCGACGCCGGACGAGCGCCCGCAAGCTGTGCAGCCCTGATCGACCGGGTTCGCGCCGCCGGATTGCCGCCCATCCGGATTGGCCTTGCGGTCGGCGCCGTCCTCTCCCGCGACGGTGACATCTTCGGCACCACCGTCAATCTGGCGGCTAGGCTGGTCGGTTTCGCCGAAGCCGGGCAGGTGGTTGCCGATGCCCCGTCGGCGATGGCGGTGGGGCTCGAGTCGGGTCACTGGGTTCCTTGCGGCCGGGTAACACCCAAAGGGATGACGGAGGTCGATCTGGTGGCGCTCGATCGTCAGGACATTGCCCGCCGGGCCGCGATCGTGCCCAGATAATAGTGCCAGATCAGCAGCGTCGCGGCGGTGCGCCGGGGGCGCCAGGCGTCGCCCATGGCCCGCAGCGCCTTGGGCGCGGGGCGGGCGTCCAGTTCCGCCAGCCACTGCCAGCCGATCTGCAGGGCGAGGTCCCCGGCCGGCAGGATGTCCCGCCGCCCAAGCGCCCACAGAAGATAGCATTCGGCGGTCCATGGCCCGATGCCCTTGAGCCGGCACAGCACCGTCATGGCGGCATCGTCATCCAGACGGTCCAGCGCGGCCAGGTCCAGGTCGCCCGCCGCGATCGTCCGGGCCAGTCCGCGCGCGTAACCGGCCTTCTGGCGGCTGAAGCCGCAGCGTCGCAGCACGTCGTCGTCCAGGTCCAGAAAGCGGGACGGGCTCACCGTGCCCAGGATCCCGCACAGCCGCTCGTACATTGCCCGCGCCGCGGCGATGGAGACCTGCTGCTCCAGGATGAGATAAAGGAGGGTGCCGAAGGTGGCGGGCCGCAGCGTCAGCGGAAAGTCGCCGGCCACCAGGGCCGCGCGGCCGAAAGCCGGGTCGGAGTCCGCCAGCGCGGCGACATCGGCCCGCAAGGCCGCGACACGCTCGTCGGTCCCGGCGACGTGGACGGTCGGGGCCGCTGTCCCTTTGGCCTGGGCGGTATCGGAAGCGGTCATGGGGCGGCGGCGCGGCGGGCGTCAGCCGGCCATGTCGATGGCGTAGCTTTCGATCACCGGGTTGGCGAGAAGGGTCCGGCACATTTCCTCGACCCTGCGGCGAGCCTCGTCCGGGTCCGTGTCCTCCAGATCCAACTCGATCAGCTTGCCCTGGCGAACCTCGCCGACCCCGTCGAAGCCGAGGCCCCGCAGGGCGTTGCCGATGGCCTTGCCCTGCGGATCCAGAACCCCGTCCTTGAGCGTGACGTGGACGCGGGCCCTTATCACGTGGCCGACTTCGAGCGGCGGGCCTTGCGGGCCGGCGGGGGCTCGGCGGCGGTCCGCGACGATTTGATGTCGACCAACTCGCCCTCCGGCAGGATGCCCAGGCGCCGCGCCACCTCGCGATAAGCCTCCTCGACATGGCCCAGATCCTGGCGGAACCGGTCCTTGTCCATCTTCTCGTTGGTCGACACGTCCCACAGCCGGCAATTGTCGGGGCTGATCTCATCGGCCAGAACGATGCGCATATCGCCATGCTCGTTGTAGAGCCGGCCGAACTCCAGCTTGAAGTCTACCAGCTTCAGGCCGGCGCCCAGGAACAGACCGGACAGGTAGTCGTTGACCCGCAGCGCCAGGGACATGATGTCGTCGAGGTCCTGGGGGGTGGCCCAGCCAAAGGCCGTGATATGCTCCTCCGACACCATCGGATCGTTCAGCTCATCGGACTTGTAATAATATTCCACGATGGACCGGGGCAGGCCCGACCCTTCCTCAAGCCCGAAACGCTTGACGAGCGATCCCGCCGCGACATTGCGGATCACGACCTCGATCGGAATAATCTCAACCTCACGAACCAGTTGCTCGCGCATGTTCAGACGGCGCATGAAGTGCGTGGGGACTCCGATTTCCGAAAGCCGGGTCATCAGGAACTCGGAAATCCGATTGTTCAGCACGCCCTTGCCGGAGATGGTGCCTTTCTTCTGATTGTTGAACGCGGTGGCATCGTCCTTGAAGTACTGGACGAGCGTGCCGGGTTCCGGTCCTTCGAACAGGACCTTTGCCTTACCTTCGTATATCCGCCTGCGACGGGCCATTATGAGATGCCTTCCAAGGAGGGGGCGGCGCTGGAAAACCGGGCGCCGTCCCGACAGGCTCCAGATATATCAAGCCTACCGGCGATTCTCAATCGACGCTGTTGGTTAATCTCGTTCCATCGGCTGAAACTGGCCGAAAGCCGCCATTCCCGGAGAAAACAGCCAGATCGACCGAGCCGCCGCCCGGGCCGCCGCCGGCAGGGCGATCAGGCTGGTCGCCTGGCCCGCCGGCCCTGCCGGTCCCGTCAGGGCGTCCTGCCAGTCGGCCATGGCGGGGGCCCAGGCGGCAAGGTCCAGGGGATCGGGGACCGGTGGCAAGACGGCGCCGGAGCCGGCGGCCGGGGGCGGGCCCACGGTCAGGACATGCAAGCCGGCGGTCATCGGTCTGACCCGGACCGCCGCCCGGTCGGGCCCGCCCTCGTGGCGGAAGACATAGGCGTCGCGGTTGTCGGCCACCATCAGGACAAAGGGGTCATAGGCCCGCCCGTCCAGAGCGCTGAGCGCCTCGGCGGCGGCGACCGCGTCGGCATGGTCGACCGCCTCCAGCGCCAGTTCATCCCGATCCCGCCGGTCGGGGCCCGGTCCCGTCGGGTCGCCCAGCAGCAGCGCCACCACTCCGTCGTCATTGACCGCCAGGCGGCTGCCCATGCCGTCCTGCAGGCCCACCACTTCCTCCCGGTCCTGCCAATGCCGCCCCGGCGCTCCCGGCGCCGTTTCCGGCGTTTCCATCCGGCGGCAGGCCAGCAGCAGCGGCCAGCCGGCGCCCGGTTGCCATGCGATGGCCGCGGTGACGGCGCTTTCAGCGCGTCCGGGAACATGGAAACGGGTGATTTCGGTCATGCAACCCACTATATAGAGCGCGAACGGCGGCGCCATCCATGGTGCCGGCCATGAACGGTGCAACCGTCCCGGGCGGTCTCTAGCTGGCCCCCCAAGAATGAGGAGAGTGTCGGCATGTCGACCTTTGACGAGCGGGAAAAAGGCTTCGAGGCGAAGTTCAAGCACGACGCGGAAACCCTGTTCCGCATCCATAACCGGCGCAACAAGCTGCTGGGCCTGTGGGCGGCGGAACTGATGAGCCTGACGGGACCGAAGGCTGAAGATTACGCCAAGGCGGTGGTCGCCGCCGATTTCGAGAAGCCCGGCGACGACGACGTTCACGACAAGGTCGAGGCGGACCTGAAGGACCACAAGGTCGATCTGTCCGACCATATGCTGCGGCGCAAGATGGACGAACTGCTCGAGGTGGCCCGCCAGCAGATTCTCAAGGAGGCCTGAGACCGCTTCGTTTCTCAGACGTAAAGTCCGGAAAACACCACCGCCACGCCGGCGAGCGTGAGGCCGACCCGGGCGATGACGGTGTGGGGCGCGATCAGGCCGTGGGACAGCAGCGTCAGGCCGGCTCCGACCCGCACAACCGCCAGCAGCGCCCCGGCCGGACTTTCGCCCAGCCCGATCAGGTCCGGATTGGCGATCATGCCCAACGGAATGATGTAGAGACCGACCCCCAGGGCCATCGCGGTGACGGCGACCTTCAGCCAGTTTTCGCCGATCATCCCGGCGGCGATGAACACCGCGCCGCAGACCGGCGGCGTGATGGTCGACAAAAGCGCGTACCAGAAGACGAAAAGGTGGGCCTGAAGCGGCTCGAGCCCCAGCTGGATCAGGGCCGGCCCGGCGACGGACACGCAGATCACATAGGCCGCCGTCGTCGGCACCTCCATGCCCAGGACCAGGCAGGCAAGCGCGGTCAGCAGCAAGGACGGCCACAGCAGGCCCCCCGATCCCTCGATGATGAGCGAGGTGATCTTGACCCCGAGGCCGGTGATCGAAAGAACCCCAATGATGATCGATGCGCACAGGATGATGGCCGCGATCAGCGATACCTGGCGTGCCGCGGTGATGACCGCCCGGACCAGCCGGTCGGCGATCTGGGCCTGGCGGCTTTCCAGTTTGCCGTTGACGAACAAAAGCAGCGTGCCGGCCAGGATCGCCATCGCGGCGGCGTATTCCGGCGTCACCCTGGAGACGAACATGCCCCACAGCAGGACGGAAAACGGCACCAGGAAGAACAGCGACGTCACGATGACGTCACGCAGGGCCGGGCGGTCCTCGGCCGCGACGCCGCGCAGTTCGTGCCGCCTCGAATAGGCGTTGATCCCGACCCAGACGGCCAGGAAGTACAGGAACGCCGGAAGGACGGCGGCGGCCATGATGGATGTGTAGGGAACGCCGGTCAGTTCGACCATGACGAAGGCGCCCGCACCCATCAGCGGCGGCATGATCTGGCCGCCCGAGGAGGCGACCGCCTCGACCGCGGCGGCCAGGCGTTTGGGGTAGCCGAGCCTGACCATGGCCGGGAGGGTAATGGCGCCCGTGGAGGCCACATTGGCCGAGGCCGACCCGGAAATCGATCCAAACAGCGCCGAGGAGATGACCGAGACCTTGGCGGCGCCGCCCTTGAGCCGTCCGGCCGCCGCGGCGGCCACGTTCATGAAGCCCTGGCCAGCCTCGCCGGCGTTCAGCACCGATCCGAAGATGACGAAAATGGCGACGACGCCGACCGACACGCCGGTCAAGGTGCCCCAGAGGCCGCCCTCGGCGATCGTCAGGGTACCGAGAAAGCTGTTGAGCGGGGTGCCGGAGTGACCGAATTCGCCCGGAACGTACTGCCCGAAAAGCCCGTACAACAGGGCCGAGCCGGCCACCAGCGGCAACGGCCAGCCGATGGCCCGTCGGGCCGCTTCCAAGGTGACGAGCAGCAGGATCACGGCCACGGCAATCTGAAAACCGCCTTCCAGGAAGCCGTACTGATCGCCCAGACGGTCGCTCTGGGTGGCCACCCACACCGCCGCGCCGACCCCCAGAACCGTCAACACCGCGCCGGAGGCGGCCAATACCCGGCCCTGCGCCCCGAACAGGAAGATGAAGGGCAGGATGAAGGCCATGTGCAGGGGCCGGCTGACCAGGTTCGGAACCAGCCCCCAAAAGATCAACGCCAGGTGATAGCCGACCAGCGCCGTGGCCAGCAAAAGCCAGAGCGTCCGCGCGACAATGCCGCTCGGGAGAAGATCCATCGTGTCAATCGTTCGGAAAAGGCCGCCGCGCGGCCGGACCTCCGCTGCGTCCGGCCGCCACGGTGTCGCCCGTCAGGTCACATCTGCGCGTCGGTCAGGACGATGCCCGCTTCTTCGTAATAGCGGACGGCGCCGGGATGGATCTTGCCGTCGATGGTCGCCATCAATGCGACATCGACCCCGTCCCACCAGGGCGCGCCGTTGGCCATCCTGGCCTTGCTGTCCCAGAAGGTCTTGGTGAGCGCGTAGGCGGTATCGTCGTCCATGGCGGTGGTGGTGTAGGCCACGACCGGCAGCGACGTCGTCAGGATGTCGGCATCCTGCCCGGCATAGGTGCCGGCGGGGATGGTCAGGGGCGTCCGCTTGGTCTCGGCGACCTGATCGTCGCTGAGCGAGAGGACCGTCACCGGCGTCGACGCCGCGGCCTCGACCACGTTCGGCGCCGGCCAGGACCCGGCGGTGACGAACCCGTCGATCTGGCCGTTCTTCAGCGCGGCGACCGCGTTGGACAGTTCGGCGTCGGCGATCTCGACCTTGTCGGCAAGACCGAACAGATCGAGGTACTTTTCCCCCTCGGTGGCGCCGAACGACCCTTTGCCCAACAGGATGGTCTTGCCTTCCAGGCCCGCGAAGTCGGTCACGCCGCTGGCTTCGGACATCACGAAGTGCATGGTCAGCGACGGGATCGGGAACAGGGCGCGGATTTCGTCGAACTTCGGGTCTCCCTTGCCTTCGAACATCGCCGCGCCACTTTGGGCCAGCCCCACCAGCGACGGCGGCGTGGTGAAGACGTAGTCGCCGCCGCGGGCCCTGACCTCCATCACGTTCTGGACCGATCCCTGGCTTTCCTCGACGGTGACGATGATGTCGCCATCGGTTCCGGCCTTCATCGCCTCGGCGATCTCCACACCCATCTGATAATAGGACGATCCGGTCTTGGCCGACTTATAGGTCACCCGCGTTTCGGCGACGGCCGTGGTGGCGCCGATGGCGGTGACCGCCAGGGCCAGCGCGGTCGTCTTGAACACGTTCGTCATTGCGAACCTCCTCGTTGTTCTGCTTGGGGATGCCAGGGAGTCAGTTGAGCCAGAGCCTATCGGCTTGGATCAGACCGGCCAGCTCGACCGTCCTGCCTTGGGCGACAGCCGTCGCCATCTCCAGTGCCTGATATTCAAGCAGCGCCATAGTCCACTTTTCCCGGAGTGCAAAGCGCAAGAAAACCAGGCTCATCGCCCGGTTTTCCCGCATAATCAACGTGTTTTCGACTTCGGTCAATCCAGCCTGTCAGCTCCCTTCAGGGTGGGCCCAGGCAACCGGTCAGGCCAGAACGTTGACCGCCTTGGTCATGTCGGCCATCGGGTGGCGCTCGGCGCGTTCCAGGGCCAGGCCGTTGCGATCGAACAGGTGACAGGTCGACGCCTGCACCCCGATGCTGACATCGTCGCCGGCCCGGACCCGGCTGTCGCCCGCGGTCTGCAGGGTGATCAGATTGTCCTTGTCGGTGCGGACATAGGCGTAGGTATCGCCGCCCAGCCGCTCGACCACGAAGACGCGGCCAAGGATGGTGCCGTCGGCGCCGTCGCTTTCCACCAGATGTTCCGGCCGGACGCCCAGGGTGGCGGTCTGGCCGGCGGTGATGGCGCCGGGCTGGATCGGGACGTTGACCGACGACCCGCCCGGCAGGGCCACCTTGGCGAACTGGTTGTCCACGGCCTCGACCCGGGTTTCGATGAAGTTCATCTTGGGCGACCCGATAAAGCCGGCGACGAACAGGTTCCGCGGATGGTGGTAGAGCTCCAGCGGCGAGCCCACCTGTTCCACGATGCCGGCGTGCAGCACCACGATCTTGTCGGCCAGGGTCATCGCCTCGACCTGATCGTGTGTGACATAGACCATGGTGGCGTTGAGTTCGCCATGCAGGCGGGCGATCTCGATGCGCATCTGCACGCGCAGGGCGGCGTCCAGGTTGGACAGCGGTTCGTCGAACAGGAACACCTTGGGATTGCGCACGATGGCCCGGCCGATGGCCACGCGCTGCCGCTGGCCGCCCGACAGCTCCTTGGGCTTGCGGCTCAGCAGGTTTTCAAGCTGCAGGATGCGGGCCGCGTCGCCCACCTTCTGGTCGATGCTCTCCCGGCTTTCCTTGGCCAGCTTGAGGCCGAAGGCCATGTTTTCCTGGACCGTCATATGCGGGTAGAGCGCGTAGGACTGAAACACCATGGCGATACCGCGCTGGGCCGGCGGCAGGTCGTTGACCCGGTCGCCGTCGATCATCAGGTCGCCGCTGGTGATATCCTCCAGACCCGCGATCAGGCGCAGAAGGGTGGACTTGCCGCAGCCCGACGGGCCGACGAAGACGACGAATTCGTTGTCGCGGATCTCCAGATCGACACCCTTGATGATCTCCAGATCACCGAAGGATTTGCGCACCTGCTTCAGAACGACTTCGGCCATGTGTGTCCTCCATTTATAAACGATACCGGCGGCCGGCGGGGCCCCCATCCATCGAAATTTTCCCGTGGCCAGGCCCGGGTGTCCGTCATCCCTTCACCGCCCCGGCGGTCAGTCCCGACACGATCTTCCGCTGGAAGATCAGCACCAGCACGATCAGCGGCACGGTAACGATCACCGATGCGGCCATGATGTTGCCCCAGGGCGATTCGAACTGACTGCCGCCCGTGATCAGCGCGATCGCCACCGGCACCGTGCGCATGTCGTTGGTCAGCGTAAAGGTCAGCGCGAACAGGAACTCGTTCCAGGCGGCGATAAAGGCCAGCAGTCCCGTGGTCGCCAGGGCCGGTCCCATCAATGGCAGGAACACCTTGAAGATGATCTGGGTGGGCGAGGCGCCATCGACCACGGCCGCTTCCTCGAGCTCGCGGGGCAGTTCGCGCATGAAGGTGGTCAGGATCCAGACCGTGAACGGCAGGGTGAAGATCATGTAGGAAAAGATCAACGCCCCCAGACTGTTGTACAGGCCCATGAACCGGACCATTTCGTACAGCCCGGACAGGACCGCAACCTGCGGGAACATCGACACCGCCAGGACGACCAGAAGCAGCGTGCCGCGGCCGCGGAAATAGACCCGGCCCAACGCGTAGGACGCCGTCACCGCCAGCGCCAGGGAGATGACGACGGTGACCAGGGCCACGACGACCGAGTTGAAGATGTTGCGGGCGAACGGCTGTTCGCGGAAAACGTTGGCATAATTGTCCCAGGCCGGGTCGGGCGGGATGAATTCCACCTTGAACAGGTCCGATCCAGCCTTCAACGACGACACAATGGCCCAGTAGAACGGGAACACCGTATAGACGATGACGAAGGCCAGCAGCACGTAAAACCCGATACGAAGCAGCAGGCGGCGCGTGGCGTACGACATGATCAGCGCCCTCCGCTGAAGTTGACGCGGCCCAGCACGATGTAGGCCACCGTGAACACCGCGATGATCAGGAACAGCATGGTCGACGCCGCCGACCCGAACCCGACATTCTGAAAATCGACGAGTTGCTGTCGGGCATAGATCGACATCGACATGGTGTCGCGGCTGTTGGAGGTCAGCACATAGATCAGGTCGAAGATTCGTAACGCGTCCAACGCTCGGAAGATGATCGCCACCATCAGCGCCGGCTTGATAAGCGGCAGGGTGATCTTGAAGAACACCTTGACCGGATGCACGCCGTCGACCTTCGCCGCCTCATAGCACTCGGCGGGCAGCAACTGCAGCGCCGCCAGGATCAGCAGGGTCATGAACGGCGTCGTTTTCCATACATCGACCGCCACGACCGAGGGCAGGGCCAGCGCCGGCGACGCGGTAAAGGCGATGCGCCCGTCGATCAGCCCCATGTTGAGCAGGATCTCGTTGATCACCCCGTACTGGTCGTTCAGCATCCAGCCCCACATCTGAGCCGACACGATGGTCGGAATGGCCCAGGGGATGAGAACCGCGGCCCTGGCCAGACCGCGGCCCGGCATGTTTGCGTGCAGGAGGAGGGCGAACACAAGGCCAAGCACGGTCTCGAACGTCACCGAAAGGACGCTGAACAGCACCGTGTTCCAGACCGCCCGCCACCACGTGCCGTCGACCAGGATGCCCTGCCACTCGAAAATCAGATC
This sequence comes from Inquilinaceae bacterium, assembly GCA_052168355.1. GTDB lineage: Bacteria > Pseudomonadota > Alphaproteobacteria > DSM-16000 > Inquilinaceae > JBQLZQ01. The sequence continues at coordinate 43,339 of JBQLZQ010000063.1, forward strand.
GCGGTCGATCTCGCCCGTATAGAGCTCGTCGGTATCGATGTCGTAGAAGGCGTCGGTATCGGGGCGATAGACCAGGGCCGCGTCGGTGGGTTCGTAATAGACAAAGAACCCGTTCAGCTCCGCATCCCAATCGTTTTGATTGGGCCCGTAGAACGCATAATTATCGAAACCGATGAACCGAATGTCCTGGTCGGCCGTCAGCGTGGCATCGGTCAGGCTGAGATAGAAGGTCCTGGCCAGCGGCCAGCCGGCCACCAGGATCAGGATCGCCAGCATGGGGAGAAGGAAGGTCCACGCCGAACGGACGCGTTGCCGTGTAAGTTGAGAAGCCTCGACCGGAGCCGTTGTCGCCGTGCCTCCAGGTCCAGAACCGCGCGCGGTTCCACCCTGTTCCGTCGCTACCGATGCCATCGGTGGTCCTCCCCCGTCAAAGGTTATGGGGCCCGGCGCGCATCGCCATCCGGGCCCGCTTTCACCTTCGTTACCAGCGGCCGCCGCGGCTGAGCCTGGTCAGATCCGACTCGAGTTGAGCCAGATTGGTCGCCGCATCCCCGTTGCCCGAAAGGGTGGCGTGCACGGCGTTCCAGAACGCGGACGATACCTCGTTGTATTTCTCGCCCGTGACGCCGGAGGGCCGGGCCACCGCGTTGGTAAACGTCTCGTAGAGGTCGCCGAAGAACGGCGCCGCCGCCAGGATTTCGGGATCCTGATAGAGGTCGGCGATGGTCGGGTTGTAGGCGCCGACGATGGCCCGGCGCTTCTGCTCCTCGGCGCTCGTCAGAAAGCGGACCAGATCGGCCGCCACGTCGGGGTTGTCCGAATACCGCGAAACGGCAAGCTGCCAGCCGCCCAGGGTGCCGGTATTCTTACCATCGGCGCCGCCCTTGGGCAGGGCCGCCACGCCGACATTGCCCCTGATCGGGCTGTCGTCGGAGTTGGCCAGGGACCAGGCATAGGGCCAGTTGCGCATAAAGGCCGCATTGCCGGTCTGGAACACGCCGCGGGCGCCTTCCTCGTCATAGTTCAGCACGCCCTCGGGCGAGATGGTGCCGACCCAACTGGCCGCCAGATCGATCGCCTCGATCGCCTGGGGATTGTCGATGGTAATCGTCCCGTCGTCGGCCACGATGGTGCCGCCGCCATGACTGTCGATCCATTCCAGCGCGTCGCAGGTCAGCCCCTCATAGGCCCGGCCCTGCCAGACAAAGCCCCAGAACCGGTCGTTGCCCTCGGCCCGCTCGCCGTCCATGATGGTCGTGGCCGCGTCCGTCAGCTCCTGCCAGGTGGTCGGCACCGATACGCCGTACTTTTCCATCAGGTCGGTGCGGTAATAGAGCACGCCGGCATCCGTGAACCAGGGCATGGCCTTGAGTTCGCCATCCACGGTGTTGTTGTCGATAATCGGCTGGAAATGGCTGTCCAACGTCGCCTGATCGACATACTCGCTCAGGTCGATGAAATGGCTGCCCAGGAAACCCGGCCAGATAACGTCGATCTGGAAGACGTCGATGTCGCCCGCCTGAGCCGCCAGCATCTGCTGATAGAGCGCCAGCCGCTCGGTCGTCGAATTCGGCGTCGAGACCACGTTGACCGTGTGCCCGGTCGCCGCCGACCAGGCGTCGACGCCGGTTTGGCATAGCTCCAGCTCGGCGCCGACCGCGCCGCAGGAAATCGACAATTCGACGCCATTGGCGGTTGAGGCCAGCGCGGTCAGCGATCCGGCGGCCAAAAGCGCGGCCATCAAGGACTTGTTCATGGTTCCTCCCATCATGGTGACATCATCGCCCGGTGGTTGTGCCACCTTTGTCGTATTCGTTCTTTGGAAACCCTAGTTGTCGGAGGAGCCGATGGCAAGGTTCGTTCGCGCCCCCACCGGCGCATTCAAATGGCGGGTCGGCATTCCCGTACTTGATCGGCCGGAATAGGGGTGGTAGCCCCTGTCCCTTCTAAGCAATTGTCGCGTTTGCGTTATTCGGCGCGGCCTTTCTCCACCGATTATTTGGATGATTTCATGGCGGCCCGCCCCATCATTATCGATACAGATCCCGGCCAGGATGACGCCCTGGCCATCCTTTTGGCCCTGGCGTCTCCCGAATTCGAGGTTCTGGGCCTGACCACCGTCGCCGGCAATGTGCCGTTGGCGTTGACCGAGGCGAACGCCAGGAAGATCTGCGAACTGGCGGGGCGGCCCGACATCAAGGTCTTCGCCGGCTGCGCCCGCCCGCTGCTGCGACCCCTGACCACGGCGGAAAGCGTCCACGGCCCGACCGGGCTGGACGGCCCCGATCTGCCGGAACCGACCATGCCGCTGCAACCCCAACACGCGGTCGACTGGCTGGTCGAGACGCTGATGGCGGCGGACGACGCCAGCATCACCCTGTGCCCCTTGGGCCCCCTGACCAACATCGCCATGGCCCTGGTGCACGAACCGCGCATCGCCGCCAAGATCCGCGAGATCGTCCTGATGGGCGGCGGTTTCTTCATGGGCGGCAACACCACGCCGACATCGGAATTCAACATCTATGTCGATCCGCACGCCGCCCACGCCGTGTTCTCCAGCGGCATAAAGCTGACGGCCCTCCCGCTCGACTGCACCCACAAGGCCCTGATGACCGACTCCTGGATCCAGGCGGTCGGCACGATCGGCAGCAAGGTGGGCGAGGCGGCAGCCGCCATGCTCGCCTTCTACGAGCGCTACGACATGGAGAAGTACGGCGAAAGCGGCGGGCCGCTGCACGATCCGTGCGTCATCGCCTACCTGCTGAAACCGGACCTGTTCGGAGGCCGCGAATGCCACGTGGCCATCGAGACAGGATCGGAACTGACCATGGGCATGACCGTGGTCGACTGGTGGGGCGTGACCGGCAAGGCCGCGAACTGCATGTGGATCGACCGTATCGACTCCAATGGTTTCTATGCCCTGCTGCTGGAACGGCTGAAGCGGTTGTGACAGGCTGGTCCGCCATGGGATCACGTCAATGCGTGAGACGGCTCGTGGAAGGGAGCGATCATGCCGCTCAATGACCAGCAGACCCGGCTGTGCGATGAGAACCGGACCGACTATTCCGACCTGAAGGCCATTTTCGTCAACTGCTCCCTCAAAAAGGATCCCGATACGTCGCACACGCGGATCCTGTTGTCGGTGGCCGAGCAGATCATGATGAAAAGCGGCGTGGCGGTGGAGCATGTCCATGCCGCCTCGCATCAGATCGCCTACGGCGTCCAACCCGACATGACCGACCATGGCTGGGAGCGGGACGACTGGCCCGGCCTGTGGGACAAGGTGGCGCGGACCGATATCCTGGTCATCGGCACACCGATCTGGCTGGGCGAGCCGAGCTCGGTCTGCCGCACGCTGCTTGAGCGGCTCTACGCCATGGCGGGCATGCTGAACGACAAGGGCCAAAGCGTCTTTTACGGCAAGGTCGCCGGAACCGTGGTGACCGGCAACGAGGACGGCATCAAGCATTGCGCCATGTCGATCCTCTATGGTCTCCAGCATCTCGGCTATACCATCCCGCCCCAGGCCGATTGCGGCTGGATCGGCGAAGCGGGACCCGGCCCGTCCTACGGCGATCAAAGCGACGACGGTCCGGTCGGGTTCGCCAACGAGTTCACCCAGCGCAACACGACGATCATGACCTGGAACCTGATGCACATGGCCCGGATGCTCAAAGACGCGGGCGGCCTGTCCAACCACGGCAATGACCGAAGAGCGTGGAAGGCCCGCTGCCGCTTCGACTACGAGAATCCCGAGCACCGCGCCTGAGGCGTCACAGCCCCAGCGCCTCCTCGGCCGGGACGTAAGGCAGAGACTGGGCGTCGGCGACCGGCTTGCTGGTCAGGCGTCCGCCGTGCACGGCCAGGCCGCGGCGCAGGTGGACGTCTTCGTACAGCGCCGCCCGGTAGCCCTTGTCGGCCAGGGCCAGGACAAAGGGCAGGGTGGCGTTGTTGAGGGCCACGGTGGAGGTGCGGGCCACGCCGCCGGGCATGTTGGCGACGCAGTAATGCACCACCCCGTCGACCACATAGGTGGGGTCGGCATGGGTGGTGGGACGCGACGTCTCGAAACAGCCGCCCTGGTCGATGGCCACATCGACCACGACGGCGCCGTTGGCCATGCGGGCGATCATGTCGGCGGTGACCAGCCGGGGGGCGGCGGCGCCCGGCACCAGAACGGCGCCGACCACCAGATCGGCCGCCACCACCTGTTCCTCGATGGCGTCGACGGTGGAATAGACCGTGGCCAGCCGCGAGCCGAACTGGAAATCGAGCTCCTTCAGCCGCGGCAGTGACTTGTCGATGACCGTGACGTGCGCTTCCAGCCCCATGGCCATGCGGGCCGCGTTGGTGCCGACCACGCCGCCGCCCAGAACCACCACCTTGGCGGCGGGAACCCCCGGCACCCCGCCCAGCAGCAGGCCGCGTCCGCCTTGCGACTTTTCCAGGCAATGGGCGCCGGCCTGGATGGACATGCGGCCGGCCACCTCGCTCATCGGCGCCAGCAGGGGCAGGCCGCCGCGCGCGTCGGTCACGGTCTCGTAGGCGATGGCCACGGCGCCGCTGTCCAGCAACGCCGCGGTCTGGTCGGGGTCGGGGGCGAGATGGAGGTAGGTGAACAGGATCTGCCCGTCGCGCAGGCGTTTGCATTCCTCGGGCTGGGGTTCCTTGACCTTGACCACCATGTCGGCCTTGGCGAACACGGCATCGGCGCTGTCGGCGATGGTCGCGCCGGCGGCCCGGTACAGATCGTCGGTAAAGCCGATCTCGGTCCCGGCACCGGTCTCGACCGACACCGAATGGCCATGAAGAACCAGCTCGCGCACGGAGGAGGGGGCGAGCCCGACCCGGAACTCCAATGTCTTTATTTCCTTGGGAACGCCGACCAGCATGAGGACCTCGAGGGATCGGAAAGCATGGGAACAGTCGCAGGGCTCAGCCGCCAAGCGCGCGATCGACCATGTCCAGCCGATCCTGACCCCAGAAAAGCTCGTTCTTCAGAACATAGGAAGGCACACCAAACACGCCGGCGGCGATCGCGTCGTCAGTATAGGCCTGCCGCAGGGCGGCCGTGTCATCCTGGTCGGCTTGCGCCAGCACAGCCGCTGGGTCAAGCCCTGTTTCGGTCAGGATCTCGGCAACCGTCGACCGGTCCGCGATGTTGCGTTGCTCGACCCAGACGGCGCGCAGAAAAGCGCCGGCCAGCGCGAACGCGTCCTGGCTTTGCCGGTCGGCGGCGATCACGGCGCGCGCGGCCAGCGAATCGTCCACCGGGAAGTACTTCGGCTCCAATGTCATCAGCACGCCCAGATGGCTGGCCCAGCGCCCGAGCTCGACCAGCCGGTAAGCTTGCCGCGCCGGCGGTCGTTTGGCCAGCGGCACGCCGCCGGTCGCGGCGAAGATCCGGGGCGTGTCGACCGGCCGGATGCGGACGGTGGCGCCTTGAGTCGCCGCGATTTGACCCAACCGGTTGTGACCCAGATAGGCGTAGGGCGACGCCAGGCTGAGGTAATAGTCGATGGCGGTCAGCATGCGGACGACCCTTCTGGCGATGATCCGGACGGATGCGGCGGCGCAGCATCGGGCGGCGCCCGTTCGGCGTCAATATCCACCGTCGTCTCACCGGGGCCAGTCATCGCTCCCGCAAGGCGCGGCGGACGATCTTGCCGGTGGCGGTCATCGGCAGGGCGTCGACGAAGCTGACCAGCCGCGGATACTCGTGGGCCGCCAGCCGCGACCGCACATGGTCCTGGAGCGCGCGCTTGAGGGCGTCGTCGCCGACGATGCCGGGCTTGAGAACCACCACCGCCTTGACGATCTCGGTCCGTACCGGATCGGCAACGCCGACCACCGCCGCCATGGCGACCGAGGGATGGCCCAGCAGGCAGGTCTCGATCTCGCCGGGACCGATGCGGTAGCCGGCCGAGGTGATGACGTCGTCGTCGCGGCCGACGAACCAGAAATAGCCGTCCTCGTCCTGCCGGCCCATGTCGCCGGTCAACAGCCAGTCGCCGCGATACTTGGCCTCCGTCGCCGTTTTCAGGTTCCAGTAGCGCAGGAACATCACCGGGTCGCCGCGGCGCACCGCGATTTCCCCATCCTTGCCCGGCGGCACCAGCGCGCCGTCGCCGTCGACGATGGCGACCTCATGGCCCGGAATGGCCAGCCCCATCGATCCGGGCCGCAGCGGCGCCTGCATCGCGTTGTTGCCGACGATCAGATTGCATTCGGTCTGGCCGTAGAATTCGTGAATCGGAACACCGAAGGTCTGCCGGCCCCAGTCCAGCAGTTCCGCGCCCAGGGTCTCGCCGCCGCTGCCGATGGTGCGCGGGCCCGGCCGCTTGGTCGGTTCGGCCTGGCGCATCAGCTTCAGCGCCGTTGGCGGCAGGAACATGTTGCGGATCTCCAGCCGGGTGATCAGGTCGAAGGCGGCGTCGGGATCGAACTTGGCCATCCGGTGGGACACGACGGGCAGGCCGTGGTGCCAGGCCGGCAGCAGCACGTCCAACAGCCCGCCGATCCAGGCCCAGTCGGCGGGGGTCCAGAACCGGTCGCCCGGCTGCGGCGGAAAATCGTGCGGAAACTCCACCCCCGGCAGGTGTCCCGGCAGCACCCGATGGCCGTGCAGCGCGCCCTTCGGCGGGCCGGTGGTGCCGGACGTGTAGATCAGCAACGCCGGCGTGTCGGGCCCGGTCGCCACCGGTTCGAAATGCAGGCTGGCGCGGGCGACGGCGGGCCAGAAGGCTTGTGTTCCGCGTGGTGCCGATGCCGCCGGGTCGGTGACCAGGACAGTGTCCAGATCGGGCAGGCGGTCGCGCAGGCTCTCCAGCTTGGGCCAGTTGGCCATGTCGGTCACGACGGCCCGGGCGCCGCTGTCCGCCAGCCGGTGGTGCAGCGCCTCTTCCTCGAACAGCGTAAACAGCGGCAGCGCGATCAGCCCCGCCTTGTAGCAGGCGATATGGGCGATGGCCGTTTCCGGCGCCTGGGGCAGCAGGATTCCCACCCGGTCGCCGGCCTTCAGACCGAACGCCGCGAAGGCGTTGGCCAGGGCGTTGCTGTGATCGCGGATCTGATCGAAGCTGAAGCGGGTGACCGTGCCGTCCGGCTCGACATGGATCAGCGCCAGGCGCTGGGGCCCACCGGCATGCCGGTCCACGGCGTCGACGCCGATGTTGTAACGGGTGGGCAGGCGCCAGCGGAACCGGGCCCGCGTGTCGGCGTGGTCGCGGCCCCGCTCTAGCATGGCCGGGCCGTGGGAATCACCGCTCGGCGACCGCCGTCTTGGCCGTCAGCCGTTGTTGAACAAGCGCCACGGCCAGTCCGATGGCGATCCCGGCGGCGTCGGTGGCCAGACCGCCCTTGATCATCAGCAGCGCGGCGATCAGAAGCAGCACGCGGAAGATCGGATTGAGCCTGCCGAAGAACCAGCCCTGCACGGCGCCGGCCAGCAGGTAGATGCCGACGATTGCGGTGAGGAACACGTGGACGATTCGAATTGGATCGCCCTCCATCAGCATGGCCGGGCTGTAGAAGAACATGAAGGGGACGATATAGGCCGCCAGTCCCAGCTTGAACGACGTGACCGAGGTGCGCATCGGGTCCGATCCGCTGATGGCCGACGCCGCATAGGCGGCCAGCGCCACCGGCGGCGTGATGGCGGAGATCACGGCGAAGTAGAACACGAAGAAATGGGCCACCAGCGGCTGGATGCCAAGCTGGATCAGCCCCGGCGCCACGACGGCCGCGGCCACCGCGTAGGCGGCCGTGGTCGGCATGCCCATGCCAAGCATGATGGCGATGCCCATGGCGAAGATCATGGCCAGAAGCTGGCTGGTTTCGGCCACGCCCAGCAACAGGCTGGAAAACCGGGCGCCGACACCGGTCAGCGCGATCACGCCGACGATAATGCCCGCGCAGGCGCACACGGCGACGAGCTGTACGGCCATGGTCGCCGACAGGGCCAGCGCGTCCAGGATCCGGCGCGGACCCATCCGATGGGCGGTCAGCCAGCTCACGGCCACCGCGGCCAGCAGAGCCAGGGTGCCCGATCGGATCACCGTGTAGCCGGAGAACAGGGCGCCGATCAGGATGATGATGGGGATGAACAAATAGGCCTGCCGGGCCAGTTTGCCGAATTCCGGCAACTGGCTGCGCGGCAGTCCCTTCATGCCGGTCTTCACGGCCTCGAAATCGACCATCATGAAGATCGACCAGAAATACAGGATGGCCGGCAGCAGGCCGGCGACCATCAGCTCGGTGTACGGGATCTCAGTGATCTCGGCCATGATGAAGACGCCGGCCCCCATGATTGGCGGCATGATCTGGCCGCCGGTCGAGGCCGCCGCCTCGATCGCCGCCGCGCTCTGCGGGCGGTAGCCGACCCGTTTCATCAGCGGGATGGTCAGGCTGCCTGTGGCCACCACGTTGCCGGCCGAGGTGCCGTTGATCATGCCCATGAGACCGCTGGCGAACACCGCCACCTTGGCCGGCCCGCCGCGCGCCGTTCCGGCCGCGGCAAAGGCGAAATTGACGAAATAGTCGCCGACCTTCGAGGCCTGGAGGAAAGCCGCGAAGGCGATGAACAGGATGATGTAGGTCGACGACACCGCGATCGGCGCGCCCAGGATGCCGTTGTCGGTATAGAGATAGGTGAAGAACCGGTCGACGGCGTAGCCGCGATGGGTCAGGAAGCCGGGCAGGTAGGGGCCCAGGAACGAATAGGCGAGGAAGACCGCCGAAATGCCCACCAGCGCCAGTCCCGCCGCCCGCCGCGTCAGTTCCATGATCAGCAGGACGCCGGCCAGGGTGGCCCAGAAATCCGGCGCCAGGGCCATCACGCCGGCGCGCAGGCGCAAGCCCTCGAGATTGACCAGCAAATAGCCGGCCACGCTGATCGCCCCCGCGACCAGGACCCAGTCGAACGCGGGTACGCGGTTCGGTCCGGCCGGCGACAGCCAGGAGGCCGCGATGGCCGCGACGACGGAGACGGTCAACGGTACGCCAAACCAGGCAAAGACCCAGCTTGGGGGAGCGCCGCCGCCGGCAAGCTGAACACCGCCGGCGTAGACCACGCAGAACAGCGCCCAAACCCCGGTCGGCACCGCGATGGCCATCAACACCCGCTGGGCAAGGGCCATCGGACCGGCTGAGGGCGCACGGTCGACACTCCACGCCGCCATCAGGGCAAAGCCGATGACCAGACCGCCGGCGATATGCAGGATGCGATAGGCCCAGGTCTCCAGCGGATAGACGTTGAGGGAGACCAGGTGAAACACCGTATAGACGACACAGACCCAGAACAGCGCCGGTCCCTGCCAACCGGTCAGACTGCGCTGGTTGCCGGCCGGCAACTCTTCGTCGACGCCGGCGGCGACGATGCGCTCATCGGAGCGTCCCGGCGGATTCCCACCGGACGCCGCACCCTGGGTTGCCGTCATCCCATCCTCCCTCGGTGCCGGTTCTTAGAGCCGGTCTTGGTGACTGGCTGGAAAGCGCCGCCGGCCCGAACCCGTACGATGGCGGGTCCCGGGGCCGGCGGCAAGCCCGGTCAGCCTTCCAGGTCGGCTGGGATATCGATGCCGGTTTCCTCGAAATACCGGACGGCGCCGGGATGGAACGGCAGGAACTGGTTCTTGTCCACATGCTCGGGCAGCGTTTCCTTTGCTGCGTTGTGGATTTCCAGCATCCGGTCGTTGTTTTCCATCACCGTCTTGGTGATCTCGTAAACCAGGCTTTCCGGCATGTCGGCCCGGGCGATGGCGAAGTTCCACATCGAGACGCTGTTCAAATCTTCGTCAGTGCTCTGATAGGTGTCGGCCGGGACGGTGAACGCCGATACCGACGGGAAGGCTTCCAGCAGGGTGTCGACCTCTTCCTGGGTGAAGGCAAAGATGTTGGCGTCGGTTTGGGCCTCCACCTGGGTGAAGGCGGCGATGGGAATGCCGGCGGCAAACCCGAAGGCGTCGATCAGCCCGTCTTGCAACTGTCCGGCCAGATCGCTGGCACCGCCGTTGCGCACCTCGACATTCACGCCCAGCGTTTCCAGAAAGCGCGGCAGATAGGTGCCGGGGGTTCCGCCGGCCGGACCGACACCGACCGTCTTGCCCTCCAGATCGGCCACCGAGTCTATGCCGGAACTGGCCAGCGTCACGAACATGAAGGACGTCTGATACATCGGGAACATGGCCCGCAGCTGATCGTGCTCCAGGCCCGGCGCCAGGGCGCTTTCGCCGACCCACGCGTCATAGGCCGGTCCCATGGTCACCATGCCGAATTCCAGGTCGCCGGTCTGGACCAGGGCGGCGTTCTGGACCGGGCCCCCGGTGACTTCGGAACTGGTGTTGATGCCCAGGGTTTCGCCGACCAGGTTGGCCCAACCGGCGCCATAGATGAAATAGGTGCCGCCCTGGCTGGCGGTGCCGACGCTGACGCTGTCGGGCCAGTCGGAGCGGTCCTGAGCGAAGGCGGACGCGCCGACCAAGAGCGTTACCGCCGCAACGCCGGCGGTTTTGGATAGGCCGAGGATTCTGATGAACGACATTGGCGAAAGTCTCCCTGTTGCCACTCGTTTATGGGGAACTGATAGCACAACGCCATGAAAGATGGGACCCGAAGTCGCCGTGCCAAGAGCTTGATCGATCATGTACCGCGCCGATGGACCGGCGCGGTCACGCCCCTGCCGCGCCGATGGGCCGGCGCGGTCACGCCCTTGTGACCGCAGTTCAAATGCGTCGGGGCGGGACTTGGGGCAACCTTGAGATCATGAAGATTTGGATCCTGGGCATTCTTGCCGCCGGTTGGGCCGTGGCCGCCGGCGTGGCTCCGGCCGCCGCCGATCCGGATGCCTGGCGCGCCGAGTGGCCGCATACCGATTTCAGCCGCCACGCGGTGCCCTATGGGGAGATCCTGTCCGGCGGGCAGCCGCGCGACGGCATCCCCTCCATCGACGAACCGTCTTTCAGCCCGGTCGGCGCCGTCACCGACCTAGCCCCCACGGAACCCGTGCTGAGCCTTGAGATCGACGGGGATGCCAGGGCCTATCCGTTGCGCATCCTCATTTGGCACGAGATCGTCAACGACGTGGTCGGCGGCGTGCCGGTGGCGGTGACCTATTGTCCCCTGTGCAACTCCGGCGTGGTCTTCGACCGGCGCCTGGACGGGGAGGCGGTGGAGTTCGGGACGACGGGCAAGCTGCGTAACTCCGATCTGGTCATGTACGACCGCCGGACCGACAGCTGGTGGCAGCAATATCTGGGCGAGGCGATCGTCGGCGAGCTGACCGGCACGGTCCTTGAGATCCTTCCGTCGCGTCTGGAATCGGTCGAGCGCTTCGCGGCCCGTTACCCCGACGGACAGGTGCTGGAAACCGGCGCGTCGGGCCGGCGCCCCTATGGTCGCAATCCCTATGTCGGCTATGACAGCGCCACGGCGCCGTTTCTCTATCGTGGCGACTACGAAGGCCCGGTGCCGCCATTGGCCCGCGTGGTGGCCGTCGGCGATCAGGCCTGGAGCCTTGAGTTCCTGGCCCGGGTCGGGCGCATCGAGGCCGGCGATCTGATCCTGACCTGGACCGCCGGCCAGAATTCAGCCCTCGACACGGCGGAAATCGCGCGCGGGCGCGACGTCGGCAATGTGGTGGTCCAGCGCCGGGTCGGCGACACCCTCCAGGACATGGTCCACGACATCCCGTTCGCCTTTGCATTCAAGGCATTCAGGCCCGACGGGGTCATCCACCACCAGGACGGCTGACGGCGCCGCGCGACCATCGCCGGGTCCGTTGGCGGTCGTCCGGGAATCGGGCATAAGGGGGCGACCCTTCGTCCCCGCCAAAGGACCTGCCGTGACCGCACCCGATCCCGCCCGCATCATCGTCCTCGGCAACGAAAAGGGAGGGACCGGCAAATCCACCACGGCCGTTCACCTGGCCGTGGCGCTGCTGCGCGACGGCCATCGGGTCGGCACCCTGGACCTTGACGCGCGGCAGGGAACCTTTACCCGGTTCTGGGAGAACCGGCGGGCGTTCGGCACAAGGAAGGATCTGACGCTGCCGCTGTCGATGCACCGGGCGGTGCACCGCAGCGCCTTGACCGACGGCGCCGCCGCCGTCCAAGAGGAAGCGGAGAGGCTGCAGACCGCGCTGGATGCCCTGCGCGCCGCCACGGATTTCGTGATCATCGATACGCCCGGCAGCGACAACAATCTGAGCCGCATGGGGCACGCACGGGCCGACATGCTGGTTACCCCGGTCAACGACAGCTTTATCGACCTCGATCTTCTGGGTGACATCGACCCGGAGACGTTGCGGGTCCGGCGGCCCAGCACCTATGCCGAGATGGTGTGGGAGCAGCGCAAGCAGCGGGCCATCCGCGACGGCGGGTCGATCGACTGGGTGGTCATCCGCAACCGCCTGAGCGCCCTGGATGCCCGCAACAAGCGCGAGGTGGCCGACGTGCTGGTCGCGTTGTCGCGGCGGTTCGGGTTCCGCAGCACGCCGGGTTTCGGCGAGCGGGTGATCTTTCGCGAGCTGTTCCTGAAGGGCTTGACCCTGCTCGACCTGCGCGAGGCGGAGATCGAGGGCGGCCTGACCATGAGCCATATTGCCGCGCGGCAGGAGGTCCGGACCCTGGTCGAGGCCGTGGGCCTGACGCGCGTCGGAACCCAGGATCGGCTCAAGGCGGGCTGAACTTCGCGCCTCCGCCCCCTAGATAATAGTAAGGTAACAGGGGACGGCCGGCCCGGACGGTGGGGCCCGGCCTGCAGTGACGAGGGAGGCGGCCATGGCGGACCCAAAGGGGCGGGTTCCCGCGGCGGGAGGAAGCCGAAGCGCGGTCGATGCTTTTTTGCATCGGCTGGCCGCTGCCCCCGTGCCGCGACCGGCGGGATCGCGCGGCCGTCTGATCTTTGCCATGGACGCGACCGCCAGCCGGGAACCGACCTGGGACCGGGCCTGCCATATCCAGGCCGAGATGTTCGCCGCCACCGCCGACCTTGGCGGTTTGGATGTGCAACTGGTGTTCTACCGGGGATTTCGAGAGTGCAAGACCAGCCCGTGGCTGTCGGACGCGGCGGCGCTGGCCCGGCGGATGACCGCCGTGCGCTGCATGGCCGGCCACACGCAGCTTGGCCGCGTTCTCAACCACGCGGCGGTGCAGACCCGCAAGCAAAAGGTGAACGCGCTGGTCTTCGTCGGCGACTGCTTTGAGGAAGACCCCGACGCCGTGGGCCACGCGGCCGGGGAATTGGGGATGCTGGGCGTGCCGGTGTTCCTGTTTCAGGAAGGCCAGGACCCGGCGGCGCGGCGCATGTTCCAGCAGATCGCCCGGCTTACCGGCGGCGCCTACTGCCCGTTCGATCTGGCCAGCGCCCAGCAGCTCAAGGATCTGCTGGGCGCGGTCGCCGTCTACGCGGCCGGCGGACGCGCCGCGCTGGAAGACTACGGTCGCAGCCGTGGCGGCGCGGCGCAGCAGCTCACCCACCAGTTCGACAAGAAGTAGGATCGCATGTTGCAGGTCATCATATTGGGCGTCTGCCTATTGGTCGGCCTGGCCTTGCTCAGCCGCTGGTTCGTCAACGCCGAGCCGAAAAACCTGGCCAAGGGGCTTCGGTACGGCGCGATCGCCTTGGCGGTTCTGCTGATCGTGATCCTGGCGGTCGCCGGCCGATTGGGGTCGGCGTTGGGCATGATGATGGTCCTGATCCCGGTCGTCATGCGATGGCGGGCGCTGGCCAACCGGTTCAAGGCGGCGGCTGGGCCGCGGCCCGGTCAATCGTCGGACCTGAGCACCGGCTGGCTGAACGTCACGCTCGATCACGATACCGGAGCGATGGACGGCACGGTCCGTCGCGGACGGTTCGAAGGGCGGACGCTGGGCAGTCTCAGCCTCGACGAGGTACGGGCGCTTTACGTCGAGTGCAGCCACCAGGACCCGGAATCGGCGTCCGTCGTGGAAGCCTATCTTCAGCGCACCTATGGCCAGGACTGGCATTCCGGCGGCGAAGACCAACAGCAGTCGCCGCCATCGTCCGCCGGTTCCATGACCCGGGAGGAGGCGTACGAGATCCTGGGCCTGGAGCCCAGCGCCGACGAGACCGCCATCCGCGACGCCTACCATCGGCTGATGAAGAAGGTCCATCCCGATCAGGGCGGGTCGGATTATTTCGCGGCCAAGGTCAACCAGGCCAAGGATCTGCTGCTGGACCGCTGATCGGCCGGCCGGCACGGATGCCGCTCAGGTCCGCTTCAGGATGGCCCACATGTTGTCGCTGGTCGGCAGCTTCCAGGTCGGGGCGAAGCAGGTGGCAAAGCCGGCGCGCCTGGCCAGGGCACGCAACGTGGCGGGCGTGAAATAGTTGAGATGGTCGGGAAACCGGAACCCGCACCATTTGGCGCCCGTGACCTGCCGGTTGACGGAGCCATAATTGGGCACCTTGACGATGGCGATCCCGTTCGGCGCCAGGGTTCGATGGAGTTCCGACAAGACTTCGGCCGGATGCAGCTCGTGCTCCAGATAGGATCGTAGCGTCGCGGCGGAAAAGAAGCCCGCGTCGCATTGTTTCAGCCCGTCAAGGGAACTGTCGTTGATGCAGTGCCCCCCGCGCGCCGAAAACCGTTCCTGAGCCTGGCGCGCCAGCGCGGTGGAGATTTCGACCCCGTGGGGGATGAAGCGGGCCTCCAGACCTTCCATCTGGCCGCCATCGCCGCAGCCCAGATCGATGACCCGGCCGGGCGCGGCGTGGACGGCCAGCAGGGCCGGCATCGTCTTGCGCGGGAACAGGCGCATGCGCCACCGCGTGGCCTTGCTCAGACGATAGGAGACCGGCCGAATGGCTGCCCGGCGCTGCTCCTCGGCCTTCGATGTCCGTTCCCAGGCATGGCTCTCGAACAGGGCGGCGTAGTCCGGAGCCTGGATCAGATAGACCAAACCGCAGGCCTGGCAGGCCTTCATGGGCCACCGCGCGTCGGAATAGCGCGTGACCGGCGTCTGGGCGTTGGCATCGCCGCAAGCCGGGCAGACCCGCTGGATCGGGGCCGGGTCGGCGGTGTCCGCCGCGGACGAGGGGGAGACGGCGGGCGGCGGTGGGGCGAAACTCATGAGACTCCTTATCCGGCGTCGGCCGTTGGCAAGCGCCGATTTGGACGAGCGGAGGGGGGAAGAGCGATCGTTACGTTCTCCGCCGATCCGCCACACCGGTCAAGCGCCCATGGCCTTTCCCCAGAAAAACGCTTAGGGACCGCATTTTCCCAAACGGGCCTTATCATCCATGAAGGGAATAGTGATCGTAACTAAAGAGCGACGAATTCCTGCACGGAGCTTAATAAAACGTCGTGATTTCAAGTCTTTTGCGGCTTTTTAGGGGCAAACCTTGCACAGTTGCCTACCGTTATGGCACAACCCGCGTGCTCTTCCGAAACGATGGTCGAAAGCCAGTTGTGAAGCCCATCAGAAAAGCCGTTTTCCCGGTTGCGGGCCTTGGCACCCGCTTTCTTCCGGCCACCAAGGCGATCCCGAAAGAAATGCTGCCCGTCGTCGACCGACCCGTCCTGCAATACGCGGTGGACGAGGCCCGGGCCGCCGGGATCGAAGAGTTCATCTTTGTCAGCAGCCGGGGCAAGACGGTCCTGGAGGATCATTTCGACCGGCACTTCGAGTTGTATGACCTTCTGGAGAAGCGGGGCAAGACCGACGCGCTGGCCGAGGCGCAATCGTCGGATCTGCCGGTAGCGGCGGTCACCGTGGTCCGGCAGCCCGAACCCCAGGGACTGGGACACGCGGTCTGGTGCGCCCGGCATGTGGTCGGGGACGAACCGTTCGCCGTTCTCCTGCCCGACGACGTGTTCATGAGCGATCCGCCCGTTCTCAAGCAGATGGTCGATGCCTACAACGATGTCGGCGGCAGCGTCGTGGGCGTTGTCGACGTGCCGCGCGAGCATACGGTGCGCTACGGCATCCTCGACGTAGAAAGCGACGATGGCCGGATGGCGTCGGTGCGGGGCATGGTCGAGAAGCCGAAACCGGAGGATGCGCCGTCGACACTGTCCATCGTCGGCCGTTATATCCTCCAGCCCCAGGTGTTCGACTTTCTCGATCGGGGGGTCAAAGGCGCCGGGAACGAAATACAGCTGACCGACGCCATGGCTTCCCTGATCGGGGTCCAGCCTTTCCACGGTCTGCGCTATGGCGGGCAGCGGTTCGATTGCGGCGACAAGGCCGGCTTTGTGGCCGCCAATGTCGCCTTCGCGCTGGCCAGGGACGATCTGGGTCCCAAGGTCCGCGCTCTTCTCAAAGGGGTGTTGTAGGGCCAACGGCCGCTAGGCCTGCTGGTTCCGGCGTCGCTTCGCCCTATTCAACTGACGTGCCAAATTTTTAGGAGATGCGGCTGTGCGTATTGCCATGATCGGAACGGGGTATGTCGGGCTCGTCTCCGGCGCCTGCTTTTCGGAATTCGGCGTCGACGTGGTGTGCGTCGACAAGGACCAGAGCAAGATCGCGCGGCTGAAGGCCGGGGAAATCCCGATCTATGAGCCGGGCCTCGACTCCCTGGTGGAAAAGAACGTCAGGGCAGGCCGCCTGTCGTTCACCCTCGATCTCGAGGAGGCGATGAAGGGGGCGGACGCGGTGTTCATCGCGGTCGGCACGCCGACCCGGGGCAACGACGCCCATGCCGATCTGTCCTATGTCTTCGCCGCCGCCAAGGAGGTGGCGCGGAACCTTGATGGATACACGGTGGTGGTGACCAAGTCGACGGTGCCCGTCGGCACCGGGAAAGAGATCGAACGCACCATCCGCGAGGCCCGGCCGGATGCCGATTTCGATATCGCCTCCAACCCCGAATTCCTGCGCGAAGGATCGGCGATCGGCGATTTCATGCGGCCGGACCGGGTCGTGATCGGCGGCACGTCGGAACGCGCCACGGACGTGGTGCGCGCCCTGTATCGGCCGCTCTACCTCATCGACACGCCGGTCGTGCTGACCAACATCGAAACCGCCGAGTTGATCAAGTACGCCGCCAACGCCTTCCTGGCGACCAAGATCACCTTCATCAACGAGGTGGCGGATTTCTGCGAGAAGGTTGGGGCCGACGTGCACGACGTGGCGCGGGCCATGGGCCTGGACGGACGGATCGGGTCGAAGTTCCTTCACGCCGGCCCCGGTTTCGGCGGGTCGTGCTTCCCCAAGGACACCATGGCCTTTTCCGCGTCCGGCCAGAAGTACGGATCGCCGCAGAAAATCGTCGAGGCGGTGGTGGATATCAACACCAGACGCAAGCAGCGGATGGCCGATCGGGTTGTCGAGGCGATGGGCGGTTCCCTGGCGGGCAAGACCGTGGCCGTCCTGGGCCTCGCCTTCAAGCCGAACACCGACGACATGCGCGATGCCCCCAGCCTGGACATCGTGCCGGCGCTGCAGGCGGCGGGGGCGACCGTCCGCGCCTTCGATCCGGCCAGCATGCACGAGGCCGGCAAGTCCCTGAAGAACGTGACGTTCTGCAAGGACGCCTATGACGCTCTTGACGGCGCCGACATCATGACCATCCTGACCGAGTGGAACGAGTTCCGCGCCCTGGACCTGGATCGGGTGAAACGGCTCCTCAAGAACCCGATCATGGTCGATCTGCGCAACATCTATAAGCCACACCAGATGGCCCGGGAGGGCTTCACCTATCTGAGTATCGGCCGTCAAAGCATACCGGCGCATTCTTAAGTCGGAGACCCAACGGGAGACCGCCATGAGCGACGCGTACACGTTCGACGAGACCATCCTGCGCGAATACGACATCAGGGGGATCGTCGGGAAAACCCTTACGGCGGCGGATGCCAAGGCCGTGGGCCGGGCATTCGGCACAATGGTGGCGCGCAAGGGCGGGACCGCGGTCTGCGTCGGGTATGACGGCCGGGCCAGTTCGCCGGACCTCGAGGCGGCGATGGTGGCCGGGCTGACGGCCGCCGGGATCGACGTGGCCCGTATCGGTCTGGGCCCGACACCGATGCTCTACTTTTCCGTCAAGCATCTCGGTGCCGCGGCCGGCGTCATGATCACCGGATCCCACAATCCGCCGGAATACAACGGCATCAAGATGACCTGGTCGGATGGCCCCGTTTACGGCGCCCAGATCCAGGAGATCGGCAAACTGTCAAAGGCCGGCGATCTGGCCTCGGGCGCCGGTTCGGAACGGAAAGAGGCGGTGGACGACGCCTATCTCGACCGGCTGCTTCAGGATTACGACGGCAACCGTCCGCTGACCGTCGCCTGGGACGCGGGCAACGGCGCCGCCGGCGAGATCATGGTCCGTCTGACCCAACGCCTGCCGGGCAAGCATGTCCTGCTGTTCGAGGACATCGACGGGATGTTTCCCAACCACCATCCCGACCCGACGATTCCGGAAAATCTGGTCTTTCTGCAGAAGGCGGTGGCCGACAACAAGTGCGATATCGGCATCGCCTTCGACGGCGACGGCGACCGGATCGGCGCCATCGACGAAAAGGGCAGGATCATCTGGGGCGACCAGCTTGTCGCCATCTATGCCGGCGAGGTGCTGGCCGACCGGCCCGGCGCCACCATCATCGCCGACGTCAAGGCCAGCCAGACCCTGTTCGACGAAATCGCGCGCCTGGGCGGCAAGCCGCTGATGTGGAAGACGGGCCATTCCCTGCTCAAGGCAAAGATGGCCGAAACCAAATCGCCCCTGGCCGGCGAGATGTCGGGGCACATCTTTTTCGCCGACAAGTATTACGGGTACGACGACGCGCTCTATTGCGCGGTCCGCCTGATCGCCCTGGTCGCCAAGTCCGGCGTCAAGCTGTCGGATCTGCGCGACCGGCTGCCGGAGGTGTTGAACACGCCCGAGGTGCGCTTCCAGGTCGACGAAAGCCGGAAGTTCGCGGTGATCGAAGAGATCAAGGAACGGCTGGCCGACAGCCCCGCCGAGGTCAACGACATCGACGGCGTTCGCGTCAAGTCGGCCGACGGCTGGTGGTTGCTGCGCGCGTCCAACACCCAGGACGTGCTGGTCGCCCGGGCCGAGAGCCAGACCAAGGAGGGGCTGGAGCGGCTGAAGGCGCAGATTGCCGAGCAACTGCAGAAAAGCGGGTTGCCCCAGCCGGATTTCGCATCCGGCGGGCATTGACGCCCGAAAGGGGCGACCCCTAGCTTTTTTCTTTAATGAACGCCCTCGCCGGGGGCGATGGTCAGGCAGGCCATGCCGGTGGCTTGAAGCCGCGCGCACGCATTGCTCGCCGCCTGCTGATCAAGCCCGACCATCCGCGCCCGGTACAAACGGTTGCCGGCGACATCGATGGCCACCACGTGACGGCGGGTGGCGCGCAGCAGATCGGGCGCATAGCGCACGGCCAACTCCAACGCTTCCTGGCTGGCCGGCATGTCGTTGAAGGCGCCGACCTGAATGCCCCAAAAGGCGTCGTTGGCGATGTCGCCGCCCATTTCGAGACTGTCGACATCGGGGACCAGGGTCGCCACGGTGAGTTGAACCAGACGCGGGTCGGGCAGCGACGGCGGCAGCGGAAAGGCCGGCGTTGCGGACAAGGCGGCCACGGGTGTCGGCGGCAGCGGCGGCGCAACGTCGGACATCTGGTCCGGCACCGATGCGGCGGCCATCAACACCGATGTGAACGGCGCGGCATCCCCCGGCCGACGACGCGGCAGCGGCGGCGACAGCGGAACGCTGCCATGGGCAATCAGGTACCGGCCACGCTGGCTGTCGAAGGCCATGTCGAGCAGTTGAGCGACGCGGCGGTTGCGGCGGTCGGTCGTACGCCCGCCGAACACCACCGCGATGACCCGCAGATCCCCGCGCACCGCCGACGCGACGAGATTGAACCCGGAGGCGCGGATATACCCGGTCTTCAGACCGTCCATGCCCTCATAGCTGCCGAGCAGCCGATTGTGGTTGCGGTACGTGGTGCCGCGGTAGGTCCAGTTCCGGGTGCTGAAATAGTGATAGTACTCCGGGAAATCATAGAGCAGCGCCTGGGCCAGCTTGGCCATGTCGGAGGCCGTGCTGATCTGTCCCGGGTTGGGCAGGCCGGACGCGTTGCGGAACGTGGTCGAGCGCATGCCCAACTGACGCGCCTGCCGGGTCATGCGCTCGGCAAACCGAACTTCGGTGCCGGCGATGCCTTCGGCCAGCACGGTGGCGATGTCGTTCGCGGATTTGGTGACCAATGCCAGAATGGCATGTTCGACGCGGATCGAAGCCCCGGCGGGAAGACCCAGCTTTGAGGGTGCCTGGCCCGCCGCCCGTGCCGAAACGGGCAAATTCTGGTCCAGGGTCAAGCGCCCGTCGCGCAGCGCCTGGAACGTCATATACAGGGTCATCATCTTGGTCAGGGATGCCGGGTAGAGCTTGCGGTCGGCATTGGACTGATGGAAGATCTCCCCGGTCACCGCGTCGATAACGACATCGGCGTAGCGCGGGTTGGCATGCGCCGTCGGGCCGGGCAAGTTCGCGAACAAAATCAGAAGGCCGAAGACCAAGACTGCGGCGCGCCGACAAGTGACAGTAAAAAATCCGCGTCCCCGACGAGAGGGCGGTTCATCCACGATCACAGCGCAATGGCCTATCATGCCGTCCATGTGGACGATTCCTGCTTCTCGACGTTCATCGACGATGCCAAACAATGTAAAATAAAAGGCGATTCTGTGTCTACACAGTAGTTGAAGAGGGTAAACGATCCGTTTGCGGATGACTGTTTTTCGGCTCAGTTTCGCCCCAGTTGTGGTTAATGAATTGCAAAGCTTTGAGAGGTCCAGAGTGGCGATCGGCCGTATTCGCGCATCTTTTGGTGGTTCAAGGGTAGGATTGCGCCGGCTCATGCGAACCGCGTGCCGATGGGGACAGGTGGGGGGGCTGGTGGTCGTCGCGGCCGGCATGACGGCATGTACCTATGCGGGACCGGTGGATAATCTGGGGAGTCAACGCGCGACCTGGTTCAGCTACCTCAATGGCGACGATATCAGATCGGTGTGCGAAGCCGGCACGCCCGACCGGTATCGCATGATCTACAATGCCAGCTTCACCGATCAGGTGCGCGGCTACGATCTGACGTCGCTGCCGGATGGCGGTGCGGTTTTGCGCCAGGTCGTCGATCGGGGCATCCGGTTCACCGCCGGGGAAGGCGTCGAACCGCTCAAGATCGGCGCGCCGTCCCATGCCCAAACTCTGCTGACCGCGGCCGAGGCCGATGCCCTGGTAACGGCGTTGAACGACAGCGGTGCGTTCGCGCCGCCACCGGTTGGCCTTCGCCTGTTTTCCAAGAGCCACTATTGGGTCGTCACCGGTTGTCGCGACGGCGCGTATTTCCTGACCGCCTTTCGCAATCCGTCGCCCGCGTTCGACGCCATTCGCTTCGACGATTTGCTTTATGCCCATGACCGGACGGGTGAGCCGTTGCCGCGCGGGCCGTTGCCCAACAGCGTGGTCGGTGATTGGCGGTGCCGGGACAAGGACGACAGTCGGCCCGATCCGCCGGTCTGTTTTGCCTTGACGGTCGGCGCGGACGGTCTGCAAGGCCTTTAGAACCCTTTTGAGACTGGGGCTCCGAGCTCGCGCTCAACCATGAATCACGACCAGCCGGTCGGCCATTTCGTCGGTGTGGTTCTGATCATCTCCGTCGCCGGGCAGTACGGTTTCGACGGACGGGGGCAGCGTTGCCGTCACCGTGGTTCCCTGGCTGGCCGCCGACCGCCGACGCAAACTCCGGACGGTGGCCGTAATCGGCGCCGGTCTGACGAACATCCGTGGAGAAGACGGTCAGGCCGGTCAAGTCATGGAACGTGACCTTGAGCACGGGGGTGTCGGCCAAGAACGCTCGCAAGGCGGCGTTCCGTCGGCCGGCATCATCGTGGCCGCGCTCGCGATCGTGACATAGCGAGACAAAGGAAACGGAATCACGGCGAACCGCGCGGCAATACGCTTCAGGGCCGAAACTTTTGATGTGTTTTTACTGACACATCATTATTCGCCGCCTGGGGTTGGATGAACGCTGAACGTCCGAACCGTTGGAGCCTGCCCCGAGACAGGCGCCTAGTCGCGTTTTGGGCCCGGGTTCGTCAGCCGCCGCCGTCGCCGACGATTGTCAGCCGTCGGGCATCGATCGCAAGCAGGCCGTCGACCCATGGCCCATCGGGCATGCGCGCCGCCAGGGCGGTGATGTTCTCGTTCCACCACTGCCGCTGTTCAACCATGTCGTCATATTCGAAGCCCGCTTCACGCCAGGTTCGATCGTTGTTGCTGTAAGTCAGTATGTCGATGGGATACCCGACGTCGACCGAACTGAACCGGGTGGAATCGAAGGAGAGGTAGGCCAGCTTGACGGCGTCGCGCAGATCCGTGTCGTATCGCAGGGCCCGATCCAGGATCGGTTTGCCATAAGCCGTGGAGCCGATGGAGACATACGGAGCCCGCTTGTCGATCTCGATCCAGTTGCCTTCCGGATAGATCAGAAACAGCGCCGGTTCTGAGTCCTGGGACAGCTTGCCGCCGATGATGGCGTGAAGGTTGAAGACCAGGTCGGCTGCCTGCAAGGCATCCCGATCCTCCGCCGCGACCTCCCTCAGGCGCTGGGCAAAGGCCGTCATGGCATCGACCAGGGCTGGAAACATTCCGTCGGGCTGGCCCGCCAAATCCCGTTTGAAGTAGGTCACCACCTTGTCCCGGACGCTACGCAAACCGGAGGTCATGACGAAAAACCGGTGTTGCTCACCGAACATCATGAGTTTGCGGGCAGCGGCCATCTGATTGCCGCTGGTCACCCGTCCGTCGGCCAGGGCGACCAAACCGTGCCGCGTCTTGATTCCCAAACAATAGGTCATGGCTGTCCCTGGCTCGTTCCCGCCGTGAGCCCGCCTTCACACGGACTCCAACGGCAATCCTGTCACGCGCGGCTGCCGACCACAAGCCGCCACACTTCCGTTGGTGCGTTGCAGCAACGGAAACGAAAATATGATTGACATCGGTTAATGGAAGCTTATCTTCAGGCTATGTTGCAGTGCAGCATTTTAGAATTCATTCGATCAGGAGGAACTGTTATGGCCACTGCGAAAACCCGGTCGCCCGTCTCGAAAACCGCCGCGCCGGCGAGAACGTCGAAGCCCCGGACCGTAAAGAGCAAGGCAGCCCAGCCCAAGGAAACGCAGCCGAAGGCAGCCGTGGCGACCATGAGCGCCGAAACCGCCAAGACCATGGAGGCGGTTGCGCAAAAGGCCGCCGCCCCTTCCAAGGACGTCGAAAAAGACCTCGTGTCGGCCCAGCGCACGGCGGAAAAGGCCGTCAACACCGCCGCCGAGACGACCGTCCAGAAGACGGAAGCGGTTTCCGATATGGCCGCCGACACGGTTCGCAAGGTCCAGACCTTGGCCGTAAAGTCGCTTGATCCCAAGAGCATTGAGGAGCTTGCCGCCTACGGCCGCAAGAACGTGGAAGCCGTGGCCATGGCCGGGACCATCCTGACCAAGGGCTTCGAGACCATGGCGGCGGCCTGGTTGGAGTTTGCCAAGGAGTCGATGGATCAGACCGTCGGCACGGCCCGGTCGGTCATGGGGGCCAAGACCCTGCGTGAAGCCGTCGATCTGCAGAGCGATTTCGCCAAGACGTCGGTCAACGACCTGATCGCGGAAAGCACCAGGTTCACCGAGATGGGCGCGAAAGTGGCTCAGGAAGCCCTGTCGCCGATCAAGGATCGCGTCGAGGATACCGCGCAGCGGCTCGGCCTTCCCCGGGCCGCCTGAGAGTTGCGACACCGACGCCCGGCGGCTTCACGGCCGCCGCGGCGTCCTGGCGTTTGTCCGCCGCCGGTATCGGTTGCCCTCACGGGTTGACCGAGACCGGCGGTTTTCGTTCCGGCTGCTGCATCCGGGACGGGCTTTATCCGCCACCCCCTTGATTTGGCGGTCGCCGCCCCGCATTTGCGTTCTATGGACACCTTCACGCCCCGTGCCGATGGGCGTCGCTGCGACCGTTAGGCCGCCGGGCGGGACTTTTCTTCTCTTAACCAAGTTCACATATTAATATGGTGCGGGGGGCGTTTTCGGCTTCCGTAGCCCTGTTCCACGAGATCCACACGGTTCGACGTCGACTTATCGAGTATTCCGGGCATGAGTGAAGACGACAAGTTTGGCGATGACGGGACCGGTACCGGTACCGGGGTCATCGTCAAAACTCGGCCAAAAACAAAAAAGCCGGCCATGTATAAAGTCTTGATGCTTAACGACGATTACACCCCGATGGAGTTCGTGGTGGTCGTTCTGGAAAGGTTCTTCAGCAAGAACCGTGAAGAGGCGACGCACATCATGCTTCATGTGCATCAGCGTGGCGTCGGTGTATGCGGCGTGTTCACCTATGAAATCGCCGAGACCAAGGTCACCCAGGTTATGGACTTTGCGCGCAGGCACCAGCATCCTCTACAATGCATCATGGAAAAGGATTGAGGCAAAGACAGGAGTGACGCGCAGCCGACGGATCCGGGCTGGACACAGATGGCAGCTTGGTGGACCGTGTCGGTGAAAAAGGGACGTCGATGGATGGCGTTCCGGCGATCTAAGGGTTGATCCACGGGTTAGGGACGTATTGATGCTCTCACGCAATCTTGAGCAAACACTGCATCGGGCCTTGGCATATGCCAATGAGCGACGCCATGAATTCGCGACGCTCGAGCATCTTCTGCTGGCTTTGGGCGAGGATCAGGACGCCGTCGCGGTGATGCGGGCCTGCGGGGTCGATATCGATCGGCTGCGGCGCGACCTTGGCAGCTACCTCGATACCGAGCTCACCAACCTGGTCAACACCTCCGTCGACGACGCCAAGCCGACGGCCGGGTTCCAGCGCGTGCTCCAGCGGGCGGCCATCCACGTCCAGTCGTCCGGGCGGGAAGAGGTGACCGGCGGCAATGTTCTGGTGGCGCTGTTCTCCGAGCGGGAAAGTCACGCCGTGTTCTTCCTGCAGGAACAGCAGATGACCCGGTTCGATGCCGTCAACTACATCTCACACGGGATCGCGAAATCGCCCCAGCGCGGCGAAACGCGCCGGGTGTCTGGGACCGACGAGGATGCGGCGGCGGAAAAGGTGGTCAAAAAGGGCAACGAGGCGCTTCAGGCCTATTGCATCAACCTCAACGAGAAGGCCGCCCGCGGCAAGATCGATCCGCTGATCGGGCGGGAGAAGGAGTGCGACCGGACCATCCAGATCCTGTGCCGGCGGACCAAGAACAATCCGCTCTATGTCGGCGATCCGGGGGTCGGCAAGACGGCCATCGCCGAGGGCCTGGCCAAACGCATCGTCGAAGGCGATGTGCCGCCGGTCCTGGAAAGCGCCACCATCTTCTCGCTCGACATGGGCGCGCTGTTGGCCGGAACCCGCTATCGGGGCGATTTCGAGGAGCGGCTGAAGGCCGTGATCTCGGAGATCGAGGGCCATGACGGCGCCATCATGTTCATCGACGAGATCCATACGGTGATCGGCGCGGGCGCCACGTCCGGCGGCGCCATGGATGCGTCCAACCTGCTCAAGCCCGCGTTGGCGTCGGGGACCCTGCGCTGCATCGGGTCCACGACCTACAAGGAATACCGCAGCTATTTCGAAAAGGACCGGGCCTTGCTCCGCCGGTTCCAAAAGATCGACGTGAACGAACCGTCGGTCGAGGATACGGTCAAGATTCTCAAGGGCTTGAAACCCTATTACGAAAAGCATCACAAGGTCCGCTATACCAACGAGGCCATCCGGACGGCGGTGGAACTGTCGGCGCGCTACATCAACGACCGCAAGCTTCCCGACAAGGCAATCGACGTGATCGACGAGGTCGGGGCGGCCCAGATGCTCGTGCCACCGTCCCGGCGCAAGAAAACCATCGCCGTCAAGGACGTCGAGGCGGTGATCTCGCTGATTGCCCGCATTCCGGCCAAGAGCGTCAGCCGCGACGACATGACCGCGCTGCGGACCCTGGAACGGGATCTGCGTACCCTGGTGTTCGGTCAGGATCAGGCCATCGTGGCGCTCTCCAGCGCCATCAAGCTGGCCCGTGCCGGCCTGCGGGAGCCGGACAAGCCGATCGGCAATTATCTCTTCTCCGGCCCCACCGGGGTCGGCAAGACCGAGGTCGCGCGCCAGCTCGCGCTCATCCTGGGCGTGCAGCTCACCCGGTTCGATATGTCGGAATACATGGAGCGGCATTCAATCAGCCGCCTGATCGGCGCCCCGCCCGGCTATGTCGGGTTCGACCAGGGCGGGCTGATGACCGACGCCGTGGACCAGCATCCGCACAGCGTGTTGCTGCTCGACGAGATCGAGAAGGCCCATCCGGATGTCTTCAACATCCTGCTGCAGGTGATGGATTACGGTAAGCTGACCGACCACAACGGCAAGACGGTCGATTTCCGCAACGTCATCC
Source organism: Inquilinaceae bacterium (assembly GCA_052168355.1). Classification (GTDB taxonomy): domain Bacteria; phylum Pseudomonadota; class Alphaproteobacteria; order DSM-16000; family Inquilinaceae; genus JBQLZQ01. Next base: position 69,737 of record JBQLZQ010000063.1, read on the forward strand.
TGATCATGACCACAAACGCCGGCGCCAGCGATCTGGCCAAGGCGGCCATCGGGTTCGAGCGGGAAGGACGGGAAGGCGAGGACAGCGAGGCCATCAACCGGATGTTCACGCCCGAATTCCGCAACCGGCTGGACGCCATCATCCCGTTCACCCATCTGACGCCCGAGATCGTGGGCCAGATCGTCGACAAGTTCATTATCCAGCTCGAAACGCAACTCGCCGACCGGCGGGTGTCCATCGAGCTGACGGACGAGGCGCGGCAGTGGCTGGGACGCAAGGGGTACGACAGGCTGTATGGCGCCCGTCCCTTGGCCCGGATCATCCAGGAGCACATCAAGAAGCCCCTGGCCAACGAGTTGCTGTTCGGCAAGCTGGCAAAGGGCGGCGTGGTGCGGGTCAAGGTGGACGGCGACGGGCTGGCTTTCGACTATCCCGACACCAGCGCCGATGGCGAGGCCCGCAAGGTCCCCGAACTGGTGGAGTAAAGGGCTGGCGGACCGCCGCGGGGAGACCGGCATGACTCCCGAGGAATTGATGCGGCGGGCCATCGCCCTGTCCCGCGATAACATGCGGGCCAACCGGGGCGGACCGTTCGGCGCCGTGGTCGCGCGCGACGGCATGATCGTCGGCGAAGGCTGGAACCAGGTCACGTCCACCAACGATCCGACCGCCCATGCCGAAATCGTGGCCATCCGCGCGGCGTGCCAGACCCTCGGCGATTTCCGTCTGACGGGGTGCGTGCTCTACACCAGTTGCGAACCGTGCCCCATGTGCCTGGCGGCGGCGTATTGGGCGCGCGTCGACGCAATCGTCTTTGGCAACGATCAGGCCGATGCCGCGGCCATCGATTTCGACGACGCGTTCCTCTATCGAGAGGTTGCCTCGCCACCGGCCGACCGCGCCCTGCCGATGCGCCGGCTGCTGCCGGCGGAGGCGCGGGCGGTGTTCGACGAATGGACGGTCAAGCCGGACAAGGTGCCTTACTGACTCGGGTTCGATGCCGATCGGTCGTCCGGCCGATGGAACGGCGTCGCTCGAATCCCATTTCCTTGTCCTTCCCGCCAAAGCCTACATCCGTCCGGATCACGTCCATCGATATCGGTGGTCGTGGCAATTGATCCGCGTCAAGGACCGCCTCCACACGCCGCGGTAGAGTCTTCTGGAGATCCAGCCGATCCAGAGAGAAATGCCCCCATGGCCACCATGATGAAAGCCGCCATCTTTGTCGAACCCGGACGCATCGTGCTGGACGACAAGCCGATGCCCGATGTCGGCCCGAACGACGCCCTGATCCGCATCACCACCACCACCATCTGCGGCACCGACGTGCATATTCTCAAGGGCGAGTACCCGGTGGCCAAGGGACTGACCGTCGGCCACGAACCGGTGGGCATCATCGAGAAGCTGGGCGCCAATGTCGGCGGCTATGCGGAGGGCCAGCGGGTGATCGCCGGCGCGATCTGCCCGTCGGGCTATTCCAACGCCTGCCTCGACGGCCTGCATTCCCAGGACGGCCAGAGCGGCGCCCACGGGCTCAAGCCCATCGGCGGCTGGCGCTTTGGCAACACCATCGACGGCACCCAGGCCGAATACGTCCTGGTGCCCGACGCCATGGCCAACCTGTCGCCGGTGCCCGACGGCCTGACCGACGAACAGGTGCTGATGTGCCCCGACATCATGTCCACTGGCTTCGCCGGGGCGGAAGCGGCCAGCATCAAGATCGGCGATACCGTGGCGGTGTTCGCCCAGGGGCCCATCGGGCTGTGCGCCACGGCCGGGGCAAAGCTGCGCGGCGCCACCCGGATCATCGCCGTGGATTCGGTGCCAGCCCGGCTGGACATGGCCCGGCGCATGGGGGCCGACGCCGTGGTGGATTTCTCCAAGACCGATCCGGTCGCCGAGATCATGCGCCTGACCGAGGGTCGCGGCGTCGATTCCGCCATCGAGGCGCTGGGGCTGCAGCAGACCTTCGAAAGCTGCCTGCGCGTGCTCAAACCCGGCGGCACCCTATCCAGCCTCGGCGTCTATTCCGGCGATCTGACGATCCCGCTCGACGCCTTTCACGCCGGTTTGGGCGACAACCGCATCGTCACCTCGCTGTGTCCCGGCGGCAAGGAACGGATGCGCCGGCTGATGAACGTCGTGGCCAGCGGATGGGTCGACCTGGAGCCCCTGGTGACCCACCGCTTCGCCCTTGACGACATCGAGGCCGCCTACGATCTGTTCGCCAACCAGCGCGACGGCGTGCTCAAGGTGGCGATCACGCCGGGGTAAGGGCGAGGCTGCGCGCCTCCTACCCCGAACCGCGGCATCGAATATGCTGGCGTCCTGTCGCCGGCCTGGCCGAGACGCAGCAAGGGTGACGGGCATTGTCTTCGAAGGTGCAACGCAAGCTGACGACCATCCTGGCGGCCGATGCCGAGGGCTACAGCCGCCATATGAGCGTGGACGAGGTGGGCACCTTCGACGCGCTGCACGATGCCAGGGGCGTTTTTGCCCGGTTCATCGACCGCCACAACGGGCGCATCGCCAATACCGCGGGTGACGGGCTGATCGCCGAATTTTCCTCGGTCGTCGAGGCCGTGCAGTGCGCCATCGAGGTGCAGCGGGAACTCGGCGATCGCTGCGGCGACTCGGCGGATCCGTTGCGCTTCAGGATCGGCGTCCATCTGGGGGACGTGATGGTCGACGACGGCGATCTGCTGGGCGAGGGCGTCAACCTGGCCGCGCGCCTTCAGACCATGGCCGAGCCGGGCGGCATCCTCATCTCCCAGCAGGTCTACGATCAGGTCCGCTCGAAACTTTCGGTCGCGTTCGAGTATCTGGGCCAGAAACGGCCGAAGAACTTCGTCATGGATGTGCCGGTGTACCGGGTCTCGCAAGACAAGGGCGGGTCCCGCCCGGCCCGCCGCACACGGACGCATCGTCCGGCTCACCGGCCTGAAAGCGCCTCGGCGGGTCCCGATGCCGGCCTGCGGGACCGCGTCGGTCGCCACGCCAAGCTGCTCGGCATCGTCGCCGTGGCGATCTTCGTGATCGATCTGGCCACCGGCCCGACCTTTTTCAGCCACTGGCCGGCGATCGGGATGGCGGCGGCCCTGGCGTGGCAGGCGGCGCCGTTGCTGGCGCGCGGCCGGCTTGGCGTATGGGACATTCGGGGGCTGGCCGTCATCGGCATTCTGGGGATCATCAACATCGTGACCTGGTCGGGCCATCTCTGGGTTTTCTGGCCGGCGCTCGCGATCGTCGTCCTCGGCGCCATTCGAAAACTGGGCGTCCGGTCCCGGTGAGCGCGGACATATGCGCCGCCGACCCCGACGCCATCGCGTCCCTGCGGATCCGCCATTTCGACGGCGCCGAAACCTGGGCCTATCTGGACTAGACAGCCGCTGATTCCGAACTGCCCGGCCGCTCCATGCCGACGCCTACCGATTTTCGCGCCCCAATGCCGAACGGGATGCACTTTTCTTGATTTTGACATTCGACGGTCACAATTTTTAGTTGCACTTGCTAAGGGTTGTTGATTTCGTTCGATGCTCATCATAGGAATAAAATCCGCATATTATACTTGACGTACCCACTTTGAGGGACTAGGTTTACCCCATAAGGAGTTAGACCGATGTCCGTACTATCTGACCGCCACTTTCACGATGAAGCCGCCGCCTACAAGTTTGTCGAGGCGCGCATTTGGCCGAACGGCCCCATCTGTCCGCATTGCGGCGGCACTGATCGCAATGCCCCCATGAACGGCAAGAGCACCCGGATCGGCACTTACAAGTGCTACGACTGCCGCAAGCCCTTCACCGTGAAGATCGGCACCATCTTTGAGTCCAGCCACGTCAAGATGCATCTCTGGCTGCAAGCCATTTTCCTCATGGCTTCGTCCAAGAAAGGCATTTCGAGCAACCAGCTTCACCGCACCTTGGGCGTGACCTTGAAAACCGCGTGGTTCATGTCGCATCGTCTGCGCGAGGCAATGCGCGCGGGCGGGCTTGGTCCGCTTGGCGGGCGAGGCGAAATTGTAGAAGCCGACGAAACCTATTTTGGCCAGCGCGCCGTCAAGCGCTCGACCAAGACCAGCGGCCAACCGTTCATCAAACGGGGCAAGGGCGGTCCATCAAACAAGCGGGCCGTGCTGAGCCTCATTGAACGCGGCGGTTCGGTGCGCTCCTTCCATGTAGCCTCGGCGACCAAAGAAAACGTCGCGGTTCTAGTCTCGGAAAACATCGCCGTTGAAAGCGTTCTTTTCACCGATGAAAGCCGCCTGTATCCAGCCGTTGGCAAGACCTTTGCCGCGCATGAGACCGTCCGCCATTCGACCGGCGAGTACGTTCGCGGCGCGGTCCACACCAACACTATTGAAAGCTATTTCAGCATCTTCAAGCGCGGGATGCGGGGCACCTATCAGCATTGCGCCGAAAAGCATCTTCACCGCTACCTCGCGGAATTCGACTTTCGTCACAACAAGCGTGTAGCCTTGGGCGTGAATGACGTGGCCCGCGCCGGTCGCATCCTTGATGGTGTCATCGGCAAGCGGCTCACCTATGAAACGGCTCTTGCAAGGTGAGGCACCCTATGGCGTCTGGCGACCAAGCAAATACCGGCCGAAAGCCCGAAAGCGGAAAGCCTGAAAAGTCGCAGAAAGAACGCTTCATCGAAAAAGCCCGCGAATTGGAGGCGGACGAATCCGGTGAGGCGTTCGAGCGCGCGCTAGAGAAAATTATTCCGGCGAAGCGCGATTAGGCGGTTCCAACGAATAGATTTCCCCTGTTTCACGAAATCGACTGACAGTCAGCGCCAGCGCATCCGCGTCAAACCAGTGCCCATGCACAAATCGTCCGCCCGTTGCATTTTCTAGCGCAACCGTTTGGCCGCTATCAGCGAGGCTAATTTTCCCGAAGCGCGTCTTCTCAATGCTCCACCCCATCTGATGAACAAGAAGATCGGCGCACTGTAGCGGCATCACTTGATCCGGATAGCCAAAGGCAATCGGACCTAAGATGCGTCGATACCATTCTTCCGCGCTATATGCCTTTTCAACAATCTCCATCCGGCCATGATACTCAGGTTGATGGGCGAACATCGGCGCTATCGTTTCGCCAATAGCGTTCTTCGCCCCCCATTCCCAAAGTTGCCTGACAACATCGTCAAAGCACAGGTCAAACGGCTTTGGGAACCTTCGCAGGAACTCCGAGTCGGACACCGCCAACGACCAATCATCAACAACGACAGCCGAAGACACCGCTTGGAGATTTTGAGCGCCCAACGCCTCCGACAACTGCGTGATGATGTAGCCTCGCTGTGGCGTATCCACTCGGGAAAATTCGCCCTCTTGCCGCACGCAGTCCGTCATATGAAAGGTGCTGACGCCTTTCATGGAGAACTCCGCCAGAACAGCGGCCCAACGATTCTCTATGGCTTCCCATGCAGATTTTGAACCGACAAAGCCAGACAAAGCGGTAACGTGCGCGCCGTCATGTATACCGGTTTCATCGAAGTATGCGTATAGCAAGACCAGCGCCTTATGCCGCGATGACCTGGGGTGCAGCCAGTCTGCTATCTCCCCGATCCGGATAAGACTCATACTACACCCTCCGGCGCTGGGTACGCAAAGTATAATATGCGGAATAAAATCATAATTTGGTAGATTGAGGTGATGGATGAACGTGTTTCGCTCTGTCGAGAATGACGACCGCGGGGGGCACCTCTCCACGCCGATCGGGCTGTTGATCTCTACGACAGGACAAGACGTCGAAGGCGTATGCCTGGACGATGTGAAGCGGCGAGGATCCATCGTGAGAAACCGTGGCGCGATCCGGGAACATTCTATGACGACCGTACGACCGCCCCATGAAATTGCTGTCGCGCGGCACCACCCGATGGCTGACGGGAATAAGTCTTTTCTCGATAGGCGCGGGGTTTTGCTGGCTTCTCACAATTCTTGTCCTCTACAGGGGCGACTACGATGATTTTTGCGCTGTCGACGGCTCGCAGCCGATCCGTATCCCCTTGCCGCGATTCGACGGTCCGCCGAACTGCGATCTCAATATCTTGATCGCGGCGATGACGGTGGTCTTTGGCGCGCTGATCTGGTGGGTGCCACTGTGCCTCGCGCTGCTGATCCACCGGCTGGCGTCCCCGACAAAGTGAGCCGGCGTACAGGACGGATCGCCCGGTGGGGACTGGCGGGGACGGCCCTGGCGGCGATGGTCGCCGCCGGTCTCTACGCCCTTTATCTCGGCTACGAACCGGACGCGGCGCGGTATCCGGTACGGGGGATCGACGTTTCCCACCATCAGGGGCCGGTGGATTGGGCGGCGGTTGCCGCCGGGCCGGTCGATTTTGTTTACCTGAAGGCGACGGAGGGCGGCGATTTCCGCGACTCGGCGTTCGCCGATCACTGGGTGGACACGGCGCGGGCCGGTCTGCCGCGCGGCGCCTATCATTTTTTCACGCTATGCCGGCCGGGGGCGGAACAGGCGGCGAATTTCATCGCCACCGTGCCGGCGGACCCGGCTTCCCTGCCGCCGGCGGTCGATCTAGAATTTGTCGGCAACTGCGCCGCCCGGCCGGCCAAGGAAACATTCGCCGCCGAACTCGCCGTGTTCCTGGATCGGGTCGAAGCGCATTACGGACGCCCGGCGGTGCTCTACACCACGCGCGGGTTCCATCGGGCGTACCTCGACGGGCTGGCGTTGGATCGGCCCTTTTGGCTGCGCAGCCTGATGGTGGCGCCGCGCTATGGGCCGGAAGACTGGACGGTCTGGCAGTTTCACGACCGAGGCGACCGGCCCGGGGTTTCCGGACCGGTCGACCTCAACGTCTTTGCCGGATCGGCGGACGATTTCGCCGCGTTCCGGGAGACGCGGCTGCCCTAGCGGGCGGTCGTTACGCCGCGCGCCGGGGCCGGCCGGGGCCGCCGGGGCGCCCGCCGCGGCCGCGCTGGCCGCCGCC
>JBQLZQ010000064.1:0-27895 GCA_052168355.1 Inquilinaceae bacterium
CTTGGGTGGGATCGCCGAAGCGATTCCACCCAAGGCGATCCTGCTCTAGGCGACGCCGCGCCAGCGGGCCAAGGACTGGCTGCGCGGCATTTCCTGCCCCGGGGTCACCGACCAAGAGACAGGCTCCGCATCCTCGTGAAACCGGGTCACGAGATCGATCATCACCGCCGTTTCGCCGCAGTGCGGGCATTCAGCCGCGAGATTGAAGCGCTTTGCCGTGAAGGCGTGGCCGGCCCGGCAGGTCAACCGATAGCCGTTTTCCATCTTCTTTTCGATCTTCATGATGCCTCGTTCGGTTTGAAACCCGGTGCGTCCGGTGAGCGGACGGATGAGGGAGCCATCGTCCTTCATAGACTGGTGCTAAAACTTCTCTATTCCGACTGCGACAAAGCCGCCCAATCGACCCGGCCGTTCGTCTGTCGATAACCTCTTGATTTGCCAAAAGATAACACGGCACCCAGCCAAAGGTTCCTGACCGGGATAATATATATCATTTTAGGCGATTTTTTATCAATAGTCTATATCTTTTTCTTCATTTGACACGAAAGAGTCTTAACGGCCCCCTTTAGCCATTCTTTGGACGATCCCCGGTCTCCGCCCGTCCCTTCCGGCGTGCTTGAAAAAACTCCCTTAGGAGGACGGCCGACGGGTCGGGAAGAACACCGCCGACGACGAGGGGCCGGTGGTGGCAGGTCGGCTGATCGTAGAACCGGCCACCATGGACGACGCCGCCGCCCTTGGGGTCGTCGGCCCCGAATACCAGCCGGCGGATGCGGGCGAAGCTGATGGCCGCGGCACACATGGCGCATGGCTCCAGCGTCACATAGAGATCGCAGTCGGGAAGGCGCGGGCTGTTCCGGGCCGCGGCCGCCGCGCGGATGACCAGGATTTCGGCATGGGCCGTCGGATCGGCCAACGCTTCGGTCCCGTTGCCGGACCGGGCCAGCACGGTCCGGGTCTCGGCATCGACCAGCACGGCGCCGACCGGGACCTCCCCCCGCGCCGCCGCCGCCGAGGCTTCATCCAGCGCCAGGGACATCAGCGCGACATCGTCTTCCATGGCCGGACCATGGCGACGGCCGGGCGGAGGGTCAAGCGGCTGTCCGGGCGGCTGTCCGGGTGGCTGTCCGGGATGATGCATCGACCTCGCGCCGAGGGCGCGGGCCTGCTAAGGGAAGGCCTCGACACGCCTGTTCCGTCCGACCCGCCGAGGATGCCCCGCGCCGATGACCGACCCCTCCAAACCCCGACCGCGGCGCCCGGGGTCACGCGCGCCGGCGCCGCCTGCCCCCGCCGGGGAGGCCAAGGGCGATCGGATCGCCAAGGTCCTGGCCCGGGCCGGCCTGTGCTCCCGTCGGGACGCCGAAACCTGGATTGCCGCCGGCAGGGTGGCCGTCAACGGTGCGGTGCTGACGACGCCGGCCGTCATCGTCGACCCGGCCGACCGTATTACCGTCGACGGCAAACCCCTGCCGGCCGCCGAACCGTGCCGCCTATGGCGATATCACAAGGTCAGCGGCACGGTGACCACCGCCCGCGATACCCGCAACCGCCCGACGGTGTTCGAGAAGCTGCCGGAAGGAATGCCTCGGGTCATCAGCGTCGGCCGCTTGGATCTGACCAGCGAAGGCCTTTTGCTGCTGACCAACGATGGTGCCTTGGCCCGTTATCTGGAGCTGCCCAGCACCGGCTGGCCCCGGCGCTACCGGGTGCGGGTCCATGGCCGGGTCGATCCGGCGAGGTTGGCGGCGCTGGAGCGGGGGGTGACCGTATCCGGCATCCACTATGGTGCCATCGAGGCCGTGCTGGAACGCCAGACCGGATCCAACGCATGGCTCATGGTCAGCCTGCGCGAGGGCAAGAACCGGGAGATCCGCAAGGTTCTCGAAAGCCTGGGTCTGACCGTAACCCGGCTGATCCGCATCTCCTATGGACCGTTCCATCTGGGCAAACTGGCGGCCGGCGCCGTCGAAGAGGTGAAACCGTCGGTGATGAAGGCCCAGGTGCCCCGGTTCTTTGGCGGCGCCCCGGCCGAGCCGCCGGCCAAGGGCGGCCGGGCGAGACCCGGCGCAGCCGCATCCCGTCCGTCCGGCAAGAATGCGAATCGTCGGCGGCAGCCTTAGGGGCCGGCGCCTTATGCCGCCGGCCGATCGCAGTGTCCGGCCGACCAGCGACCGGGCGCGGGAAACCCTGTTCAACATCCTGGCCCATGCCGCGTGGTCGGGCGGCCCTGCGACCCTGGACGGGGCCGTGGTGCTGGATGCCTTTTGCGGCACCGGGGCCCTGGGGCTGGAGGCGCTGTCCCGCGGCGCCGCCCACGCCTGGTTCCTGGACCGGGCCCCTGGGTGCGTGGCGACGACCCGGGACAACGTCGTCCGTCTGGGTCTGACCGATCGCGCGACGGTCCTGCGCGCCGACGCCACCCGCCCGCCGCCGGCCGACGCGGCGGCGGGGCTGGTTTTTCTCGACCCGCCGTACAAGCATGGGCTGATCGGTCCGGCCCTGGCCGCGTTAACCAAGCGGGGCTGGCTGGCGCCCGGCGCGGTCATCGTGGCAGAACAGGCCGCCGACGAGGGCCTGGACCTGCAGCTCGGCTTCGAGGTTCTGGATGAACGGCGTTCCGGCGCCGCGCGTTTACGGTTTTTGCGCTTTTTGCCGGCAGGATGATACCGCCCGCAAGACCAAAAGGACCGATCCGCGAGGATACCAGTCCCCATGACCATGCCCCGCGAAGATGCCGAGATGGTCGGCAACGGACTGAACATGATTCTGCGCATCGGCTTTGCGCTGATGATGGCCGCCGCCGTCTGGGCCTTTGTGAAGTACCAGGAAACCAAGGATTTCGCCCCCGCCCCGGCCCTGGCGGCCCCCGCCGCCGAAACACCGGGCCAGCCGGTCGATTTCTACACCGTGGACGGCACCCGCTATCGGCTGTTCGTCGATGACGGCCTTCTTGCCCCCAAGCCCAACGAGATGCTGACCGTCTGGTACAATCCCCAAAACCCGAATGTCGCCGTGGTTGCGCGGCAACTCTTCGCGACCCAGGCTTTGATGGCTCTGGCCGGGTTCGGATTGATCCTGCTGGGTCTGTTGCAGCACCGCTTTCGCGACGACTGAACTTCGGCCGGGGTCGACCTCAACGCCGGCCGAACAGCCGTTCGATATCGGTCAGACTCAATTCGACATAGGTCGGCCGGCCGTGGTTGCACTGGCCCGAATGGGGCGTGGCTTCCATCTGGCGGAGCAGGGCGTTCATTTCCTCCACCGTCAGAACCCGCCCGGCCCGCACGCTGCCGTGGCAGGCCAGGGTGGAGCACACCGCGTCCAATCGATCCCGCAGTGTCGTGGCGCGGTCCCATTCCGCCAGTTCGTCGGCCAGATCCCGCACCAGCCCCGCGATATCGGCCTGCCCCAGCAGCGCCGGCACCCCGCGCACGACCACCGCCCCGGCACCGAACCGCTCCAGTTCTAGACCGAGACGGGCCAACTCCGCCGCCCGTTCCGCCAGCCGGTCGCAATCGGTTTCCGGCAGTTCGACGATAACCGGGAGCAGCAGCCCCTGGACCGCGACCGTCCCGTCGACCCAGTCGGCCTTCATGCGCTCATAGACCAGCCGTTCATGGGCGGCGTGCTGGTCGATGATGACGACACCGCTTTCGGTCTGGGCCACGATATAGGTGCTGTGAAGCTGTGCGCGGGCGGCTCCCAGAGGAAACCGCTGGGCGGACGCGTCCTGAACGGGAGACGAGCCCTCGAAAGCCGGCGCCGGGGTTTCGGCAAAGCCCGGTCGGACGCTGGGCTGACCGAGCGGCGCCTGATGCTGCACGGCGGCAGAGGCGCGCGCCGGCGAGGGCGGCGGCGATCCCCAACCGGCCCGCGTCCCCGCCGCCGGCCGCATGGCGCCGAGCGCGGCCGTCCCCACGGTGGTCGAGGTCCGATGGCCGGCGGCGGCCAGCGTGTTCTTCAGGGCACCGACGATCAGGCCGCGAATGACGCCGGAGTCGCGGAACCGCACCTCCGCCTTTGCCGGGTGGACGTTGACGTCGACCTGGTCGTTGGGCAGGTCGAGGAACAGGGCCAGCATGGGATAGCGATCGCGGGCCAGAAAGTCCGCATAGGCGCCGCGCACCGCGCCCAGAAGCAGCTTGTCGCGCACGGGGCGGCCATTGACGAACAGGTACTGGGCCTGTGCCGTGCCCCGGTTGAGTGTGGGCAGGGCGGCATAGCCGGTAAGACGCGCGGCTTCCCGCGTCGCATCGATGGGCAGGGCGTTGTCGGCGAAATCCCGTCCCATGATGGCGCCCAGCCGGGCCAGCCTGGCGTCGAAGAGGGTCCCCTGCGCCGCCGCCAAACGGACGGGAGTCCGACGTTCGTCGCTGAGGGTGAAGGCGATCGCCGGATACGCCATCGCCAGCCGGTGGACCACGTCGATGCATGCCGCCATTTCCGACCGCTCGGACTTGAGAAACTTCAGCCGGGCCGGGGTGGCGTAGAACAGGTCGTGGACTTCGATCCGGGTGCCCGCGGTCAGGGCCGCCGGGGCGACCGGGGAAACCACGCCGGCGTCGACGGTCAGCGTCCAGGCATCGGCGGCCCCACGGGCCCTGCTGGTCAGAACCAGACGGCTGACGGCACCGATGGACGGTAACGCCTCGCCCCGAAAACCAAGACTGTCGATCCGCACAAGATCGTCGTCCGGCAGCTTGGAGGTGGCGTGCCGCTCGATCGCCAGCAGCAGGGTGTCGGCCGCCATCCCCATCCCGTCGTCAGTGACGGCAATGGCGCTGCCGCCCCCGGCGCGCAGGGTCACCTCGATCCGTGACGCCCCGGCGTCGATGGCGTTCTCGACCAGTTCCTTGACCGCCGCAGCCGGCCGCTCGATCACCTCGCCGGCGGCGATCCGGTTGACCAGGGTCGGCGGCAGGCGGCGGATCGCGCCAGGGGACGAGGATGGGGCTAGGTGTGCAACCATACTACATCCTGTAGCAGAAATGGTCGTAGACCGCGATCCCTTGTGGCGTGTCAGCGACGGCTTTTGTAGTGGTCGATCAGTCCGTTGGTCGAGGAATCGTGCGCGGTGACCGGTTCACCGCCGCGCAGTTCAGGCAGGATCACCTTGGCAAGCTGCTTGCCCAGCTCCACGCCCCATTGGTCGAAGCTGTAGACATCCCACAGCACACCCTGGACGAACACCTTGTGCTCGTAGAGGGCGACCAGCATGCCCAGGCTGTGCGGATCGAGGCGGTCGAGCAGGATGGAATTGGTCGGGCGGTTGCCCGAAAAGGTCTTGTGGGCCGCCAGGTGATCCAGATCAGCGCCGGTGACACCGGCCTCCACCAGCTCCGATCGCGCTTCTTCAACCGTCCGGCCGCGCATCAGCGCCTGGGTCTGGGCGAAAAAATTCGACAGCAGCATCGGGTGATGGTCGTCCAGCGGGTTGTGGCTGGTGCAGGCAGCGATGAAATCACACGGCACCAGCTTGGTGCCCTGATGGATGAGCTGATAGAAGGCGTGCTGCCCATTGGTACCGGGCTCGCCAAAAATGACCGGGCCGGTGTCATGATCCACCGGCCGGTCGTCGCGCCCGACCGACTTGCCGTTCGATTCCATGTCGAGCTGCTGCAGATAGGCCGGGAAACGCTGCAGATACTGGTCGTAGGGCAGGACCGCGTAGGATTGGGCGCCGAAGAAACTGTTGTACCACAGGCCCAGCAGCGCCATCAGGACCGGCATGTTGCGCTCCAACGGCGCTTCCCGGAAATGCTCGTCCATGTCGTGGGCGCCGGCGAGGAACGATTCGAACCGGTCCATGCCGATGGCGATGGCCACCGACAGTCCGATCGCCGACCACACCGAATAGCGCCCGCCGACCCAATCCCAAAAGGCGAACATGTTGGCCGGGTCGATTCCGAAACCGCGCACCGCCGCCTCGTTGGTCGACAGGGCGACGAAATGCTTGGCCACCGCCGCTTCCTCGGCCCCGGTGGTGTCCAGAAACCAGCGGCGCGCGGTGTGGGCGTTGGCCAGGGTTTCCTGGGTCGTGAAGGTTTTCGACGCGACGATGAACAGCGTCCGCTCAGGGTCCAGGGGCTTGACCGCTTCCACGATATGGGTGGCATCGATATTGGAGACGAAATGCAGCCGGATATCGGGATGATGAAAGGGCCGCAGCGCCTTGCTCACCATCTCGGGCCCCAGATCCGACCCGCCGATGCCGATATTGACGACATCGGTGATGCGCCGGCCGGTGCATCCCGTCCACGCCCCGGACCGGACCGCCTCGGTAAAGCCGCGCATCTGGGCCAGGACCGCGTTGACGTCGGGCATGACGTCGCGCCCGTCGACCATCACCGGCCGGTTGGAGCGGTTGCGCAGGGCCGTATGCAGGACCGCGCGGTTTTCCGTGCGGTTGATCTTCTCGCCTGCGAACATGGCGTCCCGCCTGGCCTCCACGCCCTGCTGGCGGGCCAGATCGAACAGGAGACCCATCGTTTCGGCCGTGGCCCGATTCTTGGAATAGTCGAGCAACAGCCCGTCGAGACGAACCGACATGCGGGCGAACCGATCGGGTTCCGCCGCGAACAGATCGCGCATATGCAGCCCGTCCACGGCATGCCGATGGTCGGCCAACGCCCGCCAGGCCGGACTTTCGATCAGGGAGCCCTCATCGGCCGGGACCCGCGCGGGGGAGATCGGTGCGCTCACGTGCCTTCCTCTTTCAACTCGCGCGCGGCCAGAGCTCCCGCCTCGATGACCGTGTCGGCGGCAAAGCCCTCGCCCGGCGCGCCGACCACGACGGTCGTCAGCGCATCGGCATCGAGCAAGGCCGCCGCCACCCGACGCGCCTGGTCGAGCGTCACCGCCTCGATCAGCGCGTTGCGGCGGTCGATGTAATCGATGCCCAGCGAATCGAGCTGCATGGTCACCAGCATACCCGCGATCCGGTCGCTCGACGTGAACTGCAACGGAAACGACCCGGTCATGAAGGTCTTGGCGTCGTCCAGCTCTTCCTCCGTCGGACCGTGCTGGGCCATGGCCCGCCACTCCCGTTTCAGGATGGACAGCGCTTCGGCCACATTGGCATTCGACATGTCGCTGTTCACGACCAGAAGGTTGGCGTGCTCGAAATCCAGAAACCCGCTTCTGATGCCGTAGGTCAGACCGCGCTTTTCCCGGATCTCCTGGGTCAGCCGCGATTCGAACCCGCCGCCGCCGAGGATGTGGTTGACCACGCTGGCGGCATAATAATCCGGGTCGGCGCGGTCGATCCCCGGCTGCGCCGTCAGCATGATGCTTTGCGGTCCGTCCCGCTCCACCAGGATCGCGCTTCCGCTGGCCAGCGGCGCCATGGCGGGCACCTCGGCGGCGGCACCCGATGCCGGAGGCAACGCGCCGAAAACCGCGTCGAGCACCACAGCCAGGCGCTCGGCCGAAATGTCGCCCGCGACCCCGACCACCAGGGAGTCCCGGGTGAACCGGGTTTCCACGAATTCACGCAGATCCGCGACCTCGAGCGCCTGGAGCGTATCGACGGTGCCGCGCGAAGGCCGTCCGTAGGGGTGGTTCGGGAACGCGGCGTCGAAATAGGCGCGCCTTGCCATCCATTCGGGGTCGCCGACCCGCCGGCGGATATCGGAGAGAACGGCGGCCCGCATCCGCTCGACCGCCTCGTCGTCGAATCGCGGTTCGGTCAGCGCCAGATGCAGAAGATCGAACGCGGTATCGGCCTTGGCAACCACCGTCGACAGGCTGCCGTAGAAGGCGTCGACGCCACCGGTGAACCGCAGCGATATGGCGGCATCGGTCAAACTCTGCTGAAAGGCCTGGCTGTCGAGATCCCCTGCCCCCTCGTCCAGCAGGACGGACACCAGATTGGCGCGCCCTTCCTTGCCTGCCGGATCCTGGGCGCTGCCGCCACGGAACGCGAACTCCATGGAGATCACGGGCACCGTGGGGCTTTCGACCAGCCAGGCTTCGATGCCGAGGGGACTGACCACCCGCTGCACCTCGACCGCACCGGCCGGGGCCATCAGCAGGACAAAGGCGACGGCGGCGACGGCCAGGCGATGGGCAGCCTTCCCAATCATTGGATCAACTCCGTTTCCGCAGGTTCTGGCAACAGGAGCCCGGTGACCGACCGGTCGCGGCGCAGCACGGCGCGAGCGGCATCGACCACCTCGTCAGCCGTGACGGCGGCGATGCGATCGGTCCAGGCTTCCACGTCGGCGGCCGTCCGGCCGACGGACAAGGCCGCGCCGAAGGTACGGGCCGGCGCCATCAGGCTGTCACGCGCGAAGACGGATCCGATCACCAGGCGTTCCTTGGCCGGTTCCAACTCCTCCTCGGTGAGACCTTCCGTCAAAAGGCGGGCGATTTCAGCTTCGAAGGCCGCCTCGACGGCATCGAGATCGGCCCCGGGGCGCGGTGTGATAAAGGCGGCGAAAACCGTCTGGTCCAGGTCGCCGCCCGAATAGGACGTTCCGGCACCGATGGCCAGACGCTGATCGATGACCAGCGCCCTATAGAGCCGGCTGGTGCCCCCGGCGCCCAGGACCTCGTTCAGGACCTGCAGGGCATAGGGGTCGACGTCGCCGGGATCGTCGGCATAGCTGGGCGCCAGGTAGAACCGCCGCCAGTCGGCCTGCTGCACCTGGGGATCGCGCAGGATGACCCGCCGTTCCACCGACTGTTCCGGTTCGGAGGGCCGAAACCGCGCTGGTACCGGTCGCGCCGGGATGACGCCGTAGAACTGCTCGGCCAGCGGCCCCAACTCCTCCGCGTCGATGTCGCCCGTCACCACCAGCACCGCGTTGTTCGGCGCGTACCAGTCCTTATAGAAATCCAGGGCATCCTGGCGTTCCAATCCCACGATCTCGTGGGCCCAGCCGATGATCGGGGTGCCATAGGGATGGTTCTGGAACAGGGCGGCGAACATCTGCTCCGACAGGCGCCCCGACGGGCTGTTGTCGATCCGCTGCCGCCGCTCTTCCAGGATCACCGCGCGTTCGGTCTCCACATCCTCTTCCGACAGCACCAGGTTGGTCATCCGGTCGGCTTCCAGTTCCATCACCATCGGCAGTCGGTCGACCGCGACGTTCTGGAAATAGGCGGTGTAGTCCCAACTGGTGAAGGCGTTGTCCTGGCCGCCATTGCGCGCGATCGTGGCGCTGAATGCCCCATCGGGCACCGTCGGCGTGCCCTTGAACATCAGATGCTCGAGAAAATGGGCGATGCCGGATTTGCCCGGCGGTTCGTCGGCCGCCCCGACCCTGTACCAGACCATGTGGCTGACCACCGGCGCGCTGCGGTTGGTGACGACCACCACCTCCATGCCGTTGTCCAGGGTGAAGGTTTCAGGGTCGAACAGACCGGTCGACGCCCAGCCCGGCGTCGATACGATCGCCAGGCAGAAAAACGCGAAAACGCCCCAGCGCCGTTTCAACACCGCCATATGACGCGCATCCTATCGTTTGTTGACTGACTCCCGGAGGATCGCAGCAGACATGGGGTGCGGCCGGTCAGAAATCAAACAGGCCTTCCAGCGGCGCCCGTTCCTTCCGCACGATGATCGGGATCTCGCCCTCGTTGATCGGGCGGCCCAGGGCCGCGTTGGTGGCCAGGCGCTGCCGCTCGGCGGCGGGATCGATGATGTCGCCGGGCGCCTGCCCGTCCTGCCAGAACAGAAGCCGATCGACGAAATTCTGATCGGCGATCAGCAGGTCGGTGGATTCCTGGTTCACGGTGCGGCGGATATCGGGATCGCGCTGGGCGGCGCCGGCCCGGTTCAACAGGGCGTTTTCCGCCACGCTGGCCTCGATGAGGGAGCCGTCGGCGGCAATGCCCGCCCCCATCGTGTCGCCGGCCAGCAAGGCCCTGCCACGGTCGGACGCGGTTCCTTCCTGCGGTCGCGGCGCCCCCGGTTCGGGCGGCCGGAGGTTGTATTCGGGCGGCAGCGTCAGCGGCGCGCGCGAGACCACGGCGAATTCGTCCGGCGTCGACCGGTCGATGCCGAACGCCTTGCGGGCCTCGCCACAGCCCGAAAGAAAAACCAGGGCGGCCATCGCCCCGGCGACCGTCATCCATGGATGTCTTTTCACGATTCCTGCCCCGTTTTCTGTTTTCGGCCTTCGGGCCGCGAGCCTTCCCCGACGAAGCTGTCGATCAACAGCATGACCACGCCCACGCTGATCGCCGCGTCGGCGACGTTAAAGGCGGGCCAATGATACCCAAAAACATGCAGGTCGACAAAGTCCGCGACGGCGCCGTAGCGGAACCGGTCGATCACATTGCCGACGGCGCCGCCGATGACCAGCCCCACGGAAGCAGCCGGCCAGCGCCGGTCCATGCGCCGCAGCCAGAGAATCAACACGACCGTGACCGCCAGGGCCACCGCCGACAGGACCCACCGCATGGCTTCGTGCTGACCGGCAAGCATGCCAAAGCTGATGCCGCGGTTCCAGACCATGACCAGGTTGAAAAATCCCGTCACCTCGATCACGCGGGGCGGCTGCATGACCTCGCCGACGATAATCTGCTTGGTGATCTGATCGACGATCAGCACCAGCAACGCCAGCGACATGCCAAAGCGCATCATCGGGGCCTCACGGCGTCGGTGCAGCGGTCGCACAGGCCGGGGTGATCCGCATGGGTCCCCACCTCGGGCAGGATTTTCCAGCAGCGCTGGCACTTGTCCCCGACCGCCAGCCCCGTGACCACGGCGACATCCGGCACGTCTTCAAGCCGGAAGGCATCGGCCGGTGGCGGCTCCGTGGAGATGGTCGCGGCCGAGGCGATGACGATGTCGGCAAAGTCCACGCCGTCCAGGGCGGCGATCAGATCCGGCGAGACGTGAACCGTCGGATGGGCCTGAAGCGACGACCCGATCTTCTTCTCCGCCCGATCGAGCTCAAGGGCCCCGGTGACGACCCGCCGGACCCGACGCACTTCCTGCCACCGCGTGTCCAGCGCCTCGTCGCGCCAGCCGGCCGGCACCTCCGGCATCTGCCGTTCATGCACGCTGTGGGCGTCTTCTCCCATGCGCTGGAGCCAGGCCTCTTCCGCCGTGAACACAAGGATCGGCGCCAGCCAAGCCGTCAGGCAGTCGAACACCCGGTCCAGAACGGTTCGGACGGCGCGCCGCCGCGGATCGTCCGGCCTGTCGCAATAGAGCGAGTCCTTACGGACATCAAAATAGAAGGCTGAAAGGTCGGAGACGCAAAACTGATGCAGCGCCGTGGCGATGGTGTTGAAATCAAAGTCCGCGATGCCCTGGCGCACCAGACCATCCATCTCGGACAGACGGTGCAGAACCCAGCGCTCCAGTTCCGGCATGGCGGAAGGTTCGACACGCTCGTCGGCCTCGAACCCCTGCAACGCGCCCAGGAGATAGCGCAACGTGTTGCGCAGCCGCCGATAGGTGTCGGCCTGGTATTTCAGGATCTCCGGGCCGATGCGGACATCGTCGGAATAGTCGGAACTGACGACCCACAGGCGCAGGATGTCGGCGCCGCTCTGCCCCACCACGTCCTGGGGTTCGACGCCGTTGCCCAGCGATTTGGACATTTTGCGGCCGTCCTCGTCCAGAACGAAACCGTGGGTCAGGACTGCCTCGTACGGGGCGCGGCCGCGGGTTCCGCAGCTTTCCAGCAGCGAGGAGTGGAACCAACCGCGATGCTGATCCGACCCCTCGAGATAAAGCGAGGCCGGCCAGGCAAGGTCGGGCCGTTGTTCCAGCACGAAGGCGTGGGTCGAACCGGATTCGAACCACACCTCGATGATGTCGAACACCTGCTCGTAATCGTCGGCCTGATAGTCGTTGCCCAAAAAGTACTGGGCGTCGCGGTTGAACCAGGCGTCGGAGCCTTCGGCTTCGAAGGTATCGGCGATGCGCTTGAACACCGCGTCGTCGCGCAGGACCTCGCCGGTCTTGCGATCGTAGAAGATGGCGATCGGGACGCCCCAGGTCCGCTGACGGCTGACGCACCAGTCGGGTCGGGTTTCGATCATGGCGTTGAGACGGTTGAACCCCGACGCCGGAACGAACCGCGTCTGCCGCAACGCGTCGAGCGCCTTCTGCCGCAGGCCGTTGGTCTCCATCGAGATGAACCATTGGGCCGTGGCCCGGAAGATCAGCGGAGCCTTGGAGCGCCAGGAATGGGGATAGCTGTGGCGCAGGGTGCCGCGCGCCAGCAGCCGTCCCGCGCCGGCCAGGGCATCGATCACCGCACCGTCGGCATCGCCGCGCCCTCCGGCGGGCGTATAGACCGCGCGACCGGCAAACAAGGGAACATGCGGCAGGAACGTACCATCCTCGGCCACCGTTTCGGCCACCGCGAGATGATGACGGAGACCCAGTTCGAAATCGTCCGCCCCGTGCCCGGGCGCGATGTGGACGATGCCCGTGCCCTGATCCGTGGTCACGAAGTCGGCTTCCAGGGCCGGGACGGCGTGGTCGTAGCCCTGCTCGGCCAAGGGATGGCGGCAGACCGTGCCGGCCAGCGCCGTTCCGGGAAACCGGTCGATCGCCGTCCAGGAATCGATCCCCGCCTCCTGCCGGACCGCGTCCGCCAGGGCGACGGCGACGACCAGCCGATCGCCGACCCGCGCCGTGGCGCCATCGCCCACCGCGTCGACCCGCCACACCGCGTAGTCGAGGTCGGCACCGTAGGCCACGGCCCGGTTGCCCGGCATGGTCCAGGGCGTGGTGGTCCAGATGACGATCTCCGCACCCTCCAGCGCCGGGCGCGACGCCGTGGCCACCGGAAACCGAACCCACACGATGTTGGAGGTGTGGTCGTGGTATTCGACTTCGGCATCGGCCAGGGCCGTCTTTTCCACCACCGACCACAGCACCGGCCGCAGGCCACGATAAAGGCCACCGTTAGCCGCGAACTTGTGGACCTCCCGGACGATCTGCGCCTCGGCCGGAAGGCTCATGGTGGTGTAGGGGTTGGCCCAGTCGCCGATCACCCCCAGACGCTGGAATTCCTCCGACTGGACATCGACCCAATGGGCTGCGAACTGGCGACATTCCTGACGGAACTGAAGAACCGGTACCTCGTCCTTGTCCCTGCCCTCGGCCCGATACTTTTCCTCGATCTTCCATTCGATGGGCAGGCCGTGGCAATCCCAACCGGGGACGTAGTTCGCGTCGCGACCCGTCATCTGCTGGGACCGGACGATCACATCCTTGAGGATCTTGTTGGTCGCATGGCCGATGTGAAGATGGCCGTTGGCGTAGGGCGGGCCGTCATGCAGCACGAACTTTTCCCGACCCCGCGATTGCGCCCGCAGGCGGCCGTAAAGGTCGCTTTCCCGCCAGCGGGCCAGCAGTTCCGGCTCCTTCTTCGGCAGGCCGGCGCGCATGGGAAAGTCCGTCTTGGGCAGGAAAACCGTGGAGCGGTAGTCCGTACCGTCCTTGCCGGCGGCAAGGGTTGAATCGGAAGCGGTCATTTGGGCGGAAACCTCATTGCCGCCGACGCCGCAGACGTCCGGAAACGATAGCGTCGGCGATCACATCGAAATGGATGGATGGCCACGGTGGAGCGTCGAAACCCGTGGCAGACAGCGCCGGAACGGCGCACGACCCCGGCCCCGGTCAGGAGGCCGGGCCGATAATTCGCCCGAAAAACGGCGTGTCGGCAGGTAT
Organism: Inquilinaceae bacterium; assembly: GCA_052168355.1. Lineage (GTDB taxonomy): Bacteria > Pseudomonadota > Alphaproteobacteria > DSM-16000 > Inquilinaceae > JBQLZQ01. The sequence goes on from JBQLZQ010000064.1 coordinate 13,649, forward strand.
CCACTTCATCGCGCCGGGATGTTAGCCGAACGCACCAAGCGGTCAACCCCGGAAACGATGGGCCCGGAAACGATAGGCCCGGACACGAATGACCCAGCCATGCGCGGTTAGGTCCGCCGAGCCAGGGCACGGCGGGCGTGCGCGGAATCCGCGTCCATCTGATCGATCAGGGCGCCGATATCGTCGAAGCGCCGCTCCTCCCTCACATAGTCGACAAGCTGAACCCGCAACGCCTGTCCGTAGAGATCGCCGGAAAAGTCGAACAGATGCGCCTCGACCAGCGGCCGGTCGGTCCGGAACATCGGGCGGATCCCGATATTGGCGACGCCGTCGATCCACCTTGGCTCCCCCGCCGCCGTCGCGGCGCGCACGGCGTAGATGCCAAAGGCAGGTCGGTGATAGGGGCCAAGGTCGATATTGGCGGTGGGATAGCCCAGGTCCCGCCCCCTTTGGTCACCTTTCTGAACCTCGCCTTCGATTTCCCACGGTCGGCCGAGAACGCGCGCCGCGCCCTGGGGATCGCCGGCGCCGAGCAGGGTCCTAACCCGGCTGGACGAATAGACCTCCCCCGTCTCGTCCTCGACCGGGACCACGACCGTCACCCCGAACCCTAGGGCCCGCCCGGCGGCTTCCAGGGTTGTGGCATCGCCCCGGCGCTTGTGCCCGTAGTGGAAGTCGCGTCCGACCAGGACATGGCGCGCGGCCAGCCCATTGACCAGCACCTCGCGGACAAAGGCTTCGGCGGTCTTTTGCGAAAACGCACGGTCGAACGGCAGGACGATGTGAAGATCGACGCCGAGCGCCGCCAGGATCCGGGTCCGGACCGGCATCGGCGTCAGGCGGAACGGCGGGTCGTCCGGACGGAAGACTTCGCGCGGATGGGGTTCGAACACCATCACGCACAGCGGCGCGTCAAGGGTGCGAGCCAGCGTCGCGGCGTCGGCGATGACCCGTTGATGGCCGCGATGGACACCGTCGAAATTGCCGATTGCCACGACCGCTCCGCGTGCCGCGGCCGGCAGGTTGCGGTGGCCATGGAAAACCTTCATCGGCCCCGTATTCGTCCCCCCGCAAGGCACGCCGCACCGGCCCCGGTCAGGTCCGGCGCGGCACCATGATGGTGGCCTCGCCATCGATCACCACGTTGTCGGCGACGGTGCATTGGGTGCGCAGGATCACCCGGCTTTTGGCCGTCACGATCTCGGTCACGGTGACCCTGGCCACCACCGTGTCGCCCGCCCGCACCGGCGCCTTGAAGCGGAGGTTCTGGCTGACGTAAATGGAACCGGGCCCCGGCAGTTTGGTGCCCAGCACGGCCGAGATCAGCCCGGCGCTGAGCAGTCCGTGGGTGATTCGGCCGCCGAATCGGGTCTGCTGGGCATAATCCTCATTGAGATGAACGGGGTTGGTGTCGCCGGAAACGCCGGCGAACAGCAACACGTCGGCATCCGTGACTGTCTTGCCGAAACTGGCCGACATGCCCACCGCCAACTCCTCCAGGAAGTAGCCCCGCCCGTCCTCTACCCGCCGAACATCATCCATGCCCCGGTCCCATGCTGTTCATCCGCCGGGAATGTCGGGCCGCATGACGCGGCGCAAAAAATCCTGGCGCGGCGCAATGTAGGTGAGGAACCGGGTCCCGGCAAGGGTGCCGCCGGCCGTATCTGGCCGGAAACCATCGGATTTCGCGGCTTACCAGGGCGGCGGGAGTGGCTGGGATCGATGCTCAGCGATGGTTGTTGCGCTGCGGCTGCCGTCGGCCAGAGGCACGTCGCGGCGCTGGACGATATAGAATTCGGTCGTCGGCGTCGTCTCGGTTACGACCACCCGGAACTCGGCGCTTTCGCCCGGCTCGACCCGGCCACGGCCGAATGTCAGGCCGTCCAGGGGCTCGTCGACCCGGCTCAACGCCTCATAGGGCGTCGATGTCGGCGGCTGCGGCGGCTGTGGACCCTGGCCGAAGGAAAGGCCGTCGCCATAGGTGCTGTCGACGCCCAGCACCTGCTGCAGTTCGATCGAAAAGGACGGCCACGCCGTTCCCGTTCCGTTGGTCACGATCTTGGTCAGGGCAAACCCGACCAGATGGCCGGTGCCCACCCTGTTGCCGAACGACGGCGTCAGCCCCCGCACCACGAGAACGGCGGCGGCATCGTCGTCGACCCGCTCGACCAGGACGAACGGATCCGCGCGGGTGCCGCTGCCGGTGCCCGACAGCAGTTCGAACCCGCCCAACTCGTCGCTGAACGTGATCCCGGCCAGGGTTATCGGCTCCGCGGCCGCGGGCAGCGCGGCCAGCCCAAGCGCGACCACCGACAAACTGGCCATTCGCAACGCACCCCAACCCATGGGATAAGAGTGTGCCGGCCAAGATCGCGCGGGTAAAGCGGCACGGAGGGGACCTGGGCCGGTCGGGGATCCGCTACGGCAGAGGCGCGCCGACCACACCACTGTCCCGGCGGCGGGCGCGCCGTAGCGGCAGACGGCCGAGCCTGGTCATGGACGGGTCGGGATCCAGCGAGGCGGCCATTTCCGCGATGGTAAGGCCGGTAATCGGGTGGCGCCAGTCCGCCGCCACATCGGCGGCGGGATACAGCACGAACGGTCGCTCTCCCATGCGCGGATGGGGGATGGCAAGCCCGGTCGCCCGCACGCGGCGGCACCCCATGAGCAGAATGTCGATATCAATGGCGCGTGGACCGAATCGCCGCGACCGTCGGCGTCCGAGATCCCGCTCCAGCACCTTGACCGCCCGAAGAAGCGGTACCGGCGCCAAATCGGTCCGGCCCGCCACCACCATATTAAGAAACCGCCCCTGGGCGGCGACATACATGGGCGCGGTCTCGTAGACCGGCGATATGGCGATCGGTCGCACCAGGCGGCGCAGCCCGGCCAGGGCGGCCCGCAATTGGCCGGCCCGATCGCCCAAATTGCTGCCAAGGCCGAACAGGACGGGTGTCATGAGGACCGTGTCCCTGGATCGAGGTTGGGGAAGGGGACGGCTTTATGACCTTGAACGCCCCGAAAGGCGAGGTGTATCAGGATCGCGCACGCGGGACCGGCCTATCGGCCGTGCCGCGCCGCCCCCGCATATCGAGGTTCACCCCTTTGTCCGACCCGTCCGTCGCCGAGTCCCTTCGTGGCAAACCCCTGGCCGATATGGCCAAGGACGCTATCTCCGGGGAGGCCGACCGCTGGCGCGCGGCGGGCGTTCCCCCGCGGCTGGCGGTGGTGGTGGCCAGCACCGATGCCGCGGTCCTGGCCTACGCGGAGGCCAAGGACCGGGCCGCGAAGCGGCTGGGCATCGATCTGGACCGAATGGTCATAAACCCGGCGGACGGGCAGGCGACGCTGGAATCGCGCATTAAGGCCCTATCGATGGATCCCGCCGTCCACGGCATCCTTCTGGAACTGCCGGTGGACCCCAGCCTGGACGCGGAGGCGGCCATCCTGCGGATCGTTCCGTCCAAGGATGTCGACGGGCTGACGCCGGCCAATCTGGGCCTGATCGCCGCCGGTCGGGAAGAAGGCGCCATAGCGCCGGCCACGCCGCGCGCCTGTATCGCCCTGGCGGAGAGCGCGATGACCCTGTCTGGAAGCCGCGCCACGATCGTCGGCCGGGGCCGGTCGGTGGGGCGTGCCCTGATCCCGATGTTGATCAACCGGGATGCGACGGTGACCGTGTGCCATACCCGAACCCGCGATCTGGCGGCATCCATCGCCCCCGCCGATGTCGTCTTCGTCGCCGCCGGGCGGCCGGGGCTGATCACCGGCGAGCATATCAGGAAAGGACAGATCGTGATCGATGCCGGGATCAACATGGTCGGGGAGTCGATGGTCGGCGATGTCGACGCCGCCAGCGTGGCGGCCAAGGCCAAGGTATTGACGCCGGTGCCCGGCGGCGTGGGGCCCCTGACCGCCGCCCTGATTTTCGACAATCTGATGCACGCCATGCGCCTGCAGCTTGGGCCCACGCCATGACCGCGGCGCCCGACAGCGTTTGGACCTGGGGGCTGGCGGAGTTTCGCGACCGAACGGCCAGCGCCGCCCCGACCCCCGGGGGCGGGGCAGCGGCCATGGTCAGCGCCACCATCGGCGTCGGGCTGGTGCTCATGGCGCTGCGGGTCACGGCCCGGAAGGCCGAGGATGTCGCATCGCTCACCCCGCTGATCGACAGCGGCGACCGCCTGATGCGCGAACTGGGCGAGCATGCCGACGCCGATATCGCCGTGTTTCAGGCCTATATGGAGGCGCTTTCGCGGCCACGCGGGACCGACGAGGAAAAGGCCGCCCGACGGGCGGGCCTGGCCGAGGCGGCGGCAGCAGCGACCGAAATACCCCTCAACGCCGCGCAGATCGCGGTTGAGGCGCTCGACCTCGCTCATCAGGCGGCCCATGCCTCCGGCCGTCAGATCCTGAGCGACGTCGCCGCCGGGGCAGCCTTGCTCCACGGGGCGCTGACGGCCGTGCTCTACAATGTCGACATCAACCTACCGACGATCGGCGATCCCGAGCGGGAGGCGGAGTACCGAACCAGCCGGAACCATCTGCAGGAGGCGGGAAACGAGGCGCACAGACGGGTCATGGCCGCCGTTGGGGCCCGAACCCGGGGATAACACGGACAATCGGCGCCCGACGCGATTGTTCCTAAAATACGCCTCAATCCGACTATACTTGGCGTGCTATCATGTCCGCCGCCTGCCATCGATGAGTGAGCCATGCCGCGCGCCGTCTTGTCCCTTCCCCCTGTGCTGCGCTGCCTGGCGGTGGCGGTCGCAGCGGCCGGTTGCACGCCCGACAGCGCCGCGGAGCTGGAGCCCGCCGCCTTTGCGACCGCCCCGGCCTCGATCGGGCGCTGGCACCACACGGCCGGCGGCTCACCGATTTCGTCCATGCCAATGGCCGCCCCCATCGGCGCCTCGCCCGCCCCCTGGCTGCAGTTTTGCGCCGAGGACGGGGACCGCCATCGCTGTGGCGAGACGCCGACACGGGTGCGCCTGACGGAGGCGCGATGGGCGGAATTGACGGAGATCCAGGGCCTGGTGAACCGGGGTGTGACCCAGCAGCCCGACGCCGTGACGGTCGGCGACCAGTGGACCCTGCTGGAACCGGGGGGCGCCGGCGACTGCGAGGACATCGCCCTGACCAAGCGGGATGAACTGATGTCCCGCGGCTGGCCGGCCGGGGCCCTGCGTCCCGCCTTTTGCTATGCCTACAACCAGCCGGTGGATGGCGACGAGATCCATGCGGTGCTGACGGTCGAGACCGACGCCGGCACCTATGTTCTCGGAAATCTGGACGATTCGGTACGGACCTGGAACGGTTCGGAATGCCGGGATTGGATCATGCGCGCCGACGACGGCGGCTGGCGCTGGATCGACGGCGGCGTGCCGGTGACCCTGACTCCTGTCAGCGCCCCCTAACAGACCGCCTTTGCCGGTCATCCTCTCCTGAGTCCCCTGTGCGAGATCCTCTGATCAGCGGGTCAGGGCGGCGGCGTGATGGGCCATATGGTCGGTGATCGCCGTGGCGATGAAGTAATAGCTGTGGTCATAACCGGGATGCCGGCGCAGGGTCAGCGTCTGCCCGGCGGCGGCGCACGCCCGTTCGAACCGGTCCGGATAAAGCTGGTCGGCCAGGAACGGGTCGGCCTCGCCCTGGTCGACCAGGATCAGACCGTCGAACCGGGCACCGCCCTCGACCAGGGCGGTGGCATCGTGAGCCGGTCCCTCGGTCGCCGGGTCCTCCAGATAGAGGTCGAATGCCTTTTTCCCCCAGGGACAGGCGCACGGGGCCGCAATGGGCGCAAAGGCGGAAACCGACCGGTAGGCACCGGGCCGCTTGAGGGCCAGGGTCAGGGCCCCGTGACCGCCCATGGAATGGCCGAAAAGGCCCTGGCGGTCCATCCGAGCGGGAAACCGGGCGGCAACCAGCGCCGGCAGTTCGTCGGCGACATAGCTGGCCATCCGGTAGTGCCGCGACCAGGGCGCCCGAGTCGCATCCAGATAAAACCCGGCCCCGGTACCGACATCCCAATCGTCGTCCTCGCCGTCCAGCCCGGCGCCGCGCGGGCTGGTGTCGGGCGTTACCAGCATGATGCCGTACTGCGCCGCCAGACGCTGGGCGCCGGCTTTGATGGCGAACGTTTCCTCCGTACAGGTCAGGCCGGCCAGAAAGGTCAGGACCGGCACCGGGCCGTCGGCGGCCTGGGGCGGCCGGAAGACGCCGAACCGCATCGACGTTCCCGTTTCGCCGCTGTCGTGGCGATAGAACCCCTGAACGCCGCCAAAGGTGCGTTGTTCGCTAATGGTTTCAAGCATGTCGCCGGTCATCGCGCGGCCACCTCAATAGGTCACGACCGAGCGAATCGAATCGCCCTTGTGCATCAGGTCGAAGGCATCGTTGATCCGATCCAGCGGCATCTTGTGAGTGATCAATTCGTCGATCTGGATCTTGCCCTGCATGTACCAGTCGACAATTTTGGGCACGTCGGAGCGGCCGCGCGCCCCGCCAAAGGCGGTCCCCTGCCACACCCGGCCAGTGACAAGCTGGAAGGGCCGCGTGGCGATTTCCTGCCCCGCCCCGGCCACGCCGATGATGGTGCTGACACCCCAACCCTTGTGACAGCATTCCAGAGCCTGACGCATCACCTGCACGTTCCCGATGCACTCGAAACTGTAGTCGGCGCCACCGCCCGTCAACTCCACCAGATGGCCGACCAGATCATCCGTCACATCCTTTGGGTTGACGAAATGGGTCATGCCGAACCGGCGCCCCATCGCCTCGCGCTCCGGGTTCAAATCGACCCCGACGATCATCGTGGCGCCGACCATCCGCGCCCCCTGGATGACGTTGAGCCCGATCCCGCCCAAGCCGAAAACAACGACCGTGGATCCCGGTTCCACCTTGGCCGTGTTGACCACGGCGCCGACGCCCGTGGTCACCCCGCATCCGATGTAGCAGACGATGTCGAAGGGCGCGTCCCGCCGGATTTTGGCCACCGCGATTTCCGGCAGGACCGTGTAGTTGGCGAAGGTCGAGCAGCCCATGTAGTGGTAGAGCGGCTTTCCCTTTAAGGAAAAGCGGCTGGTGCCGTCGGGCATCACACCGCGCCCCTGGGTCGCCCTGATCTTTTGGCAAAGGTTCGTCTTGCCCGACAGGCAGTATTCGCACTCTCGGCATTCGGGTGTGTACAGCGGGATGACATGGTCGCCGGGCGCCACCGACCGAACGCCGGGACCGACCTCGACGACGACACCCGCTCCTTCGTGGCCCAGAATGGTGGGAAACAGCCCCTCGGGATCTTCGCCGGACAGGGTAAAGGCATCGGTATGGCAGATCCCCGTCGCCTTCAACTCGACCAGCACCTCGCCTTCCTTCGGCCCGTCGAGCTGTACCGTCTCGATCGTCAGTTCCTGGCCGGCCTCATGGGCCACCGCCGCCCTTACATCCATGGATCCCCCCTTCACCGTCGCCCTCGATGCGATTCAGCCGTCAGCCTTGCCCGATTTGCGACCGGGGACAAGGCTCAAAACCGGCGGAGCCACGCCGGATCGCTGTACCAGATCAGGCGGCTGACCTAGACTGGTCTTCATGAATGTGAAACATCTGTCCGGCCAGCCCGGTCAACGGCCCGATCTCGACGCCGTCAAGGCGCTCCTTCTCGCCCGCCGAGACGAGTTGCAACACCTGGATGAGGGGGCCGAGGCGACTCGCGACCCCATCGAATTGGATCAGACCCGGGTGGGCCGCCTGTCGCGCATGGACGCGCTGCAGGTGCAAGCCATGGCTCTGGAGACACGGCGCCGGCGCGAGGTCGAACTGGCACGGATCGATGCCGCTTTCGAACGGATCGATGCCGGGACCTACGGCGACTGCACCCATTGCGGGGAGCCGATCGCCCCGGCCCGGCTGGATGCCGACCCGACCACCCCCTTGTGTGTCAATTGCGTGCGGTCGGCCGGTGCCCGATAAGTCTTGGTTGCGGTCATCCCGGACTCGCGGCTCAACGCCAGACCGGGTCGCCCAGGTCGATCTCGTCCTCGCTGGTAACGGCGCCGGTCGTCCCTCCCGCCAGGGCGCCGACGATGGCGCCCGGGATGACGCCAACCCCGCCGAACAGAACCCCAACGGCCGCTCCGGTTCCAGCGCCGACACCGGCCCCTCCATAGGTCCGGTCGGGCAGGCTGCTGCCACAGGCGGTGAGAGCCAGGCTGGCGGCCAGGACGATGGAAGCGATCTGCGGACCACGCATGGACACACACTCCGGTTTAGGGGTCGCGATGCATCCTTATACGGCGGTCGCGGCGCCGGAACCAGACCAACAAACACGGCGGCCTGACCCATGGCCAGCATCGCCGAGAAGAACGACGAAGCCGAGAAGAAAGACGAACCAAGTCGCCGGCGCGCCATGGCCCGGACCATCTTCGGCTATATCTGGCGGGTCAGCGCGCGGCCGCAGGTTCTGCTGTGCCTTCTGGCCGCGATCATCGCGCCCCTGTCGATGGTCCCGCTTGAGCTTCAACGACGCATCATCAATGACGCGATCGGCGGATTCGACCTGACTCTCCTGTACTGGCTGGGTGGGGCGTACGCGGCAACGGCGCTGTTGCAGGGACTGCTCAAATTCGTCCTGCGGCTCTATCGCGGCATGGTCAGCGAGCAGGTCATCCGGCGCTTGCGTCGTCATTTGTTTCAAACCAACGCGGCCAACAACAAGGGTAACGACGCGGACGAAGCCGAAGGCGACGGTTCCGTCGTTTCAATGGTTTCCAGTGAGGTCGAACAGGTCGGCGGTTTTGTCGGCGAGAGTTTTTCCGAACCCTTCATCCAAGCCGGCACGGTGATAGCGGTCCTTGGCTATATGATGGTGGTCGAACCTCTGATCGCCGTTGTCAGCCTGGCCTTTTACGTCCCCCAGATCATCGTCGTGCCGTGGCTGCAGCGCTTCGTCAATCGGCTCACGCAAAAGCGCATCGAACTGATCCGCGAACTGGGCGACCAGGTGGTGGCCGATGGGGACGCCGATGGCGACAGCACGCCCGACGACGATGGCCATACGCCCAAGGATCGTCAGAGCAACTTCGAGAACGACCTGAAACGGATCTACCGCAATCGGATCCGGCTATACTGCCTGAAATTCATCCAGAAGTTCTTTGTCAACATGATGCACCAGATGGGGCCCTTGAGCGTGCTGATCGTGGGCGGATACCTGGCCATTCAGGGGGAGACGACCATCGGCGTCATCGTCGCCTTTATCTCAGGCTTCGACCGGATGGCCGATCCGTCGCGCCAGCTTGTCCAATACTACCGCACGGCATCGACGACCCAGGTGAAGTACAAGCTTCTGGCCACGTTCCTGGACGACGGCACGGGCCGCTGACTTCGCCCTGAGAGCCTTTGTCGAAACAGAGCGGTGCGCGCCGTGTCCGGTTTTCAGACGCACCCTAATACTTTGTTCACCCCTTATCTTTTGTTTACGTTTGGCGCTTACCTTGCTCTCGAACGATTGTTGCTCGACGGTAAGAATCCTGCCCCATGGAGCCTGGTCCCTCCGCCACGACCCGCTGCGCTCAGACAGGCGGGCCCGGGATATCCCCCGTGCCGATGCTGGCCATCGCGCCGATCAGGCCCGGCGCCACCTGCGCCGACGTCCGCGCCCTTCTGCTCGACAGTCCCCAGCAACCCGGCGTGGCGGTGGTCGACGATGGCCGGCCTGTCGGGCTGGTCGCCCGCAATGCCTTTCTGGCCAGTATGGCCAAACCCTATTGGCCGGAAATCTACAACACCAAGCCGATTACCAGGCTCATGGACGCCAACCCGCTTGCGGTGGATCTTCATCAGCCCATCGATCAGGTCAGCCATCTTGTCGTGAACGTCGTGCCCAAAGCCGTCGACCAGGGGTTTATCGTGACCCGGGACGGCCGATACGCGGGCATCGGTACGGCGACGGACCTGATGCGCCTCAACGCGCGGATGGCCAGCCAGCGGCTCGAAGATTTGTCGCAGGCGCTCCGCCACGTCACCGAGGCCAGCCAGGCGAAATCATCCTTCCTGGCCAATGTCAGCCATGAACTGCGCACCCCGCTCAACGCCATTCTCGGGTTCTCCGATCTGCTGCGCCGGCAGCTTTACGGGCCGCTCAACGGGCACCAGCAGGAGCATGTGGGATATGTCTATCAAAGCGGCACCATGCTCCTGGAGCTGGTCAATCACCTCATCGATCTTTCGGTCGCCGAGGCCGGTCGGCTCGACCTGCGGGACGGCCCGGTCGACCTGACGACCCTGGTCAGGGACTCCCTCACCCTTCTCGGCCCCCACGCGGAGAGCGGCGGCGTCACACTGGGTCGCGGCCCGCTGCCAAGCAACGTCGCGATCATGGCCGACGAGACCAAGCTGAAGCAGATCCTGCTGAACCTGCTTACCAACGCGATCAAGTTTACCCGACCCGGGGGGACCGTGACGACGAGCCTGACGCGCACGGCGAACGGCGCCATCGAGGTCTCGGTGGCCGACACGGGCATCGGCATCGCCGCCGCCGACCAGGAACGCGTTCTGGAGCCTTTTGCGCGGGCCCACGATTCCCGAGCCCATCCCGCCCAAGGCGCCGGTCTGGGCCTGCCCCTGGCCAAGGTCCTGACAGAGCTTCACGGGGGCATCCTGCGGTTGGACAGCACGGCCGATGTCGGCACCACGGTTCGGGTGCTGCTGCCGGCCGAACGCGTCATCGCCGCGTCGGCCCGCACCGCGGCCGACGGCGCGGATTGAAACCACCCGTCCGATCGCGCAGGATCGTCGCCGATCCAAAAACAGCCACCGACGATCTCGCCCGATGTTTCGATCCGCTTCTCGCAACGGCCCCTTGGCGCCCGCCGGCGGTCGATGACCCTGGTCGTGACCAATGCCGAGTCGCGGCGCCTGTTCCTGCACCTGCAGGGCCTGTCCCAGCCGCCGCGAACCGCCCTGGGCCGCGACGGGCTGCGGACGCTGATCGAGCGGCTGGGGTTCGTCCAGATCGACAGCATCGCCACGGTCGAGCGGGCCCACCACCAGATCCTGTTTTCACGCAACCAGACCTATCGGCAGCGACACCTGGTCGACCTGCATGAGCGGCAGGGGGCGGTGTTCGAGAACTGGACCCACGACGCGGCGATCATCCCCACCGCCTATTTTCCCTTTTGGCGTCACCGCTTCGCCCGGGAACGGGCCCGCCTGAAAGAACGCTGGGGCAAATGGCGCCGCGACGGGTTCGAGGAGATGATCGAGACGGTGCTCGACCGGATCGACCGTCACGGGCCGACCATGGCCCGCGATCTTGCCCCGGCGGACGGACGGACGGGGACCGGCTGGTGGGATTGGCATCCCGCCAAGACGGCGCTGGAGTATCTGTGGCGAACCGGCGAGGTCGCGGTGGTCAGGCGCGACGGGTTCCAGAAGGTCTACGACCTGACCGCGCGCGCCATCCCCGGATACTACCGGGATCAAACGGTCTCGACCGACGCCTTTGTCGACTGGGCCTGCCAGGGTGCCCTCGACCGGCTGGGGTTTGCCACACCGGGAGAGATTGCGTCCTTCTGGGACGCCGTGTCGCCGGCCGAGGCCAAGGCTTGGGTCGCCGCCCAGGGGGACCGCTTGCGGACGGTGCGGATCGAAACGGCGAACGGAAGCGGCCAGCGTCTCTGTTTCGCCCGGCCCGACATCGCCGACCATGTCGACGCCGCACCGCCGCCGCCGGCCCGTCTGCGGGTGCTCAGCCCGTTCGACCCCCTGCTGCGCGACCGGGCCCGGGCCGAACGGCTGTTCGGTTTTCGCTACCGGATCGAGGTTTTTGTGCCACAACATAAGCGCACTTATGGATACTATGTCTTCCCGCTTCTGGAGGGCGACCGCATGGTCGGCCGGATCGACATGAAGATCCGTCGCGCCGAGGGCACGCTGGCCGTCCGCCGCCTGTGGCTTGAGCCTGGCATCCGCCTGTCGGCCGGCCGCGAGGCCCGACTGGCGGCGGAGCTTGCCCGCGTCGCCCGGTTCGCCGGCGCCGACCGGGTGGACTTCGCCGACGGCTGGCGCGGCGACGGACAATGAGTCCGCACACCTTGGCGGCGCCCTTTGACAGCCGGCTGGCACGGGGATGGACGGACCCAGTGCCTGGCATGTGGAAGCGGGAACGTCGTTATCTTCGCGATCGATGGTGCGGGCGGTCGGACTCGAACCGACACTCTGTCACCAGAACCGGATTTTGAGTCCGGCGCGTCTACCAGTTCCGCCACGCCCGCGTGACCGGCGGCCAACGCGCGGCCGCGGCGGGCATCATAATGGAGCGGAAGCCGCCGTCAACTTCGGCCTCTCTTAGCCGCTTATCCGGGCCGCCCCGGTGCGCGGGGACCATTTTCGCGCCGCCGTCATGGACGGCGGCGGTTGGGACTGATACACCGCTGGCCGAGCCGCCTCAAACCACCGGATTCGCCCGACCGTGCTGCGTTCCCTTTACGATTGGACCCTGAGCCTTGCCGGTCACCGCCATGCCTTATGGGGCTTGGCGGTCATCTCGTTCGTCGAGAGCTCGGTCTTCCCGATCCCGCCGGATCTCCTGCTGATCCCCATGGTGCTGGCGGCGCGCGAAAAGGCCTGGCTGATCGCCACCGTCTGCACCGTGTCGTCGGTTCTGGGCGGCGTCGCCGGCTACGCCATCGGCTATTACCTGTTCGACGCGATCGGTCTGCCGCTGCTGGATTTCTACGGCTATGCCGACAAGTTCGCCGAGTTCCAGAGTTACTATAACGAATTCGGCGGCTGGATCGTGGCCGGCGCGGGCGTCACGCCTTTTCCGTACAAGGTCATCACCATCGCCAGCGGCGTGACCCAGCTCGACATGGGAACATTCATCGTCGCCTCCCTGCTGTCGCGCGGCGCCCGGTTTTTTCTGGTGGCTGGCCTGTTGTGGTACGCCGGCCCGGCCATGCGCACCTTTATCGAAAAGCGGATGGGCCTGCTGTTCACCCTCGCCTTTGTCCTTCTGGTCGGCGGTTTTGTGGCTGTTCGCTACGTCTTCTGACGGCGCGCCGGCCCTGCCGGCCGGCGGTGGCGCGGCATTCCGCCCCTGGCCACGAGGACCGCGGGGGTTTACGGAATGCCCATGCTGACCCTGCACCGCAACGCATCGCCGATCCTGCTGCTGGCCTGCACGGCCGTCTTGGGAACCGCGCTGGCGTCGCAATATTGGGGCGGGCTGCGACCGTGCGAGCTCTGCCTCTACCAGCGATGGCCCTACGCGGCGGCCATCGGCCTGGCGTTGCTGGCCGTGGCCGTGGCCCGTGCGCGGCGCCTACTGCTGGCGTCGATCGGCGTCGCGCTGCTGGCCGGGGCCGGGATCGCCGCCTTTCACGTCGGTGTGGAGCAGCATTGGTGGGCCGGCCTGGAAAGCTGCGGCAGCGCCACTTTGAGCGGCGGCAGCGCCGCCGAGCTCAGGGAACAGCTTCTGGCCACCCCCGTCGTACGGTGCGACGAGGTGGTCTGGTCCCTGTTCGGGATATCCATGGCCGGCTACAACCTGATCGCATCGTTGGCGCTGGGCATGTTCGGATTGTGGGCAGCCGGCCGCCTGACCAAGGAGCCTCGTCCATGACCCTCCCGTCTTCCCGCCCCCCCGGCCGTCCCGGCCGCGCCCAGCGCCTGCCCGGCGAACCCGACCGGCACCGCCAGGTGGCGCGGATGATCCGCGTCGACCATGCCGGGGAATACGGCGCCCAGCGGATCTATCAGGGCCAGATCGCCGTGCTGGGCGACACCGAGATCGGTCCCACCCTGGAACATATGGCGAAGCAGGAGCAGGCTCATCTGGCGGCGTTCGACAAGATGATCGTGGAGCGGCGGGTGCGGCCGACCCTGCTGCATCCGCTGTGGCATGTCGCCGGGTTCGCGCTGGGGGCCGGCACCGCGCTGATGGGCCGGCGCGCGGCCATGGCCTGCACCGTGGCGGTGGAGGAGGTGATCGACGAACACTATGCCCGCCAGGCCGAGGCCCTGGGCGACGACGAACCCGCGCTGAAAGCCAAGATCGAGCAGTTCCGAGCCGAGGAGGAGGAGCACCGGGACATCGGCCTGGCCCACGATGCCGAACGGGCGCCGGCCTATCGCGCCCTGACGCGGGCGATCAAGGCCGGGTCGCGCACCGCCATCTGGCTGTCGGAACGGCTCTAGCAGGGTGCTGAAAAAGACACTCGTGGCGCGTCGGATTTCGTGATTCTCTGT
>JBQLZQ010000065.1:0-21224 GCA_052168355.1 Inquilinaceae bacterium
CGCAACGGCCGGTGACAAAGCCTGGGCTGCCTCTGACGCCCCTCTCCTACTCCACCATCATCGCCTTCAGCGTCTCCAGCCGGTCGGCCTCGGCGGCCGGTTTGTCCCAGCGGATGCGGTGGATGCGGGGGAAGCGCATGGCGACGCCGGATTTGTGGCGGGTGGAGGCGTGGACGCTGTCGAAGGCCACCTCCAGCACCAGGTCCCGGGCCACCTCGCGCACCGGGCCGAAGCGCTTGACGGTGTTGTTGCGCACCCAGCGGTCGAGCTGGAGCAGCTCGTCGTCGGTGAAACCGAAATAGGCCTTGCCGACCGGCACCAGCTCCTCCCCCGCCTCTCCGTCGCCGGCCGGGCGCCAGGCGCCGAAGGTGTAGTCCGAGTAGAAGGACGAGCGTTTGCCGTGGCCGCGCTGGGCGTACATCATCACCGTGTCCAGGGTCAGCGCCCCGCGCTTCCATTTGAACCACGGGCCCTTGGGGCGGCCGGCGACATAGGCGCTGTCGGCGCGCTTGAGCATCAGCCCCTCGATGGCCCGCGCCCGGGCGCCGTCGCGCAAGGCCTCCAGCGTCGGCCAGTCGTCGAACGGGATCAGCGGCGACAGATCCATGCGGCGGGGCGACGCGGTGTCGTACCAGCGCTCCAGCCGCTGGCGGCGGACGTCGAACGGCAGGGGGCGCAGATCCTCCGCCTCGTCAAAGAGAATGTCGTAGAGCCGGACCCAGGCGGGATAGTCCCCCAGCATCTTGGCCGTCACCCGCTTGCGGTTGAGCCGCTGCTGCAGATGGTTGAAGGCGGCGACGTCATTGTCGCGCACCACCAGAAGCTCGCCGTCGAGAACGGCGTCGAACGCCATGGCCTCGACGATCTCGGGGAAGGCGCCGCCGACATCGTCGCCGGTGCGCGAGAACAGGCGCCGCTGGCCGCCCCGCGCGGCAAGCTGGACGCGGATGCCATCCCATTTCCATTCGGCGCGGTAGGCGGCGGGATCGAGCGCCGCCAGATCCGCCTCCTCGCGCGGGTCGGCCAGGGGGTGGGCCAGCATCAGGGGGCGGAAGATCACGCGTTCGTCGATGCGGGGCCGGTCGGCGGCGCCGTCCAGCCAGGCGAACAGGTCGGCATAGGGCGGGGTCAGGCCGTGCCACACCTCCTCGATGTCCTCGACCTTCTGACCGCCGTACCGGGCCAGCGCGGTCTTGGCCAGGCGGGCGGACACACCGACGCGCAAACCGCCGGTGATGAGCTTGAGCAGGGCGTAGCGTTCCGACGGCCCCATCGCGTCGAGCCAGCCGGCGATCAGCCCCGGCACCTGGGCCCGGCCGGTCCGCGCCAGGGTCTCGACCACCTCGGTCACTCCCGGGGCCACGCCGGCGGCATTGGTTTCGGGCGTCGGCCAGATCAGCGACACCGTCTCGGCCAGGTCGCCGACGAAGTCGTAGGACCAGCCGAACAGCTCCGGGTCCACCCGTTCGGCCACCAGGCCGCGGATCATGCCGGGCTTGGCGGTGGCGAAGCTGAGATCGCCGGTCAGCGCCGCCAGGGCGTGGCCGCGGTCCGGATCCGGCGCGTGGGCGAAATAGTCGGCGATCAACCGCAGCTTGCCGTTGCGCGACGGCGTGAACACCAGCCCGTCGATCAAGGACGCGAACGCCTTCATGCGCCGTCGTCCTCCTCGAAACCGACCAGGGCCAGGGCCCGGCCGCGCCGCCCCTGCCGCCCGGCCTCGTGCACCAGCGCTTCCTCGCGCCCGTGGGTCACCCACACCTCGGGCGCGTCGACCTCCGCCATGGTCGTGGTCAGCTCGTCCCAGTCGGCATGGTCGGAGACGATCAGCGGCAGTTCGACGCCGCGCTGGCGGGCCCGCTGGCGCACCCGCATCCAGCCCGAGGCCGCAGCGACCACCGGGTCCGGCAGGCGGCGCGACCAGCGGTCGGCGATGGCCGACGGCGGCGCCAACACGATCTGGCCCTTCAGCGCGTCGCGGGCCAGACCGGTGATGGGCAGCAGCGGACCCAAAGGCACGCCCAGCCTTTCATAGAGGTCGCACAGCGCGACCAGCGCGCCGTGAACATAGATCGGCCGGTCATAGCCGGCCCGGCGCAACAGCGCGATCACCCGCTGGCACTTGCCGAGGGCATAGGTGCCGACCACATGAGCGCGCTCGGGAAATACCTCCAGGGAGTGCAGCAGACGGGCGATCTCGTCTTCCGCCGGCGGGTGGCGGAAGACCGGCAGGCCGAAGGTCGCCTCGGTCACGAACAGGTCGCACGGCACCGGCTCGAACGGCGCGCAGGTCGGGTCCGCCCGCCGCTTGTAGTCGCCGGAGATGACGGCGCGGCAGCCCTTGTACTCCAGCACCGCCTGGGCGCTGCCCAGCACATGACCGGCCGGCACCAGGCGCAGCGTGACCGGGCCGATCTTTATCGTTTCGCCATGGGCCAGCGGCTGCAGCGTTCCGCCCGCCGCGTCGCCATAGCGGGTGCGCATGATGGCCAGCGTGTCGGGCGTGGCCAGCACGTGGCGGTTGCCGGGCCGGGCGTGGTCGGCGTGGCCGTGGGTGACCACCGCGCGGTCCACCGGGCGCATGGGATCGATGTAAAAGCCGCCGGGTTCGACCAGCAGGCCCTCGGGCCGGACCTTCAACCACTGGGCGGGCCGGGGCGAGGTGGCGGGCGCGGACGGGAGGGGTGAAAACGGAGACTGTTCCATCCCGACAATATCGGTCGCGGCGGCGGCCATGGCCAGGGGCGGGTCGCGATGCTATATCCGCTTGCTATGAGTCGCTCGCCACAAATCGTGATCCTGTCCGGCAGCCCCCGCCGCCGGTCCTATACGTTGAGCCTGGCGCATGCGGTCGCCGAGGCGCTGCGCCGGCGCGGCGCGGCGGTGGACCTGACGGACCTGCGCCAGGCCGGGCTGCCGCCCAGCGACCCCGACCATGCCGACGATCCGGCCGGTCATCCCGACGCCGCCGTGCGCGCGCTGGCGGCCCGGGTCGCCGCCGCCGACGCCGTGGTGCTGGCGACGCCGGTCTATCACAATTCCTACAGCGGGCTGCTCAAGAATGCCCTGGACAGCCTGCCCTCGCGGCTGATGGACGCCAAGCCGGTGGGGCTGATCGGCCATGGCGGCAACCGGTCGACCCAAGCCGTCGATCATCTGCGCATCGTGGTCCGGGGCATGGCCGGCGTCGCCATCCCGTCGCAGGTGTGCACCGCCAAGTCCGACTATGCCCCCGCCGCCGATGCCGAAGGGCTGTACGAACTGACGGCGGCCGATATCGGCGGCAGGATCGACCGACTGTGCGATCAGCTTCTGTCGTTCAGCGCCATGATGCGGGCCAGCGCATGAGCAAAGCGCCAAAACCGCCCCCGCCGGGCCCCATCGCCTGCATCGGCGCGGCCAACCTGGACCGCAAGGCGCGGGCCGTCGGGCCGGTGGTGCTGGGCAGCTCCAACCCGGTGAGCGTGACCCTGGCGCCCGGCGGCGTCGCCCGCAACGTGGCCGAGACCCTGACCCGCCTGGGCTGCGCCGTGCGCATGGTCGCCGGCGTCGGTCGGGACGCGGACGGCGACCGGCTGCTGGTCGGCCTGAGGGCGCTGGGCATCGACACCGAAGGCGTTGCGCGGGTCGACGGCCGGACGACGGCGACCTACACCGCCCTGGTCGACAGGGACGGCGAGATGGTGGTGGCGCTGGCCGACATGGATATCCACGACGCGCTGACGCCCGACGCCATCGATACGGACCATCTGGGCGACTGCGCCTTCTGGTTCCTGGATACCAACCTGCCGGCCGACACCCTGCGTCATCTGCTGCAGGCGCGGCCGGCCGGCGTGCAGGTGGCGGTGGACTGCGTGTCCGTGGCCAAGGCGGTGCGGCTGGACGGGTTGCTCGACCGCATCGATCTGCTGTTCGCCAACGCCGACGAGGCCACGGCGCTGACCGGCCTGCCCGTGCGCGCGCCGCTGGAGGTGCTGTCGGTCGCCGAGACGCTGCGCGACGCCGGGGTCGGCGCGGCGGTGATCGGCCGCGGCCAGGACGGCGTGGCCGTGGCCGCCGACGGCGTGCATGAATTCCTGCCGGCCGCGCCGGCCACGGTGACGGAGGTCACCGGCGCCGGCGACGCGCTGGCCGCGGGCACCCTGTTCGGCCTGGTCACTGGATTGGCCATGATGCCGTCGGTACGGCTGGGGCTGGCGACCGCCGCGTTCGCCGTCGAGGTCATGGAAAGCGTCAACCCGGCGCTGCACCCCGACGCCGTGCTGGCCCGCGCCAAGGTGGCGGTGGACGGGCCATGACGGCGGACGACCGGCTGCGGCTGGCGCCGGAGGTGCAGCGCGCGCTCGATACCGGACAGCCGGTGGTGGCGCTGGAATCGACGATCATCGCCCACGGCATGCCCTATCCGCGCAATGTGGAGACGGCGCGCGCGGTCGAAGCCGCGATCCGGAACGCGGGCGCGGTGCCGGCGACCATCGCCGTCATGGACGGTCGGATCCGGGTCGGGCTGGACAAGGATGCGCTCGACAGGCTGGGCCGGGGCGACGACGTGGCCAAGCTGAGCCGCCGCGACCTGGCCGTGGCCCTGGCCACCGGCCGCACCGGAGCGACCACCGTCGCCGCGACCATGGCGGCCGCCCATCTGGCCGGCATCGAGGTCTTCGCCACCGGCGGCATCGGCGGCGTCCATCGCGGCGCGGACACCAGCTTCGATGTGTCCGCCGATCTGGACGAGCTGGCGCGCACGCCGGTGATGGTCGTCTGTGCCGGCGCGAAGTCGATCCTGGACCTGCCCAAGACCCTTGAATACCTGGAGACGCGGGGCGTGCCGGTGCTGGGCTTCGGCACCGACCGGTTTCCAGCCTTCTACAGCCGCGAGAGCGGCCTGGATCTGGAGCATCGCTGCGACAGCGCCGCGGCGGTTGCGGCGGTCTGGCGGGCGCACCGCGACCTGGGCGGCGGCGGTGCGGTGATCGCCAACCCGATCCCCGAAGACGCGGCCCTGTCGGCCGCCGACATCGACGCGGTCATCGGCGCGGCCTTGGACGAGGCGGCGCGGCAAGGCATCGCCGGCAAGGATGTCACGCCCTATCTTCTGTCCCGCATCGTCGCCCTGACCGGTGGCCGCAGCCTGGACGCCAACATCGCCCTGGTGCTCAACAACGCCCGGGTCGGGGCGGCCATCGCCGCGGCCCTGGCAGGCTAGCGAACCGACTCAAACGGCGGCGACGACGCGGCGCATGACGGCGGCGGCCAGGCCCGCCGTTTCCGACAGAAAGGCCGGGAAGTCGACATGGCTGTCGGCGCCGGCGAGATCGCTGAGCGCGCGCACGACCACCCACGGGATACCGAAGCGCCCGGCGACCTGGGCCACGGCGGCGCCCTCCATCTCCACCGCCAGACCACCGAAATCGTCGTGCAGCCGGTGTCGCGTGGCGGCGCAGTTGAGAAAGCTGTCGCCGGTCAGGATCGTACCGAACCGGAGGACCGGACGGCGCGGCATGCCACCGGCCGCCCGGGCCCCCAGCGATGGCAGGGCAAGACCGTCGAGCGCCCCGCGCAGCCGCGCCTCCAGCGGTGCGGGCATGTCGTAGCCGTGGGCCGTGTCCACCCCCGGCAGCGGCGGTACGCCGGGCTGGTAGACGACGATCCGCCCGTCCACCAGGGCGCCGTAGTCGTGACAGACCAGCCGGGTGGCGACCACCACGTCGCCGACCCCCAGATCGGGATCGAGCCCGCCGGCGACGCCGGAAAAGGTCAGCGCCCGGCAGCCGAACTCCCGCGCCAGCAGGGTGGCGACCAGGGCCGCGTTGACCTTGCCGATCCCGGCTTCGACCGCGACCACCGCCCGGCCGTCGATGGCGCCTGTGCGAAAGACCAGACCGGCCACCTCCCGCCGGTCGTGTTCCCGGAAATGCTCCCCGAACCGGGCCAGTTCCTCCGGGATCGCGGTGATGAGGCCGATGGGCGCGGTCTGGGTCATGGGAGGGAGGATAGCGGAGCCGGCTACCGCAGGCGATGGCGCTTTCTCACGGTTCCCGGATCACGGCGCGTAGTCGAACTTCGGACGCCAGCCCTAAAGATACCCCAGCGCCCGGCCGCAG
Source organism: Inquilinaceae bacterium (assembly GCA_052168355.1). GTDB lineage: Bacteria > Pseudomonadota > Alphaproteobacteria > DSM-16000 > Inquilinaceae > JBQLZQ01. The sequence goes on from JBQLZQ010000065.1 coordinate 6,105, forward strand.
GCGATGACCGCCAGCCACAAGCAGAGCGACAGGGCGCCCGCCGCCTTCCACCGCGGCGACGGACCGGCTAGGCGGCGCAGCAGCAGGGCATTGGCCACGGCGGCCAGGATCAGCAGCAGCTTGATTTGGAACAGCGGCATGGCGGCGTAGTCGGTGGCGCCGACCGAGAACAGCAGCGCGCCGGTGGCGGCGGCAAGGACAAGGCCGGCCACCGAAACCGGCACCAGCACCCGTGCAAGATCAGGAACGGGCACCGACCGCCAGAAACCCATCAGCCTGAGGTCCAGCGGCACGATGGACCCGAACAGAAGCGCTATGCCCACGATATGGCCGGCATTGACGGCGGCATAGCCCCAGCGCGCCACCCGCAGGCCGGAGGCGATCGCCGATCCCTCGATGGCACTCAAAAGCTCGGCCAGCACGGCCGATCCCGCGGTCTGACTGCGAAACCGCTAGTCGCGGTCGGGGTAGAGATCGTAGAGGGCGCCGCCGATCATTACCCGCTCGGCCTTGATCCGCAGTTCCCCGGGGTCCGCCGAGCGCTGGCCGATGATGGTCAGCTCCGTCCCTTCGGCCAGCATGGCATCGGTCAGCCCCGCCCGTTCGTTGCGCCAGGGCTGGCCAACCTCCGCCGTCCAGACCTCGCCCTCGGCGTCCACGGTCAGAACCCCGTGCGGGTTGCCCAGGCGGACCGAGGTGACGATGCCGGTCAGCTCGATGTTGCCGTCCTCGGTCCACCGCCAGCCGTGATGGGCCAGCGCCAACCCCGGCGCGAGGACCACGAGACTCAAACCCGCCGCCGCCTTCAAGACCGTCCGTCTGCCGATCATCGGTCGCTCCCCTCGAATATCGATGTCAGTCCTATCCGAACATGTGGTGCGCCGATGGCGCAGGTAAACACCTTCGGACGGAGTGCAGGTCGCTTGCCGGACACAAAGCCGCTCTTGTTGAGACGCGCGGTATCCCGATGCCGACAGGTTTCCCCTTGATGGCGCCGCAACGCGGATCAGACAAGATCCCAGGCGCTCCAGTTTTCCTCGACATGGGCGATGGAGGTCGTGCCGGGGATGACGATGATGTTGGGCGCGCGCTTCAGCAGCCAGGCCAGGGCCTCGCGCGGCGCCAGCGTGGCGCCGCGCCGCATCGGGTTGGCGCCGAGCGGCCCATAGGGAATGAAGGCGATGCCGCGCTGCCCCGTATAGTCGACCAAATCGGCGTGATCCGTTTCCGCCATGTTGAAGCGGTTCTGGACGCTGGCGATGGGCCCCACGTCCAACGCCCGGTCGAGATCGGCCCGCGTCACGTTGGACAGACCGATATGGCCGATGCGCCCGTCCGCCCTGGCTTCCGCGAGCGCGGCGACGGATGTCTCGATCGGGGTTTCGGGATCGACGCGGTGCAACTGGAAGAGATCGATCCTGTCCCGCCGCAGATTGACCAGCGCCTTGTCTATCTGGCGCAGCAGCGTGTCGCGCGATCCGTCGACCACGATCCGGCCGGGCTCGGGCTTGTCCACCCCACCCTTGGTGGCAAGAACGACGGGGCGGCCCTCCAGCGCCTCGCCGACGATGCGATCGGCGCTTTCGGGCCCATAGGCCCAGGCGCTGTCGAAGAAGCCGACACCCAGGTCGGCGGCCGCGCGCAGAAGGGCCTTGCCCCCGTCCCAATCCGGATAGGGTCCAAAATTGCCCGGCTGTCCGGTCAACCGCATGGCGCCATAGCCCAGACGGTTCACCTCAAGCGATCCACCGAGCCGATAGGTGCGCGAAATGTCGGTCATCGTTTCGTCTCCTGTCATAAACGCGGCCCTCGGCCGCCGTTCAACCGAAGATGGCCGGTCGCGCGGTATCACGGTAGACAGATGTTGTGAGGTTCAGATATACGCATTGCGTATGAGCAAGCCTCTGGATCGCCTGACGCTCCTGGAAACCTTTGTCCGCATCGCCGACCGCGGCTCGATCACCGCTGCCGCGCGCGATCTCGGGCTTTCCCAGGCCTCGGCCAGCCGGCAGTTGAAAGAGCTCGAGGACCGGCTGACGGCGCAACTGATCCGGCGCACCACCCATGCGCTGTCCCTGACCCCGGCGGGACAGGATCTCTTACGCGACGCGCAGGCCCTGATTGCGGGATGGGACGCTCTCGCCGATCGGCACGGGGCATCCGAGAGGACTGTCGCCGGCCGGTTGAAGGTCGTGGCGCCCGTGGCGCTGGGGCAGCTTCATCTCGCCGATATGGCCGTGCGCTTCCAGCTTGCCCATCCGGGCGTCTCGGTCATTTGGGTTCTGGAGGACGCGCCGATCCGCTTTGCCGAAGTCGGGTGCGATTGCTGGATCAAGGTCGGTCCCGTTCCCGACGACACCCTCATCGTCCGGCCGCTTGGACGGGTGGAGCGGCTGATCGTCGCCGCCCCGGCCCTGGTCGCGCACCATGCCATCGGCGGGCCCGAGGATCTGGCGGCGATGCCCTGCGCCGCGCTCGACCCGTTCGACGGCGGACGGATCGACCTGACCGCCAAGAGTGGTGCGGAAGCGCGGATCGCGCCCGACCTTTCGCTGTCGACCAACAATATCTTCGCGCTTCATCGCGCGGCCCTGCTTGGCGCCGGCTTCGCCGTTCTGCCGCGCTGGTTCGTCGAGGACGATCTGGCCGCCGGGCGCCTGATCGACGTGCTGCCGGACTGGCGCGCGGCGACGCTGACGATCAACGCCGCCTTTCTGCCGGCGCGTCATCAGCCCAAGCGTCTGGGACTGTTTCTGGACGCCCTGCTGACCGGCGTCGGCGCCATCCCCGGCATTCAGAGATAAGCGCGACCGCGTCGGGTCGATGGCGACCGCGGGCCGGCACGGTGATCGTCGCTGTGCGTACCCTTCCCCTGGCATCGCGCGATGTTCTTGTTATAGTCCGCTCATGCCCGCCCTGCCCGCTTCCCTCCCCGCCAACGCCCACGACACCCCGACCGCGGGGCTTCCGCCGCTGTTCGAAGGCTGGTTCCGGCAGCTCGGCTGGGCGCCGCACGCCCATCAGCTGGAAATGCTGGCGGCGGCCCGGGGTGGAGAGAACGCTCTTCTGATCGCGCCGACCGGCGGCGGCAAGACCCTGGCCGGGTTCCTGCCCAGCCTGGTCGATCTGGCCGAACGGCCGCGCGAGGGGCTGCACACGCTGTATATCTCGCCGCTCAAGGCCCTGGCGGTGGACATCCACCGCAACCTGGAAACGCCCATCGCCCAGATGCGGCTGATGATGCGGCACGAAACCCGCACCGGCGACACGCCCCAGGCCAAGCGCGAACGCCAGCGCCGGCGGCCGCCACAGATCCTGATGACGACGCCCGAAAGCCTGGCCCTGATGCTGTCCTACGGCGATGCCGACCGCATCTTTCGCGGCCTGTCGTGCGTCATTCTGGACGAGCTGCATGCCCTGGCCGGCAGCAAGCGCGGCGACCTTCTGGCGCTGGGTCTTTCCCGGTTGCGCGGGTTGGCACCGGCGTGCCGGCGGGTGGGGCTGTCGGCGACAGTGGCCCATCCGGGGGCGCTCACGGCCTTTCTGTCGGCCACCGGAAAGCCCGATGGCGGCGATGTGCGCCTGGTTCTCGGCCGCGCCGGCGCCGACCCCACGGTCGAGGTTCTGGAGACGACGGGGCACCTGCCCTGGTCGGGCCACATGGCGGTCCATGCCGCCGCCGACATCTATGCGCGCATCCGCGATGCCGGCACCACGCTGGTGTTCGTCAACACCCGCGCCCAGGCGGAGCTGGTGTTCCAGGCGCTGTGGCGGATCAACGACGCCAACCTGCCCATCGCCCTCCACCATGGCAGCCTGGCCGTCGCCCAGCGGCGCAAGGTGGAGGCGGCGATGGCGGCGGGCACCCTGCGCGCCGTGGTCGCCACATCGTCCCTGGATCTGGGCATCGACTGGGGGGCGGTCGATCTGGTGGTCCAGGTCGGCGCGCCAAAGGGGGTCAGCCGGCTGCTGCAGCGCATCGGCCGGGCCAACCACCGGCTGGACCTTCCGTCGCGGGCGCTGCTGGTGCCCGGCAACCGGTTCGAGGTGCTGGAATGCCGCGCGGCGGTGGAAGGCGTCGCGCGGATGGAACTGGACGGCGACCCGCCCTCCCCCGGCGGGCTGGACGTGCTGGCCCAGCACATTCTGGGCTGCGCCTGTTCCGGGCCGGTTGACCGCGACGCGCTTTATGGCGAGGTGCGCACGGCCGCCCCTTACGCCGACCTCACGCGGACCGATTTCGACGACGTGTTCGACTTCGTGGCCACCGGCGGCTATGCGCTGCGGGCCTATGAGCGGTTTCGAAAACTGGTCGAGACCGATGCCGGCCGCTGGAAGGTGGCCAATCCGGGAATATCGCGGCGCTACCGGATGAATGTCGGCACCATCGTCGAGGCCATGACCCTGAAAGTGCGGCTGCGGCGGGGCCCCGTCCTGGGCGAGGTGGAGGAGTATTTCGCCCAAGGGCTGGTGCCCGGCGACACCTTCCTGTTCGCCGGCCAGCTTCTGGTGTTCGACCAGATGCGCGAGAACGTGGTGGTGTGCCGGCGCGGCGGCGAGGGCCAGCCCAAGGTCCCCGCCTATGCCGGCGGGCGCCTGCCGCTGACGACCTATCTGGCCGACCGGGTGCGCGCCATGCTGGAAGACCCGAGCCGCTGGTCGGCCCTGCCGGCCCCCGTCGCCGAATGGCTAAGCCTGCAGCGCTGGCGGTCCACCCTGCCACGGCGCGCCGACCTGCTGGTCGAGACCTTTCCGCGCGCCGGCAAGCAGTTCCTGGTCGCCTATTGCTTCGAGGGGCGCAACGCCCACCAGACGCTGGGCATGCTGCTGACCCGGCGGATGGAACGGGCGGGGCTGAGCCCGCTGGGGTTTGTCGCCACCGATTACGTGCTGGCGGTATGGAGCCTGCACCCGGTGACCGATATGGAGGATCTGTTCGCCGAGGACATGCTGGGCGACGACCTGGAGGCGTGGATGGACGAATCGTCGATGCTGCGCCGGACGTTCCGCAACGTCGCTGTGATCGCCGGGCTGATCGAACGGCGGCATCCGGGGCTGGAAAAAAGCGGCCGTCAGGTCGTGTTTTCCTCCGACCTCGTCTATGACGTGCTGCGCCGCCATCAGCCGGACCACATCCTGCTGCGCGCCACCCGCCAGGAGGCGCGCCGGGGGCTGATCGATGTCGGCCGGGTCGCGGCGCTTCTGGCCCGCGCCCGCGGCAGTCTGACCCATCGCGCGCTCGACCGGGTGTCGCCCTTGGCCATCCCGGTTATCCTGGAAATCGGGCGCGAGCATGTTTACGGCAGCGCGCTGGACGATCTGTTGACCGAGGCGGAGGACGAGCTGGTGGCCGAGGCCATGCCGGAACTGAAGGACAAAGCGCGGGCCCGGATCCAGGGCGGGCTGCCGCTGTGACGGCGACGGTCGCGGCGGCGGAGACCGCGGGGGAGCCGGAGGGCGAGATCATCGTCAACGGCGCCCACCTGATCGGCGATCTGAGCGGCGCCCTGTGGTGGCCGGCGCACCGCACCCTGATCGTCGCCGATCTGCATCTGGAAAAGGGATCGAGCTTCGCCGCCTCGGGCATGCTGCTGCCGCCCTACGATACCGCCGCCACCCTCACCCGATTGGCCGATGTCCTGCGGCGACGGGCGCCGGCCCGGGTGATCTGTCTGGGCGACAGCTTTCACGACCGGTCCGCCGCGGCGCGCATGACGCCGGACGCGGCGCACCGGCTGGACGGTCTGGTCCGGGCCCATGACTGGGTATGGGTGACCGGCAACCACGACCCCGACCCGCCGACCCGGTGGGGCGGAACCTCGGTCGCCTCGACGACGGTCGGGCCCCTGGTGTTTCGCCACGAGGCGATCCAGGACGGCGCCGGACGCGGCGCCGGCGAAATCTCCGGCCACTACCATCCCAAGGCGTCGGTCACCGTGCGCAACCGGCGGATCGGCGGGCGGTGCTTCGTAACCGACGGCAGGCGGCTGGTGATGCCGGCGTTCGGCGCCTATGCCGGCGGTCTGGACGTGCTGGACCGGGCCATCGCCGGCCTGTTCGCGGGACCCTTCGACGTCCGTATCCTGGGCCGGACCCGGCTGTTCGCCTTCCCGCACAGCCGGCTGGGCCGCGGCCGATAGGGGTTGGCATTCCGAATGGCGGGGGCCTTGTCGCCCTAATGCCCGCCAGTTGGGTGCCGCCGCCCCTTGCGGCTTTTCGGCAATGACCGGGTTGCGGGGCTATGCTGACCTTCATGTCTGTAGTAGCGAAGCCGTTCACGCTCGGGAAGAGATATGCCGCGTAAATGCCAATCAACCTCGCCCTCGTCGGATGTGCGCATCCGCATGTAACAGACTATCTGCGGATCATCGACGCTCACGGTAGCGTCAAGATCGCATATGTCTGGGACCGCGTGTCCGCTCGGATGGATGCACTCGCCAAACGATCAGGTGCACGGCCGATGGACTCCGATGAGAAGCCTCAAGACGTCGCGGGCGCATTGATCCTGTCGGAAACACGCTGGCACCTGGATGACATCGCGAGAGCGATGTCCTGGGATTGTCCGGTGTTCGTGGAAAAGCCGATCGCACTTGATCCCGTCGCGGCTGCGCATCTGCTCCGTGGCTTAGGCCCGGAGTTTCATTGTGGGTTTTTCCTTCGCACCATTCCAGCCCTGCAGGAGCTGTCCGACCTGCTTCGCACATCGTCGCTTGGTCCAATCGGACTGGCGAAAATCAGGTTTTCCCACAACGGGTTGCGCGATGGTTGGATAAGCCCCACCGATTGGATCGCTGATCCGGCGGCAGCCGGGTTCAGTGGATTCGGCGACCTCGCAATTCACTGCATTGACCTGCTGACATGGCTCGACCTTGGACCGCTGGGAGATGGTCAAGCTCGGCTGACCAACATTCTTGGCGTGACGCCTGGGGATGATTTCGGAGCGGCGATGATCGACATTCCAGGCGGACTGACTTTGATCGAAGCGGGATGGGCCGACAGGGAACGACCGACGTTCGAGCTTCACTTGTTCGGTCGGGATGGCTGTGCGTTCACGCACGCGGGCCAACTTTGGATCGAAATGAATGGGCCGGGACAGCGCCGGTCTTTGGGCGCCGTCACCCTGGATGCGGGCGACGGTTTGCGGCCCTGGCTGGACGGTCTGACGAAAGGCGACTGGACCGACTGCGTGTCACGGGAGGATGCGACAAATGCCTTGGTTTCGCTGCTGAGACTTTTGCCAAGGGTATAATTGCCACGAAGAGTCCAAACCCGCCGTTCGGGCGGCGTTGAGGACGGGCTGGAACAGATCGCTGGCATTGATACGGACCCGAATAAGAAAACCCCCGGCGTGGGGGACACGCCGGGGGTTCGATCGACGGTGAGCGTCAACCCGGATCAGGATTCGGGGATCAGCACCTTGTCGATGACGTGGATCACGCCGTTGTCGGCCTGGACATCGGCGGTAACCACGTTGGCGTCGTTGATCATGACGCCGCTGGAGGTATCGATCTTGAGATCGCTGCCCTCGACCGTGGTCGCGCTCTGCATCGTCCCCACCTGCTCGGCGGTGACTTCGCCCGGCACCACGTGATAGGTCAGGATGGCGATCAGCTGATCCTTGTTCTCGGGCTGAAGCAGGCTTTGTACCGTGCCTTCCGGCAGTTCGGCAAAGGCCGCGTCGGTAGGCGCGAACACGGTGAACGGACCCTCGCCCTTCAGCGTCTCGACCAGACCGGCAGCCTCGGCGGCCGCCAGCAGGGTGGTGAAGTCACCGGCCGACGCGGCCGTGTCGACGATATCACCGGCGTGGGCGGCGCTGGCGGCGATGGCGATCGGCATGGCCAGGGCCACGGCCTTAAGGGATGAAGGGACTCGGATCATGGGTATACTCCTCGGGTGGATTGGAGGCAACGTCGTGCCGGAATGGATCGGCCAAGCTTCGACGCCGCCGCTGATGAGCCGTGTCAGTTAGATGGACAACGTGGAAAATCAATCGACAAAAAGCGAGAAAATTATTTTCTTGGACAGTGATCCAATCCGCCATCCCTTTCGTATATTGCCTAGGAAAAGTCGTAATTTGGCTGCCATAAGAAATCGCATAAGGCCGATCTTATTCGGTTCTGTCTAATAACATGGGTCATCAGGGTTTGTTTGTCGTGAATTGCATTTCCTTTTGGAAAATTGGCAACGTTTCTTTTTGCTCGGGTCGACGGCGCGTAATATCTGAGCGCGGGCCAACGGCCGCTGGGGTTCAATGACCGAGAACCATGAGGCTCCGGTGATCGTGTGGTTCCGCCGGGATCTGCGCCTTCACGACAATCTTGCGGTTGGCGAAGCGCTGGCATCGGGCCGCCCGGTCATCGCCTTATTTCTTCTCGACGACGATGAGCATCGTGCCCCGGGCGGGGCCGCCCGATGGTGGCTCCACCATTCCCTGGCGGCGCTGGCGACCGACCTCGAGGATCGCGGCGGGCGTCTGGTCCTGCGGCGGGGTCCGACACAGGAAACGCTGTTGCGTTTTGTCGATGACACCGGCGCCGCGGCCGTGTTCTGGAACCGACGCTACGAACCTTGGAGCGTGGACCGCGACACGGCGATCAAGACCGCGCTCAAGGACCGTGGCGTGACGGCGACGAGCTGCCGCGGATCGGTGCTGGCCGAACCCTGGGAGGTCGCCACCCAAAGCGGCGGACCGTTCCGGGTCTACACCCCCTTTTGGCGCGCCATCCGAGGCCGGACCCAGGCGGCGGACATTCCCGACGCGCCAGACCGCATACCCTCGCCCGCCGACGGCCCGGAAAGCGATAGCCTGGACTCCTGGGGCCTTTGTCCGACGGCGCCCGACTGGGCCGGCGGCCTGCGCGCTTCATGGCGGCCGGGCGAAGCGTCGGCGCGCGACAGGCTGGCGGCATTCCTGGATGACGGCCTTGCGGACTACGCCGACCAGCGCAACCGTCCCGACCGGGCCGGCACGTCCTCCCTGTCGCCGCACCTGCATTGGGGCGAGCTGTCACCGCGCGACATCTGGTCGGCGGTCTCGCGGCGCGTGGAGAGCGGGGACCTTGCCGGGCGGGAAACGCAGGCGGAGACCTTCTTGAAGGAACTGGTGTGGCGGGAATTCAGCCTGCATCTGCTGTATCACTTCCCCGGCCTGCCCACCGAACCGCTGGACGACCGCTTCGACGCCTTTCCCTGGGCCAGCGACTACGGCGCGGATCTGGACGCCTGGCGGCGCGGCCGGACCGGATTTCCGATGGTTGACGCCGGGATGCGGCAATTGTGGGAAACCGGCTGGATGCACAACCGCGTGCGCATGGTCGTCGCCTCGTTCCTGATCAAGCATCTGCTGATTCCCTGGCAGGAGGGCGAACGCTGGTTCTGGGACACGCTGGTCGATGCCGATGCCGGCAGCAATATTGCGAACTGGCAATGGGTCGCCGGTTGCGGCGCCGACGCCGCGCCCTATTTTCGCATATTCAATCCGATCCTCCAGGGCGAGAAGTTCGATCCCGATGGCGCCTATGTTCGACGCTGGATCCCGGAACTGGCGGGGATGCCCGACCGTTTCATACACAATCCCTGGGAGGCACCGGCCGGCGTTCTGTCCGAAGCCGGCGTGATCATGGGTCAGACCTATCCCAAGCCGATCGTCGAACATGGGTTCGCGCGCCAACGCGCGCTGGCGGCGTTCGAGCGGATCAAATCCGGCGACGGCGGTTCGGACGACGCGACCGCGCGGCGCAAGGGAGCCGCCTGAATCATGAAAATCGCGGTCATCGGCACCGGCATCAGCGGGCTGGGCGCGGCGTTTCTGTTGGAGCGCGCGGGGCATCTCGCGGCCGTGTACGAACGGGACAGCCGCATCGGCGGGCATTCCAATACCGTCGACGCACCGGGGCCGGACGGAAAGCCCATCCCGGTCGACACCGGCTTTATCGTTTTCAACGAAAAAACCTACCCCAATCTGATCGCCCTGTTCGGCCATCTGCGGGTGGCGACGGAGCAAAGCGACATGTCGTTCGCGGTCAGCATGGAGGGCGGGCGGCTGGAGTATTCCGGATCCGGCATCCCCGCCCTGTTCGCCCAGCGCCGCAACCTGCTGCGGCCGGGTCATTACGGGATGCTGCGCGATATCACGCGGTTCTACCGCACCGCCCCGTCCTTGCTGACCGGGCGCGACCCCGTTTCGCTCGGTGCCTACCTGAAAGCCGAAGGCTACGGGCCGGAGTTCGTCTACAATCATCTGATGCCGATGGGGGCCGCGATCTGGTCGAGCACGGTTGAGGAGATGATGAGCTTTCCCGCCCGCAGCTTCGTCCGCTTTTTTGCCAATCACGGGTTGCTGCAGGTGCGCGACCGGCCGAAATGGCGCACGGTGACCGGCGGCAGCCGCGCCTATGTGGCGCGGCTGTCGGCGCCGTTCGCCGACCGGATCCGGGCCGGCTGCCCCGCCGTCTCGGTCCGCCGCGATCCTGGCGGGGTCACGGTGCGCGACGGCGCCGGCGAAGAGGAGCGGTTCGATCATGTGGTGATCGCCACCCAGGCCGACCAGGCGCTGGACCTCCTGACCGACGCCGACGCGCAGGAGAATGCGGTTCTGGGCGCCTTTCGCTACCAGGACAATCGGGCGGTCCTTCATGGCGATCCATTATTGATGCCGCGCCGGCGGCGCGCCTGGGCCAGCTGGAACTATCTCGCCGACCGCCGCGGCGCCGAGCAGACCAGCGTCTCCCTGACCTATTGGATGAACCGGCTGCAGAACCTGCCCGGTCCGCCGTTGCTGGTGTCCTTGAACCCGCTGACGGCGCCCGACCCCGATCGCCTGTTCGGCACCTTCGCCTATCGTCACCCGCTGTTCGACGCCGCGGCGCTGGACGCCCAGGCCCGTATCGGCGCGCTGCAGGGCCGGCGGCGGACATGGTTCTGCGGCAGCTATTGCGGATACGGGTTTCACGAGGACGGATTGAGCGCCGGCCTGGCGGTGGCCGAAGCGCTGGGCGGCAACCGGCCCTGGGTCACGACCGACGCGTCGCCGGCTGGTCTGAACGCCACTCCCGACGGCTCCGCCGGGCGCGAGGCCGCGGCGTGACGATGACATCCGCGCTTTATCACAGCCGGGTGATGCACAAGCGGCTGCGCCCGTTTGGACACCGGTTTTCGTATCGCGTGTTCTCGCTGTGGCTGGATCTCGACGCGCTCGATGAGACGGCCGATCGGCTTCGCCTGTTGTCGCACAACCGGTTCAACTTGTTCGGCTTCCACAACCGCGATCACGGGCCGCGCGACGGATCGCCGTTGCGGCCATGGGTCGATGGCGTGCTGGCGGAGGCGGGTATCGACCTTGGCGGCGGGTCGGTGCATCTGCTCTGCTTCCCGCGCATCCTGGGCTATGTGTTCAACCCGCTCAGCCTCTATTTCTGCCGCGACGCGACCGGCCGGTTGGCCGCCGTGCTCTATCAGGTCGGCAATACCTTCGGCGAACAGCATTGCTATCTGCTGCCGGTTTCCCCGGACCGGCCCGCGACCGCCCCGATCGTTCAGGGTTGCGCCAAGAAATTCCATGTTTCACCTTTTATCGGCATGGACGCCCACTATGCCTTTCGTCTGACGGAGCCCGATGAACGATTGTCGATCCTGATCCGCGAGACGGTGCCCGAAGGTCCGCTGCTGGTGGCGACCATGATCGGGCGGCGCGCGCCCTTGACCGACGGCGCTCTGCTGCGCGCCTTCGTCGCCCGACCGCTGATGACGCTGAAGGTCATCACCGCCATCCATTGGCAGGCGTTGCGCCTGTGGCGCAAGGGGGCGACCTTCCATCGCCGCCCGCCGCCGCCGCGCGATACCGTCACCGCCCCATGACCGAGATCAGACCGGCGCTCGGGCGGCCCTTCCGCCCGTCCTCGATGATGCGGCTGTTGATCGGGCTGGCGCCCAACATCCGCTACGGATCGATCACCTTTGTCCTTCCCGACGGCAGCCAGCGCCGCTTCGCCGGCCCCGAGGCCGGACCGGACGCGGTGTTCTGCGTCCATGACCAGAGGGTGGCCCGGCGCTTTCTCATCGGCGGCACGCTTGGGTTCTGCGAATCCTATCTGGACGGCGACTGGTCCAGCCCGGACATGGAGGCGCTGTTCGTCACCACCCTGTTGAACGGCGATCATCTGCGGGCGCTGCTTCAGGGCCATGCCTGGTATCGCGTCATGCAGCGCCTGCTGCATCTGCGCCGCGGCAACGATCGTTCCGGGGCGCGACGGAACATCGCCCACCACTACGATCTGGGCAACGGATTCTACCGAACGTGGCTGGACCCCAGCATGACCTATTCGGCGGCGCTGTTCGATGCCGACACGCCGCCCACCGGATGCGCGTTGACCACCGCCCAGCGCAACAAATATGCGGCCATCGCGCGGCGCGCCGGGATCGAGCCCGGTCATCGCGTGCTTGAAATCGGCTGCGGATGGGGTGGCTTCGCGGAGTTCGCGGCGGCGGAAGTCGGCGCCCAGGTGACGGCGGTGACCATCAGCCGGGAACAATACGCCTTTGCCCGCGAGCGGATCTTCCGCGCCGGTCTGGCCGACCGCGTCGACATCCGGCTGCAGGATTACCGCGACGTTGACGGCACCTATGACCGCGTCGCCTCGATCGAGATGTTCGAGGCGGTCGGCGAGGCTTACTGGCCCACCTTCTTCGCCACCCTGCGCGACCGGCTGGCGGCGGGCGGCAGCGCCGCGCTGCAGGTCATCACCATCGCCGACAGCCATTTCGAGCGGTACCGGCGCAAGGCCGACTACATCCAGAAATACATCTTTCCCGGCGGCATGCTGCCGTCGCCCGGTGCCCTGCGCCAGCAACTCGACCGGGCCGGGCTTCAGATGCGCGACATGACCAGTTTCGGCGCTGACTATGCGCGGACGTTGCGCGAATGGAACCGTCGTTTCCAGCAGGCCTGGCCCGAACTCCAGACCATGGGGTTCGATGCCCGGTTCAAGCGCATGTGGGAACAGTACCTGCATTATTGTACCGCCGGATTTGCGGTCGGCACGATCGACGTCGTGCATCTGGCCGTGACGCGGGACTGACCGGCATGGCCGACCCACACCGCGGGCACGCGCCCGACGTCGAGCGGCCCGGGCTGGCGGCGCTTTTGGGATATGGCGGGCCGGCCCTGCCGCTCGCGGTCCTGGGGCTTCCGGTCTACATCTTTCTGCCGACCTTTTACGCCAAGGAACTGGGGCTGGGCATGGCCTGGGTCGGCGGCGCCCTGCTTGCGGCCCGGATCTGGGATGTGATCAGCGACCCGGTGGTCGGCATCCTGAGCGACCGGACCCGTAGCCGGTTCGGCCGGCGCCGTCCGTGGGTGGTCGCCGGCACGCTGCCGGTGATGCTGGCCACCTGGTTGTTGTTCGTGCCGCCGGCCGGGGCGAGCGGCTGGCATCTGCTGCTGTGGAGCCTGGTGCTGTACACCGGCTGGACGATGATGACCTTGCCCCACAGCGCATGGGGGGCGGAGCTGACCGACGATTATCACGGCCGAAGTCGGGTCGTGACCTTCCGCGAGGGATTTCTGCTGGCCGGGACGGTGCTGGCTCTGAGCCTGCCGGCGGCGACCGGTCTGGGCGATGCGGACCGGCCCGGCGCGGCCCTGTCGCTGCTTGCCCTGCTGGTGGTGATCGCGTTGCCGCTGGCGGTCATCGGCCTGCTGGCCTTCACGCCCGAGCCGGCGCCCCGGCTGCGCCGTGCCCTGCGGCCGGCCGAAGGCATCCGTCTGATCGTCGGCAATCGGCCGTTCCGGCGGCTGATCCTGGCCTATCTGTTGAACGGCATCGCCAACGGCCTGCCGGCAACCCTGTTCCTTTTGTTCGTGTCCCACGTGCTGGTCCGGCCGGACCAGGCCGGTCTTCTGCTGCTGCTCTATTTCGCGGCCGGGATTCTGGCCGTGCCCCTGTGGCTTCGGCTGAGCTACAGGTTCGGCAAGCATCGGGTGTGGTCCGGCGCCATGATCTGGGCGTGCGTGGTGTTTCTGACCGTGCCGCTTCTGGGGCCGGGCGACACGCTGTGGTTCGCGCTCATTTGCGTCGGCACCGGGATCAGCCTGGGCGCGGATCTGGTGCTGCCGGCGTCGATGCAGGCTGACGTCGTCGACCTGGACACGGCGGACAGCGGCACCCAGCGGGCCGGTGTCTTTTTCGCCCTTTGGGGCATGGCCACGAAGCTGGCGCTGGCGCTGGCGGTGGGCATCGCCTTTCCGTTGCTCGACCTCATCGGCTTTGACGACGGCAACGGCGATGGCGGCGACACGCCGCTGTGGGGTCTGGTCGCGCTCTACAGCCTCATCCCCATCCTGTTCAAAGTGGCGGCGATCGTTCTGATCTGGCGCCACCCGGTGACCGAGGGCCATCTGGCCGAGGTTCGGCGACGGATCGATGGCCGGACGGCCGACCGGGCCGGCGACAACAAAGGATCACTCCATGATGCTGCGCATTCCGCTTCTCCTGCTGCTGGCGCTGTCCGTCCTGTGGGGCTGTAGCACCATGAAGCCGGAAGACTTCGCCGATACCGAGCCGCGTTTTATCGTCGAGGACTATTTCGACGGCAAGGTCCGCGCCTGGGGGCTGTTCGAGGACCGCTTCGGCAATGTGCGGCGTCAGTTCACCGTCGACATCGAAGGTGTCTGGGACGGAAGGGAACTGACCCTGGTCGAAGACTTCCTGTACGACGACGGCGCCACCGAACGGCGTATCTGGCGCATCGAGAAGATCGACGACAACACCTATCGCGGCCGCGCCGACGACGTGGTCGGCGAAGCGGTCGGCCGCAGTTACGGCAACGCGCTGAAATGGGATTACAACTTCGATCTGGCGATCGGCGACCGGACCTGGCGCGTACATTTCGACGATTGGATGCTGCTGCAAGCCGACGGCGTAATGATCAACCGCGCCAAGGTGACCAAATGGGGCATCGAACTTGGCGAGGCCAACATCTTCTTCCGCAGGGTCGACGGCCAGGATCAGGCGGCTCAACCCGCCCGGGCGCTGCAGACCGCGCCGTAACGAGCCGTTCCCGCGCCTAGGTTCAATCGACATTCAGGATTCAAAATTGGGCTGATGTGTGATTCATGGA
>JBQLZQ010000066.1:0-12909 GCA_052168355.1 Inquilinaceae bacterium
GGGCGGCGGCGCGGGCGCGGGTGGCGCTGGCCGCCCTGGTCGCGCTGCTGGCCGGGGAGGCACGGTGATGAGCGCTCCGACCCTGCTGCTGATCGCCCGCCTCGCGGACCTGTCGCTGCTGGCCCTGGAACGCGCGCCGGGCGCGGTCGCCGCGCTCCGCCTGCTCCGCGACGACCTCGCCCGCCGGCGAGGGCGGCCGCCGACCGACGCCGAATGGACCGCGCTCAACGCCCGCCTCGACGCCAAGCTGGCCCGGCTCAAGGACCGGGCGGGACCGGATTAGTTAGGGTGCTAAGCCTGGGTTGCAGACATTATCTGCGCTCGCCAAGTAGGCAAACTGTGGCAATGTCGTGAGTATGTGGATTCGCTGGATTGTGTCTGTAATCATCGCGGTAGTTGCGATGGCTGTCCCCAGTACGGGTTGGCTGGGGCAGGATTTGGCCAGGACGGTGAGTTGGGCAGGCGGTTTTCTACTCGTTGTATGTATCATTGTAATTCCGCTGTTGGGCATTTTCACCAGATGGCGCGATAGAACATCGATTTGTTGGCATCCTGCGTGGCGACGCGACGCCATCAACCTCAAGATTTGGCCATACCGCAGGCTTATCCCCATGAAGATTGCGGCCCAAACCGCCTACAAAAAGACGCAGCACAACGCTCTTGCCACTGCAGCAGAGCGCTCAGCACGAGAGCTGAACGACGGTTCCGACGGTATCCTGAACTACTACGCTTGGGCGTTGGTGGAGGAGGGAGATGCGATGGAATTATGGGGACGGCGTCCGCCATCGACACGATTGGAAGCGATCGATGGTGCGAGGGAGTGCCCACAATGTTCATTCGTGGATGGAGGAAATTCCCTGAAACGCCATGGTGATACGGAGCTCAGATGGACTGACTTAATGGTCGCTAAGAGTCAGCTGAGGGCACGCATTAAACGTATTGCGGAATGGGGATAGATGGTCAGAACGGTGTATCGGCGCATGGAGCGAATGGATCCGAGCGATGCCGCAGTTGTTCTGATGTCATATCCCCGGCGGTTTGAGGATCACGATGGTCTTCAGTAAGCGACTCGTCGATTTGAAGCCGGCAGATATCGAACGCCTTATCATTGATCAGGTTCAGGAAAGCGCTGAGTTGGAGCTAAAGCGCGAACTCCCACGTAAGGACGCGAAGAAAAAGGGTCCGAAATGTGTGCCCGATGCGAAGGACGATGGAGAGAGCGACGGGAGTATCAGTGACTATGCGAGGGACAAGTTACTGGCGGAGATCATCGCTTTCGCCAACGCGCACGGAGGCGTCCTCGTAATCGGTATTGAGGAAACCAACGACAAGCCGCCGCGGGCCAAGCGGATATATCCGATTTCACACTGTGCTGATCGTGCCAGCCGTCTCCACCAACAATGCCAGGAAAAAATTGATCCTCCGATACCTCTGATCGAGACTCAGGGAGTGCCGTTTGAGGATGATGGTTCGGGGGTCGTAGTCGTGCGCGTACCACGATCCCGGCTGGCGCCGCATCGGCACAAGGGAGACAAGGAATGCTACGTTAGGCGCAGCGATCGCAGCGAGCCGATGGATATGCGAGAAATCCAGGACCTGACCCTTCAGGTGGAACGCGGCCTTGGGGCCGTTGAGACAGCGTTTGTACGTTATCGTGATCGGTTTGATCGCGATCTCAGGGGTATCGCGGGTTCGTCAATGCCGACTGTTGGATTGCGCGCCACGGCCATCCCATTGTCAGCGATCGAAATCGAGCGTGTTTACAACAATCCCGATATCTGGTTGCCGGCTGGTTCGATTCCAATGCGAGCCAAGGACGTTAATAAACCGGTTGTCGCTTTTCAAATGGGGGGCACCTTTGTCACTCCGTTGATCAGGGGAATGCGTCTCGACGATCAAGGCTGTCGTAGCGGGGTCGGCGACAGTCGAGAGGTCTACACCAATGGTGTCATCGAATACCGATTTTGGATTCAGGAGTCGTTGGTGAAGGGGCGGCAAGACCAATCGTTCTACATAGATCGGGATTGGGTTTTTGGATTGTTCCTCAACACCGTTGCCGCTGCGGATCATTTTCGGATAGTCGCTGGGGCGCCTGAGTTGGAATACGGGATCGAGTTCGAAATAGCGATTGTCAATAATGAGGTGCCTCTTCGGGTTCAATATGGTCGTTTTAACCTAGGGGGAGGAAGTTATAATCGCACTACAGTTTTCCCTCGCTACAGTATAGGCTCGCGCGTCGAGTTTCCGCGATTATCCCGCGCCTTTCAGAGAGATTTCTGGAACGGCGCAGCTATCGACCCCACGAATACGATTGACTTCGATTTTGACGAATTCTTGGGAAAGTAATCCCGTTATCAAAGTTGCGCTCCACAATCTATGTCCATAGGCACCCACGCTCATCTCGCGACGGAACCGCCGGTTTCAAGTTCCGGGTAACCGCCATGCGGTGCCTGAAACTCCGATCAGGCAGTCTCAGAAGCGGTCGTGACGTTCAAATACAGAAGCCGCGAGCCCCGGACGTGAAATCTAGGACCGGCGGGCGCTACACACACGCCTTGGCCATGGCCTGGACGTGGCGGTGGTCGGTGCCGCAGCAGCCGCCGAACACGGTCAGGTTCGGCAGCAGGGTTTTCAGCGTCGCATAGTCCTGGCCCAGTGCCGCCGGGTCGCCGTCGTCCAGAGTCTCGGCCGCGTCCAGTTCGGCGTGGCTGAGGCGCGAGGCGTTGGCGCGGACGCCCCTTATCCGCGCGGTCCAGGCGCCGCCGGCCCGCACGGTCTCGTCGAAATGGCTGGGGTGGGCACAGTTGATCATATAGTAGGCCGGGTAGCCGTCGGTGGCCGCGTCGACCTCCGCGATGGCGTCCCCCAGGGCCTGGCCCGAGGGCAGGCGGCCATCGGTTTCCACCGTGAAGGACAGGGCCACGGGCAGACCCGTCGCCCACGCCGCCGCCGCCACGCCGATGGCCTCGCCGGCGTGGGTCATGGTGATGGCTGTCACCATGTCGGCCGCCGTCTGCGCGAAGGTGTCGATCTGGTGGGCGTGATAGGCCCGCGCCTCGGCCCCGGTCATCATCGTCGCCGGGCTGTAGCCGTCGCCGCGGGGGCCGACGCAGCCGGAGATGACCACGGGTCCGCGGCCGGCGTAGCCGTCGCGCAGCTCGGCCAGCAGGTCGATGGCGGTCCGGTTGAGCCGGGCCACCGTATCGGCATCGCGGCCCAGCTTTTCCCCCCAGTCCCGCGACGCGCGCCAGGTCGGGCTTTCCAGGATGAACCCGGCGCCCGACGCCTCGGCCGTCTCCAGGTACGGGCGGTAGTAGCGGCGCAGGGAGTCGCGTCCCGCCTCGTTCTCCAGCAGAACGAAGGCGGCGAACAGCGGCAGGTCGATCCCGTCGTGGAAGATCAGGCTGGTTTCGATGCCGCCGTCGGTCAGGAACGGCGCGCCCGAAAGCTGGGGCAGGGCGCGCGCGGCCAGCGACGATTGATGGACGACCATGGTTGTTCTCCTCGTGTTTGTTGAACGCAAAATCAAAGCCGGTCGAGGGTTAGCAGGGCGCGGTCGCCCACCCACACCGTGGCGAGCGCGCCGTCGGCCGCGGCAGCGCCCTGGGCGTCGCCCATGGCCTTTTTGGCCAGGCTCAACCCCCATACCGCCCAACCGTTGTTCGGCTGGGTGGCCAATGCGGCCTCGAAGGCCTCGACCGCTTCCTCCGCCCGTCCGTCCTGCAACAGGACGCCGCCCAGGGTCTGCTGCACCGGCGAGTACCAGTAGGGCGGCTCCATGTAGGTGATGCCGCTTTCCAAGGCGCTGGCCCGGCGCAGCAGGTCCTCGGCCTTCTCGAACGCGCCGGTCTTCCGGGCGATCTGGGCTCGGGCCGACAGTGCCGCGATCGACAGCACGTCGCGGGCCGGCAGGTACTGGGCTTCCAGGCCGCTGAGGTCGGCGTCGGCGATGATGTCGTCGATCCGCGCGACCTCGGCGTCGGCGGCGGCGACGTCTCCCGCGCGGGCCAGCGCCACGGCGCGGGCATAGCGCCAGAACCCGGTGACGAACGGAAACGCGCCGTCGGGCCGGGGCAACGCCATCACCGTCGCCGTATCCGAAAACTGGGCGTGGGCGGTGTAGGGCGCGGTCATGATCGCCTGCACCCAGGCGAGATCCCGCGACACGTCGTCCGACGTGATCCGGCCCAGCTTCTCGGCGGCGTCGAGGGCGTCTTCACGGGCACCGGAAAAATGCGCCGCGATCAGCAGGAAGTGGACATTGTGCGGATAGTAGCCGTAGCGGAACAGCGGGCTGGCGGCGTCGCCGATGGCGGCCAGCATGGTTTCGTCGGCGGCCACCGCCGCGCGGTTGACCGCCAGGGAATCGGCGTGCCGTCCGACGCGGGCATAGATGTGGGCCGGCATGTGCACCAGATGACCCGCCGCCGGGGCGGCGGCGCGCAGCCGGTCGGCGTACGGCTCGGCCCGCTCGGGCGTGGCCGACGCCTCCACGGCATGGATATAGAGATGGGCGGCGGCCGGATGATCGGGGTCGATGGCCAGCGCCCGTTCCAGCGCCGCCACGATGTCCGCGGCCGCGCCCTTCGGGGTATGGCCGTCCGCTTCCCAATAGTCCCAGGGCTGCAGGTTCATCAGGGCGTCGGCGAACAGCGTCAGACTGTCCGGATCGTCCGGAAAAGCCTCGGCCACGCCGCGCATGGCATCGGCCCAGGCCCGGTCGAGCGCGACCCGGTCGGCGGTTCCGTCCGGGGCATAGCGTTCGGCCAGGGCGACGATCAGCGCCCGTTCGCGCGGACTGGCGCCGTCCATGAGATCCCGCGCCCGCGAGATGGCGGCGAAGGCCGGCGCCACCGCGTCGTCGTGCATCCCGTCATTGATGTTCGGGCCCAGCACGAAGGCCTCGCCCCAGAAACACATGGCGCAAGTCGGGTCCAGCGCCTGCGCCGCCCGGAACGACCGCCGCGCTTCCTCGTGGTTGAACGCCCAGGCCAGTGTGACCCCCTGGTCGTAATAGCGCTGGGCCTCGGCGCTGGCGGTGCTGACGGGGTAGCTCCGGCCCTGCAAGTGCGCGTGCAGGGGAGCGATCGTGTCGGCCTTGTCCGGCGACAGGCCGCCGGCATGGTCGGCGCCGGGATGGAACATCTCGTGCTTGGGTTTGGGATCGGCGGCGCCGGCGTCCAGCGCGAAGGTCGCGACCCCGGCCAAGAGCGCGACGCGCAGGGCAAGGCGATGATGGCGTGTCATGACTGGTGATCTTTCCTAAAGCGATGGTGAGTCGGGGACGGGGCTCAGCCGGCGTTGGGGGTCGCCGAAGGGACGGCCGCCGTGGCGCTGCCGTCCAGCGCGCAGGCATAGACCGGGGCGCCGTTCAGCTTGGCGAAGCGGCCGCCGAAATCGCGGCACAGGCCCGACAGGGCGTGGTCCCGCCAGTACAGCGTGGCCTCGACCAGACGCGGCCGCGCGACGTCGCCGGCAATGGACGCGGGCACGGTTTGAACGCCTGCCTCGAGCGCCAGATCGTCCTGGGCATGGGCGGCGGTGAACGCCAGGGGGAGGGTCGTCATGACCGCCGCAGCCGCGATCGATTTAAAAGTACGCATGATCCAGAATCTCCGTCGGAAAATGGCGGGTCTGTCCCGCCGACGGGTCATCTCATGCGTCCAGGCCGTGATGCGGCGGGCGAAACCGCCGTGAAATTCGCGTGAAAAAACCCCCGCGACAGAATCATATGAAGGTTTATCGGTCGGGACCCTTGGAGACAGCGCCCACACCCCGCCTGTCTATTCCATCCGTTCGTAGACATGGAAAACGAGTCCCGGACTTGATCCGGGATCTGGGCGAAACGGCGCCGGTCGCTGTTGTCCGGGTGTCGCCGTCGTACACAGGCCCCGGCTCGGGGGCCGGGGCTCGCGGCTTCCTTCTTTGGATGCCTCCACCAAAAAGTTCCAAACGACGAGTCCCGCACGCGATGCGGGACCTGTGCGGAACGGCGCCGCTGGCTTTTCTTTTGCGGCGTCGCGGGTTTGCATGGGCCCCGGATCGGGGGTCGGGGCTCGCGGTTTCTTTCGACGAGGCGTCGGCGCCCTGGGCCGGCCCGTGCCCGCCGTGCGACGCGATGTATCGCGGCGCCGGACGCTCCTGGCCAAGAATCCCAGGAGACCGTCTCTATGGATCCGTATCAGTGAACTTATGTATTACGCATCGGGAAACGCATCCCGTACCGCCGCGATTTGATGGCGCAGCAGGGCCGCTTCCAGATCGGAGATAAGCCGGCCGGCCTCGTCCCGGTCATGGGGCTTGGTGTCGCCGCTTCCGGCCCGGGCCAGCAGTCTTAGCCGACGGATGGTCAGGTCCGACCAGCCCAGCGGTTCGGCCGCGGTATAGGCTTGCAGCCTGTCCGCCTGGACCAGTGCGCCATCCCAGTCTTCAGCCCTTAGCAATGCCTCGCCGGCCGCCTGACGGAAGAACAGATGGGCGTGCGAGATGCTGCCGGCGGCCAGGATCGCCTCGCCCCTGGCCAGGGCGTCGGTGCGCTCGTCGGCGTCGTCGGTAAACTGGGCCAGCAGTCCCTGGAGCGCGGCGGCGATATAGCCGCTGGCCGGACCGGCCGACGCCGCGATGGTCCCTCGGACCTCGGCCAGCGCGGCGGCGCGGTCGCCGCGAAGATCCAGTGCCGTGGCGCGGATGTAACTCTGCTCGACCGCGAAGGCGGGGGCGCCCAGCCGGACGATCAGCCGGTCACAGACTTCCAGGTCGGTCCATCCCCGGTCGAGGTCCAGCGCCGGCAGCAGAATCTCGGCGCGGACATGCCGTGAGAGGAGTTCCGACCGGGCGTTGCCCGCGTCGGCCGCGCGTTCGACCGCGGCGTCGGCCCTGGCCAGCGCCTCGAGCCCGGGGTCAGCCAAGTAGGCGCAGAAGGCTTCCATGAAGGCATGATTGAGCTCGACAAGGCCCAGCCCGTGTTCGCGCGCCAGGGATACGCAGGCCGAGAAGCTGTCGCGGGCGGACAGCATCCGCCCCGCCGCGTAATGGGCATCGCCCAACCCCCCCAGGGCGCGGCTGCGGTACTGTGGCGTCTCGGCCTTGGCCGCGGCGCGGGCATGATGGCGTTCGCAGCCGTCGACGTCGCCGCGGGCAAAGGCCTGGGCGCCCCGCTGATTGTCGATCTCCGACACCAGGTCCGGCGTCAACCGGTCCTCGGGGATCCGCGCCGCCTCGTCGAGGCACCGGTCGGCTTCGTCCAGGTCACCGCGCAGCCGGTGGATCCAGGCCTGCCGCACCCATGCCTGCGCCCTGGTCTCGGGACGGACGGCCAGGTTCGCGGACTCGGCATAGTCCTGAAGCGCGGGTTTCAGATCGCCGCGCTCACGGCGCAGGCTGCCTCGGCTCAGCAGCAGGTGCGCGCGGGTCTCGTCGTCGCCCGACGCGGCAAGGCCGGCCTCGATATAGCGTTCGCCAAGGTCGAACTGATGGCGCGGCAGAACCGCATCGGCGGCGGCGGCGCAGGCGGCGGCCGCGTCGTCGGCGCCGGCGAGAAGGGCCTGGTCGGCCCAACCGACGGGATCCAGGGCCCGAAACCGGTCCGCCGCCATCTTGTGCAACCGCCGACGCTCGGCCCGCGGCATGCTGGCGTAGACCGCCTCGTGAATGAGGGCGTGGGCGAAGACCATGCGCCCCTCTTCGGGCACCAGGAACCCGGCCGCCACCAGGGTGCCGAAATCGGCGTCGCCAAACACGGCGGCGTAATCAGCGATCCCGAAGCTCTGGCCGACGATGGCGGCCTGGCGCAGCACACGCTTGGGCAGGTCCGGCAATCTGTCGGACTGTTCCTGCATCAGGCTGACCACCGATGGCGGCACGGCGCCGCCCAGATCCGGACCCGCCTCGAGAAGCCGGACCAGGAACAGGGCGTTGCCGTCCGCCCGGGCGATGGCGGTGCGCGTGAACTCCGGATCCCGGGGACCGATGGCCTCGGCCAGGCGCGCGGCGTCGGCTTCGGGCAGCGGCCCCAAATCCAGGGTGATCAATGGCGCGCCGGGAATGCGCCGCCGCAGCAGCGGGCCGAACCTGGCCTCGGCCGTCCGTTCGGTGACGATCAGCAGGGCGGGGATGGCGGTGATCTGGCCGGCCAACGCGACCAGGAAGGCCAGACCGCCGGGTCCTCCCCAATGGGCGTCCTCCACGATGACCAGGGCCGCGCCGCCGCCCGGCGGGCAAAGCATGCCGGCCACCACCTCGGTGGCCAAGGTCAGGTACCGGTCCCGCGGCATCGCTGTCAGCAGCGCCTCGCCGCCGGGTGGCATGGCTGTTTCCAGCAGCCGGGCCCGCACTGCGGCCGCCGCGGCGCCTTCGCCGTCGGGCGAGGGGCAGGGCCAGGACGTCAGGGCGCGCGCCAGGCGCTGGGACAGCGGCAGCGAGGTTCCGAACCCCAAAAAACCGGCCAGGGCCGTTCGGCCTCCCCGCGACTCGATTTCCAGCGCGAACTCCTGGGCCAGCCGGGTCTTTCCGATCCCCGGTTCGCCGGTGATCAGGACGATGGCGCCGCGCCCCTGGTCGCGGACCGTATCGGTGATCGCCGCCAGCTGGCGCCGCTCGAAAAGACGGCCGACGAACGGCGCCTGCGGACGCCGGGCCGACGGTGTAGCGTCGTCCGCCGGGATCTGGAGACCCCGTCGTGGATCCGTTCCGGTCGCGGCATCCGGTAAGCCGGCCCGGATCGCCACCTCATCCCGGCCGACGGCGCCCGGCGCGGCGGTGGCGGCCAGGGCGGCGGCCCGGCGTCGGGCATCGCCCGTGATCCGGGCCGGGGGGCCAAGCTCGTACAGCACGCGGCCGGCGGCGCAGCCGATGCGGGTCTCGGGCTCGACGTCGGCGATGACCGACGCCGCGGCGAGTGCCCTGGCCGTATCGTCCTCGTGGCCGTCTTCCAGCCCGAACACGATCAGCAGGTCGGTGTCGTCGCTGTCGATGACCGTGCCGCCATGGGCGGCCGCGGCCGCGTCGCCCGCCACCCGCAGCCGCGCCCGCGCGTCCGCCATGTCCTCGGGTTCGTCGAATGCCGGCGACAGCCCGCACAGCACGGTCACCTGTCGGAGGGCCGAAGCCGGCGGAGTCCGCTCCGCGATCAGGCGTGCCGTTGGTTCGGCGTTCCCCCGACCCAAGGACCGGGGGGCGGCCGTTCGGGCGGCGCGGATAATGTCGAACAAGGCCGTCGTCTCCGGCTCCGGCCGCACGCCCAATTCGCGGTCCAGAAGCGCGCGGCAATCTTGAAACTGGCGGATCGCCTGGGTCGGTTCGCCGAGCGCCGCCAGAATGCGCATGACGCTGCGGTGCAGCCGTTCCTGCAGCGGTTCCAGCGCCAGCGCCCGGCGCGCCAGATCCAGCGCCCGCGACAACTCGTTGACCGCCATGGCGCCGCGCACCGCGCCTTCCAGCGCTTGGAGTTCAAGCGGCCGGATGCGGCGGCGCTCGTCCTCCAGCCACGCTTCCAGCGCCGCGCCGCGCACCGTAAGTCCGTCCAGCAGATCGCCCTTGAGCAAATCCACGGCCTCGCCATGGCGGTCGGAATCGTTCACCAGACGATGCAGGTCCTCGACATCGACGGAGACCAGGGTCCGGTCCAGGGCCACGGAGTCACCGGCGGATTCCAGGGCCGGCGCGGCCGATCCCAGCGCCTTGCGGGCATGGGCCAGTGCCTGCCGCAGGCTGGTGCGCGCCTGGGCTTCGGGACTGTCTTCCCAAAGCAGGGCGGCCAGAGTGTCGCGGGGCGCGCGGCCGGTTCGCGACAGCGCGACGCGCGCCAACAACAGTTGAGCCTTCCGGGCGGCGAGGGGGCGAGGGTGACCGTCGACCGTCAGCCGGAAGCCTCCAAGAAGCTCGATCCGGCCCATCATGGGCGCTTTTTAGCAACGTCCGCCGCCAAGATCGAGAGCGGCGACGGTGTCGTGTCTTTAGCCCGTCACCATTGCCCGGTGTTGGGCATGGACGACCAGGGCTCCTGCGGCGGCAGGGCGTCGCCCTGCTGCAGCAGTTCGATGGAGATGCCGTCGGGCGAGCGGACGAAGGCCATGCGGCCGTCGCGGGGCGGGCGATTGATGGTGACGCCGCCATCCATCAGCCGCTGGCAAAGGTCGTAGATGTTCTCCACCCGATAGGCCAGATGGCCGAAATTGCGGCCGCCGGTGTATTCCTCCGGGTCCCAATTGTAGGTCAGCTCCACCTGGGCGCTCTCGTCGCCGGGGGCGGCCAGAAACACCAGGGTGTATCGGCCCTTTTCGTTCTCGCTGCGGCGGATCTCCGTCAGCCCCAGCTTGTTGACGTAGAAGTCCAGCGACTGATCGATGTCGGTTACCCGGACCATGGTGTGCAAATATCTCATCTGAAAACGATCTCCGGTTCGGTTGGGAGTTGTTTTAGGGCGTGGTCAATAAGGCGTGCCGGATTGGCGGGCCCGCTTCAGCGCGGCGGCGTACCATTCCAGTTCGTCCAGAAACTTGCCCACCCGTGTGTCGTAGGCGTCGTCCAGCGCCGTACCGTCCATGGCGAACGCCTTTTGCACGCGGGGCACGGGCAGCAGGCTTGGAATGCTCGACATGCCCAGTTCGGCCAGGGTGGCGCGCAGCGGCATGGCCGCGCGGACGCCGCCAAAGGCCCCGGCGGAATAGCAGACAATGGCCGAGGGGCGGAAGAAATATTCCTCCAGGAAGTGGTCGAGCAGGTTCTTCAGGGCCGGCGGAATGCCGTGATTGTATTCGCCGCTGACGATGACAAAGGCATCGGCGGCGCGATAGGCGGTGGCCAGATCCTCAAGCACCGCCGGCGCCGCGCCCTTGTCGTACTCCTTGTACATGCGGTCCAGCAGGGGCAGGTCGGTCTCCACCGGGTCGACCAGGCGCACGGTATGGCCGCGGTCTTTCAGCGCGCGTTCGACAAAGCGGGCGGCGCGGATCCCCTGCCGCTTGGCGCGGACCGAGCCGTAGAGAATGACCATGTTCAAGCCCATGGAGCAGCTGAATCCTTAAGTCAGTGATGGGCGCGGCGATGGAAAGCGGGCGCGGAAGTCCGTATGACTATATAGAGGAACCGAGCCGGGCGCGACCCGGTCCCCCGGATCCCTCCGTCGATGCCGCCATCCCCGCAACCGCCGAGCCCGCGCCGATGCTGACCCGCGAAACCATCCGAGACGGCATCCTTCAGGACATGATCGCCCGCGCCGATCCAAGCGTGCGGATGCTGACCCCGGAGGAGCTGACGGCTTCGCGCCGGGCCGTCCTGGCCGCCGGCCCGGCCACCGACACCGGCGATGTCTGGGTGTTCGGCTACGGGTCGCTGATCTGGAACCCGGCCTTTCACTTCCGGGAACAGCGTATCGGCCGGATCCAGGGCTATCACCGCCGCTATTGCCTGTGGACCCATCTGGGGCGGGGCTCGCCGGCGGCGCCGGGGCTGATGCTGGCGCTGGAGCCGGGCGGATCGTGCCGGGGCGTGGCCTTCCGCATCGCCGCCGAGGCGGTGGAGGAGGAGCTCGAGATCGTCTGGCGGCGGGAGATGGTGACCGGCGCCTACCGGCCCCGCTGGGTGACGGTGCTGACCGGGGCCGAGCCGATCCCGGCCATCGCCTTCACCATGAACCGGGAGTACGAGCGCTATTCCGGCCGTCTCACCGACGAGAGGGTGGCGTCCGTCCTGGCCACCGCCTGCGGGCCCATGGGCCACTGCGCCGACTATCTGTTCAACACCATCGCCCATCTCGACGCGCTGGGGATCGGCGACCGGGCGCTCCACCGGCTGGGAGAGGCGGTGCGGGAAAAGCAGCGCCGCGCGCTATCCCCAAGCGGGCTCTAAGAACCTGAACGATACGGTTGTGCCGCGGCCGGTGGCGGATATAGGGTCCGCCTTCCTGAAGCGACAACCCCTTGGGAGTGGGCATGACAATAAACGATCAAATCGCCTTGGTGACCGGCGCAAGCCAGGGCATCGGCCGCGCCGCCGCCGACGCGCTGGTCGCCGCCGGGGCCCGCGTGGTGTACGCCGCGCGCCGGGCCGACGCCGTGGCCGAGGCGGCCGGGCGGCATGGCGACCGCGCCCTGGGGGTGGCCTGCGACGTGACCGACCCGGCGTCCGTGGACGCGCTGTTCCAGACCATCGCCGACCGGTTCGACCGGCTGGACGTGGTGTTCAACAATGCCGGCGCGTCGCAGCCCTCGATGGAGGCCGGGGACGTGTCGTGGGAGGATTGGCGGCGGGTGGTGTCGGTCAATCTCGACGGCGCCTTCCTGATCGCGCGCGGCGCCTACCGGATGATGCGCGGCCAGTCGCCCAAGGGCGGCCGGATCATCAACAACGGGTCCATCTCCGCCCACGCCCCGCGCATCGGGTCCGTGGCCTACACCGCCTCCAAGCACGCCATCACCGGGCTGACCAAGACCATCTCCCTGGACGGGCGGCCCCACGATATCGCCTGCAGCCAGATCGACATCGGCAACGCCGCCTCCGACATGACCCGCAGGATGACCCAGGGCGTGCCCCAAGCCGACGGGTCGATGAAGGTGGAGCCGGTCATGGATGTCGTCCATGTCGCCAATGCCGTGGTGACCATGGCGTCGCTGCCCCTGGATGTGAACATGCAGTTCATGACCATCATGGCCACCAAGATGCCGTTCGTCGGCCGGGGGTGACATCGGACGGCGGCGCCCGGACAAGGCCAAACGGCGCCGTCCCGCAGGGGTCCCTCATGGGTCCCGCATCGCGTGCGGGGCTCGTCGTCCGGAACGTCCGATTGGCCAAATTCAGGAAAGCGGCCGTGAGCCCGGGCCCTCGAGCCGGGGCCCGCGCGCGGCGGCGTTAACCGAACCTAGGAGCCCGTCCGAGAATCGTCGAGACGCGGCGTGGATGGAGTGGTGCGAG
>JBQLZQ010000067.1:0-18449 GCA_052168355.1 Inquilinaceae bacterium
CCTCGCACCACTCCATCCACGCCGCGTCTCGACGATTCTCGGACGGGCTCCTAGGCTGTTCGGACGGCCCCACGGTGATCTATCATCGGCCTCGACATGGCGGGTGCCATGGATCCCGATAGGAGAGGTCCCGACGTGATCGTCAGCCTGGCCGTCCACATCGCCGCCGCCATCGTCTGGGTGGGCGGCATGTTTTTCGCGCTCATCGTGCTGCGGCCGGCCGCCGGTCCGTTGGAGCCGGCGGCGCGGATCGCGCTCTGGCGGGGGGTGTTTTCACGGTTCTTCCCCTGGGTATGGGCATCCGTCGCCGGTCTTATGGCCAGCGGCTACGGCATGATCCACCTGCTGGGCGGGTTTGCGGCGGTGGGGGTGCACATCCATGTCATGCATGCCCTTGGGCTGATCATGACGGGACTGTTCGCCTATCTCTATTTCGGCTCCTGGCGCGGATTTGCCCGGGCGGCGCGGGAGGGGGCGCCGGCTGTCGCGGCGCCGTTCCTGGACCGTATCCGCAGGATCGTGACCATCAATCTGGCGCTGGGGCTGATCACCGCCCTGATCGGCGCCACCGGCCGATATTGGGCGTAAAGGCAAAAAAAGGCGGAACCGCCGATGCGGTTCCGCCTGAAGTCAAACTGAGCTTAGGCTCAGGGTGCCCAAGGACCCTATCGGCCGAAACCGAGTCTGTGTTGTGAGAAATCTGTGACAAAGACCGGTCCTGGTCGGTGGGAATCGGTGCTGAATAGGGGTTTCTATTTCGAAGATGGCTTTCAGCTTTTGGGTCGCCCCTTGTTTTCCGCGGGTTTCTCCTCACGGGAAACATATTCCGCGATTGCCCCCTCAAGCTCGGCCAATTCGGAGTCATCACCCTTGCTTTGTTGTTCCTTGAGCCTGTTGAGACGTTCCAGGGCCCGGGCATAGTCGTCGGGGGACTTGATCGGGGGCACAGACATGACCGTTCGCTCCGTCGGATGGGTGTGCGGGCTTTCCTGATCAAACGTTCAAGGCCGCGATCGGTGCCACGGCGGGCGAACTATCGCGGTCCGACCGCTCTCACTATCCACCGCCGTCCGCGGCCGGCAGGTCCTGATCGGGGAAATCTTCCATGGGGCCCATGATTCGCCGGTCCCGCTGGAACATGGGCGGGCTTTGCATATAGGCGGTCAGCAAGCGGGCCACCGACAGGATCGCGTCGATATGGGTGCGCTCATAACCGTGGGAGGCATCGATGCCAAAACAGATCAGAGCGGTTCGGATGTCGTTGCCGGCCTCCACGGCCGAGGCGCTGTCGGACCGGTAAAAGCGAAAGGCATCGCGCTGATAGGGGATGTTTTTTTCTTCGCACAGCCCGATCAGCCGGCGCGTCAGGTGATAGTCGAACGGCCCTACCGAATCCCGCATCGCCACGGTCACACCGGTTTCACGCGAATTCTGCCCCGGCGCCTGGGTGCCGTTGTCCACCGTCACCATCTCGGCCACGTCGCCGTGAAGGACGGCCGAGGCTCCCGATCCGACCTCCTCGGATATCGTGAACAACAGATGGCAGTCCAAGGTCAGCGGAATCTTGCCGTCGACAATGGTCTTCGCGGCGGCCAGCATGGCCGCGACCCCAGCCTTGTCGTCGAGATGGCGGGCATTGATGAAACCGTTGTGGCTGATGTCGGCTCCCGTGTCGAAGGCGACGAAATCGCCGATATTGAAGCCCTTCCCTTCCAGACCGGGACGGTCGTGGATCATCTCGTCGACCCGAACCTCGAGATTTTCCCACGTCACCGGCTGGCTATCGACCTCCTCGTTGAAGGTGTGTCCGGACGCCTTGAGCGGCAGGACCGTCCCCCGGAATGCCGCGTCGTCGGTAAAGATGGTTACCCGCCCCCCCTCGGCAAAGCGGCTGGACCAGGTGCCGATGGGCACGATTTCAAGCCGTCCATTGTCCTTGAGCGCCTTGACCTGGGCTCCCAGCGTGTCGACGTGGCCGACGATCGCCCGGTCGGGCGTATGGGTCTGGCCCGGCAGATCGGCCCGGATGGCGCCGCGGCGGGTGATCTCGTAGGCAATGTTCAAGGCATCGAGCTCGGCGCAGACCAGATGCACTACCCGGTCGGTGAACCCCGACGGGCTGGGCGTCTCCAGCAGCCGAACCAGGACGTCCAGCATGTAGTCGGTGTCTATGTCCGGCTCCCCGGCTGGGGAGCGATGCAGCTGATGAACCATGACTTCTCGGTTGGTTTGGCTAGCGGATCAGACCTCCCGGACGATCGTCTGGGGAAACAAAAGGTCGATGAAGCGCTGGGCCGTGGGTTGCGGTTCGTGGTTGGCCAGTCCGGGCCGTTCGTTGGCCTCGATGATGACATAGTCCGGCCCGTCGACCGCGGGCACAAGGAAATCCATGCCGACGACCGGAATATCCAGGGCACCGGCGGCCGTGGCGGCCGCTTCGACCAGGGTCGGGTGGAGCTTTGCCGTCACATCGTGAATCGTCCCGCCGGTATGCAGGTTGGCCGCCTTGCGGACCCGCAGGGATTGACCCGCCGGCAGCACCTCGTCCATCGCATAACCGGCCTCGGCGACGCAGCGCGCCGTTTCTTCATCCAGGGGGATCTTGCTCTCCCCGCCGGTCGCCGACGCGCGTCTGCGGCTTTGGCGCTCGATCAGATCCATGACCGTCCGCTGGCCGTCGCCGGCGATCTCGGCGGGCCGTCGGATGGCGGCCGCCACCACCCGGTAATCGATAACGATGATCCGCAGATCGTCGCCCCCGACGCATTGTTCGATGAGCACCCGATCGCAGATCTTCCGCGCGATGGCAATCGCCGTCATGACGTCGTCCATGGTGTGCAGGCCGACCGCGACGCCCGCACCCTGTTCCCCGCGGGCGGGCTTGACGACCACCTCGCCGTGCCGGTCAAGGAAGTCGGCGATCGCGTTGTCGTCCACGGCATCGATTTGCGCGGGAACGGCCAGGCCGGCCCTTTCAAGCACGCGCCGGGTCACCTGTTTGTCGTCGCATTGGCTCATCGCCACGGCGGACGTCAGTTCGGACAACGACTCCCGGCACAGGACCGTCCGGCCCCCGAACGACAGTCGGTAATAGCCGGCCGCCGGGTCGACGGGGTCCAACTGAATACCGCGCCGGCGCGCCTCATCGATGATGATCTGGGCGTAGGGATTATAGTCGCCGGCGATGGACGGACCGGCATAAAGCCGTTCGTTGATGGGATTGCGGCGCTTTACCGTGAACACCGGAACCCGGCGAAACCCAAGCTTCTCATACAGCGCCAGCGCGCCATGATTGTCGTGCAGCACGGAAAGGTCCATGAAACGCCGGCCGCGTTGGCGAAAGTGCTCGGCCAGGCGGCGCACCAGGGCAACGCCCACTCCGGCGTAAGGGCACTGCGGGTCGATGGCCAGGCTCCACAGGCTGCTGCCGCCTTCCGGGTCGCCGAATGCGGCGTCGTGATCGGCGCCCATGACAACGCCCAGAACCGATCCGGATACCCGTTCCTTGGCGATCAGGTAACCGACGGCGCGCGATCGCCGCTGGCTTGCCATGAATTCGGAATCCACCGGCATCATGCCGTGGCAGCTGTAGATGCGGTTGGCTTCATCGGCTTCCTCGGTGGTCGTCACCGGCGTCAGCAGCACACCGTCCGGGGTTTCGCGCAGCGGTTCGTATGCGGAGAGGTCCAGGCGATAGGTATGGGAAGGGTCCAGGAAAAGCTCCTGCGGGGCCAGCGCCAGAACGACGTGCGGATCTTCGACATAGAATGCGACATCGCGTTCTCCTCTCTGTTCGCGCCTCAGCTCGGCCGCCAGCGCCTCCGGACCGTCGAACGTCTGTCCGAACAAAAGCCGTCCCCAACCGCAGTCGAGCGCGATATTGGCCACCGCCGTGCCGTCGTCGTTCCGGGAGTGCTTCTCCGCCAAGGTGCGCTCCCCCATCGCTACAGGCCCTGTGCCTGAAGCCACAGTTCCAAAAGACCGACCTGCCACAGCTTGGATCCGCGCAGCGGCGTGATGTGGTCCTCCGGCGCATCGAGAAGCGCGGTGACATAGCCTTCCTGAAAAATCCCGCGCTCGCGGGCCCGGCGGGACGTTACGGCGTCCCGCACCATTTCCAGATACGGGCCGCGAAGATATTTCAGCGCCGGGACCGGAAAATACCCCTTGGGCCTGTCGATGACCTCGGGCGGGATGACCCGCCGTGCCGCCGCCTTGAGAACGCCCTTGCCACCCTCCGCCAGTTTCAGCGCCGCGGGCACGCGGGCCGCCAGTTGCACCAGCTCATGGTCAAGGAACGGCACCCGGGCCTCCAGACTGGCCGCCATGGTCATGTTGTCCACGCGCTTGACCGGGTCGTCGACCAGCATGATCGTGGTGTCCAGCCGCAGGGCCTTGTCGACAGCCAGATCGGCCCCGGGTCGGGCGAAATGCTTGGCCACGAAGGCCCGGCTGTGATCGGGCCCATGGAACCGGGATGCGACAGCCTGCTCGTATTCCGCCTGGTCGCGGTCCAGGAACACACCGGCATAGTCGCCCACCGCATTGTCGCTTTCGACCAGGGGCGGATACCAGTGATAGCCGGCGAAGACCTCGTCGGCGCCCTGTCCGCTTTGAACCACCGTCACGTGCTTGGCGACTTCCCGCGAAAGCAGATAAAAGCCGATGGCATCGTGGCTGACCATCGGTTCGGACATTGCCGCGATGCACGCGCCCAGATTCGGCAGCACGCGGTCCGTATCGACGAAAATCCGATGGTGACGGGTCCCGAACCGCTCGGCGATCAGGTCGGAATAGGCGAATTCGTCGCCGCGCTCGTCGCCCACCGTTTCGAACCCGATGGAAAACGTTTCCAGCCCCGTGGCGCCCTGCTCCGCCAGAAGGCCGACGATCAGGCTGGAGTCCAGCCCGCCGGAGAGCAGAACACCGACCGGTACATCGGCGACCAGCCGGCGTTTGACAGCCAGGCGCAGCGAGTCCAGCACGCGATCCTCCCATTCCCGATCCGAGAGGGATCCGTCCTCGTCGGTCGGGCCGTAGTCGGGGCGCCAGTACTCAGTCTGTTTCATGCTCCCGTCGGCGTCGACCGTCATCACGGTTGCCGGCGGCAACTTGGTCACGCCGCTGAGGATCGTGTGAGGCGCGGGCACGACGGCGTGAAAACTCATATAGTGATGCAGGGCGACCGGGTCGATCTGCGTATCGACGCCGCCGCCGGCCAGGATCGCGGGCAGGGTGGAGGCAAAGCGCAAGGACCCCTTCCGCTCGGAAAGATACAGCGGCTTGATGCCCAAGCGGTCTCGGGCAAGGAACAACCCGCCATCGTCGCGACGGCTTATGGCGAAGGCGAACATGCCGTTGAGGCGCGTGACGCAGTCCGAACCCCAGGCGTGATAGGCCTTGAGGATGACCTCGGTATCACCTCGGGAAAAAAAGCGGTAGCCCATGCCCTCAAGTTCGGTGCGCAGATCGCGATAATTGTAGATTGCGCCATTGAAGACGATGGCCAAGCCCAACTCCGCGTCGACCATGGGCTGTTGGGACGCATCGCTGAGATCGATGATCTTCAGCCGCCGGTGGCCCAGCGCGATGCCGCCCTGCACGAACAGACCGGCGCCATCGGGGCCGCGCGATGCCATCCGATCGCCCATTGGATCCAAAGTTCCGAGGTCGATCGGCGTACCGTCAAACCTGATTTCGCCAAAAATACCGCACATTCGATGAACTGCTTCTCAAAATTGAAAGATGGAGGGCGGGCTCAGTATGCGCCGCGCCGACGGCAGGCGCCGCAAAGGACATAAATTGGAACTCGAGCCATGTGGGCAACGGAACGCCTCGTCTCAATGGCTTTCCGTAAACGATCCGACATTCCAACGGGTTCCGCCCAAGAAGCGGGTATCGACGTCATTTGGCCGTGACCCTCACCGAAACCGGACAACACATGCAACAAAAAATTCTTTGTCCCGGTTGTCGCAAATCAATGCAGGTCGTGTCCGTTCGGCGCATAATCACTCCAATCAAGAAATCAGGAGAATCGCCATGACCGACACCAATGTCGACCGGCTATATCGGCGCCTGCCTTCCGGAGCCGCGGCCATCGCTGCCTTCGTCCGGCTCCGTCGCGACCGGCGCCCGGCACCGTCCTCGGACCTCGATGAACTGAGGGCCGAGCGCGCCAACACGACGCCGTTTCCCACCGCGGCCAAGCTGATGCAGGCCCTGTCTCGCCGTCGGCGAGGCGGGTGAGGGTGCGCTAACCCACCGGCGTCAGCGGCCAGACCCAAATCAGCAGGGGCAGGGCGACGGCGACGATCAAAATCTCCAACGGCAGGCCCATACGCCAATAGTCGCCAAAACGATAGCCGCCAGGTCCCAGGATCAAGGTGTTGTTCTGATGGCCGATCGGGGTCAGGAAGGCGCAACTGGCCCCAATCGCCACGGCCATGAGGAACGGGTCGGGGGATACGGACAGACGATCGGCCATGCCCACGCCGATGGGCGCCATAACCACGGCGGTCGCGGCGTTATTCATGATGTCCGACAGGGTCATGGTGACGACCATCAGTAGCCCGACGATGACGGCCGGCGGCATGCCCATGGACACGTCGACCAGCGCTTGGGCCAATACCGTGGTTGTACCGGTGTCGGACAGGGCGCGGCCGACCGGGATCATGGCCCCCAGCAGGATGACCACCGGCCAGTCGATGCTGTCATAGATTTCCCGCGGTGCCACGATGCCGGTCAGCACCATGGCCAAGACCGCGGTGGCCAGGGCGACGGGCAGGCTCAGAAGTCCGAACGACGCCGCGGCCACGGCCACGGCAAGAACCCCAAGGGACAGCCCTGCCATGTGCGGCTTACCGACCTGAAGGCCGCGTTCCGCCAGGGGCAGACAGCCAATGGCGGTGATCGCCTCGGGCACGCGCTCGGCTTCGCCTTGCAGCAGCAGCACATCGCCAGCGGCGAACCGAAAGGTCTTCAACCGGCCTCGAAAGGCCTGACCCTGGCGCGACACCGCCAGGATGTTGACACCGAAGCGGCGGCGCAGATGCAGGGTTCCGCGGACCTGCCCGATCAGGCGCGACCGGGGCGGGACCACGGCTTCGGCCAGAATCACGTCCCCGGTCTTAAGTGCGCTGCGCCGCTTGCCGCCATCCGCCGTGCCTGTGATCGTGCTGTCCGACCCCGCGTCCGCCGGCCTGAGCCCCAAGGCGGCCATGGCCGCCGCCATGGCCTCGGGCCCGGCCTCGATGATCACCACATCGTCGGCGCGAACGATTTCGTCGCGCCGGGCGATGTTCAGTTGCCGCTCGCCGCGCACCAGCCCGAGGATCAGCGCCTCGTGCTCCGCCGCCAGATCGTCCAGTTCGCTCAAGGTCTTGCCGACCCCGACGGTATCGGCCGGCACCTTGGCTTCGCCGACATAGGCGTCGATGTCGAACAGGGCCGCTTCGGCCGGCTTGACCCGACGGGCTTTCGGGATCAGCCGCCAGCCGACCAGCGAGACAAAGGCGACACCGGCCAACGCGACGGCGCCGCCGACGGGCGAAAAGTCGAACATGCCGAACGGCGTGCCGGTCACCTCGCCGCGATAGGCCGCGACGATGATGTTGGGCGGCGTGCCGATCAGGGTCACGAGGCCACCCAGGATGGCGCCGAAGGACAGCGGCATGAGGATCAGGGACGGCGAGCGCTCGGCCTTGGCCGCCGACCGCAGGGCGGCGGGCATGAGAAGGGCCAGGGCGCCGACATTGTTCATGATCGCCGATAGTCCGGCACCGACGCCGGCCAGGGCCCCGACATGGGCCGATGGCCGTGCGAGCGGCGGCAGCAGGTTGCGAGCGATGATGTCGACCGCGCCGGAGTTCTGGAGCCCCCGGCTGAGCACCAGGACAATGGCCACGGTCACGGTCGCCGGGTGCCCGAAGCCGGAGAAAGCACCCTCCGCCGGCACGATCCCCACGACCGTGGCGACGATGAGCGCCCCCAGCGCGATCACGTCGTACCGCCACCGACCCCAGACAAACAGCACGAACACGCCAATCAGAAGGGCCAAGAGGAAGATCTGCGGAAAGGTCATGATGAGGGCAATGTCCGCGGACAAGGGCAGGGGTAAGCCCCACCTGTGGCCCTGCCCAGTCACGCGGTCAAGGCCAAACCACGGGGGGACGGGACGGTGCCCTTGCTTGACAGGCGGGCGCTCGGCGCCAATCATTCAGGCGCCGGATCTGTGCCCGACAGGGGCGGCGTTGCCGCCTTGCTGGTGGTGCGACGGGGCACTTCCGGTTGCCCGAGCAAAAATGTACGAGAAAATGGAGGGGCGCCAGATATGACGAACAGGCTCCTCGCGTGCGTGATCGGCGCCGCGTTGATGGCGGTCAGCCCCCCCGGCCTGGCCGATACGCCAACGGATACATTGGTTATGGCCTGGCAGATCGACGATATCGTCACGCTTGACCCGGCCGAGATTTTCGAGTTTTCGGGGGCCGAGTACGGGGCTCAGGTCTATGACCGGCTGGTCACCTACGAAATCGACGATGTCAGCGAGATCCTGCCCGACATCGCCGAAAGCTGGGAGGTTTCGGACGACGGCCGGGTATTCACATTCAAGATCCGGGATAACATCGTTTTCCATTCTGGAAATCCGCTAACGGCGGTGGACGCCGCCTATTCGCTGCGGCGGGTGGTCAAGCTGGACAGGGCTCCCGCCTTCATCCTCACGCAGTTCGGCTTTACTCCCGACAACGTCGACGAAAAGATCCGGGCGACCGACGCCACCACCCTGGTGATCGAGACCGACCAGGCCTACGCCCCGACCTTCCTGCTTCAGTGCCTGGCGGTGGGTGTCGGATCCGTGGTCGACAGCAGGCTGGTACAGGCGAACGAGGTCGACGGCGACATGGGCCATGAGTGGTTGAAGGACCATTCCGCCGGCTCCGGCCCTTTCACTCTCAACGCCTGGGAGTCCGGAGAGTCCCTGGTACTCGATCGTTTCGACCGGTATTGGCGTGGGATGCCGGGCCTGGCGCGGATCTCTATCCAGCATGTGCCCGACCCGGAGACCCGGCGCCTGATGCTCGAGAACGGCGATGCCGATGTCGCGCGCGATCTGCCCCCGGACCAGCTTGCGGCCTTGAGTGGCAAGGAGGGTTTCCGGCAGATCGGATCGCGCAAGGGGGCGCTCTATTATCTGGGGCTCAATACCAAGCGCGAGCCGTTCCAGAAGGTCGAAGTCCGGCAAGCCTTGAAATATCTGATCGACTATCAGGGGATGCAGGACACCATCCTGCCCGGCAGCGCCATCATCCATCAATCGTTCCTGCCAAAGGGCTTCTTGGGCGCCGTCGATGACACGCCGTTCACGCTGGACGCGGATAAAGCCAGGGAACTGCTGGCTCAAGCCGGCTATGCGGATGGTTTCACCATCACCATGGACACGCGTAATACCGCCACGATCACGGACATGGCTCTGTCCATCCAGAGCACCTTTGCCGAGGCAGGGATCGATCTGGAGATCGTTCCCGGCGATGGAAGCACCACCTTGGGCATCTATCGTGCCCGCGATCACGATATCTACATCGGCCGTTGGGGGCCGGATTATCACGATCCGCATGCCAATGCCGACACGTTCGCGCGTAACCCGGACAATTCCGACGACGCCCAGTCCAAGTCCCTGGCATGGCGCAATTCCTGGGAAATCCCGGCAATGACCCGTGCGGTCGATGCCGCTGTCCTGGAGCACGATCCCAGGGCGCGGGCACAGATGTACGAAGAACTGCAGCGCGAGCATATGGAGGTCTCGCCCTTCGTTTTCATGTTCCAGGACATCGAGGTGATCGTGGAAGCCAGGCATGTGCAGGAGCTTATCTGGGGGGCCAGCTTCGACGACAACCGCTATTGGAAAGCCACCAAGATCGAGTGAATGCCTGTGTCGGCTTCCCCGGGGGGCCGATCTCGCGTGTCCCGCCCACCCCCGACGCCGGCTGGACCCCGTTGCGGACGGTTGACCCGCTAACCACTTGAATTCACGGCGGCAGCGGGCCACGTTCGGCCCGTCGTCAGACCATCTGTCGTCCGATTGTCGTCGCCCGCCACCCGGAGTTCCCCATGCCCGCCGACGCCGTGACCATCGCCGACACCGACATGCTGCTGGTGATCGACGTGCAGAACGATTTCTGCCCCGGTGGCGGGCTGCCGATCGTCGAAGGCGACCGGGTCGTGCCCGTCATCAACCGCTTGGCCGGTGTCTTCGACCATATCGTCGCCACCCAGGATTGGCATCCGGCCGGTCACTCCTCCTTCGCCTCCTCGCACCCCGGCCGCGCCCCCATGGAGACGATTGCGATGCCCTATGGCGATCAGATCCTGTGGCCGGATCATTGCATCCAGGGCACGGACGGCGCGGCCTTTCACCGCGACCTCGACCTGACGCGGGCGGAGCTGGTGCTGCGCAAGGGGTTCCGGCGCGACATCGATAGCTACTCGGCGTTCCGCGAAAACGACAAGAGCACGGAAACCGGGCTGGCGGGATATCTCAAGGAACGGGGGTTTCGCCGGATCTTCGCGGTTGGTCTGGCGCTGGACGTGTGCGTGCGCTATTCGGCGGAGGATGCGGTCGATGCCGGGTTCGACGTCATAGTGATCGAGGACGCCTGCCGCGCCGTGGATCATGATGGCAGCCGGCAGGCCGCCTTGCAGGCCTTCGCCGATCGCCGGGTGGGGGTAATCGACAGTCGTGCCGTGACCGGTCGGGGCTGACCGGATACCGGATCGGCCCATGGAACAAGCGACATCCCGCCCGACCCGCGCGCGCTTGCGAGAGCGGTTGCGCGTCTTCATCGAGGCCGAGACCACTCAGCGCTTTATCATCGCCGTCATCATCGTCAACGCCATCACGCTGGGGCTGGAAACGTCGACCGTGGCCATGGCCCGGGCCGGCACGCTGCTCTATGCCATCGACCTGACCGCGCTCTCCATCTTCATCATCGAGATCGGGATCAAGCTGTTCGTCTACCGGCTGGGCTTCTTTCGCCGGCCCTGGAACGTTTTCGATTTCGTCATCGTGGCGATCGCCCTCATCCCCGCCGGGCAGGGACTGACGGTGCTTCGCGCCCTGCGGGTGCTGCGGGCCTTACGCCTTCTGTCGATGGTGCCCAAGATGCGGCTGGTGGTGCAGGCGCTGCTGCGGGCGATTCCGGCGATGGGGTCGGTCATCGCCCTGCTGGCGCTCATGTTCTATGTCTTCGCGGTGATGGCG
This sequence comes from Inquilinaceae bacterium, assembly GCA_052168355.1. Taxonomy (GTDB): domain Bacteria; phylum Pseudomonadota; class Alphaproteobacteria; order DSM-16000; family Inquilinaceae; genus JBQLZQ01. The sequence continues at coordinate 11,258 of JBQLZQ010000067.1, forward strand.
ACAAAGCTGTTCGGCGACAGTTTCGATGCGTGGTTCGGCACCGTCGGCCGGTCGCTGTATTCGCTGTTCCAGATCATGACCCTGGAGAGCTGGTCGATGGGCATCGTCCGGCCGGTGATGGAAGTTCACCCCTGGGCGTGGTTCTTCTTCGTGCCGTTCATCCTGGTCACCACCTTCGCGGTGCTCAACCTGTTCATTGCCATCATCGTCAACTCGATGCACGACGCCGCGGATGCCGAGGGCGCCGACAAGGAGGGGCTGAACGCGGTGGCGGCCGAACTGGCTCTCCTGCGCGCGGAGGTCGAGGGGCTGCGCGCCGACCGGGCCGCGTATCCGGACGGCGCAGCCGCCCGCCCGCCGCCGGGATCAGGCGCTCGACCCTGACGGCCGGGTGACCCGCGCCGCGCAATACTTGTATTCGGGGATCTTGCCGAACGGGTCGAGCTGCGGGTTGGTCAGCACGTTGGCCGGGGCTTCCCAGAAGCAGAAGGGCACGAACACCATGCCCGGCGCCACGTCGGGATCGATCCGCGCCGCCAGGGTGATCGCGCCCCGGCGGGTGGCCACGGTCACCGGGTCGCCTTCGTGGGCGCCCAGGCGGTGCAGGTCGCGCGGGTTGAGGGTGGCCGTGGGCTCCGGTTCCAGCGCGTTCAACGCCGATGCCCGGCGCGTCATGGCGCCGGTGTGCCAATGCTCCAGAAGGCGACCCGTGGTCAGCACCATCGGGTAGGTGTCGTCGGGCTGCTCGTCCGGCGGCAGCAGCCCGGCCGGGACGATCCGCCCGCGGCCGTCGGCGGTGGGAAAGCCCTCACCGAAGAGGATGGCCTCGCCCGGGCGGTCATCGGCCCGGGCCGGATAGGTCACCGCGTCCTCGGTCGCCACCCGATCCCACGCGATGTGGTTCAGAGACGGCATCATACGCTGCATTTCGGCATAGACGTCCGGCGCACCGTTCGGATAGTCCCAGCCGAGGTCCAGGCGTTTGGCGATCTCCACGATCAGGTCCAGGTCCCGGCGCACGCCCGCCGGCGGCGACACCGCCGGGCGGCCGATCTGGATCTCGCGGTTGGTGTTGGTATAGGTGCCCAGCTTCTCGGCGTGGGCGGAGGCCGGCAGGACGACATCCGCGTGCCATGCCGTCTCGGTCAGGAAGATGTCCTGCACCACCAGATGCTCCAGCTTGGACAGGGCCGCGCGGGCATGGGTCTGGTCGGGGTCGGACATGGCCGGGTTCTCGCCCAGGATGAACATGCCCTTGATCACCCCGCCATGGATGGCGTCGATGATCTCGACCACCGTCAGGCCACGCGCCGGGTCCAGGGGCCGCCCCCAGACGTCTTCGTAGCGGCGGCGGATGTCGGGGTCCTCGACCGGCTTGTAGTCCGGGAAGACCATCGGGATCAGCCCGGCGTCCGACGCGCCCTGGACATTGTTCTGTCCGCGTAGGGGATGCAGACCGGTGCCCCGCCGCCCGATCTGGCCGGTGGCGAGGGCCAGGGCGATCAGGCAGCGGGCATTGTCCGTGCCGTGGGTGTGCTGACTGATGCCCATGCCCCAGAAGATGATCGACCGTTCCGACCCGGCATACAGGCGGGCGACGGTACGGATGGTGCCGGCGTCGATGCCGCAGATGGGGGCCATAGCCTCCGGTGAAAAATCGCCGATGTGCGCGGCCAGGGCATCGAAGCCGTCGACATGGGCCTGGACGTACTGCCGGTCGTAGAGACTCTCCTCGACGATGACATGAAGCATGGCGTTGAGCAGCGCCACGTCCGTGCCGGGCCGGAACTGGAGGGCGTGGGTGGCGTGGCGCATCAGATCCTGGCGGCGCGGGTCCATGACGATCAGGGCGGCGCCGCGCTTGGCCGCCTGTTTGAGGTAGGTCGCGGCCACCGGGTGGTTCTGGGTCGGCCGGGCGCCGATGACGACGATGCAGTCGGCCTCCAGCGCCGCCGCGAACGGGGCGGTCACCGCGCCGGAGCCGATCCCCTCCATCAGGGCGGCCACCGACGAGGCGTGGCACAGACGGGTGCAGTGGTCGACATTGTTGGTGCCAAAACCCTGGCGCACCAGCTTCTGGAACAGATAGGCCTCCTCGTTGGACCCCTTGGCCGACCCGAAGCCGGCCAAGGCGCCGCCGCCGTGCCGGGCGATGATCGTTTTCAGCCCGCCGGCCGCGCGGTCCAGCGCCTCGTCCCAGGACGCGGGGCGGAACACGGACGACCAGTCGCCGGGATCGACCGCGATGTCGCCGCGCTTGGGCGCGTCGTCGCGGCGGATCAGCGGCGTGGTCAGCCGGTGCGGGTGGGCGATGTAGTCGAACCCGAAGCGTCCCTTGACGCACAGGCGGTTCTCGTTGGCCGGGCCGCCGCGGCCGTCGACCTGCACGATCCGGTCGTCCTTGACATGGACGCGGGTCTGGCAGCCGACGCCGCAATAGGGGCAGACGCTGTCCACAGTTCGGTCGGCGGTGACGGTGCGGCGTTTTGCGTCCTCATCCATCAGGGACTTCTCCAGCAGCGCGCCGGTCGGACAGGCCTGGACGCATTCGCCGCAGCCCACGCAGGTCGACCCACCCATGGGGTCGGCGAAGTCGAACGCGGGCAGGGTGTCCTCGCCGCGCAGGGCCATGCCGATGACGTCATTCACCTGCACCTCGCGGCAGGCCCGTACGCACAGGCCGCAGCGGATACAGGAGTCCAGATTGACGGCGATGGAGGGATGCGACGGGTCATGGCGTGCCGGTGCCGGCGCGTCATGGCCTGGGGCCGCTGCCCGCCCATCGGTCCGATAGCGGCCCGACGGCCGTACACCCATCGCCGCCATCCATGTCCAGAACGACGATTGATCGTCTGCGGCATCGGCTGCCGCTGGCATCTCGGCGGCCAGCAGTTCGAATACCATGGCCCGCGCCTTGGCCGCCCGCTCGGTGCCGGTTTTGACCTCCATGCCCTCCGTCGGAGTCCGGATACACGACGCCGCCAACCCGCGCTCGCCCGCGATCTCCACCATGCAGGCGCGGCAGTTGCCGTCGGGACGGTAGCCCGGCTGGTCAAGATGACAGAGATGGGGGATGGCCACCCCCTCGCGCTTGGCGACTTGCCAGAGGGTCTCGCCCGCTGCCGCGATGACCGGGCGTCCGTCGAGGGTGAAAGTCACGGAGGCGCTCATACCAGATCATCCCGAAAGTGGGTCAGCAGATGGCGGACCGGGTTGGGGGCGGCCTGGCCCAGGCCGCAGATGGAGGCGTCGCGCATGACCTGTTCCAGATCGCCGATGGCGTCCTCGTCCAGACTCTCCCGCTCCAGCAGCCCCACCATCTTGGCCGTGCCGTTGCGGCAGGGGGTGCACTGACCGCAGGACTCGGCGCGAAAGAAACGCATCAGGTTGAGGACCACGGCGCGCATGTCGTCCCGGTCGGACAGGACGACGACGGCGTGGGATCCGACGAAGGCGCCGTGCCGGAACAAATGATCGCCGAAATCCAACGGCAGATCCCCCATCGTCGCCGGCAGCAGACCGCCCGAGGCGCCGCCGGGCAGATACGCCTTGAAGACGTGCCCCTCCCTCATGCCGCCGCAATGCTTTTCGATCAGGTCGCGCGCGGTGATGCCGGCCGGCGCCAGCTTGACCCCGGGGTGCCTGACGCGGCCGGACACCGAGTAGGTACGGGGTCCCGGATGGCCCGGTCGGCCCTGATCGGCGAACCAGGGGGCGCCGCGTTCCAGAATGTCGCGCACCCACCACAGCGTCTCGACATTGTGGTTGAGCGTCGGGCGGCCGAACAGGCCCCGTTCGGCGATATAAGGCGGGCGGTGGCGGGGCAGGCCGCGCTTGCCCTCGATGCTCTCCAGCATCGCCGACTCCTCGCCGCAGATATAGGCGCCGGCCCCGCGGCGGAGCTCGATAAAGCCGGGTGGGGCGAGACCCGCGACCTCAAGCGCCGCGATCTCCCGCCGGCAGATGGCCAAGGCGGCCGGGTATTCGTCGCGGAGGTAGAGGTAAATGCGTTCGGCGGCGACGGCGTGAGCGGCGATCAGGGCCCCCTCGAACATGCGGTGCGGGTCGGTTTCCAGGTAGTGCCGGTCCTTGAAGGTCCCCGGTTCGCCCTCGTCGGCATTGATGGTCATCAGGCGCGGGGCCGGCCGATCGCGAACGATGGCCCATTTGCGTCCCAGCGGAAAGCCGGCACCGCCCAGACCGCGCAGCCCGGCGCTCGACAAGGCGGCGATGGCGTCATCGACGGACGGGGCGCCCGCCCGGATCCGGTCCAACACCCGATAGCCGCCGGCCTGGCGGTAGGCTTCCAGGTCGGCATAGGCGGGACGCAGCGCGTCGGTTTGCCCCGCCTCGGCCAGATCCACCAGCCCGTCGGCGGTGGCGTGGTCAACCTCCCGGTCACCGACACGGGCAGCCGGGGCTGCCGCGCAGCGCCCCATGCAGGGCGCGCGCAGGACACGGATCCGGGCGGGGTCGGCCAGGCGGCCCATCGCTTCCAGAACGTCCTCCGCGCCCGCGATCATACAGCTTATCGAGTCGCAGATCCGGATGGTGAGCGGCGGCGGCGGCCGGGCACCCTCGGGCACCACGTCGAAATGGTGGTAGAAGGTCGCGACCTCGAAGATTTCGGCCATGGACAGGCGCATATGGTCGGCCAGGGCCCGCAAATGGCGGGCGGACAGATGACCGTACCGGTCCTGGACGGCGTGCAGGCATTCGATCAACCGGTCACGCGGCGGCGTCGCCGACCCCAAAAGGTCCACGATCTCGGCCAGGGCGCTCTCATCGAGCCTTCTGCCCTTTGGACCGGCGGGTTTCCTGGTAGTCCTGTTCCTGTCCCTGGGCATCCTGTCCCTTTGGTCGCACATCATCGATTTTTGCGAGTCAAATCCTAGCAGTGCCGCTATGATCCGAGGAGAGCGTTGAAACAGGGCCCTTTTTAGAGGCCCCACTAGGGAGAGAACATGAACATGCCCATCGGACACGAATCTTGCGGCCTGGCCCGCAGACTGGCCCTTACGACCGCCGGTGTCGTGATTGCCGCGGCGGGGTGGGTTGGCGCGGCCACCGCCCAGGAGACCATCAGCTTCGCCCATGTCTACGAGACCAGCGAACCGTACCACGAATGGGCGGTCTGGGCGGCGGAGGAGATCGGCAAGCGCACCGACGGCCGCTACCAGGTGGAGGTGTTCCCGGCGTCCTCCCTGGGCAAGGAGGTGGATATCAACGAGGGGCTGACCCTCGGTACCGTGGATATCATCTATACCGGGGCGCTGTTCGCCGGCCGTTCCTATGGGCCGATCGCCATTTCGGGTGCCCCCTACATGTTCCGGGACTTCGACCATTGGAAGGCCTACACCACCAGCGATCTGTTTGCGGAACTGGGTGAGGGCTACAGCGAAGCCACGGGTCACCAGGTCATGGCCCTGACCTACTACGGCGAACGTCACGTCACCTCCAACACCCCGATCCTGGAGCCGGGCGACATGGCCGGCCTGAAGATCCGCGTGCCCAACGCGCCGCTTTACACCATGTTCCCGAACGCGGCGGGTGCCAATCCCACGCCCATCGCCTTCGCCGAGGTCTATCTGGCGCTGCAGCAGGGCGTTGTCGACGCCCAGGAAAACCCGCTGCCGACCATCCAGGCCAAGAAGTTCTACGAGGTGCAAAGCAATATCAACCTGACCGGCCATATCACCGACGCGTTGCTGACCATCGTCGGCGGCCCGCGCTGGGACAGCCTGTCCGAGGAGGACCGGGAGATCTTCGCGACGGTGTTGCGGGAAGCCGCGGCCAACTGCACCCAGGCGATCGTCGACAAGGAGAACGAATTGGCGGCGTGGTTCGAGGACCAGGGGGTGACGGTCAACACGGTGGACCGCGGCAAGTTCCGCGATGTCGTGATGCCGCATCACAACGGTCCCGACGCAACCTGGCCGCAGGACGTCTATGATCGGCTGCAGGCCCTTTAGGGTCTGGACCGAGGCCGGCCCGGCCGGTGGCATCGATGGATGAGGGGACGGGGCCCGCAGGCGCAGGCCCCCTCTTGCCGGAAGACGATGACCGCGTCGACATTTCGGACCTGCGGCCGTGGGACGCGGTGCCGCTGGTTCTGTTCTGGGTGCTGGCCGGCGTCGTTTTTCTGCAGTTCTTCAGCCGCTACGTCCTGAACAGTTCGATCGGCTGGACCGAGGAGATCGCGCGCTACCTTCTGATCGGCGTGACGTTTCTCGGCGCACCCATCGCGGTGCGCAAGGCCTCCCATATCGCGGTGCAGTTCTTCTACCGCTATCTGGCGCCGGGATTGGCGCGAGCCCTGTCCACGGTGGTCGATTGCGGCAACATCGTCTTCTTTGCCGCGTGTGCGTGGATCAGCGCTAAGGTGGCGCTGCGCACCAACCAGCTCATGACCTCGATCGAGGTCTCCAAAAGCCTTGTCTACTGGATCGTCGCGGCCGGTTTCGGGGCCATGGCGCTCTATGCGGTCCTGGTGGCCATCCGCCATTGGCGGCAGGGCTACAGTCCGCTGACCCGGCCGGATACCCAGCAAATTATCGACTGACCCAAGGGACGCGACGCCGCCATGCTTGTCAGCCTGATGATTCTTGCCGTTTTCGTGATGCTCGTTCTGGGTGTTCCGGTGGCCGTGGCGCTGGGCGGGGCGTCCCTGATGTACATCCTGATCGCCGACCGCGTTCCCGACCTGGTGGTCATCCATCGCATGGTCAACGGCGTGGACAGCTTTCCGCTTTTGGCGGTGCCGTTCTTCATCCTGGCCGGCAGCCTGATGAACACGGCCGGCATCACCAACCGCATCTTCGATTTCGCCAAAGCCCTGGTCGGGTGGATGCGCGGCGGTCTGGGTCACGTCAATGTCGGCGCCAGCGTGGTGTTCGCCGGCATGTCCGGGGCGGCCGTGGCCGATGCCGGCGGGCTGGGCATGATCGAGATCAAGGCGATGCGCGACGCCGGCTACGACGCCGATTTCTCGATCGGGGTCACCGCCGCATCGTCGACCATCGGGCCGATCATCCCGCCGTCCCTGCCCATGGTCATCTACGGGGTCCTGGCCTCGGCATCGGTGGGCCAGCTTTTCGCCGCCGGCTTTATTCCCGGCTTGCTGATGGCGGTCTCTCTGATGTTGATGGTGGCGTGGTACGCCCGTCGCCGCGGCTATCCGCGCGACGCCGCG
>JBQLZQ010000068.1:0-135002 GCA_052168355.1 Inquilinaceae bacterium
TCCAGTCCTCGATCAGCCTGTCGAGGGCTTCCTGGGCGGTACCGACATCGGCGACGACATAGTCGTGCAGACGCTTTTGCATGGCCAGAAGGAGTTCGGCATAGGCCGGTTCCTGCCAGAAATCCTGTACGCTGTCCATGGCCACCAGGAAGTCGCCGGCAAAGGGCTGGCTGTCGACGAAGCCGGGATCCTGCAGGACCGAGTTGTGGGCCGAGTACCCGCCGAGGGCCCACCATTTCGCCTGAACCTCGGGCTGGGCGAACCACTTGATGTACTCCAGCGCCGCGTCCTGCTTGTCGGAATAGGCGACCACCGAAATGCCCTGGCCGCCCAGCGTCGAGGCCGCCTGGTTCTGCGGCGGGTTGACGAAGAAGTCGATCTTGTCGCCGCCGGTATCGGGGTCGGCGTAGAGGCCGGGGAAGAACGCGAACCAGTTCATGGCCATGGCCACCTGCCCCGACTTGAAGGCGTCGAGGCCCTGTTCCATGTAGCTGTCGGTGTATCCCGGCGGCGTCGCGGTTTCATAGAGCTCCTTGTAGAACTCCAGCGCCTCTACCGCCTCGGGCGAATTCACCGCCCCTTCCATGTCATAGCTGCCGGGTTCGTTCTCGTATTTGAACCCCCAGGCGTAGAGCGCGCCGGTGGCGCCCATGGTGATGCCTTCCGACCCGCGCTCGGTAAAGATCGCCGCGCCATAACGGGTCTGGCCGTCGATTTCCCTTCCCTGGAAGAACTGGGCGATCTCCAGCAGCTCCATCTGGGTCTTGGGCTCGGCCAGCTCGCGGCCGGTGGCGTCCAGGAACGCCGCCCTGATGTCCTCGCGCTCGAACCAGTCCTTGCGATAGAACCAGCCATTGGCGTCGCCCATCGCCGGCAGCGCGTAGTAATTGGGCGTCCCCTTGGGCCAGGTCGAATAGGCGTAAACGGTCGCCGGAGCGAAATCGTCCATGCTGATCCCCTCGGCGTCGAAGAAATCGTTCAGCTTGACGTAGTGGCCGTTTTCCGCGCCGCCTCCGATCCATTGGCTGTCGCCGATCAGCAGATCGCACAGCTTGCCGCCGGAATTCAGCTCGTTGAGCATGCGATCGGCGAAGTTCGGCCATGGCACGAACTCGAAGCTCATTGTGTGGCCCGACTCGGCTTCGAATTCCTTCGACAATTCGACCAATGCATTGGCCGGATCCCACGCCGCCCAACACAGGGTCAAATCCTCGGCCTGGGCGCCGGTGGCGCCGAACCCGCACACGGCCGTCATGGCCGTTGCCGCCAAAAGTCTCTTGGTTTTCATAGGTTTTTCCCTCCCAAAGCACCGACCGTGAACGGCCGATCATGATCAATTCACGACAGCATCATCTCACTCGACGATAGATGATGTGCGTACCTCAAAGCAAGGACAAAAGCGAAATGCGACCATCGCCCGTTTCCATCCGCATCGCCCGATCCCGCCATGGGAGGCGAGGCGACGCGGAAGCGGCCGGTTAGGGCAGGTTCTCGCGGATGACGATCTCGATGCGGATGCGTTCCTGCGACGGGATGATGCTGCCGCCATCGCTTTTGGCACGCAGTACCCGCAGGGTACTGCGCACAAGATGGCCGACATCCTGGGTGATCACGGCGTCGATCTCCTGGGACTCAAGGGCGGCCCGGGTCAGCGGCGTCAGTTCGTGCATGATAACCACCAGGTCCGGCAGCCGGCCCGACGCGCGCAGCGCATCGAGCAGGGGCTTGTTTCCCGATCCCAGCGAATACACGCCGGTGATGTCGGGGTGGGCATGCAGCGCCGACGACACGATCGCCGTCATCCGGTCGGCGTCGTGATGGGATTCCAGCGACGGCAGCACCTCGATCTCCGGAAACGCGTCGGCCATAACGCTGTCGAAGCCAAGGCGGCGTTCGATGCTGTCGCGGGCCAGCATCGAATTGGCGACGATCAACACCTTCCCCGCGGACCCCCCCAGAAACCGGCCCATCAGCACGCCCGCGCTGCGCCCCGCCGCGATGCTGTTGACGCCCACGAAATGGTCCCGTTCGGCGTTGGGCAGGTCCGAAACCAGGGTCACGACGGCAACGCCGGCGCTTTTCAGGCGTGTCACCGCGTCGCGCGCCTGGGGGGTTTCCGGCACCATGACGGCGACGCCGTCGACACGGTCGACATCCAGGGCGTTGAGCAGCCTTGCCACCGCATGGGGGTCGTGAGTGGGCGCCGAAAGCACCGTGACCGATGTCCGGTCTGCGACCCGCGCTTCGGTCGCCTCCTGAATGGCGGCCTTGAGCGTGCCGATGAACTGGCTCGGCCCGTCGGGCAGGATGAAGGTGAATCGATACTGCCGCTGGCGCGCCAGATTGGCGGCCGACAGATCGCGCACATAGCCCAGATGCCTGATCGCATCCTGGACGCGCGCCACAGTCCGGTCACGGACGCCGGGCCGCGCGTTCAGAACACGGTCGACGGTCGCCAGGCTGACGCCCGCCTCCTTGGCGATGTCATGGACGGTTGGCTTGACCATCATCGCTTCCTCTTTTCGCCAAGAGTAAAGCGAATTTTGAGGTACGTCAATCAGGCTCATCGGACGTCGGCCGAGATGTCCGGCCTTTTCAAGCACCCTGGCACGCCACCCCTCACATCATCGATGACGCGTTGAAGGTGAAGACCTGTTCTCCGGACACGGTGAAGCCGTCGATCAACACCTGCGCGCGCTCGCTGGTCAGCCAGTCTTCCAGCATGGCCGCCGCCTCGGCCTTGATAAAGTCGCCCTTTTCCGGGTTCACCGGCAGATAGGCGTACTGGTTGAACAGGACCGGATCGCCGGCGAAGACCAGGGCGAGATCCGCGTTGTTCTCGAATGCCAGCCAGGTGGCGCGGTCGGAGAGGATATAGGCGTTCATGCCCGACGCGGTGTTGAGCGCCGCGCCCATGCCGGCCCCGACCGGCCGATACCAGTCGCCGACCGGCTCGATTTCCGCCGTTTCCCAGAGGGCCAGTTCCGCCTGGTGCGTACCGCTGTCGTCGCCGCGGCTGACGAAGGGAGCCTCGACCGCCTCGATCGCGGCGAAGGCGGCCACGGCGGTGTCGGCCTTGCCGGCGCCGGCCGGGTCGTCGGCGGGGCCGACGATGACGAAATCGTTGTACATGATCTCCCGCCGGTGGGTGGCGTGGCCGGCGGCGACAAAGGCGTCCTCGGCCGCGCGGGCGTGGACCAGCACGGCGTCCACATCGCCCGCCTCGCCCAGCCTGAGCGCCTGGCCCGTGCCGACGATCAGAAGCTCGACCGTAATGCCGGTGTCTTTTTCGATCTCGGGCAGCAGCACCTCGGCCAATCCGGAATTGGCGAAGGATGTGGTGACAGCCATCCTCATGGTCTCGGTTCCCGCCGCGGTGCCGGAAAGCCCCAGGGTGAGGATGGCGGCAAGAACGCAACGCAGGATCATGGCAGGATGTCCCCCCTCAAAAAGGCCCGGGCCTCTTCGGTCTGCGGGTTCGCGAAGAAGTCCGATGCCGCGCCAAACTCTTTGATCACGCATTGATGGATGAAGATGACCTCGTCGGCAAGACGGCGGGCCTGCCCCATGTCATGGGTGGCCATGACGATGCGGGTGCCGTTGGCCCGCGCCTCGCACAGGATCGCTTCGATCTCCCGCGTCGCCGCGCCGTCGAGACTGGCGCAGGGCTCGTCCAGGAACAGGACGTCCGGGTCCCGGATCAGGGCCCGCACAAGCGCCAGTTTCTGCCGCTCGCCGCGTGAGAGAACATTGGCGCGGCGGTCGAGCATCGGGCCAAGCCCGACCCGCGTGGCCCAGTCGGCGGCGCGGGCGTTGGCCCGGGCCCGGCCGACCCCGTCGAGCCGCAGGGGAAAGGCGATGCTTTCGGTGACGTTGCGACGCATCGTCACGGGCGACTGAAAGACGAAGGCCTGCCGTCGCCGCGCCGTCTCCGGCGGTTTGGACCAGGAAACGCTGCCGGCCGTGGTGCGCTCGAGCCCGTGGAGAAGACGCAGGAAGTTGGTCTTGCCCGCGCCGTTGGGGCCGATGACGATGGTCACACCATCGCCCGCGATGCGGCACGAGACGGGTCCGATCAGCCGCACGCCCTTGCGGCGGACCTCCGCCGCCTCGACCACCAGGGGCAGGATCGACGCGCTCACCAGCGGCTCTCGCGTTCGGTGCGCGACAGGATGTGGAGGGTGAGGTTTACGGCGATGGCCAGGGCGATCAGGATAAAGCCCAGGGCCAGCGCCCGCGCGAAATCGCCGCGAGCGGTTTCCAGCGCGATGGCCGTCGTGAGCACCCGGGTCGCCCCCTCGATGTTGCCGCCGACGATGATGATCGCCCCGACCTCGCCCACCGCGCGGCCGAAACCGGCCAGCGACGCGGTGAGAAGGGCCCGTCGCCCGTCCCAGAGCAGGGCGCGGATGCGCTGTCCCTTGCGGGCGTTGAGCGAGATCAGGAGGTCGTGATACTCGGCCCACAACTCGCGGATGGTCTGGTGCGAGATGGAGGCGATGATCGGCGTGACGATGATGATCTGGGCGATGATCATGGCGGTGGGCGAAAATAGCAGGCCGAGGGCGCCAAACGGCCCCGCCCGCGACAGCAGCAGGTAAACCACCAGCCCGACCACCACCGGCGGCAGCCCCATGAGGCCGTTCAAGACGCCGATCACCAGCCGCCGGTGGCGAAAGCGGCTGACCGCCAGCCAGGCGCCCAGCGGCAGCCCGATGCACGACGCGATGGCCACGGCGGTCAGCGTGACCCGGAGAGACAGAAGCGTAATCTCCAGCAGTCCGGCATCGAGTGCGACGATCAGTCGCCCGGCTTCGATCATCCCGTCGATGATGGGGTTCATGCCGGTTCCCGCCCCGCCGCCGCGGCCCGTGCCCACGCGGCAAGCGCCTCCGGGCGGGGCGCAACGGGTTCGACCAGATCGCCGGCGAAGTCGAGAAAGGCATCGCGCGTGCCCGGGGAAATCGCCGTGATGACCGGCCGGCCGCTCTCCAGCGCCGCGGCGAAGACCGGGCGAAACCCATGGCCCGTCGCCTCCTGCTTGCCGAACTTGTTGACGATGACGAGATCCACGGGCCGGTCCAGCGCCGCCAGAGCCAGGCCAACCGCGCGTTCCAGCCCATCGGGGTCGAGCCTGCAGCCGCGAGCGCCGGGGCCAAGCCGCTGACTGATCCGCACCACCGCGCCGCCCGTCAGGACATGGAGATCCATGTCGCAGGGGGTACCGTCGGCGCGTTCGAGATTGGTCTGGACGGCGCCGGCGAGGCGCAGCCCCTCGGCGCGGAGCGCCGCGGCCAAGTCAAAGAGAAGCCGGTCGCCCGTGCCGCGCCCTTCGGGCATTACATATCCGATCATCGCCCCCTCCCCGCCGGCCGCTTTTTTGCGGGCCTCAGACGGCATACAGTATGACCTGATCACAAGGGAACCCCCCGCCGATGGCCGACCCGCCTCCCCTCCTTCCCCGCCCCGACGATCCGCGCCTGACCCGGCCCGTGGAAGGGATCGATCATACCGGCGCGCCCTTGCGGCTGGCGGTGGTCGAGGAGCGGCCGCTGACGATTTTTCTGAACGCCCAGGAGATCGTGACGGCCATGACCATCGGCGATTACCCCGAATATCTGGCGCTCGGGTTTCTTCGCAACCAGGGCATGCTGCGGGCCGACGACCGGGTCACCGGCGTCGACTACGACGAGGACATCGATACGGTGGTGGTTCGTACCGCCCGCTCCACCAGCTATGAGGAGAAAGTAAAGAAGAAGACCCGTACCTCAGGGTGTGCCGTGGGCACCGTTTTCGGCGACATGATGGAGGGGCTGGAGGGGCTGAGGCTGCCCGAAGCCGAGTTACGCACGAGCTGGCTTTACGCGCTGGCCCGCCAGATCAACACCCTGCCGTCGCTCTACCTCGCCGCCGGGGCGATCCATGGCACGGTGTTGTGCGAGAAGGACCGGGCCCTGGTCTATATGGAGGATGTGGGGCGCCACAACGCGGTCGATAAGATCGCCGGCTGGATGTTTCGGCATGATCAGGGCGGCGCCGACAAGATCCTCTACACCACCGGCCGGCTGACCTCGGAGATGGTCATCAAAACCGCCCTGATGGGGATTCCGGTGCTGGCATCGCGCTCGGGCTTTACGGCGTGGGGCGTGGAAATCGCGCAGCAGGTGGGGCTGACCCTTATCGGACGGATGCGCGGGCGCCGGTTCGTGTGCCTGGCCGGCGCCGAGCGCGTGGTGTGGGACGCCGACCCCGCCACGGCCGGCGAGGAGGACCGCAGGCACCGCCGCAAGGGCGCCGACGATGACTGAGCGGCCGGGCAAGCCCCTGGGGGTGATCCTGGCCGGTGGCCGCGCCACCCGCATGGGCGGCGGCGACAAGGGGCTGAAGCCGCTGGGGTCCGCCCGTCTGATCGAACACGTGGTCGCCCGCCTGGCCCCGCAATGCGCGGCGCTCATTCTCAACGCCAACGGCGACCCTTCCCGCTTCGCCGATCTCGGACTGCCGGTGCTGCCCGACAGTCTGCCCGACCGTCCGGGACCGCTGGCGGGGGTTCTGGCCGGGCTCGACCACGCCGCGCGGCAGGGGATGAGCCATATCGTGACGGCCGCGGCCGACACGCCGTTCTTCCCAAAAGATCTGGTGGCGCGCCTGACCGAAGCCGCCCGGACCCAGGGCACGCCCTTGGCCCTGGCCGGCACGCCGGGCGAACGCGGCACGGACCGCCACCCCACCTTCGGCCTGTGGCCCGTCTCCCTGCGCCAGGACCTGCGTGCGGCCCTGGAGGGGGGCTTGCGCAAGATCGTGCTGTGGACCGACGCCCACGGGGCGGCGACGGCGCTGTTCGAGGTTCAGCCGTTCGATCCCTTTTTCAACGTCAACACACCGGAGGATCTGGCGGTGGCCGAGGCGATGCTCAAGGCCGGCGCATGAGGATCTATGGCGTCACCGGCTGGAAGAATTCCGGCAAGACCCACCTCATGGAACGGCTGGTGACCGAGATCGCCGGGCGCGGGGTCACGGTCTCGACGGTCAAGCACGCCCACCATTCCACGGAGATCGATCGGGAAGGCACCGACAGCTTTCGGCATCGCCAGGCGGGGGCCCGGGAGGTGATGCTCGTCTCGCCCCGCCGCTGGGCGCTGATGCACGAGTTGCGCGGCGCCGAGGAACCGCCGCTCGACGACGTCCTGAAGCGCCTGTCACCGGTCGACCTGGTGCTCATCGAGGGCTACAAGCGCGCCCCCCACCCCAAGATCGAGGCGCACCGCGCCGCCACCGGCCGCCCGCTTCTGGCCCTCGACCATCCATCGATTCGCGCCGTGGCGTCGGACACCGCCCCGGACGTGGCGTTGCCGGTCCTCGATCTCGACGACACCGCGGCGATCGCCGATTTTATTCTAGGCGCGGTGGCCTTGTGACGTGCGACCGCAACGCTCAGCGCGTGGCATCCTTCAGGAAATCGATCAGGGCCGCGCGGTCGGCCGGATTTGGCAGCCGCTGTTCGGGCATCCGGGTGCCGGGCGTGTAGGCGTCGGGGCCTACTTCGAATAGGGTCGACACGGTCTCGGGTGTCCAGACGATATCCATCCGCCTGAGCGCCTCGGAATAATCATAGCCCGGCGCGGTACCGATCCTGCGGCCGAAGATCCCGTGCAGCGTCGGTCCGGCGCGGGCGCCATCGTCGGGCGTGAGGGTGTGGCAGACGGCACAGGCGCGCCAGACCTCCGCCCCGCGCGACCCGGCCGGCTCCGGGGCGGATTGCGCCAGCCCCTCGCCCAAGGGAGCGCCGTCATGGGTCCAGCGGCGGATCAGGCCGTCCGCGCCGCCGGTCAAGATCGCGTTGTCGGAGATGGCCAGGGCCCAGACCGCGCCCTGCCCGGTGGCGATCGTCACCCGCGGCGTGAGCGTGGCGGCGTCCATCAACCAGACGTCGCCATCGACCGAGGCGGCGGCCACCAGCCCCGCCGATGCCGCGACGGCGATCAGCGATCGGGCGGCGATGCTCGCCTCTTCGATGGCCGCGCCCGGCACGATGCGCCGCAGCGCCCCATCCGCCCCGGCCACGAACAGGGCCGTTCCATCCGTCGCCAGGGCCGCGGCCGGCGCGGCAAGACCGATCACCTCGTCCGGCGTCCCGTCGGCGCCCCACAGCCGCAGCCGCAGATCCGCTCCGGTGCTGGCCAGACCCCCGGCAAAGGCGACAAGCCCGGTGACCTGACCCCGATGCGCGTCTATCGGGACGGGGGCGGCGTCGGTTCCGTCCCACAGCAGGATCCGCCCATCCCAACCGCCCGACGCAAGACCGCCGCCCCAGGGCGCCAGGGCCGCCACGGGCATCGCGTGCCAGGCATCGATCCGCAGTGGCTCCGGACGGCTGCCGAATATGGCCACGCGGCCGTCCTGTCCGCCCGAGGCGAAGCGGCCGCCGGGCAGCGGCAGAACCGCGGTCACGGCCCCCTCATGGGCGCGGACGATCTGGCGTGCCAGCGTGCCCTCCCAGACGATGGCCCTGGTGTCGAACGATCCGGAATAGACCCTGGTCCCGTCCAGGGCCAGCGCGCGCACCGGCCCGCCATGACCGCGTAGATCCTGCGCCGCGGCGCTACCGCACGCCAGGATCAGGCCAACGGCGAGAACCCTCAACACCGCCCTTGCCCGTCGGCGTCGACCGGCCGGATCAGAACTCCACCAGGTTGGGTTCGGTGACGGACAGCCGGACGCCCTCGCGGGTAAAGGCCTCCGTCGCTGTCTCCTGAAATCCGTCATTGAGGACAAACGAGGCCGAGACGGCGATGACAACGGCAACGACGACAGAACTGAGAAAAGCTTTCACGGTTGGGCTCCCTGTAGGATGTGATTTTGCAACGGTTTCTCGGTCGACGCGAGCGCCGACCACAGCGCCCGGGCCATGCCCGTGTAGATCTGCCCGAGCGGTCCGTCGGGCGACCGGGCGACCACCGGCTGTCCGGCGTCCGACGCGGCGCGCAGGTCCATGGTAAGCGGTACCGCGCCCAGATAGGGCACATGCAGCCGCCTGGCCTCGGTCTCGGCGCCGCCCGAGCCGAAGATCGCATGGCGCGAGCCGCAGTCGGGACACAGGAAATGCGCCATATTCTCGATCACGCCCAGGATCGGCACGTCCACCTTGCGGAACATCGCGATGCCGCGCCGGGCGTCGATCAGCGCGAGATCCTGGGGCGTGGACACGATGACCGCGCCGGCCAGCCGGGTTCCCTGGGCGATCGCAAGCTGGGCGTCGCCGGTGCCGGGCGGCATGTCGACGATCAGCACGTCGAGCCGGCCCCAGTCGACCTCGGCCAACATCTGGGTGATGGCCGACATGACCATCGGCCCCCGCCAGATCATCGCGGTTTCCGTGTCCACCATCAGACCCATGGACATGGCCGAAAGCCCATGCGCCCGCATCGGCAAAAGCTTTCGGCCGTCGCCCAGCCGGGGGCGTCCGTGCAGGCCCAGCAGCGTGGGCAGCGACGGTCCGTGAATGTCGGCATCCAGAATGCCAACCGCCAGTCCGGCCGCGCGGAGCCCGAGAGCCAGATTGACCGCCGTGGTCGATTTCCCGACCCCGCCCTTGCCCGAGGCGACGGCGACCACATGGGTCACCTCCGGCAGAACCTCCGGTCTGGTGGTGTTGACCGTCGACGGCTTGCGCGGCGGGCCCGCCGGCCGGTCGGCCGTGAGGACGACCACCGCGCCTTCCCCTCCGGTCACCGCGCGCAGCGCGGCCTCCGCCTCGGCGCGCAGGGCGGCAAAGGCATCCGCTTCGTCAGCAGTCACGGCGATGGACACGCTCAGGCGCCCGCCGGCCAGAACCGGCCCCGACATCCTTGGAGATGCCGCAAGCGGACTGCCGTCGGGCAAGAAAAGCCTTGAGAGGGCGGCGCGGGCGGACGCCAGGGTCTCGACATCCGTCATCGAGCGTTCATCCCGGCGCCGGTTCGCCCCGCGGGGCCCCCCGGCGTGTCATCTATTCCGCCGGATGGGGCGCGCGGGCCGCATCCGTGCGATGCTTGGGCGAATCCTGTATCTCGTCGACCCACAGCGAATGGTGTTCCTTGGCCCAGTTGAGATCGACATCGCCGGATCCCATGGCGTCGAATGCCCCCTCCATCCCGATCGAGCCGATATAGATGTGCGCGATGATGATTGCCGTCAGGATCGCCGACGCGATGCCGTGGATCAACTGGTAGAGCTGCCAGTTGGCCTGTCCGCCGGTCCAGTCCGGGAACAGCAGCATGACGCCGGTGAATGACAGTGCCACGCCGCCCAGCATGACCGACCAGAAGATCATCTTCTGACCCGCATTGAATTTCTTCGCCGGCGGGTGGCTGTTCTTTTTCAGAAACCCGCCGCCCTCGGCCAGCCATTGGGCATCCACCTTGTCGGGGATGTTGTGCGCCACCCAGGCCACAAAGGACAGGACAAGCCCCAGCATGAAGGCCCAGCCCATATAGTTGTGCCCGATCTTGCCCCACGCCGAGAGCGTACCGAAGGCACCTTCCCCGACAATCGGCAACAGGACGCTGCGGCCGAAGACGAGATTGAGCCCGGTCAACGCCAGGGCGATAAACGACCCGGCCATCAGCCAGTGCGCGAACCGCTCCACCGCCGAGAACCGCAAAATACGCAGGCCCGACTTCCCGGCATCGATGCGGATCCGACCCCGTACCAGGTAAAAGATCGTGACAAGGGCCAGCATCCCCACGATGGCCACGATCGAGAGAATACGGACCGTGCCGGTGTGGGTCGCGGCCCAGCCCTTGTTGCTGGGCTTGATCAGGCCCGACGACAGCGGGTCGGGGATCGATACCCGGCCGCTGACCATCTGATCGTCCCGGAGCGCCTCGAAAAGCTGGTCCTCCGTCACCGAGTCGGCGGTCGGGTTGACCTGCTGCGCCTCGGCCACGGGGGTCCAGACCGCCAGCATCGCGCCGAGTGCTAGGACGGCGAAAAGCCGGGTGATGAGCGTCGTCATGGCAACTCCCTCCTGTCCCGGTCTCACGCCGAGATTGTTTCGCCATAAGCCGTGCGCCAGCCCCAGGCCCCGGAGCCATAGCCGCGCGTGACCACCCGCTCGCGATAGATGTCGGCGATGATGTCGCCGTCGCCCGCCAGCAGCGCCTTGGTCGAGCACATCTCGGCGCACAGGGGCAGCTTGCCTTCCGCCAGCCGGTTGGACCCGTATTTGACGTACTCGGCCTGGGTCATGTCGGCCTCGGGTCCGCCGGCACAATAGGTGCACTTGTCCATCTTGCCGCGGGTGCCGAAATTGCCGACCTTCGGATATTGAGGCGCCCCGAACGGGCAGGCGTAGAAGCAGTAGCCGCAGCCGATGCAGGTGTCCTTGGAGTGCAGGACCACACCGTCGTTGGTGGTGTAGAAGCACGACACCGGGCAAACCGCGGCGCACGGCGCGTCGGTGCAGTGCATGCAGGCCATGGACACCGACCGTTCCCCCGGCAGGCCGTCATTGATGGTGACGACCCGGCGGCGGTTGATGCCCCACGGTACCTCGTGCTCGTTCTTGCAGGCGGTGACGCAGGCGTTGCATTCGATGCAGCGGTCGGCGTCGCAGAGGAACTTCATTCGTGCCATTTTGCCTTCCCTCCCCTATGCCGCTGCGATCTGGCAAAGGGTGACCTTGCCTTCGTGCATGCCGGTCACCGGATCGTAGCCGTAGGTGGTGATGACATTGACGCTTTCGCCCAGGACGATCGGGTCCGTGCCCTCGGGGTACTTGCCCCGCTGATCCTCGCCTTGATACCAGCCCGCAAAGTGGAACGGCATGAAGGCCACGCCGGCCGCCACCCGTTCGGTGACCAGCGCCTTGACCCGGGCCCTGGACTCGCCCTCGGGCCCGGTCACCCACACCCAGCCGCCGTCGGCGATGCCCCGGGCGGCCGCGTCCACCGGGTTGATCTCCACGAACATGTCCTGCTGCAGTTCGGCCAGCCAGGGGTTCGATCGTGTTTCCTCGCCGCCGCCCTCATACTCCACCAGGCGGCCGGAGGTGAGCACGATCGGGAACGCTTCCGACACCTTCCGCTCGACCGCCGAGGCCTGAATGGAGTGGCCGATGTTGGGCACCCGGAACTGGCGCCCGTCCTCGCGCGTTGGATAATCGGCGACCAGATCGGGGCGCGGCGTGTAGATCGGTTCGCGGTGCACAGGGATGGGATCGGGCAGGTTCCAGGCCACGGCCCGGGCCTTGCCGTTGCCGAAGGGAACGCAGCCATGGGCGATGGCCACCCGCTGGATGCCGCCCGACAGATCGGTCGACCAGCTCACCTTATCGATGTTTTCCTCGACGCCGCCGCCGATGCGTTCGATCGTGGCGCGCTCCTCGGCCGTGAGGTCCGTGTCCCAGCCCAGCTTCTTGAGGACCGCCATGGTGAATTCGGGATAACCGTCGGTCAGTTCCGAGCCCTGCGGATAGCTGCCCTCGGCCAGGAGATTGACGCCGTCTTTCTCAACCCCGAACCGCGGGCGGAAGGCGCCGCCGCCGTCCCTCACCGGCAGGTTCGGATTGTACAGGACATGGGTACCGGGGTGGCGCTGTTCGGGCGTGCCCCAGCATGGCCACGGCAGACCGTAATAGTCCCCCGCCACGTCGCCGGCCCCGGCCGGCGCCCGCAGGGTCACCAGATCGAACTTGTCCTGGTTGGCCATATGGGCCTTCAGCCGTTCGGGCGACTGCCCAGTATAGCCGGTGGACCAGCCGCCCCGGTTGATCTCGCGCAGGATCGATTCCGGCGTGGGCTCCATCGAGAACTTGCCCTGAACCATGTCGTAGGGCTTGAACATCTCCTCGGCGAAACCGAGTTTCGCGGCCAGGCGGTAGATGACGGCATAGTCGTTGTCGCTCTCGAAGATCGGCTCCACCACCTTCTCGCCCCACTGCACCGAACGGTTGGAGGCCGTGCGGCTTCCGTCACATTCGAACTGCGTGCCGATGGGCAGCAGGTAGGTGTTGTCGGTGCGGTCATGGAGTGCCGCGAACGTGGTGGGATGCGGATCGGCCACGACCAGCAGATCGAGGGCGTTCATGCCCTTGAGGGAGTCGCCCATGCGCGGCACGGTGTTGCCGCCGTGTCCGAATACGATCATGGCGCGGATGTTGTCGCGCTGATCGACGTCCTCGGCGTCGAGG
Organism: Inquilinaceae bacterium; assembly: GCA_052168355.1. GTDB lineage: Bacteria > Pseudomonadota > Alphaproteobacteria > DSM-16000 > Inquilinaceae > JBQLZQ01. Next base: position 13,172 of record JBQLZQ010000068.1, read on the forward strand.
GTCGCGGCGTCGAACCACCGGGTCGACGGGATGCCGGCCATTTCCATGTTGGCCTTGGCGTCGCGCGCGTCGCGCCCGCCCTTGGCGGGCACGGCGTCGAACCGGGCCTGAAGATACTCGTACGGCACGTCCCAGACGCGGCTCCAATGCTTCCAGCCGCCTTCCGAGAGGCCGTAATAGCAAGGCAGACTGCCGATATCGAGGCCGAAGTCTGTGGCGCCCTGGACATTGCAGTGGCCGCGGAAGATGTTGGCGCCGGTGCCGTTGGAACCGACATTGCCGGTGGCCAGCAGCAGGTTGCAATAGGCGCGGACATTGGCCGTCCCGACCGTGTGCTGGGTGCCGCCCATGCACCAGATGAAGGTCGACGGCCGCTGCGTGGCGAAGGTTTCGGCCACCCGGCGCAGTTGCGCCTCGCCGATGCCGGTGACCCGCTCGACCTCGGCCGGGGTCCACTTCCTGACCTCCTCGCGCACCTGATCCATGGCGTAGACGCGCTGGTCGATGAACTCCTGATCTTCCCAGCCGTTCTCAAAGATGTGCCATAGGATGCCCCAGATGATCGCGATATCGGTGCCCGACCGCATCCGCACGTAGTCGGTCGCGTGGGCGGCCGTGCGGGTGAAGCGCGGATCGATTACGATCACATTGGCGCGGTTCGTCTCCTTGCCGGTCAGGATGTGCTGCAGCGACACCGGATGCGCCTCGGCCGCGTTGGAGCCCATGAAGACGATGGTCTTGGCGTTGCGGATGTCGTTGTAGCTGTTGGTCATGGCGCCGTAGCCCCAGGTGTTCGCCACACCGGCCACGGTCGTCGAATGGCAGATGCGCGCCTGATGGTCGACGTTGTTGGTGCCCCAGAAGGCCGCGAATTTGCGGAACAGATAGGCGCCTTCGTTGGAGAACTTGGCAGAGCCGAGAAGGTAGACGGAATCCGCCCCGCTCCTCTCGCGGGTGGCGAGAAGCTTGTCGCCGATTTCCTCGATCGCTTCGTCCCAGGAAATGCGGACCCACTCCCCGCCTTCCTTCTTCATCGGATATTTCAGCCGGCGGTCGCCATGCACCAGTTCGCGGACGCTGGCCCCCTTGGCGCAATGGGTGCCGCGGTTGATCGGACTGGACCAGGCGGGCTCCTGCCCCACCCAGACGCCGTTTTGGACCTCGGCCTTGACGGTGCAACCCACCGAACAATGGGTGCAGATGTTGGTCTTGATTTCGACCGGCTGGTCGAAATTCATCGGCCCGGCTTCGGCCCGGCGCACGGTGCCGGCACCGATCGTGCCGACGGCGGCCAGCCCGCCGACGGCCAGCCCCGAGGTCCGGAGGAAGCTGCGCCGATCCACCGGCTTGGCGGCGACGCCCGCCGCCAGGGCCGACAGTCCGCTGCGCGCGGCGTCGGAGGTCCTGCGCTTTACCAGCATGGCTCAGGCTCCCTTGTAATAGCGGTTGGTCTCGTAGAAGGCCTTGACGTGGTCGGTCTCCTGATAGCGGACCTTGACCCGCTCCTCGACCGACTCCTGGGCCAGAACCGGGCGCGCGCCCGACGTCAACACGCCCGTCGTCGCCACCGTCGCCACGGCCGCGGCACCGAAGAAGCCGCGCCGTCCGATACCGCCTTTGTCATTCTTCTGAGCCATAGGGCCCTCCCTCGCGCGTCGCCCGGGCGGCGCGTCGTTGCTTGACATTTCAGTGATCCGTCAGGGCGGACCTCCCGGCCGCCCCGCCGCCGCCCGCCCGCTCCAGGGCAAAGGCGCGGGTTTCGATATCCGTGAAGATACGGCCGATCTCGGCGACCGGGCGGTAAAAGCGCGCCGCCGGCGCGATGGCGAGATCGTCAAAAAACTGCGCCGCCCAAGGCTCGATGTGGCGCGCGAAGAACCCCGCCTCGCCGGCCGCGCCGCAGCCAAGGGGACTGGCGTCGAAGGTGCCTGTCGCCAGACCCGCCATGACATCGGCAAGGCTGGCGATATGGTCCTCGGGTTCGTGTCGCCCGTCGGCCCGAACCACGCCCATGACGGCGAGATCGCGGCGAAGGTCGGCCAGCGGACGTTCGTTGAGAAAGCCGGTCAGGTAAAACGACGCATAGGGCAGCAACTCGCCGCGTCCGACACCGACGAACAATTCGAAAAACTCGCGCTCCACGGCCTCGGGCGTCGTGTTCTCGGCGGTGCGGGCAAGAACGGTGAAAGCCTGCCCCAGCGCGCTTTCATCGCCCTCAAGGGCGGCAAGCGCGTCGAGAAATGCGGAATCGGGCGGAGACGACAGGACGCGGGCCAGAAAACACCATTGCTGGCCCCTCAGCGTATTGGATTCGCTTGGGGCCGGGTCGGCTGGTATCGCGCTAGCATGGTGGTCCATCAATGTCCCATTCGCGCAAGCCTGACGTTACCTCATCCAGTCTGCTACAGGATACAATGTGGCGGCCATCAATCAATCGATATCTGTTGGTCGGGCATGATGCCGCAGTCGGATCAGCCCGGTGTCGCGCCGCCATGCCGCCGCCGCGGCGCAGGCGCCGCCGATTGGCGGGTTTCCGGCATGGGAGCGTCTGTTTTCGCCACGGCCACGGGACGAACGGCCTTTCGAGGGTCGGGGCTCGCCTCGTCGGGCTGTTGGGGACCGGTTTCGGACGTTGATGATTCGGCGCTGTCGTCGGGGGCGCTGTCGGCTGTCGCGGCTTGCGCGTCAGGGGCGGCAGCCTCCGTCCTGCCGATCAGGTCCCGGACCATTTTGGTCACGCCGTCGGCGGTCAAGGTCCCGCCACCGCCCGGAACGCCGCCGGCGGCGTTCCAGTCCCAGGCATAGTCCAGCGCCACGTCGACATGGTCGCGGATCGCAGGGTCGGCGGCCCACACCTTGCGCAAGGCGGCGTTGCGCAGTGCCTGCGGCACGCCGCGCCGCACAAACGGCGTAAGATCGGTGTCGGCGGTGATGTCATCGATCGCCGGCAGGTTGGCGATAAACTCCGCGTCGACCGGTGCCTCGTCCCCCTCCGGCTCCTGCGGCGCCGGTTTTGTTGCCGGCGCCTTTGCCGCCTGAGCGGCGTCGCGCTTGCGCCGCGACCAGCGGTCCAGGAAGCCGCCGTCGCCGCCCTCGTCCCCGGTCCGCCGGCTCATCGTCGTCCCCATTTCTGCTCGGGCGGCAGGATACGCGGCGCGCGCGGGTCGGACGCGGCCACGGCGGGGGTACGCCTACGCTTGTGGAAGACTTCCTCCACATGATGCGCCGCAACAAAGGCGGTCAGCCGGTCGACGATCGCCGGCGGCATCGCCACCGCCTCGACCACGCGGGCCGGGTCGCTGGCCAGCGACTCGCCCTCATACGGATCGACGGTGACCATCTGCACCCGGTCGTCGGCCAGGGAGACCCATACGGCGGGCCGGGCGGCGGCGAGGTTATCGCGGTAGTGCCCGGTCTCGCCGGAATGGAGGGTCAGGCCGTGATCGCCCAGATAGACCGTTCGCACGCCGTCGGCGTCCGACATCAGGGTGCCGGGGGCAAGCGTCGGCAGGTCGGCCATCAACGCCACCGGGCGCAGCATCCGTTCGGCCCACGGGTTCAAGGGCGGGTGCGAGCCTGCGACCACGCCCACCCGCAGCGTTTCCTTTGGCATCGCGGTCTCCTCCTTCGCGGACCTGGCCTGGTGCTCTACGCGGGCGTCGCGGGCCCCGGCGGGGCGGTTCCGACGGTGGCGCCCTGCCCGCGCAGCGGCAGGCCCATCACCAGGTTCTGCGGCTTCATCCGTATCACGTTATCGGGTCCCATGCCCATCAGCAGATAGATCGGGTGTCCCGCCACCTCCGGCAACATCTCGGTCTGGTCGGCGATCGTCAGCGCGAACAGACCCACCAGCGTGCCGGGCGGTCTTGCTCCGCGCCACAGGGCGTTGCCGATCGCGGTGCCCACCGGATCCAGGCCCACATACCACCGCAGATCCACCTCTTCCGCCGCGGTGAGCGGCGTGACGGAGACGTCGAGGTGGAGAAGATGCCCGACAAAGGCAGCGATGGCGGTGGCCAGACCCGTCCGGGCGTGCGGGTCGGCGCCGAAGGGCAGAACCATGGAATGGGCGTCCGACCGGCTCCAGTAGGTCCAGGCATTGTCGTCGTTGAGCACGTCGAGCGCCTCCACCCCGCCCGCGAACATGGCCGTCAGGGGCGCCGTATGACGCTCGGTCTCGAGCGCGGCGACCAGTTCGTCGTCGGCCAGCAGCAGGGCGCCGTCCTGCAGATGGGCCCTCTGGGGCCGGAAGAACATTTCCGCCGCGCGCAGGACGTGGACATCCGCGCAGCCATGGAGCGCGTTGCGCAGGACGAGCTGCACCAGCTGGTCGTAGAACACCACCGGCAGCCGTTCCCCCGCCCGCACCAGGGCGAGATATCCCGCCTCCACCGTGCCCGCCGCCAGCAGCGTGTCGCGGAGGCGGATCAGGAATCCCCAATTCTCCCGCGCGTCGGCGTCGTCCATGGCGGCGATATCACCCGGCGCGACGGCCGACCGGGGGGCTTGGGTGAGCCGCGCGTGGAGGGCGCGCTCGGCCCTGCAGGCCTCGGGCGGCGGCAGCACCTCGGGCCGTGCCAGCCAGGCGAGGATCAGCTCGTCCGTCACCGCCATGCGGCCGTCGCCGTCCAGCCGTGTCAGATGATGCCCCGAGGCCACCCAGAATTCCCTCACCGCCCGTCCTCCCGGTGCCCGAAGGTCCGGAGATCGATCGTCTCGCCGTCCTCGTCCCCGTCTTCGTCGTCGACTTCCACGACGTGGAACGCCCGATCGTGCCCGCGCAGATAGCCGGCCGAAAAGGCGGTCTCGTCCCTGGGTTTCAGGGTGCGGAAGCTCTCGCGGATGGATCCGCCCTCGTCGGCCCGGTGCAGCGCGATCAGCGTTCCTACCGCATGGTCCCGGCAAAGATCCTCGGCGAACCCGACCTCCTCCTCGGCGGCCGGCGTCGCCTGGTTCACATCCGGAGCGCCCAGCCTGTCCACCAGCTGCTCGGCCAGGGCGGCGACGGCCCGTGCCCGTTCGTCGGCGCCGGCCTCGGACACGACGACCAGGGTGGACCAGCCGAAACTCGCGATCCCGAGAAAGCCGGAGCGAAAGGCGATCTGGTCCTTGCGGCCAAGATCGGCGGCCGGCCGCCCGGCGAACAGGAACGTTCCCGTCACGGCCAACTCGCCCGGCTCCGCCGCCCGGGTGAAGATCACCGTGTCGGACGGATCGAGCCGGATGGTGCGCGGCAACCGGGTCACAGCCGCGGCCCGTCGGCGCCGCGCCAGCGGCACGCGGCGAGGCCGTCGGCCAGCCGCCTTGGGGCGTCGTCATCCAGCCGAAGGTCGCCGGCGTCGGTGAGGGTCGCCCCGCCGGCCAGCCGTCCTGCATAGCGGGCCAGAACCGAGGCGAATCCTTCGTGCCGCCAGCGGTCGAAATTCAGCATCAGATGCGCGGCGAAGCTTTCGACGATGGCCAGCGGGTCGACGAACGCTTCCTCCTTGAGCGAGACGCTGTCGGGGAAATCTCCCGGCCGGGACAAATGGTCGCGGTCGGCGATCAGTTCCACCCCCAGGACCATCCAGTCGGGCACCGAGTCCTCGCCGCAGCCCGGCGCCACGGCGAGCCGGGCGCCCCCCAGCCGCCCCGCATCCAGGAACACTTCGTCCGGCCAGCCGAACCGGATCGGGCGGTCGGGGGGGCAATGGGCGGCCAGGGCGTCGCCCAGGGCGACCATGCCGGCAATGAAGGCGCCCCGCGCCTCGGCCAGCGTCTGCTCGGGTTCCAGCACCACCGCGAAGTCGAGCCGCCCCACCGTTCCGCCGCCGGTGGCGTGTCGCCAGACCAGGGTGCCCGCCCCCTCCTCCGGCGCCCGGGCGGTCGCCGCCGCCATCACGTCGCCCGCCGCCTCTCCCGCGCCCAGCCGGTGCTGGGTGTAGGGCGGCGGCAGCATGAGGCGCCTTGGGCTGGAGACGTCGTCCATCGGAATCCCGGTCTTGCCTAGCGTGGGCGATCCGGCGAACATTACCCGTCCGGTCGTGCTCCGCAAATCCCGGTCGCGAAAGCCGCCCAAAGCCGGACCCGGCCGTCGAGGATCAGGACCGCCCCCATGACCGCCCCGTCCCCTACCCGCACCGTGCTGACCTGTACCTGCGAGGGCACCATGGCGCCTGACGGCGGGGCGCTGGCCCGCGCCGGTTGCGGCGGCGGGGCGTCGGCGCATCAGCTCTGCCGGGCCGACCTGGACCGTTTCCGCGCCGCGCTGGCCGGGGGACTGCCGGTGACCGTGGCGTGCACCCAGGAGGCGCCCCTGTTCCGAGAGGTGGCCGAGGCCGAGACGCCCGACCTGCCGCTCGCCTTCGCCAACATCCGCGAGACGGCGGGCTGGACCGCCGAGGCGGGCGCCAGCGGTCCCAAGATGGCGGCGCTGATCGCCGCCGCCGAGATCGCGCCCTCTTCCTTCGGGGTGGCGACACTGGAAAGCCAGGGGGTGGCCTTGATCCTGGGAAGCGACGAGACCGCCCTGACCGTGGCGCGCGATCTCGCCGACAGTCTCGACATCACCGTCCTGCTGATCCCGGGCAGCGTCGTCACGCCGCCCCGCCGCACCGAGTTTCCGGTGCTGCAGGGTCTGGTTCGGCAGGCCAAGGGCCATCTGGGCGCGTTCGAGGTGACGGTCGATGCCTATGCCGCCCCGGCGCCGTCCTCGCGGCAGGCGCTGACATTCGGACCGGGGCGCGACGGCGCCGTCTCGCGCGCCGATCTGGTGATCGACCTCACCGGCCGCCCCTCCCTGTTTTCGGCCGGCGAGCTCCGCCCCGGCTATGTCCGGGCCGACCCGCGCGACCCGGTTTCCGTCGCCGCCGCCACCGTCAAGGCGGGCCGCATGGTCGGCGCCTTCGACAAGCCGGTGTTCATCGACTTCGCCGCCGACCTCTGCGCCCATTCCCGCAACCGCATCGTCGGCTGCACCCGCTGCCTGTCGCTGTGCCCCACCGGCGCCATCGCCCCGGCCGGCGACAGCGTGGCGATCGACCCGATGGTCTGCGCCGGGTGCGGGCAGTGCGCCGCCGTCTGTCCCACCGGCGCCGCCTCCTACGCGCTGCCTGACGTGGGCACCCTGGCGGCCCGTCTGCGCGCGGGCCTGCGCGCCTATCACGACGCCGGCGGGCGGGTCGCGCCCGTGGTGCTGTTTCACGACGCCGATCATGGCGAGGCGCTGATCGACGCCTCGGCCCGCTTCGGTGCCGGCCTGCCGGCTCATGTGGTCCCGGTCGGCGTCAGCGAGATCTCCCAGACCGGCCCGGAAACCCTGGCCGCGGCGCTGGCCTATGGCGCCGGCGGGGTGGCGCTGCTCGGCCGGGCCAAGCCGAAGCACGATCTTGCCGGCCTGCACGCGACCCTCGACCTGATGGACGGGATCGCGGACGCGACAGGGCACGGCCCCGTCCGCCTGATCGAGACCGACGACCCGGACGCGATGGAGGCAGCCCTGGCCGCCCTGCCCCGCGTGCCGGTGCGGGAAAGCCGCGCCAGCTTTCTGCCGCCGGCCGACAAGCGCGGCCTGCTGGTCCTGGCCTTTGCCGAGATGAACCGCGCCGCGCCGACGCCCGCCGCCACCGTCGCCCTGGGGCCCGGCGCGCCGTTCGGCACCGTCCTCCTGGATATCGAGGCCTGTACCCTCTGCCACGCCTGCACCGGCGTCTGTCCCACCGGCGCGCTTGTGGACAACCCGGAAGTCCCCATGCTGCGCTTCACCGAAAGCGCCTGCGTGCAATGCGGCCTGTGCGCCGCGACCTGTCCCGAGGACGCGATCGGGCTGGCGCCGCGCCTCGACTTCCCGGCCTGGGACACGCCGCGCCGCATCCTGAGGGAGGAGGAGCCGTTCCGTTGCACCAAGTGCGCGAAGCCCTTCGCCACGCGGTCGGGCATCGAACGGGTGCAGGCGCGGCTGACCGACCATTGGATGTTCACCGGCGTCGCCGGAGCGGCGCGGCTCGACATGCTCACCCTGTGCGAGGATTGCCGGGTGGAGGCCGCGGTCAACGCCGGCTTCGACCCGCACGGCCCAGCCGAACGGAAGGTCCGCACCGCCGAGGACTACCGCCCGCCCCGCGACGACGATACCATCAACTGAGCGAAGCCGTCGCGCGACACCGGCGGCAGCCGATCTCCGGGACACCCTGTCACCGATGTCTCCGGTATGGACCAAAAAAGGGATGGTGGGCCGGCCGGGACTCGAACCCGGGACCATTCGATTAAAAGTCGAGTGCTCTACCAACTGAGCTACCGGCCCCGCCTGGCCGCATGCCTAGCAATGGCCGGGGGGCAAGTCAAACGTCTAGCCGGGCTGCGGCCCGGGAGCGGCGACAGGGCGCGCCTGGCCGGCCCGGTCAGTCGCCGTCGCCCCGGTCGGGCCGGGAGGCGAAGCGGTGGACCACCCGCTCGGCGATGCGGGGGCTGACGAAATGGCCGATATCGCCGCCCAGCCGGCCGATCTCCTTGACAAAGCGGGAGGAGATGAACTGGTTGCGGTCGGAGGACATCAGGAACACCGTTTCGATCTTCGGATTGATCTTGGAGTTCATGCCGGCCATCTGGAACTCGTACTCGAAGTCGGACACGGCCCGCAGGCCGCGGATGATGATGGCCGCGCCCTCCGCCTCGGCGAAATGCATCAGCAGATTGTCGAAGGCCCGAACCTCGACCGCGGCGCCGTTGGTGGTCAGGTGGGAAACCTCTTCGCGCACCAGTTCCACCCGTTCGCCGGTGCTGAACAGCGGACCCTTGCCGGCGTTCCGCGCGACCCCGACGATCAGGCGGTCGACCAGCCGCGTGGCGCGGGTGATGATGTCGGTATGGCCGTTGGTGATCGGGTCGAAGGTGCCCGGATATATGCCGACGATCTCCTTGGCCATGACCGGGTCCTAGTCCGCGTCGGGTGCGGGCGGGTCGCCGGCCCCGGCTTCGCCATCGTCGGCACCATCCGCGCCGTCGCCCGAGTGCTGGTCGCCATTACCATTTCCATTACCGTTCCCGTTTTCGTCGCCCATGTCCTCGGAAATGGCGGCGACGGACACCACGCGCTCCCCCTCGCCCACCCGGAACACGGTCACGCCCATGGTCTTGCGGGCGGCGATGCGCACATCGTCGACCGGGCAGCGCATCAACTGGCCGCCGTCGGTGACCAGGATGATTTCGGCGTTGTCGGCGATCGGCATGCAGGCGGTGATGGCCTGGTTGCGGTCGCCCATCTCCATGCTCCAGATGCCTTGACCGCCGCGGCTGGTCAGGCGGTAGCCGTAGGTCGAGCTGCGCTTGCCGAAACCCTGCTCGCTGATCGCCAGGATGAATTGCTCCTGCGCCGCCAGCTCCTCGAACCGCTCAGGCGCAAGGTCGATGGTCTGGGCGTCGACGCTGTCGGGGCCGTCGTTCTCCTCGCCTTCGGCGCGCCGCAGGGCGTTGGCCTGGCGCAGATAGGCGGCCCGCTCTTCCGGCGTGGCGTCCACATGAGCCAGGATCGACATGGAAATCACCCGGTCGCCCTTGCCCAGACGGATGCCGCGCACGCCGGTGGAGGCGCGGCCGCTGAAGATGCGCACGTCGGTTACCGGGAACCGGATGGCCTTGCCAAGATAGCTCGCCAGCAGGATGTCCTGGTCCTCGCGGCAGGTGGCCACGCCGATCAAGGCGTCGCCATCGTCCAGCTTCATGGCGATCTTGCCGTTGCGGTTGATGTTGGTGAAATCCGACAGGCGGTTGCGCCTGATGCCGCCGCTGGCGGTGGCCAGCACCACGAACAGATGCTGCCAGAGTGTTTCATCCTCGGGCAGCGGCATGACGGTGGTGATGGTCTCCCCCGGCGCCAAGGGCAGCAGATTGACCAGCGCCCGGCCGCGCGCCTGAGGCGTGCCGATGGGCAGCTTGTAGACCTTGAGCTTGTAGACCTGGCCGCGGCTGGAAAACAGCAGCATCGGCGTGTGGGTGTTGGCCACGAACAGGTCGGAAACGAAATCCTCTTCCTTGGTGGTCATGCCCGACCGGCCCTTGCCGCCGCGCCGCTGGGCCCGATAGGTCGACAGCGGCACGCGCTTGATGTAGCCGGCATGGCTGACGGTGACGACCATGTCCTCGCGTTGGATCAGATCCTCGATGTCGGCGTCGAATTCAAGGTCCAGGATCTCGGTCCGCCGCGGCGTGCCGAACTGCTCCTTCATCGCGATCAGCTCGGTGCGCAGGATGTCCAGCAGCTTGGAGCGGTTGCCCAGGACGGCCAGATACTCGGCGATGCGGCCGACCACCTGGCGCAGATCGTCGCCGATCTTGTCCCGCTCCAGCCCGGTCAGCCGGTGCAGCCTGAGATCCAGGATGGCGCGGGCCTGGGCCTCTGACAGGCGGTAGTGGCCGTCTTCGGACACCGGGCGGTCGGGTTCATCGACCAGGGCGATCAAGGGCGCCACGTCGCCGGCCGGCCACGGCGTGGTCATCAGGCCTTCGCGGGCGCTTTGCGGGTCGGGCGCCCGGCGGATCAGGGCGATGACCGCGTCCAGATTGGCCACCGCCACCCCCAGGCCCAGCAACACATGGGCCCGTTCACGCGCGCGGCCCAGCTCGTAGACCGTGCGCCGGGTGATGACGTCTTCCCGGAAGGCCAGAAAGGCATCGATGATCTGCTTGACGTTGAGCAGTTCCGGCCGGCCAGCGTTGAGCGCCAGCATGTTGACCCCGAACGAAGTCTGCAGCGGCGTGTGCCGGTAGAGTTGGTTGAGCACGACCTCGCCATTGACGTCGCGCTTGAGTTCGACCACCACCCGCACGCCGTCCCGGTCGCTTTCGTCGCGCAGGTCGGAAATACCCTCGACGCTGCGCTCCCGCACCACCTCGGCGATGCGTTCGACCAGCTTCGACTTGTTGACCTGATAGGGGATCTCGGTAAAGACGATGGCCTGCCGGTCCTTGCGGATCTCCTCGAAGGCGGCGCGGGCGCGCATCACCACGCTGCCGCGCCCGGTGTGCATGGCGGCCCGGATGCCCGACCGGCCCAGGATCAGGGCCCCGGTCGGAAAATCGGGGCCGGGGCAATGCTCCATCAATTCCTCGATGGAAATGTCGGGATTGTCGATGGTGGCGCAGGCGGCGTCGATCACCTCGCCCAGATTGTGCGGCGGGATGTTGGTGGCCATGCCCACGGCGATGCCGCCGGCGCCGTTGACCAGCAGGTTGGGAAAGCGCGACGGCAGCACCACCGGCTCGCTCTGGCTTTCGTCGTAGTTCGGCTGGAAATCGACCGTGTCCTTGTCGATGTCGTCCAGCATGGCCTCGGCCGCCTTGGCCAGCCTGGCCTCCGTGTACCGCATGGCGGCCGGCGGGTCGCCGTCCATCGAGCCGAAGTTGCCCTGGCCCTGGATCAGCGGCAGCCGCATGGAGAAGTCCTGGGCCATGCGGGCCATGGCGTCGTAGATGGCGGTGTCGCCATGGGGGTGGTACTTGCCCATCACGTCGCCGACGATGCGCGACGATTTCTTGAAGGATTTGGTGCTGTCGTAGCCCCCTTCCTTCATCGCGTAGAGAATGCGCCGATGAACGGGCTTCAGCCCGTCGCGCACGTCGGGCAGGGCCCGGCTGACGATCACGCTCATGGCGTAGTCGAGGAACGAGCGCTGCATCTCGTCCTCGATGGTCACCGTGGTGATGTCGAAGCTGGGCGGCTGGACGGGAGAGTCGGTCAATTCGGATCCTGGGCTGGACGGCCATTGGAAATGCCATGGCCGGGACGGCGACGGGCCGAACAATACCGGTCGAAACCGGGCCCGTCGGCAGCGAACCGGCCGGCCGTCCACGGGGAACGGGTCACGCCGGCCAAATATGTCTTATTTGTTAGCAAATTTTGCAGGTGCGAACAACTTTTCCGGTCGTTTTCTGCGGTCCTGGTACACCAGCCACTGAAAGCGGGCGATCAGCAGGGTGACCGACACCAGGCTGGCGATCAGGATGGCCTCGAACAGGCCGGTCACGCCCCGTCCCAGGGGAAAGGCCAGGACCCATCCGAGCGGCACCATGACCCCGAAATAGGACAGCATATGCGAGGCGGTGGGCACCCACACATCGCCCCGCCCGCGCAGGGCGTTGGCCATCACCGCCTGACCGCCGTCGGCGATCAGGATGTAAGCGGAAAAGGCGATCAGCGGCGCGGCGACGGCCAGAAGATCCGCGTCGGCGGTGTAGAGGCCAGCGATACCACCCGGCCAGGCCATAAAAACGACCCCAATGGCCAGCATGGCCAGGCTGTTGACGGCGAACCCGGTCCAGCCGGCCAGGGCGAGGTCTGGATAGTCCCGCCGTCCGTGGGCGACGCCGACCCGCACGGCCGTGGCCGATCCCAGGCCCAACGCCACCATAAAGACGACCGCCAGGGTCTTGAGCGCGATCGAGTGGCTGCCCAGCGCCAGCACGCCAAGACGGCCGGCGTACAGGGTCAGGACCACGAAGGCGGCCGATTCCATGCCGATGCTGATGCCCGAGGCGTAACCGATGCGGCGCTGGGCAGCCCAGGCCCGCCAGCCGCCGGTGGGGCGCAGACGGACGCCGTACGTGGCACGGTCCGGCATGGTCCAGATGTAGGCGACCACGCAAGCGGCCAGGAATACCCGGACCGATGTCGTCGCCCAGGCCGACCCGACCGCGCCCATGGCGGGCAGGCCGCCGACGCCGTAAACGAACAGCCAGTTCAACAGGATGTTGAGAACGTTGGCGGCGATCATCGCGATCATGCCCGGCAAGGGGCGTTTGATCCCCTCCAGAAAAAAGGCGGAAGTGATGTAGATCAGCGTCGCGGGCAACCCATAGCCCAGGACGATGGCAACCTCGGCCCCGCCCCGCGCCAGGTCCGCCGTCTGCCCGCTGGCCAGGAGAAGCGGCTCGACCAGGAAACACAGGCCTAGGCTGAACAGCCCCAGCAGCGTCGCATAGGGCATCGAGCGCCGCCATACCATGCCGCAGTCGCGGGGAGAATTGGCGCCCAGCGCGGTGGCGGTCAACACGAGGGTCCCCATCAACAGGCCGACCGAGGCGATGATCGGCAAGTCGACCGGCGCCACGCCGATGCTCTGGTAGGCCAGTTCGGTGGTGCTGAACCGGCCGACCATGGCGGTGTCGACAAGCGTCATGGTCATCAGGCCCAGGCGCGCGATCACCACCGGCACCGCAAGGCGCGCCAGTTCGGCGAGATGACGTTTGAGGCGCGCCCGAAACCAGCGCTCGCCGTCGGCGACCGGCACCCGGTACATGATGTGACTCGTGATCGTCGTGTCTGCAGGCCGCAAAGGCGGCGGCGGCCGCACCCTAGCACAGCCGGTATCGCCCGTCAGTTTCCCTTTCGGCCGTCAGGGGGCCAGGATCGGATAGAGGGAGGCGACCAGAAGGACCGCCATGGTGACGTTGAAGGCCCGGAGACGGGCCGGATTGGTCAGCAGCCGGCGCATCTGCTGGCCGAGGATGGTCCACGATCCGACCGACGGCAAATTGACCATGCCGAAAATCACGGCCACGACGGCGATGGCCGGGAGACTTTGAGAGGGGGCATAGACGCTGATCGCGGTCAGCGCCATGGCCCACGCCTTGGGATTGACCCATTGGAACAGCGCCGCCTGCACGAAGGTGATGGGAGTCCCGGACCGTTCGGTCTCGCGGGGAGGGGCGGCGGTGGCGATCTTCCAGGCCAGGAACAGCAGATAGCCGACGCTGACCACTTTCAGGATGGTGTAGCTGACCGGAACGGCGTCGAAGATCTGGACGAGACCGGCGCCGACCAGCACGACCATCAGAATGAACCCGATCGAAACCCCAAGCATGTGCGGGATGGTGCGCCGGAAGCCGAAATTTGCGCCGGATGCCATCAGCATCAGATTGTTCGGCCCCGGCGTGACCGAGGTGACGAAAGCGAAGGCCGCCAGGGCCGTCAGAAGGTCGTATGTCATGGCGCAATCATGCGCCGGAAGCTCTTGAATGAAATTGCGATCTCTGGCTTCCGATCGTGATTTCTGCAATGAATGGCGGTCATGGACAGGATCGACCACAGGATATTGCGCGAACTGTCTCGCGATGGCCGGGTCAGCAATATCGACCTGGCCGAACGGGTGGGGCTGTCGGCCTCGGCCTGCCTGCGCCGGGTCAAGGAGCTTGAGCGGACCGGCGTCATCAAGGGATACCGCGCGGTGCTGGACCGCGCCGCCCTTGGCGGCGGGTTCACGGCCTATGTGGCGGTCGGTCTGTCGGATCACACCAAGGCGTCGCAGGAGGCGTTCGAGCGCTCGATCGCCCTCTCCCCCGAAGTGATTGAATGCCATAACATCACCGGCGCCGTGGAATATCTGCTGCGGGTCGAGGTTCCCGACCTGGTTGCCTACAAGGTCTTTCATACCGATGTTCTGGGCACCCTGCCCCAGGTCAACGCCATCACCACCTATGTCGTCATGGGTTCGCCCAAGGATGAGCGCGGTTAACGGCGTCCTCCGGCGGATCGGGCGCGCCATGCTGCCGGCGGCGGTCACGCTGACCCTTGGCGGCGCATCAGCGCCGGCCGCGGAGACAGCTGGCTGTCCCGACACGCCCTACCGGTTCGAAACCTTCTCCATGGCCGCGCCCGCGTTGGGGTTCCTCAAACGGATTCTGGTCTATCTGCCGCCTGGGTACGACTGCGCGCCGGACCGGCGGTATCCGGTGTTCTATATCAACGACGGTCACGATCTGTTCGATTGGGAGCCCTATGCCGAGAGCTTCGACCCTGAGGTCGCTGCCGATATCGCGGCGCGGGAGGCGTGGTACGGAAGCTGGCATCTGGACGGGCAGCTCGACCGGGCCATGGCGGATGGGCGTCTGCCGGCGATGATCGTGGTCGGTATCGCCGCCGATGACGGGCTGCGCAGCCGAGACCTGTCCCCCGTGCCGTGGTTCGGATCGACCGAAGCGCGCGGCGTCGACTTTGGCCGGTTCGTGGCGGGGGCCGTGGTTCCGGCCGCCGATCACCGTTTTCGCACGATCTCGGACCGGCGCTGCCGGGGGATCGGCGGCGCGTCCCTGGGCGGCATCAGCGCCCTGCAGATCGGCCTGGCCCATCCGGACCGGTTCGGCATGGTCCTGGCCCTGTCGCCGGTCTTTCGCGACCGGGCGCTGGCCGCCTACCTTGCCGCCCTCTGGCCCCTGGCCGCGCCGGGGGATCCGCAGCACGTCCTGATCGATTTCGATGACGACCGGCCCGGCAGCGCCGATTACGAATGGTTCCGATCCACGGTCGCCGCCGGTTCCCGCGCCGAGCGCCAGGTCACGCTAACCCAACCGCCGGGCGGCCGCCACACCATCGCCTCCTGGGCCGACCGGACGATCCCGGCTCTGGAGCGACTGTTCGGCCCCGCCCGATCCGGCTGCCCCTGGACATCGGACGGCCGGTAGTGGCCTGAAGCACATCACTAGAACGGGATTTCGTCTTCCAGATCGTCGGCCGGGCCGGCGCCCCTGCCCCCGTGACCGCCACGGCTGCCGCCACCGCCGCCGCCGTAATCCTCGGATTGATCATAGCCGCCGCCGGAACCGCCGCCCCCGCCGCCGTCCTGCCGGCCGTCCAGCATGGTCAGTTCGCCGCGATAGGGCCGCAGGACGATCTCGGTCGAGTATTTGTCCTGGCCGCTTTGGTCCTGCCATTTGCGGGTCTCGATCTGGCCCTCGATATAGACCTTCGATCCCTTCTTGAGAAAACGCTCGCAGACATTGACGATGTTCTCGTTGAAGACCACGACCCGGTGCCATTCGGTCTTTTCCCGCCGTTCGCCGGAGTTGCGGTCCTTCCATTGCTCGGAGGTGGCAACCGACAGATTGCACAGCCGTCCGCCGCTGGGCATGGTCCGTACTTCCGGGTCGCGGCCCAGATTGCCGATCAGGATCGCTTTGTTGACGCTGCCTGCCATGGTTCTTTCGGTCCGTTCGCGATGATGAGAAATCGAGCGTGAGCGACCTTACTCCTCGCCCGTCCTGGCTGAAAGGGTTTCGAGTTCGGACAAGAAGGCAGTGATGGCCCGGCCCGAGATGGTGGGAAGCGGACGCGATCTACGCGGCGTTCCGCAGGTGGCTGATTTCGGCCTGGGCCAGGCGGAGTTGCTGCCGGATCTCCTGCCGCTGCGCAGAGTCGACGGCTTGCTGAAGCAACTGCTCCGCCTCCTCCCGCCGGCCGAGCGCGATCTTGATGGCGCTGCCGAGGCGGAGCAGATCGGGCTCCAGCATGGCCTCGCGGTGCACGGCGACCGCGGCCAGTCCTTGCTGGACCGCCACCGTTCCGGCCTCGAGATCCCCGCAGGCGAGGCACGCTTCGGCCAGAACACACTGTTGGTAGGGGATGAGAAGCCGTGCGCCGGTGGCTTTCCAGGCGGCCATGGCGCGCTCGATCTCCGCACGCCCCGTCTCGATCTCACCGCGCCGCATCATGCACCAGCCGGCGATCAGGATGCTGTGCGCTGACCAGAAGACCATGTGATGCTCCTCGGTCAACAACAGCGCTTCGTCGCTAAGCCGATCCGCCGCCTCGGTGTCGCCGGCGAGTTGATGGATCATCGCGCCGACGCTCAAGGCGAAGGCGCACATCAGCGGATGGTTGAGCGACGTCGCCATCGACAGCGCCACGTCAAGCGTGGCTCGCGCCTCGTCCGGGCGATCCATGCGGGTCAGGGCCATGGCCTTGTAGAGCCGGCAGATAACGCCCGGCTCTTCGCCATAGAGGTGAACGTCGATCGGACCCTGGACCCTTTCATGGATGGCTATGCCGTGGTCGAGCTCGGCCAACGCCTCGGCGCAACGTCCCGACATCGTCAGCACACTGCCCATCGCCCGGTGCGCCAGCGTCAGCCAGACATCGTTTTGCCGGGCCATGGCTTGGTCGAGAAGCTGACGTGCCAAGGCCTCGGCACGCGGCAGGTCGCCCTGGTCGAGAACGCAGTTCCAAAGCCCGCGCCGCACCAGAAACTCTCGATCGGTGTCCCCCAGGGCCTCGCACAGAGACAGTGCCGAAGAATAGTTTTGAAAGACGGCGACGCTGGCATAGCCCTGGGCGGCGATCAGCGGCACGCCGCGCGCGATATGGAGATCCAGGGCAGCGCCGTCGCGATCCGGCGACGGCGTCCCAGTCTCGACCAGGTCGAGCGCGGCACCGAAATGGGCCGACGCCTCGACGTGGGCGGAACGCGCGGCGGCGGACTCGCCGGCAAGGGTCCAGTATCGAATCGCCCGATCCGCATCGCCGGCTTCGGTGTAATGATGGGCCAGAAGCTCGGGCTCGGCCGCCCGCCGGTCGGCGAACCCTGCGGCCAGCGTGTCGGCGATACGGCGATGGGTCCGTCGGCGCTCCGCCCGGATCATGGTGCCGTAGGCTGCCTGCTGAACCAGCGCGTGCTTGAACACATAGGTGATGTCAGGCGGTACGCCCCGTTGAAACACCAGTCCGGAACCTATCAGTCGCGCCAGCGCGGCCGACATCTCCTGGTCGCTCCTGCCCGTGACCGCGGCCAGGACGCGGTGGTCGATCTCCCGGCCTATCGCCGCCGCGATCTGGGCGACTTCCTTGGCCGCGCCGAGACGGTCGATGCGGGCCATCAGCGATCCCTGGAGCGTGGAGGGCACCGTTGCCGCGGACGGGTGCTTCCGATGGTTGGACGAGCCGCCGCCGATGTCCGAGAGCCCGGCTTCCAGGACCGACTTGGTCAACTCTTCCACAAACAGGGGCACGCCGTCCGTACGGGCCAGGATTTCGTCCACTAACCCCGTCGGCAGCGCGGCGTCGCCGGCAATGTCGCCGATCAGATCCCGGCAAGGCCTGGATCCCAGCCGATTGAGCGCAAGGCTGGTCGCATGACTGTATGCCGCCCAGGGCGGCACGAATTCGGGTCTGTGGGTGACGATCAGCAGCACCGGCAGTGTCTGAATCCGGTCGACGATCATGTCCATGAGTTCATGGGAGGTGGGGTCGATCCAATGCGCGTCCTCGAATATCATGAGCACCGGCCGATGGCGTCCCAGAGCGATCAGCCAATCGACAAAGGCGACCAGTGCGAGACGCTTGGACCGGTCGGCTGGAATGCGCGTCGGTTCGTAGAGCCCGTCCGGGGGAATGGAGAACAAGGGCGCTAGAAGCGGGACCAGCATCTTCGGATCCGGCGAAGCACCGGCCAGCACCGCCTCCAATTTCGCCAAACGGCGCTCCGGCGGGTCGTCGCTGGCAATCTGGGCGGCGAATTCGATCTGGCGGACAAAGGGGCGCAAGGCGGTGTTCACGAATTGCGGCGAGCATTGATAACGCAGGCAGACGATCCGCTCGGCGCTGATCGCGTCGCGAAGGGCATACGCCAACCGCGACTTGCCGATGCCGGCCTCTCCCGACAGGAGGACCGCCTGGCCCTCTCCGTCTCGCGCCTGCCGCCAGCGGTCGAGCAGCAGCGACAGTTCCTGGTCGCGCCCGACCAAGGTGGTCAGGCCATGGTCATGGGTGGCCTCGAACCGGTTCAGGATCGGCGTTTCGCCGCATACAAGCCAACCATGGGTGGGCCGGTCGATTCCCTGAAGTGTGAGCAGGTCGGTACTCTCCAGCGAAAACATGTGCCGCACCAAGCGCCGGGTTGCGTCGCTGATCATCACCGTGCCCGGTGCCGCCGCGCCCTGCAGCCGCGCGGCCAGATTGGGGGTCTCGCCCAACACCGCGTCGCGCTCCGCCATGCCGTCACCCATCAGGTCCCCGGCGACGACCGTGCCGGTGGCGATCCCGACCCTGGCCTGCATCTCGATGTTCGGGAGAACCGACGACCGGCCGATCGTGGCGATGAGCCGAAGACCGGCCTGGACGGCCCGTTCGGCGTCGTCCTCCCTGGCTACCGGATACCCGAAATAGAGAAGGGCGCCGTCGCCGAGGAACTTGGCGACATAGCCGTCAAGCTCCTGCGCGATCTGGGAGCAGATCTGGTTGAACTCCTTGATGACTTCCCGGAAATCCTCGGGGTCCAGCCGCGTCGCGAGGGCGGTGGAGCCGACCAGGTCGACAAACAGGACCGTGAGCTGCCGGTTTTCAGCGGGAACGCTTTGAGGTTCGGTCGGGGGCGCGACGGGATCTTCCTTCAGCGCCCGGCGCAGACGCTTGCGGTCACCGAGCGACAAACCCAGCGTGGCCAGATCGGCATCCGACAGATCGGCTAGAATATCAAAGTCTATATGGCTTTGGGCAAAGGCAGGAACGTGAGCCCCCAGTCCGTGCCCGGAGAGCCATTGAGCAAGATCGGCCATTACGGCATCCCGGAGCCGCTTTCGCCTACGCATCCGTAGGAATGTAAATATTAACTATTTTCGCGACGCTTGGCGAGTGATCCATCACACACACGGGCGCCATTCTCCCGGGGACTCGTTTTTGCTGCCGCGCGGCCCATAATTGGAGTAACGTCGGTTCTGGCGTAGACAGGACTGCCAACCCATTTTAGGTCTCAACGGAACGGTGAGTGCTGATGCACACGGTCATCAGCGTGCGCGGTGCGCGCGAACACAATCTGCGCAATGTCGATGTCGACCTGCCGCGCGACAGCCTGGTGGTGATCACCGGGCTCAGCGGGTCGGGCAAGTCTTCGCTGGCCTTCGACACCATCTACGCCGAGGGACAGCGGCGCTATGTCGAAAGCCTGTCGGCCTATGCCCGCCAGTTCCTGGAACTGATGCAGAAACCGGACGTGGATTCGATCGAGGGGCTGTCGCCGGCGATCTCCATCGAACAGAAGACGACCAGCCGCAACCCCCGCTCCACCGTCGCCACGGTGACCGAGATCTACGATTACATGCGGCTGCTGTGGGCCCGGATCGGCGTGCCCTATTCGCCGGCCACCGGCCTGCCGATCGAAAGCCAGGCGGTCAGCCAAATGGTCGACCGCGTTCTGGCCCAACCGGACGGCGCGCGGCTGTACCTGCTGGCGCCCATCGTGCGCGGGCGCAAGGGGGAATACAAAAAGGAACTGCTGGATCTGCGCAAACGTGGCTTCCAGCGCGTTAAGATCGACGGCACGCTGTACGAAATCGAGGACGCGCCCGCCCTCAACAAGAAGGTCAAACACGACATCGAGGTGGTGGTCGACCGGCTGGTGGTCCGCGACGATCTCGGCAACCGGGTCGCCGATTCCATCGAGACGGCGTTGGGCCTGGCCGACGGTCTGTGCATCGCGGAGTTCGCCGACAGCGGTGAACGGATTGTGTTCTCGGCCAAGTTCGCCTGTCCGGTGTCCGGGTTCACCATCGAAGAGATCGAACCGCGGCTGTTTTCCTTCAACAACCCGTTCGGGGCCTGCCCCGCCTGTGACGGGCTGGGCACCAAGATGGTGTTCGATCCCGACCTGATCGTGCCGGAGCCCGACCGCAGCCTGTTCAAGGGAGCGGTGGCGCCGTGGGCCACGTCGTCCTCCCAGTATTACGCCCAGACCCTGGACAGCATCGCCAAGCACTACAAGGTCAGCACCCGGACACCGTGGAACGAGTTGCCCGACGCGGTGCGCCAGACCATCATTCACGGGTCCGGCAAGGAAAAGATCACCTTTCAGTACGATGACGGGCTGCGCCAGTACCAGACCACCAAACCGTTCGAGGGCATTCTGCCCAACATGGAGCGGCGGTTCCGCGAGACCGACAGCAATTGGGTGCGCGACGAGCTGGGCAAGTACCAGAACACCATGCCCTGCGAGGCCTGCCAGGGCCAGCGGCTCAAGCCCGAGGCGCTGGCCGTCAAGGTCGCCAAGGAGACCATTTCGGCCGTGTCGGCGCTGTCGATCGGCGAGGCGGAACGCTGGTTCGCGGCGTTGGCCGACACCCTGTCGCCCAAGGACCGGGAAATCGCCGCGCGCATCCTGAAGGAAATCAACGAACGGCTGGGGTTCCTGACCAGCGTCGGCCTGACCTACCTGACCCTGAACCGCAATTCCGGCACCCTGTCGGGCGGCGAAAGCCAGCGCATCCGGCTGGCGTCCCAGATCGGGTCGGGCCTGACCGGCGTCTTGTACGTGCTCGACGAACCGTCGATCGGGCTGCACCAGCGCGACAATCAGCGGCTGCTCGACACCCTGCGCCGGCTCCGCGATCTGGGCAACACGGTGATCGTCGTCGAGCATGACGAGGATGCCATCCGGGCCGCCGACCATCTGATCGACATGGGACCCGGCGCCGGGATCCATGGCGGCACCCTGGTCGCCCAGGGCACGCCGCAATCGGTGATGCAGAACCCGGCCAGCCTGACCGGCCAGTATCTGATCGGCGCCCGCGAGGTGCCGGTGCCGTCTCAACGCCGCGTCGGCCGCAAGGGAAGGACGTTGCGGTTGGAAGGCGCGCGCGCCAACAATCTGAAAAACGTCACGGCGGAGATACCGCTGGGCACCTTCACCTGCGTGACCGGCGTGTCGGGCGGCGGCAAGTCGACCCTGATCGTGGAGACGCTGTACAAGGCGCTGGCCCGCCAGCTCAACGGCGCCCGGGCCCATCCCGGCGCCCACGACACGGTCAAGGGCGTGGAATTCCTGGACAAGATCATCGACATCGACCAATCGCCGATCGGACGCACGCCACGGTCGAACCCCGCCACCTATACCGGCGCCTTTACGCCGATCCGGGACTGGTTCGCGGGGCTGCCCGAATCCAAGGCCCGCGGCTACGGTCCCGGCCGCTTTTCCTTCAACGTGAAGGGCGGACGCTGCGAGGCGTGCCAGGGCGACGGGATGATCAAGATCGAGATGCACTTCCTGCCCGACGTCTATGTCCAGTGCGATGTGTGCAAGGGCAAGCGGTACAACCGCGAGACCCTGGAGGTTCACTTTCGGGACAAGTCGGTGGCCGACGTTCTGGAGATGACGGTCGAGGAAGGTGCCGCGTTCTTCAAGGCGGTGCCGTCGATCCGGGACAAGCTGGTGACCCTGCAGCGGGTCGGGCTCGACTACATCAAGATCGGTCAGCCGGCCACCACCCTGTCGGGTGGCGAGGCCCAGCGGGTCAAGCTGGCCAAGGAACTGTCCCGCCGTGCGACGGGACGCACCCTGTACATCCTGGACGAACCGACCACCGGTCTGCATTTCGACGATGTGCGCAAGCTTTTGGAAGTGCTGCACGAGCTGGTCGACCAGGGCAACACGGTGCTGGTCATCGAACACAATCTCGAGGTCATCAAGACCGCCGACTGGATCCTCGATCTGGGACCGGAAGGCGGCGATGGCGGTGGCGAAATCGTCGTGGCCGGCCCGCCGGAGAAAGTGGCGGCGGAACCGCGCAGCTACACCGGACAATATCTGGCGCCGTACCTGGACCGCGCGGCACAGAACCGGAAATCCGCCTAAGAGCGCTCCTCGAGACAGCGCCCGCCCGCGAGCCGGACGACGACCCGTCTTCGGTATCCGACCATCAGGATGAACAGCGTGCACATGCCCGCGGAAACGGCGGGGAACAACAGGGTCGTCAGGGAATAGTTCTCCAGCGCCACGATCGACAGGATGTTGCGCGTGCCAAGAAGCGCGAAGAATATCGGCCGCTCCTCGAACGGGCGGACATAGGCCTTCCGGAAGGTCGGACCGAACCCCATCGCATCGACCGTCGTCAGGATCACCACCGCCCATAGCGGGTCGGCCGTGACATACCAGACCGGCAAGGCCGACAGGGATAGGGTGAGAAAGACCCAGTCCACCGGGACGATCGTCGTATCGGCGCGCCGGACGATGGCCAGATAGGTGACATACAGGGTGATGGCGCCCGAAACGCCGATGGGCCAGGCACCGATGCCGGCGTCATCGGCAAGCTGCGCCAGAAAGACGACGAAGGTCACCGATCCCCAGATCACCCAGGTAAAGACGTGGGGTTTGGTCGTGCCGCGCCGGATCGACCGGATGTAGGGCCAATAGGCGGCGACGGTCAGCGCGATCGCGGCGGCGCTGAAGATCTCTTTGTATCCGACTAGGGAGTCCATCGACACGATCGGTCCGTTGCGGCTGTCGGTTCGGCAGACGCCGGCCGACCTCAAGGGCTTCGAAAAAATGATCCCGGAAAAACCGGTCGTTACGGCGGCTTCGTGTGTCAGCCGCCGCAGTCGGCCCGGTCGGTGCCGGCGCGGCAGATGCCGGTGCCGATCTCCGGCTCGTCGCATTCGCCGTCGCCCGCGAAGATGCAACCGTCGGGATCCGGCGGCAGGGAGATCGGGCCTGCCCCGGCCTGACAATCGGCCGTATCGGTACCGGGTTCGCACAGGCCGGTCCCGGTTCCGGGCTCGTCGCATTCCCCGTCAAAGGAAAAGGCGCAACTGTTGGCCAGCCACCCCGCCGACCCGTCCGACGGGCGACAGTCATTGGTGTCGGTGCCGGTCACGCACAGACCCGTGCCGACCACCGGTTCGTCGCATTCGCCGTCATCGGCGTATTCGCAGGTGTTGAGACCGACGCCGGCGCAATCCTCCAGATCCGTGCCCGGGTCGCACGCCCCCGTGCCGATCCCCGGTTGGTCGCATTCGCCGTCCCCGGCATATTCGCAGGTCGCGGGCGTCTGCTGGTTCGAACCGGTAACCCGGGTTGGGCGGCAATCGGCGGTGTCCGAGCCGGCGGTGCAGCTGCCGGTCCCGATGATCGGTTCGTCGCATTCGCCGTCATCGGCGTATTCGCAGGTGTTCAGGCCCACGCCGGCGCAATCCGCCGTGTCGCTGCCGACCGCGCACTGGCCGGTCCCGATCCCCGGCTCGTCGCAGGTGCCGTCGTCGACCCAGTCGCAGGCGGTCAGCCCCACAATCTCGCCGGTTCGGCAATCGGCGGTGTCCGTCCCGGCGGCGCAGACGCCGGTGCCGATCTCAGGCTCGTCGCATTCGCCGTCGCCGGCATATTCGCAGGTGTTCAGCCCGACACCGGCGCAATCGGTGGTGTCGGTGCCAAAGGCACAGGCGCCAGAGCCGATCCCCACCTCGTCGCACACGCCGTCATTGGCCTGCAGGCAGGCATTGGACTGGGCGCCGGCCGGCGTGGCCAGCATCAGCAGCACGGCCGCCGCGATGATCGGGTGTCCTGTTCGCATTTTCCGTCCGCGATCCTCAGCCCTTTGGCGCCCGCTCGATCGGGACCGTCTCTTAGACCAATAACCGATTCCCGACCTGTCCTCCACCGCGCTCACGGTTGATGCCAAGGTTGGCTCAGGGTATCAGTGGCACCATGATGGACGATCCGATCCCCACAGGAAAGGCCGATCCGGTTCACGTGATCGGCGGCGGCCTGGCCGGAAGCGAGGCAGCCTGGCAGATTGCCGCGGCCGGCCTGCCGGTCGTGCTGCACGAGATGCGGCCGACGCGGGGCACCGAGGCGCATCAGACCGACGGGCTGGCGGAACTGGTGTGCTCCAATTCCTTCCGGTCGGACGATGCGGCATACAATGCGGTCGGGCTGCTGCATGAGGAAATGCGGCGCTGCGGATCCCTGATCCTGCGGTGTGGCGACGACGCCAAGCTTCCGGCCGGCGGCGCCCTGGCGGTCGATCGCGATGTCTTCTCGGCGGCGGTTACCCGGGCCCTCCACGATCACCCGCTTGTCACAGTCGAGCGGGGCGAAATCGACGCCCTGCCGCCGGCCGACTGGTCCAGCGTCATCGTCGCCACCGGCCCTCTGACCTCGCCCGCCCTGGCGGCGGCCATCGGGCAGTTGACCGGAGAGGAGTCGCTGGCCTTCTTCGATGCGATCGCCCCGATCGTCCATACCGAGAGCATCGATTTCTCCCGCGCCTGGTTTCAGTCGCGCTACGACAAGCCGGGCCCCGGCGGTACCGGCCGGGACTACATCAACTGCGCGATGGACAAGGACCGCTACCTGGCCTTTATCGACGCGCTGCTGACGGCGCCGAAGACCGAGTTCAAGGAGTGGGAGGCATCCACACCCTATTTCGAGGGC
Source organism: Inquilinaceae bacterium (assembly GCA_052168355.1). GTDB lineage: Bacteria > Pseudomonadota > Alphaproteobacteria > DSM-16000 > Inquilinaceae > JBQLZQ01. The sequence goes on from JBQLZQ010000068.1 coordinate 38,110, forward strand.
TGCCTGCCGATCGAGGTCATGGCATCGCGCGGGGTCGACACCCTGCGCTACGGCCCGATGAAGCCGGTCGGCCTGACGGACCCTAACAGCGATGCCCGCCCCTACGCCGTGGTCCAGCTGCGCCAGGACAACGCGTTGGCGACGCTTTACAATCTGGTCGGGTTCCAGACCAAGCTCAAATATGCCGAGCAGAAGCGGGTGTTCCGGATAATCCCGGGACTGGAGAATGCCGAATTCGCGCGGCTGGGCGGCCTGCACCGCAACACGTTTCTGAACAGCCCGCGGCTGCTGGACGGATCGCTGAGACTAAAGGCCGACCCGCGGCTGCGCTTCGCCGGCCAGATCACCGGCGTCGAGGGCTATGTGGAAAGCGCCGCCATCGGTCTGCTGGCCGGCCGTTTCGCCGCCGCCGAGCGGCTGGGCCGAATGCCGTCGCCGCCGCCGGCGACGACCGCCTTGGGCGCGCTCGTGGGGCACATCACAGGCGGCGCGGAGGCCGAGACGTTCCAGCCCATGAACGTGAACTTCGGACTGTTCCCGCCGATCGAGGGCCGCATCAAGGGACGCGAACGGAAAAAGCGCATGAGCGACCGGGCTTTGGCCGATCTGGACGGGTGGCTGGACCGCCGCGCCGCCGCGGAATAGACCCCCGCCCATGAGCCTGCCCGATCCCGCCGCCTTCTGGGACGCCAAGTTCGCCGATCCGGACTATCTGTACGGGACCCGGCCCAATGCCTTTCTGGTGGCCCAGAGCTATCGGCTGACATCCGGCGAGTCGGTTCTGGCGGTCGGCGATGGGGAGGGGCGCAACGGGGTCTGGCTGGCCGAACAGGGATTGAAAGTGTCATCCGTCGATGCGTCGCCCCGGGCCATTCAGAAAGCGACCAAGCTGGCGCTCGACCGGGGGGTGGCGCTCAACGCCACCTGCGCCGATCTTCGCGATTGGGCATGGCCCGTCGCGGTGTTCGACGCCGTGGTCGCCATGTTCGTGCATTTCCGCCCCGAGGCCCGTCCGGCTCTGCATGGCTATATGGCCGGCGCTCTGAAGCCCGGCGGGCTGCTGATCCTGGAGGCGTTCTCCAAGGCGCAGGAAGGTTTCCAGAAAACCCACGGTTCCGGCGGACCCGGCGATCCCGACATGCTGTTCAGCGCCGATATGCTGCGCCAGGACTTTGCCGCGCTCGAGATCGTGGAGCTGGACGAGACCGAGGCGGTGCTCGACGAAGGTCCGGGCCACAGCGGCAAGGCCGCTCTGATGCGCCTGGTCGCCCGGCGATAGATCGCCTTACACCCGGCCGACGACGTTGCGCCACAGCAGCCGCGCCTGCGGCCACGCCGGGCCGGTTTGCACGCGGGGGTCGAAGACGTCATGGCCGGCCCTTTCCAGCACTCTCAAATGCGCTTCGGTGAGACTGACGGTCAACAGGGCGGGTAGGGCCGTGCGCGGCGCCCCCTGCCCCTTCTCCCGGGCGTCGCGGCAGTGGGCGGTGGCTGCGGCGGCAACCGTGGCCACCGCCTTTGTCAGGCCGGCATGCGGGCGCAGCTCGTAGAGGTCGCCGGCGACCGCGCCGGCTTGCTCCATGACATCCACCGGCAGCATGGTGCGGCGCTGCCGGGCGAGGTGGGGCGTGGCCCGCAGCAGACCGGTCAGCGCCCAGGCGATGGCGGCGGGGCGTGCCGCGTCACCGACGGGATCGGCATGGGGCCCGAGGATGTCGAGCGCGGTTTCGACCAGCGGCGTCGCGGTCGCGTCGGCATAGGCTTCCAGGTCCTCAAGGGTCGCCGGAGCGGCCTCGTCCATGTCCCGCTCGCGGGCGTCGACGATCCGGTCGAACCGGGCACGGTCGAGCCCGAACCGCGCCACCGCCCGGGCCAGCGGATCGAGCACTTCGTGCCGCGTGTGGCGCCCCTCGTAGATATCCCCGATCCGGTCGCGCCACCATTGCAGGCGGAACGCGCCCATCATCGGTTCGGTGATCATTTCGCGCGTGCGGGCCACCTCGCCGTTGAAGGCGTAGAGCGCGAACAGCGCCTCGCGGCGGTCGTCGGGCGCGAACAGGCAGGTCAGGTAGCGTTCGTAATCGAACCGGCGCACCTGCTGGCCGCAATAGGACAGGCGGTCGACCGCGCTCAACGGGCCGACCCGCCAAGTATTGCCGCTTCGCTCTTCACATTGGAGGCCGGACACCATATGTCTGCGGCACACACATTCGCCCACCAAGAACGAAAAGAGAGGCCTTTGTCATGGCGTTCGAGCTTCCCAAACTGCCCTATGCGATGGACGCGCTTGCCCCGTACATGTCCGCCGAAACCTTGGAATACCATCATGGCAAGCATCATCAGACCTATGTCAACACCCTGAACGACCTGATCAAGGACAGCCCGCTGGCGGGCAAGGGCCTGGAGGAGATCGTCACCGCCAGCTTCGGCGATTCGAGCAAGCAGGCCATCTTCAACAACGCCGGCCAGGCCTGGAACCACAACCATTTCTGGCAATGGATGAAGCCCAATGGCGGCGGTTCCATTCCCGGCGAACTGGAGAGCCGGCTGAAGTCAGACTTCGGCAGCGTCGACGCCTTCAAGGACGAGTTCAAGAAGGCCGGAGCCGGACAGTTCGGCAGCGGCTGGGCATGGCTGGTGGTCGATGGCGGCAAGCTGTCGGTGATGAAGACACCGAATGCGGAAAACCCGCTGGCCCACGGCAAGACGGCGATCCTGGGGTGCGACGTGTGGGAGCATTCCTATTACCTGGATTACCGCAATGCGCGGCCGAAATATCTCGAGGCGTTCCTCAACAATCTGGTGAACTGGGACTACGTGGCGGAACTGCACGCCAAGGCTTGAGACGGGTTGCCGTGTCGTGAGGAAAGGCCGCCCTTGGGCGGCCTTTCTGCATCCATCGTTCGGCACCCGAGCGCGGTCAGAGCGCGATGAGGGCGGCGGCGACCCGGCGCTCCTCAGCCAGCAGCACATTGTAGGTGCGGCAGGCGGCGCCGGTTTCCATCACATCGGCGCTGAAACCGGCGCCGCGCAATGCCGCGCGAAGATCGGGCGGCAACAGCACCATGCGCGGGCCGCACCCGATCAGAAGGACTTCGACCGGCGGCACGGCGTCGATAATGGGTGCCAGCGCATCCATCGTCAGCGCGTCCGGATCCGTCACCGGCCAGGCCTGGGTCCGGTCGGGGAAGATCAGGACCGATGTTTCGTACAGGACCGAACTGACGCGGAACCGGCCGGGGCCGTAGCTGTCGATGACCTGCCGGTCGCCGGGGATGATCGGCGTGATGTCGGTCATCCCCTCTACCTTACCCAGCGGTCTCGATCGCCTTGTCGTCGTCCTTGGTGGCCGCCGTCTTGGACGCCCGCAGCTTCAGATTCAACAGCAGCGGCACGGCGATGAAGATCGACGAATAGGTCCCCACGACGATGCCCCAGATCATCGCGAAGGCGAAATCCTGGATCACCGCGCCACCGAAAAGATACAGGGCGAACAGGGCGAGCAACGTCGTCAGCCCGGTCAGGATCGTCCGCGACAAGGTCTCGTTCAAGCTGCGGTTGAGGATCTCGATCATGGTGGCGCTTTTGTATCGGCGCAGGTTCTCGCGGACCCGATCGAAGACGACCACCGTGTCGTTGATCGAATAGCCGGCGATGGTGAGCAGCGCCGCGACGGTGGCCAGGTTGAATTCGTGCTGGATCAGCGCGAACAACCCGATCGTCGAGACGATGTCGTGGACCAGCGCGATGACCGCGCAGATCCCGAACTGCCATTCAAACCGGAACCAGACATAGACCATGATGCCGCCCATCGCGAGCACCACGGCCAGGATCCCGTCGCGCACAAGTTCCTCACCCACCGTGGGGCCGACGAACTCCGTCCGGCGGTACTCGACGCCTTCTCCCAGCGCCGCCTGCACCGCGTTGATGGCGGCGATCTGTTCGGCCTCCTCGCCCTCCTGCCGCTGGATGCGGATCAGCACGTCGGTGGGGCTGCCGAACTCCTGAAGGCTGACCTCTCCCAGGCCCAGACCGCCCAGGGTCTGCCGCAGCGCCCCGATATCGGCCGGCTGCTCGGTGCGGACCTCGATCAGGATTCCGCCGCTGAAATCGATACCGAAGTTGAGCCCCTTGACCCCGACCAGCGCCACCGACGCCAGGATCAGCAGCACGGAGCAGACAAAGGCCAACCGGCGCTTGCCCAGGAAATCGATCCGCGGGGTTATGGGAATGAGGCGAAGCGGGATGAGGGCCAAGGGTCGGGCTTCCCGATCAGATGGGGAGGGTGGCCGGCCGGCGCCGGCGCAGCCAGGTCACGACCATCAGCCGGGTGACCATGATGGCGGTGAACATGGATGTGACGATGCCCACCCCCAGGGTCACGGCAAAGCCCTTGACCGGTCCCGACCCCAGCGCGAACAGCAGAGTTGCGGCGATCAGCGTGGTCAGGTTGCTGTCGATAATGGTGGTCAGGGCGCGGCTGTAGCCGGCGTCGATGGCCGATATCGGCGACCGTCCGTTGGCGATCTCCTCGCGGATGCGTTCGAAGATCAGCACGTTGGCGTCGACGGCCATGCCGACGGTCAGGATGATGCCGGCGATGCCCGGTAGGGTCAGGGTGGCCTGCAACGCCGACAGGATGGCCAGCAGCAGCGCCAGGTTGAACAAAAGCGCGATGTTGGCCATCACTCCGAACAGACCGTAGGCCAGGGCCATGAACACGATGACGGCGATCAGCCCGATTATCGACGCGATCTTGCCGGCCGCGATGCTGTCGGCCCCCAGGCCGGGACCGACGCTGCGCTCTTCCAGCACGGTCAACGGCGCCGGCAGGGCGCCCGCCCGCAACAGCAGGGCGAGATCGTTGGTCTCCTGCACCGTGAACTGTCCGGTGATGATGCCGCTGCCGCCCAGGATGGCGCTTTGAATGACCGGCGCGCTGATCACCTGCCCGTCGAGCACGATGGCCAGGCTTTCCCCGACATTCTGGCTGGTCACGTCGCCAAACCGGCGACCGCCGGCGCTGTCGAAGCGGAAACTGACCACCGGCTGGTTCTGCTGGAAGGTCGGGCGGGCGTCGATCAGCGTCTCGCCGCCCACCGACACCCGCCGCCGCACGACATATTCGGTCGCCGGCGTGCCGTCGGCCAGCGTTTCCGACGACGGCAGAAGCTGCGATCCGGGCGGCAGCCGGCCGGCGCGAGCGTCGGCGACCGAGGTGGTTCGGTCGAGCAGATGAAAGGTCAGCTTGGCGGTCTGGCCGATCAGGTTCTTGACCCGCTCGGGATCGTCGACGCCGGGAAGCTGGACCAGGATACGGTCCTCGCCCTGGCGCTGGATGTTGGGTTCGTTGGTGCCCAGCTCGTCGATCCGGCGGCGGACGATCTCGATGGATTGGGATATGGCGTTGTTGCGGATGATCAGCAGTTCGTCGTCGGTAAAGCCTGCCTCGACCCGGTTGTTACCGGATATGGCCACGTTCAGCGCGTCGTTCAGTTCCCCCACGATGGCCCGCGCCCGGTCGCCATCGGCCGGATCGCGCAGGGTAAAGACGGCATTGCCGCCGACGATCCCAAGATTCGTGTAGCCGATATCGGCGCCGCGCAGGGAGGTCCGCAGGCTGTCGACCACCGATTCCAGACGTTCCCGAACGATCGATTCCCAATCGACCCGCAGCAGCAGGTGCGACCCGCCCTGTAGATCCAGGCCCAGATTGACCTGCCGGCCGGGCATCCAGGCCGGCGCCTCCTCGGCCCAGATTTCCGATGCCTCGCGGTCCAGCAGCAGGTTGGGGGCGGCATAGATCACCCCCAATGCGCACACGATCAGGATCAGGGCGATTTTCCATTTGGCGAAATGGATCATGGGATTTGCCGGATCCGTCGCCTATTTCCGTGGCATCATGCGTCCGAAGCCCTTGCGCTCGGGCGGCGGCGCCGGCGGTTCCACATCGTCCTCCTCGCCGTCCCGGCGCGCGTTCCGGTCGTCGTCCCGCCCGTCGTCCCGTCGGTCGTCGCGGTCTTCGTCGTCCAGATCGTCTTCATCCACATCGTCGTCATCGTCGGGCTCGTCGCGCCGGGATGCCTTGCCGCGCACCGGTTCGGGCTTGGCCAGGACCGAGGTGATGGTCGACCGTACGGCCTTGATCCGCACCCCGTCGGCGATTTCGACCGTGATCTCGTCATCGCTGCCGACCTTGATCACCTGGCCGATGATACCGCCGCCGGTGACCACGCGGTCCCCCCGGCGCAGCGCCGCCAGCATGTTCCGATGATCCTTCATCCGCTTCTGCTGGGGGCGGATCAGCAGGAAGTAAAAAACGACGAAAATCAGGATAAACGGCAGCAACTGCACAAGCATGTTGCCGCCCCCGGGGGCGCCCCCCGCTTGGGCATAGGCGTTGGCGATGAACATGGAAGCTGCCCTTTTTGCGTCGTTTACGGTCGTGGCCGGGACTATAGCCGCCTGATGCGGAGTTGCAATGGAAACCGTGGCCGGCGTAAACACGCTGGATTCCAAGGATTTCGGTCGGATCGCGGGGGTACGCCCCGGTCGGTCGGCTGGCCGGTCGAGCGGGAGACGGGGCGGATGAACGGGGCGGATGGAGCGGACCTCAAGGGGGTGCTGACACGGATCGCTGACGCGCTCGAGCGGCTGGCCCCGCCGACGCCGCCGGCGGCCGATCTGGATGCCGCTGACGCGCCCGAGGCCTATGCCTGGCATGCCGAGGGCGACCGGCTGGACCCGGTGCCCGACGTCAGTCGGGTGGCGCTGGATCTGCTGCAAGGCATTGCCCTGCAGCGCGATCTGCTGACCGAGAACACGCGCCGTTTCGCCGACGGCCTGCCGGCCAACAACGCCCTGCTATGGGGGGCGCGGGGGATGGGCAAAAGCTCGCTGGTCAAGGCGGTGCATGCCGACGTCAATGCCGGCCGGCCCAACCCTTTGGGGCTGGTCGAGATCCACCGCGAGGATATCGCCTCCCTGCCCCGCCTGTTGGCCCGGCTGCGCGCCTCTCGCCGGCGGTTTATCCTGTTCTGCGACGATTTGACCTTCGATCAGGCCGACACCAGCTACAAATCCCTGAAGGCGGTTCTGGAGGGCGGGATCGAGGGGCGGCCGGACAATGTCGTGTTTTATGCCACCTCCAACCGCCGCCACCTGATGCCGCGCGAAATGATCGACAACGAGCGGTCGACCGCCATCAACCCCGGCGAGGCGGTGGAGGAAAAAGTATCGCTGTCGGACCGGTTCGGCCTTTGGCTCGGCTTCCACCCCTGCGGCCAGGACGTGTTTCTGGCCATGGTCGACGGGTATGCCCGGGCCCACCGCCTGGAGATCGATCCCGAGAGGCTGCACGCCGAAGCCCAGGAATGGGCGATCACGCGGGGCAGCCGCTCCGGCCGCGTCGCCTGGCAGTTCATCCAGGATCTGGCCGGGCGCCTGGGCCGGCGGCTGGACGAACCGGCGGGGGGTGGGCGGGGCTAGCGCTCTGTCCTTTGACCGAGGTGACTCCGCTCTAGGCGCGGGCGCCGCGCGGCTGGCTGGTCCCGCCACTTGAAGGAAAGAGAGCGTCGGGACCGCTAGGCCGCTTCCATTCTTTCGATGACACGGGAGAACCGCCGCTCCCGGAGCAGCAGGTCATGGACCGGGTCGGCGTAGATCCAGCTTGGTTCGGTCCATCCTCGATCCACCAGATCTTCCAGCAGTTCGCAGGCCGGACCGATCTCGCCCTGATGGGCGAGCGCCACCACATCGTAGAAGAGGCCACCGTCCGCCGCGCGCTTGAGTGTTGCGTCGACGGCCTCCGATCCTTGCCCCAGCATGGCCGAGGCCGCGGCGCGGGCGCTCAGGAAACGGCGTGTTCCCGGCTCGACCGCCAGACGGGCATCGATCCGAATAAGGGCCATGCGCGCCAGCCTTCCCGCCCGCTGGGCGTCGCCAAGATGCAACGCGGCGCGCGCGGCGTTGTAGGCGGGGCGATAGTCGTCCTGGTCGAGTTCGGCCGCCCGTTCGCCGAGGATCGCCGATTTCAGCAGATCGCCGTTGCCGAAACAGACCTGGGCGGCAAGATAGTGGGTTTCGAAATCGTCTGGGTCGACCGTGAGCGCGCAGGAGAAGCTCTTCAGCGCGTCGTCCATGCGCCGTTGGATACCGGCCACAAACCCGAGGGCGCGATGCGGCGCAACCAGATCCGGGCGCAGCCGAACGGCCGTCTCCGCCGCCTCGGAGGCCGCGGCAAGGCGGGCGTGCCGATCGCCGACATGGACCGCCGCCAGCCCCATAAGAACGGCATATTCGGCCTGAACCGACGCCGCCTCGGGGGCTATCGCCGCGGCCTCGCGGATCAATCTGTCGATCTCGGCGACAGCGGGCACCCCGTGGAACCGAGCCAGACGCCGCGCCTCGGTCATCGCTATGTGGGCGTCGAGCGGCAATTGCGGTTCCGCCTGCGCCATACCGGGTCCAGCCGCGACCGCCAGCGGTCCACGGGAGACGACGTTCGTGATGACGGGCGCCTTTAGGCGGTATCCCGCCTTCGGCACCGTTTCCACAAGGCGTTCGCCGTCCTTGGGCTGATCCAGCGCGCGCCGGAGTTCCGTCACGGCCTGCGTAAGGTTTTCATCGCCGACGTGAACATTGGGCCAGACGGCATTAAGGAGCTCGGCACGGCTTGCCACGGCCCCTTGCGCGTTGGCGAGATAAAGCAGGACCTGCATGGCCCTTGGCGACAACCGGCGGGTGCGGATCCCATCCGTTGCCTCTCGTGCCGCCGGATCGACGTACCAGCGCCCGGCCTGGAAAGGCCGCTGCCGGTCGGTCTGCGCCGCCAACGCCGACAAGCCGTCAATGGTCGGTTGACCCGCCAACCGGGACGACGCACCTACATCCGCCATGATCGATCCAATAATTTCTACAAAAATTAAATGTTAAAAGAGCGTCTTCTGAAAATAGGAGTATTCGGACTCCCCTGCGCCAGTCACGCGGCTAGATCCTTAGCAATCTTGCCGCGTGTTTTGCAGCGGAAATTCTCAGTTTCACGAAACCGTGTTGGTTTGTGAGTGCCGGGCATCGGCCAATTTTCAGGAAAATTGCAGGTTTCCTTCAGGTCTTCTTCTCGACGGCGACGTAGAAGGCGCCCCTACGGCGAAACGAGCCGTAGGCAAAAGACAACCAACCCGAAGGAGACCTGGAATGTCCTTATTGCTGGGCGCGACAGCGCCCGATTTCACCGCCGAGACGACCCACGGCACCATTCGCTTCCACAATTGGATCGGCGGTGCGTGGTGCGTGTTGTTCTCCCATCCCAAAGACTTCACGCCCGTCTGCACCACCGAGCTTGGTGCCATGGCCCGGCTGGCGCCGGAGTTCGAACGGCGCGGCGTCAAGGTCATCGGCCTCAGTGTCGACCCGACGGAACGCCATGTCGAATGGTCGCGCGATATCGAGGATGTGACCGGAGCGTCGCCGACCTATCCGCTCATCTCCGATCCCGGACTCGAGATCTCGAAGCTGTACGGCATGCTGCCTGCGGCCGAGGTCGGGTCGCCCTCTCGCACGGCCGCGGACAACCATACCGTGCGCAGCGTGTTCGTGATCGGTCCGGACAAGCGGATCAAGCTGATGCTGACCTATCCGATGAGCACCGGCCGCGATTTCGGCGAGATCCTGAGGATCGTCGACTCGCTTCAATTGACCGCCAACCACAAGGTGGCGACGCCCGCCGACTGGCGGCGGGGCGACGAGGTGATCATCCTTCCGTCGATCCCCGATGACGAGGCCCGACGCTTGTTCCCGAACGGCTGGCGCGCGCCAAAGCCGTACATGCGGATCGTCGAGCAACCGGCTTGATCGACCGTTCCGCCTCATATTGGAGATATAAAAATGTTTAAGTCCATCATCGGCGCCGCGGGCGGCGTCGCCCTGGCACTGGCCTCACTGCAGGCCGGCGCGACCGACCGCGGCTACGCCAATCCCGACCTTCTGCTGACGGCCGAAACCCTGGCCGCCGCCATGAAGACCGCTGCGGAGGATCCCACGCGGACGGACAGCCGCCCCGATCTTGTCGTGGTCGACGTTCGTCCACATGCTGATTACGCTGGCGGCCACATTCCGGGTGCCCGGCATGTCGAGCCGAACGCGGTGGCCGACCCCGACGCCCCTGTCGATGGGGCGCTGCGGTCCGAAACCGCGATCGCGGAGATCTTCGCGGATCTCGGCATTTCGGCTCAAACCCGCGTCGTGCTCTACGACGACAAGGGCGGTTTCCATGCCGCAAGGATGTTCTGGCTTGCCGAGCATTACGGCCACCGCAAGGTGAGCATGCTCGACGGCGGCATCCAGGCCTGGCAGGCGAATGGAGGGGCCTTGGAGACGGGCATGGCTCCGTCCGCGCCCGCGGTCCGCTTCCAGCCCGCGGTCGCGTCGCGACGGCTCGCATCGGCCGACTATATCCTTGCCCACAAGGATGACGCCGAGACCGTTGTCGTCGACGTCCGCCCGCCGGATCTCTTCGCCAAGGGTCATATCCCCTGGGCCGAAAACATCCCCTGGAGCGCGAACCTGAACACGGACGGCACCATGAAATCGGCCGCCGACCTTGCGGCGCACTTCGAGGCCCGCGGCGTGACCAAGGACCGCAACGTCGTGATCCACTGCCAGAACGGCCTGGCGTCCGCCCACAGCTACGTGGCGCTTCGCCTGCTCGGCTATCCGAAGGTGCGTGTCTATCACCGCTCCTGGGCGGAATGGGGTTCCGCCGACGATCTGCCCAAAGCGGCGAACGACGCGGGATAAGCCCGGCGGCGTCCCGTCTCACAGACCATACGCGACTCCCCGTGTCGTTGGCGCGATGCGGGGCGTCCGTCCTCAGAACATTGGAGAAACCGATGGATACAATGACCCTTCTGCCGGCGCTCGATGCGCAGACCACCTACGACGCGGCGGCAGACCATTTCGACGACCCACCTTTGGCATTCTGGGACCGGCACGGCCGGCAGGCCGTTGACCTGATCGATCTCAAACCCGGCGATCGCGTCCTCGATGTCGGGTGCGGCACCGGAGCCTCGGCCATCCCGGCCGCACGCGCGGTGGGACCCCAGGGCAGCGTTCTTGGCATCGACATCGCCGAGAACATGCTTGTGCGGGCTCGGGCCAAGGCCAAGACCGCGGGGCTGGCCAACATCCGCTTCGACCGGGGAGACATGGCGGAGCCGGACTGCCGGCCGGGGACGCTCGACGCCATCATTTCGGTATTCTCGATCTTCTTCGTGCCGGACATGCCGCGGGTGCTGGCCAAGCTGGGATGCCTGCTGCGCCCCGGTGGACGGCTTGTCGTCACCGCCTGGCAGCGGGATGCGTTTTTCCCGGGCGCGGCGGCCTTTGCCACGGCGCTGCGGGAAATTCGGCCGGATATCCCGTCCGCCAAGCGGCCCTGGGAGCGTCTCATCGACCCCGAGCGCCTGCGCGCCCTTCTTGTGCAGGCCGGCTTCACGCCGCCGCGCATCGTGCCGATCACCGACCGCCAGCCGCTGGAGACACCCGAAGACTGGTGGACCATCGCCCTGGGCAGCGGCTACCGCAACCAGATCGAGAAGCTGTCGGCCGCCGAGCGGGAGGCCGTCCGCTCCCGTACCACAGAGCTGTTGGCCCGGGACAATGTCCGCGCAATCGAAACGAGCGTCCAGCACGCGCTCGCCGTACGGGTTTAGAGCCGTCCGCCGATACCGGCGGTCTGCTAAAGCCGCGCCGGCATCGGCGGGAGCTGGCCCAGGGGGTCGACGGCCAGCGACCCCCGCCGGATCTCGAAATGAAGCTGGGGGGCGGCCACGCTGCCGCTGCTGCCCACCGTCGCCACCACATCGCCGGCGGCCACCGTCTGGCCGCGGTTGACGAGGATCTGCTCCAGATGGGCATAGGCGGTGACCCAGCCGCCGGCATGGCGGATCAGCAGCAGATTGCCAAAGCCGCGCACCTCGTTGCCGGTATAGGCGACAACGCCGTTTTCCGCCGCGCGCACCTCGGTTCCGCGCTCGGCCAGGATATTGATGCCGTCGTTTTTCTGGCCGTTCGCGGTGGCGCCGAAGCTTGTTCCGATGGGCCCGACGAGAGGCCATTGGAACCCCTCTCCGGCCTGGGGCGGGACCGCGCCGGTGACCGCGGGCGCCGGCGGCGGTGCGGTGACGGATGCCGGTTCCGCCGGTTCGGGGGTGGGGGCCGACGCCGTCGGGGCCGGCGGCGGGGCGGTGGCGGTCACCACCTGTTGCGAGGGCTGGACGGTCCGCAGGGGCGCGCGTGCCGGAACCGGGCCCTGGGCCGGTTCGACCGAGGCCACCGGGGCCGCGCCCGCGCTGCGGCCGGCCGGCGGCAACGGTGGCGCGACCGGCCGCTCGGCGACGGCGGTCGCCGATCCCGATCCGAGAGGCAGCCGCAGCCGTTGGCCGATCAGAATGCGATAGGGAGGGCCCAAATTGTTGAGTCTGGCGATATCCTCCATCTCCACGCCATAGCGCAAGGCCAGCGCATAGAGGGAATCACCGGCCTCGACCAGATGGATGCGGGGCTGCGGCAGACGCAGTTCCTGCCCTGCCTGAAGGGTATAGGGAGGGCGTAAATTGTTGGCGGCGATCAGATCCGCCGTCGGCACGTTGTAGCGGCGGGCGATGGCCTGCACCGTGTCGCCGGGCTGGACCGTCACGGACGCCGAATTGACGGCCCGGGGCTGGGGCTGCGGCGGCGGAATGATGTTGCAGCCGCTCAAGGCCACGACCAAAGCTAGGAGCGCTGCTCCCGCGGCGGTGCGGGCTCGGGTCTGTCGGGCAGCAAGGGCACGAAGCGGACCGGCCACAATTCCTCCATATCCAGACCGTCGTCCTCGCGGGTCACGCGGACGATCCTCTGATCCCGACGCTCGTCGCCGAGAGGGATCACCAGCACACCACCAATGCCCAGTTGATTCGTCAAGGCTTTTGGGGGTTCCCGCCCATTGTGGGCGGCGGTGACGATGATCCGGTCGAACGGCGCCTGTTCGGGCCATCCACGCGTGCCGTCACCGGCCCGCGCGGTCAGGTTGGTAATGCGCAAGGTCGCCAATCGTTCCTCGGCAACCTTCAGAAGGTCGGCGTGACGCTCGATGGTGTAGAGCCGCCGGCAGAGTTTGGCCAGAACCGCCGCCTGATATCCCGACCCGGTGCCGATCTCGAGCACCTTGTGGCGATCGGTGACACCAAGGGCGGCGGTCATCAAAGCCACCACAAGTGGCTGGCTGATGGTCTGGCCCATGCCGATGGGCAGGGCCATGTCCTCATAGGCCTGATCCAGGAAGGCCTTGGGTACGAACAGTTCGCGGGGAATGCGCTCGATGGCGCTCAGCACGCCGGTATCGGTGACGCCCGACCGGCGCAGGGTCATCAAAAGCCGTATCTTGCGGGCATCCGCCGTCACGCGAAGGCCCGTTTGAGATCGTCGATCAGCGGCCGGTAGGTCAAATCCATGTACAGCGGCGTCACCGAGATGCGGTTGTTCAGCAGGGCGTGGATATCGGTATCCTCCGGCACGTCCTCGCCGCCGCGCGTGGTCCCGATCCAGAAATAGGACCTGCCGCGCGGGTCCTTGCGCTCCACCAGCTCGTCGCCGATCTTGTTGTTGCCGTGCTGCACGATGGCGATGCCTTCCACCTTGTCGGCCGGGATGGCCGGGAAGTTGACATTGATCAGCACGCCACGGGGCCAGTCGATGGCCGTCGCCCGGCGCAGCACCTCCGGCCCCCAGCGCTCGGCCGTCGACCAGTCGGGCGGCCCGTCGATCGGAATGGCCTGGCTGAAGGCGATGGCCCGGATGCCCAGCAACGTCGATTCCATGGCGGCGGCAATCGTGCCCGAATAGGTGACGTCCTCGGCAATATTGTGACCGTGATTCACGCCAGACAAGACGAAATCCGGCTTGTGATCGGCCAGGATGTGGTTCACGGCCAGAAGAACGCAGTCGGTCGGCGTGCCGTCGATCGCAAAACGCCGCTCCGACACTTGGCGCAGGCGCAACGGGCGATGAATGGTCAGCGAATGGCCGGCACCGCTCTGTTCGGTTTCCGGGGCGCACACCCACACATCCTCGGTCATTGACCGGGCGATGTGCTCCAGAACGCCAAAACCGTCGGCGTGGATGCTGTCGTCGTTGCTCAAAAGAATACGGGGGGCGGTGTCAGCCATGGGGTTCGATGATCTCCTGGCCGCGCATGTAGGGCCGCAACGCCTCGGGCACGACGACCGATCCGTCCGGTTGCTGATAGGTTTCGAGAACGGCGATCAAGGCCCGTCCCACGGCGACCCCCGACCCGTTCAGGGTGTGGGTAAGGCGCGGCGCCTTCTCGCCCTTGGCGCGACACCGCGCCTGCATGCGCCGGGCCTGGAAATCGCCGCAGGTCGAACAGGACGAGATCTCGCGGTACGCCCCCTGCCCCGGCAGCCAGACCTCGATGTCGTAGGTCTTGCGGGCGGCAAAGCCCATGTCACCGGCGCACAGCACCATCACACGGTAGGCCAGGCCAAGGGCTGTCAGGACCGCCTCGGCGCATTCCGTCATGCGCTCCAGCTCGGCGTTCGACTGGTCGGGACCGACGATGCTGACCAGCTCCACCTTGTAGAACTGGTGTTGGCGGATCATGCCCCGCGTGTCCTTGCCGGCGGCCCCGGCTTCCGACCGGAAACTGGGGGTTAGCGCCGTGAAGCGCAGCGGCAGCCCATCTTCGTCGACGATGCGGTCGGCGACCAGATTGGTCAGCGGCACCTCGGCGGTGGGGATCAGCCAATGGTCGGTGCCGGTGCGGAACAGATCATCGGCGAACTTTGGCAATTGACCGGTTCCGAACAGGGCCTGATCGCGCACCAGAAGCGGCGGTGCCACCTCCGTATACCCGTGCCTTTCGGTGTGGAGGTCGATCATGAACTGGCCCAGGGCCCGCTCCAGCCGGGCCAACGCCCCGCGCAGCACGACGAAGCGCGATCCCGACATGGCGGCCGCGGCCGGGAAATCCATCAGGCCCAGGCCTTCGCCCAGGGCGTCGTGCTCCCGCGCGCTGTTCATCCGCTTGGGCTCGCCGGCGCGGCGGCATTCCACGTTCGCCGTCTCGTCGGCGCCGTCGGGTACGTCGTCGGCGGGGGCGTTCGGCAACTCGGCCATGGCGGCGCGCAACTCTCCGGCCAGCGCGTGCGCCTCGGTCTCCAGCGTGGCCATGCGGCTCTTGATGTCGTTGACCTCGGCCATCAGGGGCGCGGCGTCGCCGCCCTGCTGCTTGGCGGCGCCGATCTGCCTGGAGGCTTCGTTGCGACGGCTCTGAAGAGCCTGAAGCTCGGTCAGGACGGCCCGGTGACGCTCGTCCTGTTCGAGAAGACGGTAGGCCATGGGGGCGAGACCGCGACGCGCCATGGCAGCATCGAACGCGGCGGGTGCCTCGCGAATCCAGCGAATATCATGCATGGCGACTCGGTCTCTAAACGGCAGGACGCGCGAGTGTATAGGCAAGCTGGGCGCTCAAATCCAGCGCCGGCGTGCTTCAAGCGGGATCGATGCGCCTATTCGCCGGCCGCCTCGGCGGTTTCGGCGGCCTCGCGTTTGCGCTCGATCATCCGCGCCAGGACGATGGATATCTCGTAGAGAAGCAGGATCGGGATGGCCAGGCCCACTTGGCTGATGAGGTCGGGCGGGGTCAGAATGGCGGCCACCACGAAGACGCCGACGATGGCGTATTTGCGCTTTTCAGCCAGCCCCTTCGATGTCACCAGGCCGACCCGGGCCATCAGGGTCAACGCCACGGGCAGCTGAAAGGCCAGGCCGAAGGCGAAGATCAGCTTCATCACCAGGCCAAGATACTCGCCCACCCGCGCCTCGAGCTGGATCGGCAGCATGTCTCCCCCGCCGCCCGTTTCGAACGACAGGAAGAACCGCCAAGCCAACGGAAAGATGATATAATAAACCATGGCGCCGCCGGAAAAGAACAGGATCGGCGTGGCCACCAGAAACGGCAAAAACGCCTTCTTCTCGGTTTTGTACAGGCCCGGCGCGATGAACATCCAAAGCTGGCTTGCGATGATGGGAAAGGACAGGAAGGCCGCCGCGAAGAAAGCCACCTTGATGTAGGTGAAAAACACCTCCGTCAACGCCGTGTAAATCAGTCGGCGATTGTCCCCTTCCAGGAGATCTGAAAGAGGACGAACGAGGAAAGCGTAGATATCCTCGGCAAAATAATAGCAAACGGCAAAAGCGACCGCCAAGGCGACGATCGAATACAACAGGCGGTTCCTCAGCTCGATCAGATGATCGATCAGAGGCATCTGTTTATCTTCGATCGAAGTGTCTTCGACCGGTTTGTCTTTATTGGCCGCCACGACGCGTCTGGTCCTGCATTCTGAAGAGATAGTGGTTCGGCGGCGCCCTGTCGGGCCCGTGCCCTACGGCATCAAGGCATCATGCCCTACGCGGGGTCGCCTGGCACTGTAGCCGATGGCTTCGCCTTTTTGGAGGCCGGTCGACGGGGTTTCGCCGTTTTGGCCTTGGAGGGCGTCGGGCGCGTTCCGCTCGGACTTTCCGCCGCAGGGCCAACGGAGGCCGGGTCGGCCGTGGCCGTCGATCCGTTGGATTTGGCCGATGGCCCTGCCTTTGTTTCCGTCGCCTTTGTTCCCGCCGCTTTTGGTCCCGCTGCCTTTGATCCCATTGGCTCCTGCCCAGCCGCCGGCTTGACATTTTCCGCCGGTCCGGCGACCGCGGCCTGCTTGACCGGGGAGGATCCGGCCGTCGGGTCGTTCGGTGACCGCAAGCTCTTGCTCAGCGAGCCGTCGGGATCCACGCTCCGCTCGATTTCCCGCTTAATGCTGAAGTTGCTGGCCTGCTGGAGACCCTTGCGCGCGTCTTCCAGTTCCGCATCGCGCACCATGGTGTCGATATGGCGTTGAAAGTCGCCGGTCACGGCCCGGGCCTTGCGCACCCATTTGCCGACCGTGTAGAGCGCCTTTGGCAGGTCTTTGGGCCCGATGACGAGAAGCGCCACGACCAGGATCAGCGCGAATTCCGGCCAACCGATGTCAAGCATAACGTGCTTTCCAGCCCGAACCCCGCCCGAACCGACGTTCGGGCAGTTTTACGGCGTCAATCAGGACTTGGTTGCCTCGTCCTTTTGGGTGGTGTTCATCGCCACCTTGCCGTCGGCGTCGATCTGCTTGTTGGAATCCGAGGCGGTTGCGTCTTCGTCGCGCATTCCCGACTTGAAGTTCTTAATCCCTTTGGCGACATCGCCGGCCAAACGGGGGATCTTGCCGGCGCCGAACAGCAGGACGACGATCAGCAGGATCAGGACGAGCTGCCATGGACCGAAGGACATGTATATGCTCCGTAAGGAAAAACCGCTTGTCGCGGCCGATAATGGCAGATCGCGCCCTTAGCCGCAACGCCCGCGCGGCCTGCCTCCCATCAGCTAAATGGGCATCCCGGCGGGAAAAACAAAGGCCTGAGCGGGATCCAGCCGGATCGACAGCAGGCTGCCTTCCCGAGGCAGGAACTGACCGCCGGTGCGCACATGGACATGCAGAGGCGGCGCCGCGCCATCCGCGACGGACAGATGGATCATGCTGGTCCGCCCCAGCAGACGCGACGCCTCCACCCGTCCCTGGAGCTCGCCCGGGCCCGGCATAACGGCCAGTTGCATGGCCTCGGGACGGATCAGAACCCTCACCGGCGCCCCATCCTCGAGGTCGGGGGCGGCGATGTCTCCCAGTGGGGTCCGTACGAGGCCATGGTCGACGATTCCGGCGAGATCGTTCACTTCGCCGAAAAACGCGGCGGCAAAGGCGCTGGTCGGGCGGCAATAGAGGTCCAGCGGGGTCCCAAGTTGGGCGATACGGCCATGATTCATCAGGGCGATCCGGTCGGCCAGGAACATGGCTTCCTCCGGATCGTGGGTGACGATCATAGTCGCCGCGCCGTTTTGCTTGAGCACATGCAGGGTCTCGTCGCGGACCTGGGCACGCAGGCGGACGTCCAGGCCGGAAAACGGCTCGTCCAGCAGGAGAACGCCGGGATTGGGGGCCATCGCCCGGGCAAGGGCCACCCTTTGCTGCTGGCCCCCGGACAGCATATGGGGAAAGGCACCGGCATGGTCGGACATGCCGACCTGGGAAAGGGCCTCCAGGGCCCTCCGGCGTTGCACGTCGCTGCGCTGCCCGGCCAACCCGAAGCGGACATTGTCGAGCACGGTCAGGTGCGGAAACAGCGCATAATCCTGGAAAACCAGGCCGACCCCCCTTCCCTCGGGCGGGGTCGTCCGCCGACCGTCGGCGACGATGCGGTTTCCGATCCGCACCTCGCCGCGCTGCAGTTCCTCCAGTCCGGCGGCAACCCGAAGAAGGGTCGATTTGCCACAGCCGGACGGCCCGACTAGGCACACGATCTCACCCTGGGCGATGGTCAGGCTGACCTCGTCCACCGCCACCACGCGGTCGTAGGCGTGGCGGATATGGCGCAGCACCAGGGCTGGGGTGGCGGCCGGGGCGGGTGTGATGGCGGTCTGAGCGATCATCGCCTGTCAGATAAGGGCCACCTGCACCCGTTTGCAAGCATGAACCCCATGGACAACTGGCGATTGGTCAGGTGCCGTCCCGGCGCTCGCCGGTCACGACCCGATCGTCCCCGTCCCCATCCCCGTCGAAGAGGAGATCGGCATCGTCGTGGAGGGCGTCGCGGTCGCCGTTCTGATCGTCATCCCCTTCCTCGTGGTCTTCGCCATCGTCCAGCCGACCGCCGGGGATGGTCTGGATGGCCGGGCGGGGATCCAGAAGACCCGAGGCCTTCAACTCCTCGACACCGGGCAGGTCGTCCAGCGCCGCCAGGCCGAAATGGTCGAGAAACCGCTTTGTGGTGATCCAGGTCAGCGGGCGGCCCGGTGTCTGCCGCCGGCGGTCGGGGCGCACCCAGCCCGCCTCCATCAGCGTGTCCAGCGTGCCCTTGTGGGTGGCGACGCCGCGGATATTCTCAATCTCGGCCCGGGTCACGGGCTGGTGATAGGCCACGATGGCCAACGTTTCCAGGGCCGCCCGGGTCGGCTTGCGCTGGAAGGTGGTCTCGATGCGCAGCCGTGCGGTCAGGTCGGGGGCGGTGCGAAAGGCCCAGCCGCCGGCCACCTGGACCAGATTGACGCCCCGGCCGGCATAGTGATCGGTCAGCTCGGCCAGCACGGCGCCAAGATCGGCGTGATCCGGCAGGCGGGTGCGCAAGGCGACATCGTCGAGCGGCTCTGCGGCGGCGAACAGCAGAGCCTCGATCAGGCGGACCCAATGGGCCAGGTCATCGCCCGGATCGGCCTCGGCCAATGTCAAAAGCGGCGGTTGAGCGGCGGGGTCGGTCATGATTTGCGTTCCGGACGTCGCACATAGAGCGGCTGAAACGGCCCGTCCTGGCGCAATTCCGCGTCGCCCGACCGGACCATTTCCAGCGAGGCCGCGAAGACCGATGCCAGGGCCGAGCGGGCGATCAGAGGGTCGTTCAGACCGCTGGGCAGAAAGTTGACGAGGCTGGACCAGCCCGTTCCCCCGCCCAGCAGTTCGGTCAAGCGGCGGAACGCCTGATCCATGGAATACAGCCGTTGGGCGCCGATCGCCAGGGTACCGGGACCGCTCTTTTTCCGGCGATGGTGGGCATAGGCCTTGAGCAAATCGTACAACGTCGCTTCGTAGGTGGCGGTCCGCAGTTCGGCGACCGGCTCCGGCGCCCCGCGCGCGAACCAGTCGGTGCCAAGGCGGGGCAGACCCATCAGGGCGGCACCCGCCGTGCGCATGGCTTCCAATCGCCGAAGCTGGAACGCCAGGGCCGACGCCAGCTCCTCGCCGCTCGGCTCCTCGTCGTCGTCCGAGGCCGGGAGCAGCAGGCGGGACTTCAGATAGGCCAGCCAGGCGGCCATGACCAGGTAGTCGGCGGCCAGTTCCAGGCGCAGGGCGCGGGCCTGTTCGATAAAGTCGAGATATTGTTCGGCCAACGCCAGGATGGAGATCTGGGTCAGATCGACTTTCTGGTCGCGGGCCTGGTCGAGCAGAACATCGATCGGACCTTCGTAGCTTTCCAGCCGGATCACGAAATCCCGGGCGACCGCCTGTTGCGGCGGATCGTCGAAACTGTCGGAAGCGGTCGAGTCGATCGTCATCTCGGGCCCACCATAGCCAGCAGCAGGTCGCGAAGCCACAATGTTGGCTCCAGCACGATCGCTCCGAACAGGTTGAGATCGACCCCGAACTGCCGGCCGACCAGCGGCAGCAGGATGATCAGCCCGATCAGGATCGGCAAGCCGTAGCGCTCCAGGCGCGCCAGGGGAAAGGCCAGCCAGGAGGGCAGCAGCCCGACGGCCACCCTGCCCCCGTCCAGCGGCGGCAGCGGCAGCATGTTGAACACGGCCAGCAGCAGGTTGACGAACAGGGAGATCTGCAGCGCCGTGGCGGCGAACAGCGTGACCGAGTCGGGCAGCATAGGAACCAGGCGGAGAAGCAGGACCGAAACGACGGCCAGGGCCAGATTGGTCGCCGGCCCCGCGGCGGCGACCAGAACCATGTCCCGCCGGGGCCGTCGCAGACGGCCGAAACGCACCGGGACGGGCTTGGCCCACCCGAACAGGAACGGCGACTGCATCAGCAGAAGAATGGCCGGCAGCAGGATCGTGCCGAACGGATCGATGTGCTTGATGGGATTGAAGGTGACCCGCCCCAGCCGATAGGCGGTATCGTCCCCCAGCCGCCAGGCGGCATAGCCGTGCGCCGCCTCGTGCAGCGTGATGGCCAGGACCACCGGAATGGCGCCCGCCAGGATCAGCTGCATCAGATCTTCGTTCAAGACTTCAGGCCCCCGTGGCGACGACAAGAGCGTCGAGTTCGGCGCACAGCGCGTCCATGTCGGCCGGGGTCGGGCTTCCGAGCATCGCCTTTCCCTTTTCCAGCCGCCCCATGGCCGCCTCGGTCAGCGGTCGCGCCGCCTCCGCCACCTGATCCATTTCCGCCATGACGCCGTTGCAGTGGAGCGCCACGTCGCAGCCGGCGGCCAGGGCAAGGCCGGCGCGGCTTCCCAGCGTGCCGGCCAGCGCGTTCATCGACAGATCGTCGCTGACCAGAAGGCCGTCGAAGCCGATGGTCCGGCGGATCACCCGGTCGACGATGACCGCCGACTGGGTGGCCGGGTGATCGGGGTCCAGCGCCTCATAGACGATGTGCGCGGTCATGCCCCAGGGCATGGTCCTCAGCGCTCGGAACGGCGCGAAATCCGTCGTGGTCAAGGCCGCCTCGTCGGCCGTCACCCGCGGCAAGGCCTTGTGGCTGTCGACCGTGGCGCGGCCGTGACCGGGCATGTGCTTGATGACCGGTATGATGCCGTGGTCAAGATAGGTGCGGCAGGCGACCGCGCCCAACGCCGCGACCAGATCGGGATCGGAACCGAACGATCTGTCGCCGATCACCGCATCCGTGCCCGGAAACCGCAGATCCAGCATCGGCGCTGCGTTGACGGTGAGTCCAAGATCGGTCAGCAGGGCGGCCAGAATGCGGGCCGCCAAGGCCACCGCGCGCTCGCCGGCGGCGCGGTCCGCGACGGCCAGGGTCCCCAGCCGGCCGGGTGCCGGCAAGACCGGCCAGTGGGGTGGCTTCAGCCGCTGAACCCGTCCCCCTTCCTGGTCGATCATGACCGGCGTATCGTCGCGGCCGACGGTCTCGCGCAGGCTGTCGACCAGGGCGCGCACCTGATCGGGCGACTCGCAGTTGCGCCGAAACAGGATGAACCCCAGCGGATTGGCCGCACGGAACAGGGCCTGTTCCTCGGCCGTCAGGACGGTGCCGGCGCAACCGAATATGACGGCCATGGGGCGGGACGGTTCGGCACCGGTGCGGCGCCGGCGCGAACGGCGCTGGCGCGGCCGCGGGAGCGGAGCCGAGGACGCCCCGCGTTCGACGGCAATATTCATAACGGTCCCGATGACTGGTACGACAGGGCGTCGGACGCTTCCCGATCATCCCGTACAACAGGCTCTACAGAAGACTCTATGGAGCCATCCTGCTTAAGGACCGGTAACGAGGCAATCCCCATTGGCGGCTTTTAATGCGCCGCAAAGGCTGGCCGCTCCGGTTTTGTCCAGCGGGCCGGCCTGTACGCGATAATAATCGCGGCCGTTGACCTGAGCCTTGCGCACCGTGACGCCAAGCCCGGCCAGCAATGCGGGGTGCTGCCTCTGCAGCCGTTCCCATTCGCCCCTCGCCGCCTCGTCCGACGAGACCGAGGCAAGCTGAACCCGGTAGTCGCCGTCTGCCTGCAGTGCCGGTGCGGTCGTCGCGGGCGGTGCCGGGCTGGCCGCAGCCGGTGTCGCGGCGGCCGCCACATCCGGCCGAACCCTGGGACGCGGCGGCAAAGCGGCCATCATGATTTCCGGCGCCGGTTCCGATACCGATGCGGCCACCGGCGCGGGCGTCGACGGTTCGTCACTGACAACCGGGTCAAGAGCGGGGTCGGTGACACCGTCGGAGGCCGTCTCCGGCGGTCGGGACGGACCCGTCTCATCGGATGAGCGATATCCGGGATCGAGGGACGGTTGCGGTGCCGTCAATGACGTCGTCGCCGGGGCCCTGGCCAAGAGCGTTTCGAGATAAGAGGGACGGGCCGCGGTATCCGGCATCGACGCGCCGCGTGGCGCCCGCGGAATCAACGCCTCGGTACCGGGATACCGGACCTGCTCGATCCCACGGGTGCGAGCCTGCGTCACGCGGTCACTGATCGCCGCGGCGTGCTGAGCGCCGGTGTTGGCGTTCCGCGCGCTGGCCGATGCCGACTCCACCGATGGAACCGGAACGGCGGGGACCGCCGGACCGTCGTCCGAGGTGGGGTTGACGGTGGGCGTACCGGCGATCGGGGAGCCTGCTTGCGGCAACGGTCGTGTTCTCGGCAAATCCTCCGTCACGGCCGGGCCCTCGAGTGCCGACAATTCAGTGGTCCTGCCGGCCCCCTCCCGAAGAAGCAGTCGATCCTGGTAAGGGATCTGGAGCCCGCCCGGGCGCTCGGGACGAATGCGCGTCGGGCTGATATCGGCCCGGATCAGCGGAACGACCGCCGGATCGCTGGCCGTCTCGGATTTGTAGGCATACACCATGATGGCCGAAAAACCGCCCAGGGCGAGAACCACGATCGCCGACGTGGCCAGCGCGCGCAGCTTGTGCGCCCGGAAGCCGCCCGGCTGCGTGCCGGATTTGGGGCGTGGCCCGGTCTCCGGAGGGTTGGTGTACGGATCGGTCAACTCATCCAATCGCCAGTCGGCCATCGGGCACCTTTTTGGTTGGGTTGAACACGAATCGGCTATCCTTACCGCCACGGATCGAAGCCGACATGGTTACGCAACGACAAAATCACGAACAGAGCGTCGAAAAAGCACCACACCTCGATTCGACTATCAAGAGGGTATTGTACGGCCCTGATAAATATAAATCTTTTTGGTTAACAACCACCCCGGACGAGACGAAAACGACCATAATGGCGGGTGATTCGCCCGATTCGCGGGTTCGGGCGGTCTTGGGTGCGTGCGTCTATGGCATTACATTAGACGTCGGATGGCGTGTTCCCAGACATCACGCCGGAAAAGCGAGGCAGGACCAATGGCTGAGATGACCCTTGACGGGCCGGGTGCGGATGCGCCCAAGGCAACCGGGCTGACCATCAGCGAATCTGCGGTCAAGCGGATCGGCGCCTTGCGCGAGGCCGAGGGCGGCTCCGGGATGATGCTGCGCATTGCCGTCTCGGGGGGCGGTTGCTCAGGCTTTCAGTACGGTTTCAGCTTTGACGACACCATCCGCAGCGACGACCGGACCTTCCAGCGGGACAATGTGACCGTGGTGGTCGACGAAATGTCGCTGGACTTGCTGAACGGCGCCGAAGTGGATTATGTCGAGGACCTGATCGGGGCCTCGTTTCAGATCCGCAATCCAAACGCTTCCTCGTCCTGCGGCTGCGGCGCGTCCTTTTCGGTCTGAACGCGGCCCCTATCGGCGCTGCGTCCTGGCAGTCGGGACGGATTCGGTTTCATGCTCACCATCGCCACCTGGAACGTGAACTCCGTCAAGGCGCGGCTGCCCAACGTTCTGGATTGGCTGCGCGAAGCGGCACCGGACGTGGTCCTGCTTCAGGAACTGAAGTGCGAAACGGCGGCGTTTCCCGGGCTGGAGTTCGAAGCGCTGGGCTACAACATCGCCCTGTCCGGCCAGAAGAGCTACAACGGCGTCGCCCTGCTGTCCAAGCGGCCTCTCGACGATGTCGCGATCGGGCTGCCGGGCGATCCGGACGACACCCAGGCCCGTTATATCGAGGCGACCGTCGGCGACCTTCGGGTGGGATCGCTGTACCTGCCCAACGGCAACCCGCCGGATACCGAGAAATACACCTACAAGCTGAAATGGATGGCGCGTCTGGAGGACCATGCGTCGGCCCTGCTGGCCACCGAGCAGCCGTTTGCCCTGGGCGGCGACTACAACGTCATTCCCGCCGCGGAGGATTGTTACGATCCCGCCGCCTGGCGCGGCGACGCCCTGTACCTGCCGGAGACCAGGCGGGCCTTCCGCACGCTGGTCAATCTGGGCCTGACGGATGCTTACCGGGCCCTGCATACGGAGCCGGGCGCCTACACGTTCTGGGATTATCAGGGCGGCGCTTGGCCGGCCGACAAGGGCATTCGGATCGACCATTTCCTGCTGTCGCCCCAGGCCGCCGACCGGCTGACGGCGTGCACCATCGACCGCGCCCCCCGCGACCGTCCCAAGGCCTCGGACCACACCCCGGTGCTGTGCACGCTCGAGGAACCCTGATTTCGGCGTAGGAGCATTGACTTGGGGGGCCTACCAGAAATAGCAGCGATCCCGAACCTCCGAGCCAGCGTCCTTGCGCAATAGCGTCGGTTGCGTTCTTGCGGCGGCATCGACGCGCACGGGCCCCGGATCTTGGTCCGGGGCTCGTCGTCTCCATTGAGGGTGCTTTCAGTTTGACGAGGCCCCGTCGTCGACTCGAAGAAAACAGGAACGATCCACGGCCTGCGAGGGCTAGCGACGCGTCGGATACACCAGCGTCGCCGGCCGATCAGATATCGGCGTAGACGTGGGTTTCAGCGGTCGCGCCGGGGTGGGTGACGGCCCCCTTCTCCGCGTCGCCGACCTGCTGGGCGTATTTCCACAAGGCGCCGGACTGGAAGTCGTGGCTGCGCGGTTTCCAGTCCTTGCGACGGGATTCCAGCTCCGTCGCCGAGAGTTCCACCTCGATGGTCCCGGCGGTCGCGTCGATGGCGATGATGTCGCCGTCCCGCAACAGGCCGATCGGCCCGCCGACCGCCGCCTCCGGCCCGACATGGCCGATGCAGAAGCCGCGCGTGGCGCCCGAAAAGCGGCCATCGGTGATCAGCGCCACCTTGTCGCCCATGCCCTGGCCGTAAAGCGCGGCGGTGGTCGACAGCATCTCGCGCATGCCGGGACCGCCGCGCGGCCCCTCATAGCGGATGACCAGGACCTCGCCCTCCTTGAAGCTGTGCTGCTGGACCGCCTGGAAGGCCTCCTCCTCGCTGTCGAAGCAGCGGGCGGGGCCGCGAAACTGCAGGTTTTTCATGCCGGCCACTTTGACGATGGCGCCCTGCGGGGCGAGCGAGCCGCGCAGACCGACGACACCGCCGGTCGGGCTCAACGGCCGGGTGGTCGGAAGGATCACGTCCTGGTCGGTCGGGAACACCACGTCTGCCAGGTTCTCGGCGATGGTCTTGCCGGTAACGGTGATGCAGTCGCCGTGCAGAAAACCGCCGTCAAGCAAGGCCTTCATCAGCACCGGCACGCCGCCGATCTCGAACATATCCTTGGCGACGTAGCGGCCGCCGGGTTTCAGATCGGCGATGTACGGGGTCTTCTTGAAGATGGCGGCGACCTCGTGCAGGTCGAAATCGATCCCGGCCTCATGGGCGATGGCTGGCAGATGCAGGCCGGCGTTGGTCGATCCGCCCGAAGCGGCGACCACCGTGGCGGCGTTCTCCAGCGCCTTGCGGGTGACGATGTCGCGCGGCCGCAAATTGCGCGCGATCAGATCCATGACCGTCCGGCCCGAGGCATCGGCGTATTCGTCCCGGGTCTCGTAAGGCGCCGGCGCGCCCGCGGATCCCGGAAGGGCCAGGCCGATGGCCTCGGACACGCAGGCCATGGTGTTGGCCGTGAACTGTCCGCCGCACGACCCGGCGCTGGGGCAGGCCACGCATTCCAGGGCGTGAAGGTCCTCGTCCGACATGTTGCCGGCGCCGTGGGCCCCGACTGCCTCGAAGACGTCCTGGACGGTGACATCGCGGCCCTTGAAGCGGCCGGGCAGGATGGACCCGCCATACATGAACACCGCCGGCACGTTGAGCCGGACGATGGCCATCATCATGCCGGGCAGGGATTTGTCGCAACCGGCTAGCCCGACCAGCCCGTCATAGCAATGGCCGCGCATGGTCAGTTCGACCGTGTCGGCGATGGCGTCGCGGCTGACCAGCGACGCCTTCATGCCGGCATGGCCCATGGCAATGCCGTCGGTGACGGTGATGGTGGTGAATTCGCGCGGCGTGCCGCCCGACGCCCAGACGCCCTTCTTGGTCGCCTGCGCCTGCCGCGACAGGGAAATGTTGCAGGGGGCGGCCTCGTTCCAGCAGGTCGCCACGCCGACGAAGGGCTGGGCGATCTGCTCCTCGGTCAGGCCCATGGCGTAGTAGTAGGACCGGTGGGGGGCCTTGTCCGGACCCACAGAGACATGCCGGCTGGGCAGCCGGGATTTGTCGAAGCGGGGACCGGCTGCGGGCGGTTTGTCGTCCAGGGGCATCGGGGCGTATCCTTCCTGTCGGCGGCCGTCGGCGCCGCGTCTCTCGTTGTCGTGTCGGGAGCCGGTTAAGCCGTCACCCGCTTGAGCGCATCCTCGAGCTTGCCACGGGTCGCGACCCATTCCGCGCGGCGTTCGCGTTGTTCGTCGACCACCTCGGGCGGGGCTTTGGCCAAGAACTGTTTATTGCTTAGTTTACGGTCGATCTTGTCGATGTCAGCCGAAAGCTTGCCGATCTCGCGCGTCAAGCGGTCGCGCTCCTGACCCAGATCGATGACCTCGGCCAGCGGCAGGACGATGGTCGCCTCGTCCAGCACGGTCTGCGCCGCGCCTTTCGCCGGCGGGTCGTCGCTGACGGCAAGGTCCGACAGACGGGCCATCCGGGCGATGATTTCGCCATGGGCGGTCAGACGCGCCGCCGTCGCCGCGCTGGCCCCTTTCAGGCGCAGCGGTATGCGGGCGGCGGCCGGAACATGCATTTCGGACCGGATGGCGCGGACAGCGGTGATCAGGCGGACCACCCAGCCCATTTCGGCGGTGGCCGCTTCGTCGATCAGGGCCTGATCCAGCGCCGGCCAGGGTTCGGTCAGCAGCGCGCCGCCATCGGCCGCGCCCAGGGTGTCGTACAGTTCTTCGGTGACAAACGGCATCAGCGGGTTCATCAGGCTCAAGGCCTGCCCCAGGGCCCAGCCGGTGGCGGCCCGTGTTTCCGCCGCGGCGGCTTTGTCGTCGCCGTTCAGGATCGGTTTGGTGAATTCCAGATACCAGTCGCAGAAGGTGTGCCAGACGAACTGGTACAGGGTGTCGGCGGCGTCGTTGAAGCGGTAGGCGGCCAAGGCTTCATCGACCTTCGCCGCCGCCGCCGCCACCTCGCCGACGATCCATTTGTTGACGGTCAGATCAACCCCGGCTGGATCGAACCCGGGCCGCGGCAGGCAATCGTTCATGGCGCAATAGCGGGCCGCGTTCCACAGCTTGGTGGCGAAGTTGCGGTAGCCTTCCACCCGCTGGCGCGACAGCTTGACGTCCCGGCCCTGGGCGGCCATGGAGATCAGCGTGAAGCGCAGCGCGTCGGCGCCGTAATCGTCGATCAGTTCCAGAGGATCGATGACGTTGCCCTTGGATTTCGACATTTTCTGGCCGCGCTCGTCGCGGACCAGGGCGTGGATGTAGACCGTGGCGAACGGCACCTCGCCCATGAAGTGCAGACCCATCATCATCATCCGCGCGACCCAGAAGAAGATGATGTCGAAGCCGGTGACCAGCACGTCGCCCGGATAGTAGCGGGCCAGTTCCGGCGTCTCTTCGGGCCAGCCCAGGGTCGAGAACGGCCACAGGGCGGACGAGAACCAGGTGTCGAGAACGTCGGAATCCTGCTCCAGGGGCGTGGCCGCGCCATAATGGGCCGACGCGGCGGACGCGGCGTCCTCCTCCGTCTCCTCGACGAAAACGGTCCCGTCGGGGCCGAACCAGGCCGGGATGCGGTGACCCCACCAAAGCTGGCGGCTGATGCACCAGGGCTGGATGTTGCGCATCCAGTCGAAATAGGTTTTTTCCCAGGTGGCCGGCACGAACCGAGTCTTGCCCTGCTCCACCGCCGCGATCGCCGGCTGGGCCAGGGTGTGGGCGTCGCAATACCATTGATCGGTCAGCCAGGGCTCGATCGCCACGCCCGAGCGGTCGCCGTGGGGCACGGCATGGACGTGATCGTCGATCCGCTCGACCAGACCCTGGGCTTCCAGATCGGCGATGACCCGCTGCCGGGCGTCATAGCGGTCCAGCCCGCGATAGGGTTCCGGCACCGCGTCGGTCAGACGCGCATCGCCGTCCAGGATATTGAGCACCTCCAGTCCGTGCCGCCGGCCGACCTCGAAATCGTTGAAATCATGGGCCGGGGTGATCTTGACCGCGCCGCTGCCCGTCTCCGGGTCGGCATAGGGATCGGCGACGATCGGCAGGCGGCGGCCGACCAGGGGCAGAACCGCGTGACGGCCGATCAGGTCGGCATAGCGCGGGTCGTCGGGATGCACGGCGATGCCGGTATCCCCCAGCATCGTCTCCGGCCGGGTGGTGGCGACCACGATGAAGCGCCCGGTCTCGCCCTCCACCGGGTACCGCAGGTGCCAGAGGTTTCCCTGGACTTCCTTCTGCTCCACCTCCAGGTCCGAAATGGCGGTGTGCAGCTTGGGGTCCCAGTTGACCAGCCGCTTGTCGCGATAGATCAGGCCTTCCTTGAACAGCCGGACGAACACGCGCCGCACGGCACGGTTCAGCCCCTCGTCCATGGTGAACCGCTCGCGTGCCCAGTCGGGCGTCGTGCCCAGGCGGCGGAGCTGGCCGGTGATCGCGCCGCCGGATTCCGCCTTCCATTCCCACACCCGCTTGACAAAGGCGTCGCGCCCCATGTCCTGGCGGGTCATGTTGTCGGCGGCCAGCTGCCGTTCGACGACCATCTGGGTGGCGATACCGGCGTGATCCATGCCCGGTTGCCACAACGCATCCCGCCCCCGGCGCCTTTCATAGCGGATCAGCAGGTCCTGCAGGGTATGGTTGAGGGCATGTCCCATATGCAGGCTGCCCGTCACGTTGGGCGGCGGCATCATGACGGTGAAGGGGGTCGCGTTCGACCGGACGTTGGCCGCGAAGCCCCCGGACTTCTCCCATTCCCTATACCGCCGGGCCTCGATCTCGCCCGGCTGGTAGGTCTTGTCCAGCATCGTTCGATCAGTCAGTTGGAAAAAAAACAAGCGGTTACAGGCGTTCGCCACGCTGCAACCCGCCGGTCAGAGCCGGCGGCGGCCTTTCGGTCGAGAAGGGATCAACGCAGGGCGTTGCGCCCGATCTTCTCCACCTCGCGCTCGACAATCCGTTCGACCAGCGGCGGAAGGTTCTGTTCCAGCCAGTCGCGCAACAAGGGACGCAACTCCTCGCGGACGATATCCTCCAGCGTCAGGGATCCGTTTCCGAGAGCCACCGCGGTTGGCCGGTTGGCGGCCGCCCGCTCCTCCGCGGTCTGCTGAAGCCGAGCGATTGCCGCCCCCGCGGCGCCGACCGCTTCGGCCGAAACCAGCGAGTCGTCGGCGGCGCTGCCCGATTCCTTATCGGCGCCGAGGTTGAATTCATCGTCGTCGTCGGCGGCGACGTCTGGGGTCTTGTCGGTATCTGCCATATCGAATCCATCGTCTGCCGAACCGGCTTCAAGACCGGTCGGGGGTTCAGCCGTTTCTGTATCATCGGCCATTTGGGTCAGCTCCAGGACGTCATCGTCCATGGGAGCCAGTTGGGTCAAGTCGAGGGGTTCGTCGTCCGAGACCTGGTCAGGGTCCGGATCGGGAGGCGCCGTGTCGACGACCTCGGCTTTGACGTCTTCCGGCTTCTCCTTCTTGACTTGCGGAGGAGGTTCGGCGGCAGGTTGGGGCGCTGCGGCCTTGTTTGCAGACTCCGGCTCATCGTCCTCGGAGATGATCCTGCGAATGGACGCAAGGATCTCCTCCATCGACGGTTCTTGATTGGCTTTCGGATCGCTCATGGGCGTCTGCCTCGGTCTCCACGGTCGTCAAGAGATCGTGTGGGAAAAGGGTATGGCGCGCCTGCCGTTTTCATCGCCGCCTCCCCCACCGATGCAGACCGTGTTGTGGTATTATGCGGCCTGAGAAGCCGCGTAAGGGCGGCTTCTTCGTCTGTTCTACACCGTACCAGCCCGATGTCGCAAACATCGCGCGCCATTTCAGCCGCTCACTCACCCCCGACCAGCGTCGTTCCCCACCAGCGTTCACGGGTGGCGTCGTAGTGCGCGTCGAAATCGCTGTAGGCCACGGGCAGGCCCAGGTTGCGAGCGGTCAATTGGCCCACCGCCGCCAGGACCTGAAAGCCGGCGACCACCTCATCACGCTGGGCCCGAACCAGATTGACGCGGGCGTCCAGCAGTTCCTGTTCGGCGTCCAGCACGTCGAGCACCGTCCGCGATCCGACCAGGGCTTCCTGCTCAACGCCGTCGAGCGCGATGTCGCTGGTGCGGACCTGATCGACAAAGGCCTCGATGCTGGCGCGGGCCGTGGCCAACGCCTCCCACGCCGTGATGGCGCTTTCGATCGCCGCGCGGCGTGCTTCCTCGACTTCGATTCGGCGTTGATTGGCGATATAGCGCGCCTCGCGCACCCGAGACGATACCGCGCCGGCCTGGTAAAGCGGCACCGAGAGCTGGGCGATGATCGATGCCGTGTCGGACCGGTCGATCGTGGCTTGCGGTTCCCAGTCTCGGCGAATCTGCCCGGTCAGGTTCACTTCCGGCAGCAATTCGCCGCGTTGCAGGTCGACCGTGGCGTCGGCGGCGCGCTCGGTAAAGCCCGCCGCGATGATCTGCGGGTCGTCGGCCTGGGCAAGGGCGATCGTTTCCTCCAGCGACGCCGGCAGATCGACCGGCGGCGACGCGGGCTGGAGAATGCCGGGGGTACCGCCGATGATCCTTTCATATTCGGCGCGGGCCGAGCGCAGGGCGCCCTCGGCGCTGATCCGGTCGGCGCTGGCCCCCGAGACACGGCTCTCGGCCTGGCTGACATCGGTGCGCGTCACCTCGCCCACCTCGAACCGGTCCCGCGCCGCCTGCTGCTGGCGGTTGAGCACCTGTTCGTTGTTGATCGCCAGTTCCAGCACCGCCTGCTCCCGCACCACGTTCGAATAGGCGGTGATGGCGTCGAGAAGGACGGTCTGCTCGGTGGCGATGACCACCGCGCGCTGGGCCTGGATCACGTTTTCGGCGCGCCTGATGTCGGCCTGGGTCCGGCCGCCGCGATAGAGCGGCTGAACCACGCTGATACCGATCGACGCCGGGTTGATGAACTCGTCCTCACTGCCGGCTTCCGGCCGCACCGTGTCGGAATACTCGAACCCGGCGCTGCCGGTCCCCTCGACGGTCGGGCGAAAACCGGAGAGGGCCTGGGCGATCTGCTCGTTGGTGGCCCGCAGCTCCGACCGCGAGGCCGCCAGGGTCGGGTTGGTCACGTAGGTGTTGGCCAGAGCCTCCTCCAGCGTCTGGGCCTTGGTTGTCCATGGCAACGCGACGACAGTCGCCAGTACCAGGCCGATCAGCACGGTCCTCTTGACCGGACGTCGCATGACAAATGCCATCAGTAGCGCCTCATGGTTGGGTCAATGGAAATGGCCCAGGCGTCGATGCCGCCGGCCACGTTGGTTGCCTGATCGAAGCCGTGGCCGCGCAGCCAGTGAGCCGCCCGGGCGCTGCGTGCCCCGTAATGGCACAACACGGCGATCGGCCGGTCACCGGGCAAATCGCCGATCCGCTCCGGCAGGGTACCGAGAGGCACCGAGAGGCTGCCGTCGATCTGGCACAGGTCCGTTTCCCAGGGCTCGCGCACGTCGAGCACAAGGGGCGGTATCTCCGCGACCCGCATCGCCGAAAGAGTCTCGACGTCGATCTCAAGGGGGAACGGGGCCTGGCGACTCTCACTCACGCTCGCCCTCTTAGAACTCGAAAACAGGTTTGGGTTCGAACCCGGGCAGCAACGGGCAATTGGCGTCGAACAACGTCCGGCGGGAAAGAACATCGCCCACCCGCTCGATCAGGACCGCACGGCCCATGCCCGTGTCCGAGGTCAGCACGGTGACCAGTCGCCCGCCGTCTGAGAGCTGGTCGGTCAGGGTTGCCGGGACCTCCGCCACGCCGCCTCCGATCAGAATGACCTGATACGGCGCCTGGGCCCGATAGCCATAGATCGTCGGCCCTTCGACCACGACGGCGTTATCGACCCCGAGTTCGGCCAAAAGCGCCGTGGCGCGGTCAGCCAGGTCCGGATCGTCCTCGACCGCCACCACCGTGTTGGCCAAACGGGCGATGATCGCCGTCGAATAGCCCGGACCGCAGGCGACATCGAGCACCACATCATCGGCCGAAATGCGCGCCTCCTCCAGCAGCCGGGCCAGAACCATCGGCTCCATCAAAAACCGCCCTTCGCCGATCGGCACATCCTCGTCGACATAGGCGATACCTTGCACGGCCTTGGGCACGAACCGCTCCCGCGGCAGGTTCAGCATGGCTGTCAGCAATAGGGGATTGGTCACCTTGTTGGGCCGGATCTGGCTTTCCACCATATTGGTCCGGGCCTGGGTGTAATCCATCATGGTCGGCTCAATCTGCGGTTGTGGCGGCAGCCTTCCTGCCCCGAACGGTCTTCCGCCGCTGTTGTTCCAGCCTTATACCTACTGGCATCGGTCAGAACAACAGCCGCTGCGGTCGGCCCGCCCGGTCGCGCGGCTTGACCGTCCGGCGCGGCCGCCGCTATACACGGGGCCCGGCCTCGACGGGGCGCGATGGCTGAGTGGTCAGGCACCGGACTGCAAATCCGTGTACGCCGGTTCGATTCCGGCTCGCGCCTCCAGGGGCCGGCGCGGAAGTGGGCCGGCGCGGAGGGGGTAGCCCTGGTGACCCGCCTTTGCTATAAACCGCGTCCGTTTGGGGTGCCGCGTGCGGCGCCGTGGGTCTGTTCCCTGGTAGCTCAGTTGGTAGAGCAGGTGACTGTTAATCACCGGGTCGCTGGTTCGAGTCCGGCCCAGGGAGCCAACCCCTTCTAAAGACAAAGCGATTGGCCCGAACGTCCGGCGTGGCTGCAGCTCTGACGGGGCCGGCGAGGTCGATCGTCTCTCGGGGCTGGCCCGGCCGGAATTGGACGAATTCGGACATCATCATCGCGCCGCCTCTCGCATCGGCGGGGCCGGGATGGTACGTGCAACCCCATGCTCGACTTTGAAACCTGCAACCAGGCCCGGCTTCGACGCGATCCCGCGTTCGACGGTCTGTTCTATGTCGCGGTAAAGACCACCAGCATCTATTGCCGCCCGGTGTGCGCGGTCAAACAGCCGCTCACCAAGAATGTCTGCTTCTACCCCAGCGCCGCGGCGGCGGAGCGGGCCGGGTATCGCCCGTGCCTACGGTGCCGGCCCGAAACGGCGCCGTTCTGCCCGGCCTGGAACGGCACCAGGACGACCGTGGAGCGCGCGCTGCGGCTGATGGAGAACGGTGCTCTCGACCTCGGCCGTGTGGAGGATCTCGCGGCCAGGCTCGGCGTCGGGCCACGCCATCTGTCGCGGCTGTTCAAGACGCATCTGGGCGCCTCCCCCACCCAGACGGCCAGAACCTTGCGCATCCAACGGGCCAAACGGCTGTTGGACGACACCGATCTGACCATGACGGAGGTCGCCCACCGGGCCGGGTTCGGCAGCCTGCGGCGGTTCAACGCCGCGTTCTCAGACTTGTACGGCCGGCCACCCTCCTCCATCCGAAGGCAGAAGCGGGGGGGTGCCGCCGATCCATGGGGATACGTCGCGTCCCGCGGTATGATGATTTTTCCGCCGGCGCCGGCCGACGATCACGAACGGAGAATGAGACCGTGACACAGGCCGACAGAGCCAGAAAGTTCGCCGAGCTCCACGTGCCGGGCGCTCCGCTGACGCTCTACAATATCTGGGATGCCGGCGGCGCCAAGGCCGTGGCCGAGGCCGGCGCGCAAGCGATCGCCACGGGCAGCTGGTCGGTGGCCGCCGCCCAAGGCTATGCGGATGGCGAGGCGATCCCGCTGGACTTCCTGCTGCGGATCGCGGCGCGGATCGTGGCGACCGTGGATCTGCCGGTGACGGTGGATTTCGAGGGCGGTTACGCCGAGGCCCCGGACGATGTCGCCGCGAACGTCGCCCGCCTCATCGCCTCGGGTGTCATTGGGCTCAACTTCGAGGACCGGGTGGTCGGGGGATCCGGTCTGCATGCGGTCGACGCCCAGTCGGCCAGAGTGGCGGCAATACGCCGCGCGGCGAAGGCCGAGAACGTACCGTTCTTTATCAACGCGCGGACGGATCTCTTCCTGAAGGAAAAAGACCGGACCCGGCACGGGGACCTCCTCGCGGAAACCAGGGACCGCGCCGCCGCCTATGCCGAGGCGGGCGCCAGCGGCTTTTTCGTCCCCGGCCTCGTCGATCCGGATCTCATCGGCGCGATCTGCGCGGCGGTCGCGCTGCCGGTCAACGTCATGATGCTGGATGGCACGCCCTCGCCCGAAACCCTGGCCTCCCTGGGAGTCGCGCGGATCAGCTACGGGCCACGGCCCTATGTCGAGGCCGTCGCCGACCTGAAAACGCGGTATGGTGAAGCCATGGGCGCCCGGCGGCACGTGCCGTAAGACGGTCTTCCGGCCTCACCGCTCGTAGTAGTCGTCGTAGGCCGGCGCGTCCCGGATCAGTTCGAACCGATCGGGGTCGAGCAGCACCGAGCACGAGAAAGTCCGCCGTTCGGTCGGATCGTTGAGGGCATGCAGACGGGCGTGCGGCACGGTCGAGCCGTCCACCGACACGGACTCGACCACCCAGACGTACGCCCAGGCCTTGCGGGCGCGGTACCGCTGTCCAGGCTGAACGACCTGCTTAGCCATGATACGCCGCCTTTTCAGAATTGCTTGGTCGAGGGCTCTTCACGATATGACGGCGGCCCCTTCAAGCGTCGAACTATGCACCCGACGGCGGCCAAAGTATGACGAAATCGACGTGGCGCCGAATCGTTTATTCGGCCGCCTCGGCCTGCATGATCACCGGCCCGACGGCGGTCAGCTCGTCCAGCGGGATATGGCATTGGATGGTATGGCCGGTGACGGCGGTGACCTGCGGCGGCTTCTGCTGCTCGCAGATGGCGCCGATCTTGCGCGGGCACCGCGTGTGGAACGGACACCCCGGCGGCGGGTTGAGCACGCTGGGAGGCGGCCCCTCCAGGATGATGCGCTTCTTGGTGACCGTGGTGTCGGCCACCGGCGCGGCCGACAGCAGCGCCTCGGTGTAGGGATGATAGGGCGGCGCGAACACCTGGTCGGTGGTGCCCTGCTCGACGATCTGGCCAAGATACATCACCACCACCCGGTCGGCGATATAGCGGACCACGCCCAGATCATGGCTGATGAACAGCATGGAGGTCTCGGATTCGCGCTGGATGTCCATGAGCAACCCGGTCACGGCGGCCGAAACCGAGACGTCCAGAGCCGACACCGGCTCGTCGGCGACGACCATGGCCGGATTGCCGGCGAACGCCCGGGCGATCCCGATGCGCTGTTTCTGACCGCCCGAAAGCTGCCGCGGCTTTCGTTCGGTGAATTCCCGCGGCAGCTTGACCAGGTCGAGAAGATGGAGCACCCGGGCCTCGATCTTGGCGCGGTCGGTCTCGATCCCGAACTTGCGGATGACCCGTCCGATCTGCTGCCCGATGGTCATGCTGGGGTTCAGGGTTTCGTTGGGGTTCTGAAACACCATCTGCAGACTGCCCAACTGCGCGGCCGACCGGTCGCCGACCGCGACCTGGGAGATTTCGTCGCCGCGGAACACCAGCGATCCCTTGGTCGCCGTCTCCAGACCCAGCAGCACCTTGGCCAAGGTCGACTTGCCGCATCCAGACTCTCCAACGATGGCGACCGTCTGGCTGGCGCGGGCTTCGAAGGACAGGGACTCGTTGGCCTTGACGTATCGGGTGCCGGCCCCTGACAACAGCGCCCGAAGCGACCGCTCCTTCACGGGGTAGTATTTCTGCATGGCATCGCTGCGCAGCACCACGGGCCCCGGTTCCGTCGTCATGGGCGCCGGTTCCATGTCCTGCGCCGAGGCCCAGTCGATCGCTTGCCAACGGACGCACCGCACCCCGTGATGAGGCTGATCGGGGACGGTGGACAACGGGATCGACCCCCGGTCGCACTGTCCGGCGACCGCGAAATCGCAGCGCGGGGCGAAGTTGCAACCGGGCGGCCTTTTATGCGGCAAGGGAAGCTGGCCTCGGATCGGCGCCAGCGGCCGGATGTTCTTGTCGCGGTACGGGCTCGGGATGCAGCAGAACAATCCATGGGTATAGGGGTGACGCGGCTTGTCGAAGATGTCGGCGATGTCGCCCGTTTCCACCACCTCACCGGAATACATCACGCACACACGGCTGCAGGTCTCCAGGATCAGCCCCAGATTATGGCTGATGTAGAGCATGGCCGTGCCGGATGTGCGCGCGATCTCCCCGATCAGTTCGACGATGCCGGCCTCGACCGTGACGTCGAGCGCCGTCGTCGGTTCGTCCAGAAGCAACAGCGACGGTTTGGACAGCAGCGCCATGGCGATCACCACACGCTGCTGCTGACCGCCGGAAATCTGATGGGGATAGGCGGCCATCACCCGTTCGGGATCGGGCAGCCTGACCAGGGTCAGCATCTCCATGGCCCGCGCATGCGCGTCCGCTTCGGTGCATCCCGGTTCGTGGGCCAGCGGTACTTCCATGAGCTGGCGGCCCAGGGTCATGCTGGGGTTCAGCGCCGCCATCGGTTCCTGATAGACCATGGCGATGTCGCCGCCGCGGATGGCCCGCACCTCGTCGGCCGACATGTCCGCCATGTCGCGCCCCTTGAACGCGATGGAGCCGCCGACGATCCGGCCGCTGCCGCCCAGATAGCGCATGATGGCCATGGCCACCGTCGACTTGCCGCACCCGGACTCGCCGACCAGCCCCACCGCCTCGCCCGGACGCAGGGTCAGGTCGAAATTGAGGATCGCCGGCACCTCTCCCGCCCGTGAGAAATAGGAAACGGCCAGGTCCCGGATTTCGAGAAGCGGCGGCTCCTCCTCGCCGGTGGATGGATCGGTCGTGGCACGATGGATCATGGCCGGTCAGTCCTTCAGCGAGATTTCCCGCAGGCCGTCGGCCAGGAGGTTCAGGCCCAGCACAAGGGATGAAATGGCCAGGCAGGGAAAGACGGCCATGTGAGGGGCGAACAGGGCCATCGAACGGGTCTGGTTGACCATCCCGCCCCAATCGGGGTCGGGCGGCGGCAGGCCAAGGCCGAGGAACCCCAACACGCCGATGGTAATGATCGTGTACCCCAGGCGCAGGCAGGCATCGACGATCAGGGGACCGCGCGCGTTGGGCAGAATTTCCACGAACATGATGTACCAGGCGCTTTCGCCTCGTGTCTGGGCGGCGGCGACATAGTCCCTGTTGCGCAGGTCCAGGACCAGACCGCGGACGATGCGCATGATGCCGGGACCGCTGGCGAACGTCACCGCCAGGATGATGTTGACCCCGGAGGCGCCGAACGTGGTGATGATGACGACATAGAGCACCAGGATCGGGAACGACAGGATGATGTCGCCGATCCGGCTGAGCACGTCGTCGACCCACCCGCGCAGATACCCGGCCGCCAGACCCATCGTGACACCGACGGCATAGGCCGCGCCGGTGGCGATCGGGGCGAAGAACAGGACGCGCCGGGCGCCGAAGATGATGCGTGACAGGATATCCCGGCCCAGATGGTCGGTGCCCAGCCAAAACGTTCCGCCGTCCGGCGCCGCTGTTCCCGGCGGCGCGAAGGGGACGATCTGGACATTCGGTTCGAAGGGCGCCAGCCACGGTGCCAGCAGCGCGACCATCACCCAGAAGACGACGATGGCCAGCCCGATCATGCCCACCCAGCTTTCCCGGATCAGACCGACCGTGCCCAGGGCGCGCGAGATCCGGCCGGGGCGGGCCTCCATCGCCGGAGCGGTTTCGTCTGTCGCGGCCATCAGGTGAACCGTATGCGGGGGTTGAGGTAGGTATAGCCGATGTCGGCGATGGTCTGGGTTCCCACGGCGACAAAGACGGCGATCATGGCGCAGGCCTGGATCACATAGATGTCCTGGTTCAGCGACGCCTCCAGCACCAGGGCGCCGAAGCCTTTGTAGGCGAAGAAGAACTCGACCACGATGACGCCGGACAACAGCCAGTTGATCTGCAGGATGATGACCGTGAACGGGGCGATCAGAGCGTTGCGGACCGCGTGCCGCATGACGACCTGGCGGTACGGGAGGCCCTTCAACACGGCCGTGCGGATATAGGGGCTTTGCATGACGTCGGCCATGGAGGCGCGCATCATGCGGGCAATGTACCCGAACCCGTAGAGCACGAGCACCAGGACCGGCAGGACGAGCTGATTTGCCGCGAACCCTTCCGACATGGCGCTGGTGCCGGGCAGCAGACCCAGCCAGAAGACGAAGATGAACGACAGCAGCACGGCACTGGCAAATTCGGGGACCGACGTGGTGATGACCGAAGTGATGGTGATGGCGCGGTCGCGGGTCGAACCCTCCCGCATTCCCGCCAGGACGCCGAAAGCCAGACCCAACGGCACCATGACCGCGAAAACGCAGGCTCCCAGCAGGGCGGTGTTGGCCAGCCGCGGCCAGAGGACGTCCGCAACGGGTACCTTGAAGCGGATCGACTCGCCGAAATCGCCGATCGCCATACCGCCCAGCCAGCGCAGGTAACGCACATGCAACGGGTCGAAGTAGCCGTTCCGTTCCAGCCAGAGATCACGTTGCTCGGGGGACGTGTACGGCCCCAGCACCTTAACGGCGACGGATTCGCCGTTGATTTCCAGCAGCAGAAACAACAGCACGGACACCACCAGCATGGTGACCAGCATGTAAGCCAAGCGTTTAGTCAGAAAAATCAGCACAGGCCGCCTCGAGCCGTGGTGCGCCTGGGCGAAGGAAACTGTCTATCCATGGTCGATGCCGATACGGGGGGAGGAGCGGCCGCCTGGCCTGCGACCGCGCCCCCCTGCCCGATCAAGCCAGCCAGACCTTATGAAAATGATGCTCGTAGGACGGTTGGATCTCGAACCCCTTCACGTTCTGTGAGCCGGCGGTGGCGATGGCGCGCCAATAGGGCTGGATGATGACCGAATCGTCCTGCAGGATCCGCTCGAGCCGTTCCATGACCACGCGCCGTTCATCGGCATCGATGATGCCCATGGCCAGGTCAAGCTGCGCGTCGAACTCAGGGTTCGAATAGGAGGATTCGTTCCACTCCGCGCCGCTGCGGTAGCCGACATTGAGAACCTGAACGCCCAACGGCCGACTGGTCCAGGAGGTGAAGCCGAACGGCGCCGTCATCCAGCGGTCCCAGTAGGTTCCCCCGGGCATGATGTTCACCGACAGGTTGATCCCCGCCGGACGCAGCATCTCCGCGATGACCTGACAGGTATTCGGCTCCCAGGCCGGTGCCGCGACGCAATCGATGGTGATGTCCAGGCCATCGGCGTATCCGGCCTCCGCCAGCAGCCGCTTTGCTTCGTCGTAGTCCTGCTGCGGTTTGGGGAGCTCGACGTATTCCGGGTGCACGGGCGCGACATGGTGATCCTCGCCGGGTTGACCGCGCCCCTGATAGGCGAGCTCGAGGATCCTGTCGTGGTCGATGCAGGCTCGAACCGCCTTGCGCACGAGCACGTTATCGAACGGCGGTTCTGTAACCTTCATGCGGGCCACACCGGTCTGCGCCGTCACGACCTCATAGAGGACAAGGTTGGGAATGTTGGCGACGGCCGGCACCTGGTCGACGTTGAGCCGGTCAAGCAGATCGACCTGTCCGGAGGCAAGGGCAGCGAGCCCGGCGGCGGGGTCGTCGCCGTGGTCGATATAGACGATGCTGTCGAGATAGACCTCTCCGCCCCACCATTCGCCGGCGGGACGGCGGGTCAGCACGGCCCGTTCACCCACGGAGAACTCTGTCAGCAGAAACGGGCCCGTGCCGATCGGGTTTTCGACCAGGTTGCCGCCGTCGGCCTGGAAATTCCGATGCACCAAAAGCGCGGGGTAGTCGCCCATGCTCTCCGGCAGCGCCAGGTCGGCGGTCGAAAGCGTGAACCGCACGGTCTTGTCGTCGACCTTTTCCACTGCCTCGACGGCGGCAAACCGGTTCTTGTTGGAAGAGCCCGTCTCCGGATCGAGCCAACGCTCGAAGTTGTAAATCACGTCCTCGGCGATGAAATCGTCGCCATTGTTCCACCTTGCGTTGGGCTGCAGCCGGAAGGTCCAGGTTTTCAGGTCTTCGGACGCTTCCCACCCCGCCGCGAGATGGGGACGAGTGATGTTGTCGGGGCCAACGATGGTCAGCGACTCGATGACCTGACGCGCGACATTCGCCTTCTGCGACCAGTCATAGGTGGCCGGATCGCTCATCTCCTGAACGAACATCGATACCCGCAGGGTGCCACCGGACTGAGGTTCCTGCGCCTGGGCCGCGGGCGCCACGGCTCCACCGGCTATGCCGTAGGCGGCCGTTGCCGACAGCCCCAACAGAGTCGTCGTTCGCAAGAATTCGCGTCGGTCGAGCCGTCCAGCCTCGAAGTCACCAACCAGTTTTGGGATCGCTGAGTGGATCTTCCCTAAATCGTCTTTGCTCACAGCCTCGCTCCGTTATTCTGCTCGTTCTTCGGTGGGTGAAATGTATCTAGACATCAATACCTTCCGTATTGTGCATTTTGTTTGGTAATGCACGAACGCGTTAGGATTGAGATCTGACGGTCGGATAGTGAATTGGAGGATGTTTATAGTAGGGTGCGCTTCCCCGGTGTCAAACCAAAAGCCGGCAGAACCAGCGGAGACGCGGCCGCGACGGCCGGCGCCATCCTCGTTCACGGATTCGGGTAAACCAAACAGGGCCAAGGAATGAGACGCCAATCCGCCTGCCCATTCGGAACAAGCCCGCATGTAGGGACAAGAGGATCATAGGGATGACGGGCTTCAACTAAAATTTATCTTGCAATTTATTAAACTTCGTTTGTAGATTGCCTTATATCAGTCCTGCCGAAGGATATCCCATGTCTTCAAAAGATGTTGAAGTCATCGATAGAACGGTTTGTTTTCAGGGCTTTTTCCGCTTGGACCGTTTTCACCTTCGCCACCGCCGGCTCGATGGCGCCTGGAGCCGACCGATGGACCGGGAGGTTTTTCTGCGCGGCGGTGCCATTGCGGTGCTGCCCTACGACCCGATCCGTGACGAAGTAATCCTGATCGAACAGCTCCGGGCCGGTGCCCTGGCGGCGGGACGCAACGCGTGGACCATCGAAACGGTGGCCGGGGTGCTGCCGGCGGATTGCGATCCCACAGACGTCTGCCGTCAGGAAGTGTGGGAAGAAACGGGACTCCACGCCATCGCCCTGGAAAAATTATATGAATTCATGCCAAGCCCGGCCTCCACATCCGAATGGATGGCGCTCTATTGCGCCCATGTCGACGCCGCTGGGGCGGGCGGCGAATGCGGTCTGGAAGAGGAAGACGAACATATCCGCGTGCTGCCGATGGCGGCGGACGACGCCCTTGCGGCGATGGCCGCAGGGACCATCGACAACGCGTTCACGCTGATCGCCCTGCAGTGGCTGGAAAGAAATCGGGCCGCGTTGCGCGACCGCTGGGCACCCGCCAACGACGAAGTGCGGCTGATGGCCTGACGGCCCATAGCCAGCACAGCGGTTTGGCGATAGGGTCCCGGCCGGATCGATGGCTGACTGCGGGACCTGTCCAATGAACACCGAAGACGTCGAGGTCCTGGAACGGGAAATCTGTTTCCAGGGCTTCTTCCGGCTCGACCGGTTCCGGCTGCGTCACCGGCGCTTCGCGGGTGGCTGGACCGAACCCCTGCACCGGGAGGTCTTCCTGCGTGGTGGCGCCGTTGCGGTCCTGCCCTACGATCCGGTGCGCGACCGCGTCGTGCTGATCGAACAGTTTCGTCCCGGGGCCCTGGCGGCCGGGCGCCCGGCCTGGATGATCGAGGCGGTGGCCGGGCTGGTCGAGCCCGGCGAAAGCCCCGAAGAGGTGTGCCACCGCGAAGCGATGGAGGAGGCCGGCCTTAGGCTGTCGGCGCTCGAACGGATTACCGGGTTCATGCCCAGCCCCGGCGGGTCTTCCGAATGGGTGACGCTGTATGGCGGGCGGGTCGACGCCGGCGCGGCCGGCGGCATTCACGGCAACCCCCGCGAGGGGGAGGATATCCGCGTCCTGACCCTGGCGGCGGACGACGCCATCGCCCGGGTCGGCAGCGGGGCGATCGACAATGCGATCACCATCATCGCCCTCCAATGGCTGGCGCTGAACCGCGCGGATCTGCGCGCGCGCTGGACGGCGGTTGCCGCGGGCGGTTAGTCTGCCGGTCACCTTTCAACAGATCGACAATACCAAGTCACACTGACTATGACCGATATCCGCGATGGCTTCGTCGGCGCCATTGGCGCCACCCCGTTGATCCGGCTGCATGGGCCGTCGGAAGCGACGGGCTGTGAGATCCTGGGCAAGGCCGAATTCGCCAACCCCGGCGGGTCGGTGAAGGACCGGGCGGCCTTGGCCATCGTGCGCGACGCCGAGGCACGGGGGGCGCTGCGCCCCGGCGGCACCATCGTCGAGGGCACCGCCGGCAACACCGGCATCGGCCTGACCCTGGTCGGGAACGCGCTCGGCTATCGCTGCGTCATCGTCATGCCGGAAACCCAAAGCCAGGAGAAGAAGGACACGCTGCGCCTCGTCGGCGCCGATCTGCGCCTGGTCAAGGCCCTGCCCTACAAGGATCCGGGCAACTATGTCCGGTTCTCCGAACGGCTGGCGGCGGAAATGGCGGAGACCGAACCGAACGGCGCCATATGGGCCAACCAGTTCGACAACACCGCCAACCGCGACGGGCACCGTCGGACGACGGGGCCGGAGATCTGGGATCAGAC
Organism: Inquilinaceae bacterium; assembly: GCA_052168355.1. GTDB lineage: Bacteria > Pseudomonadota > Alphaproteobacteria > DSM-16000 > Inquilinaceae > JBQLZQ01. The sequence goes on from JBQLZQ010000068.1 coordinate 81,528, forward strand.
CGGCGGCAAGGTCGATGGGTTTACCTGCGCGGTCGGCACCGGCGGGACCCTGGCGGGAGTCGGGCTGGCGCTCAAGGAGCGCAATCCCGATATCAAGATCGTGCTCAGCGATCCGATGGGATCGGCCTTGTACAACCACTACGCCAACGGCACCCTGAAAGCCGAGGGCAGTTCGATCACCGAAGGCATCGGGCAGGGCCGGATCACCCGCAACCTGGAAGGCGCGCCCATCGATTGGGCCGAACGCGTGACCGATGAGGAAGCGCTGCCGATGATTTTTTCCCTGCTTCGGAAGGAAGGCCTGGTGCTCGGCGGATCCAGCGGCATCAATGTCTGCGGCGCCATGAAGCTGGCCCGCAAGCTTGGACCCGGCCACACCATCGTGACGGTGCTGTGCGATTTCGGGACGCGGTACCAGTCCAAGCTGTTCAACCCGACGTTCCTGCGCGGGAAGAACCTGCCGGTGCCCGACTGGCTCGAGGAAGATTGAACCACCGCACGATGACCGCTCTGTTTCGCGATGATTCCTATCTGAAAAACTGCCGGGCGGCCGTGACGGCGGCGGATACCGACGGGATCCGGCTGGACAGCACCGTCTTCTATCCGGCCGGCGGCGGTCAGCCGGGCGACCGGGGGGTGCTGCGCTGGTCGGGTGGGGAGACGCCGATCGTCGACACGGTCAAGGGCGAAGGCCAGGGCGATATCGTTCATGTGCCGGAACCGGGCGCGCCCCTGCCGCCGCCCGGGACGGAAGTGGACGCGGTTCTCGATTGGCCCCGGCGCTATCGTCACATGCGCATGCACACCGCCATGCACCTGTTGTGCGCCGTGGTCGACGGCGACGTGACCGGCGGACAGGTCGGGGCGGACCGATCGCGGCTGGACTTCAACGTGCCGGCCGGCGCCCTGGACAAGCAGCGGATCGCCGACGCCATCAACGCCCTGGTGACCGCCGGGCATCCCGTGACGCAGCGTTGGATCGACGACGCCGAGATGGCCCGACGGCCGGATCTGGTCCGCACCATGTCGGTCAAACCGCCGGCCGGGACCGGCAAGGTGCGCCTGCTTCAGATCGGGGCCGACGCGGATCCGGTCGATCTGCAGCCCTGCGGCGGCACCCATGTCGCCAACACCGCGGAAGTGGGGCCGATCATGGTCGCCAAGATCGAAAACAAGGGACGTCAGAACCGGCGTGTCGTCATCGCCCTGGCCGACGATCCGACTTCATAGGGTGCAGGCGTAATGACCGAACGTCCGGACAGCATCGTATCGACGGAGTGGCTGACCCGTCACCTCGACGATCCCGGCGTCAAGGTCGCCGATGCGACCTACGTCATGCCGTGGCTGGGCCGTGACGCCGCGGCCGAGTTTCGCGAGCGCCACATCCCCGGTGCGGTGTTTTTCGACATCGACGTCATTGCCGCGCCGGGCGGCGACCTGCCCCATATGCTGCCGGAGGCCGACAGGTTCGCCGAGCTGGTCGGTGCGCTGGGTATCGGCACGGACGACATGGTGGTCGTCTATGACGGCCACGGGCTGGTCAGCGCCGCCCGGGCCTGGTGGATGTTCCGGGTTTTCGGCCATGACCGGGTGGCGGTGCTGGACGGCGGTCTGCCCAAATGGATCGCCGAGGGGCGGCCGACCGAAAGCGGCGACGCCGCCCCTGCCGCGGCCCGCTTTCAGGCCCGGTTGCGGCCGGATCTGGTGCGCTCGGCCGAGGCGCTGGCCCATGGCGACGCGGCACAGATCGTCGACGCCAGGGCCGCCGGGCGGTTCGACGGCAGCGAGGACGAGTCCTGGCCCGGCCGCCGGCGCGGACACATCCCCGGCAGCCGCAACCTGCCCTTCACCGCCTTGCTGGACCCGACCGACCACACCCTTCTGCCGCCCGACCGGATCGCCGCCCTGTTCCGGGAAGCGGGCGTCGATCCCGACCGGCCCGTGGTGGCGAGCTGCGGCAGCGGCGTGACGGCCTGTATCCTGGCCCTGGGGCTTCACCAGATCGGCGCGCCGGAGGCGGCCGTCTACGACGGATCGTGGGCCGAATGGGGTTTGCGCGCGGATCTTCCGGCCCAAACCGGACCGCCGCGGTGATGGAAGAGGTCGAGATCGGACCCCTTCGGGACACCGATCGGACGGCGGTGATCGCCTTGTGGGACCGGTGCGGGCTGTTGCGGCCGTGGAATGATCCCGTGGCCGATATCGCCCGGGTGCGCGATCTGCCCAACGCCACCATCCTGGTGGCTCGGCTGGGTGGCGCGCCGGTGGCGTCGGTCATGGTCGGGCACGACGGCCATCGGGGGTGGCTGTACTATGTCACCGCCGATCCCGATCACGGGCGGCGCGGGTTTGGCAGAAGCCTGGTCACGGCGGCCGAGCACTGGGTCCGCGCGGCCGGGATCCCCAAGATCCAGCTTCTGGTCCGGGGCGAGAATACCCAGGCCATGGGCTTCTACCAAGCCCTGGGATATCAGGCCAAACCCTTTATATTCATGGAGAAATGGTTGACTGAACAGGAGGCGTCGTGACACCCGGCAAGCTGCGCGTGACGATCACCGAACTGGAAATGACCGCGCCGCCCCGTCGGCCGCCGCCGCCGCCGCCCCTGGCCAAGCTGGCTTTCCTCAGGGCCGAGCAGCCGACCGTGTCCTTCTACCGGTATCTCTACGACACGGTGGGAACACCGTGGCTGTGGTCGGATCGCCGCGCCCTGGACGACGATGCCCTGACCGATATTCTGGAGGACCGGCGCACGACCGTTTATGTCCTTTATTATGGCGGCGTTCCGGCAGGGTTCGCCGAGTTGTTTCTCGAAGGCGCGCGGACCCACCTCGTGTATTTCGGCCTGGTCCCCGACTTCATCGGCCGCGGGATTGGGCCGTTCCTGCTTGATTGCGTCATCCGGACGGCCTGGGACGGCGGCAAGATCAAGCGTCTCACCGTCAAGACATGCGACCTGGACCATCCCCGGGCCCTGGCCACCTATCAGGCCGCCGGTTTTACTCTTGTGGGGCGGGATGTCGAGGTGCGCGACGATCCGCGGGTCACAGGCGTGATACCGCGCGACGCCGCCCCCCACCGGCCGATCGCGGCGGACTGACAAGACAGACGGGGTCGCGGCGCCTCTCGACCGTCCGGCGGTTCCGGGTCAGTGGGCCAGGATCTGGCTCAGGAACAGCTTGGTGCGTTCGGACTGCGGGTTGAGGAAAAACTCCTCCGGCTCGTTCTGCTCGATGATCTGGCCGCCGTCCATGAAGATCACCCGGTTGGCCACGGTGCGGGCGAAGCCCATCTCGTGGGTCACGCAGAGCATGGTCATGCCCTCCTGGGCCAACTCGATCATGGTGTCGAGGACTTCCTTGATCATCTCCGGATCGAGGGCCGACGTCGGCTCGTCGAACAGCATCACCTTGGGCCGCATGCACAAGGACCGGGCGATGGCCACGCGCTGCTGCTGACCGCCGGACAGCTGGCCCGGATATTTTTGCGCCTGCTCGGGGATCTTGACCCGCTCGAGAAAGTACATGGCCGTGTCCTCGGCCTCCTTGCGCGGCATCTTGCGCACCCAGACCGGCGCCAGGGTCAGGTTCTGCAACACCGTCAGGTGGGGGAACAGGTTGAAGCTTTGGAACACCATGCCGACCTCGCGCCGCACGGCGTCGATGTTCTTGAGATCGTGGGTCAGATGGATGCCGTCGACGACGATCTTGCCTTTCTGATACTCCTCCAGGGCGTTGATACAGCGGATCATGGTCGACTTTCCGGACCCCGACGGGCCGCAGATCACGATCTTCTCGCCCTGATCGACGTTGAGGTCGATATCCTTGAGGACGTGGAAGTCCCCATACCATTTGTTCAACCCGGTCAACTGAATGATGGACTCGGCGTTTTGGCCGGCGGCGGCCTGGACCGAAGATGCGGATGACATGGTCGTCTCTCCCTAACGCCGTGTGCCGATATTGACCCGCTTTTCCAACGCCTGCGAATAGCGTGACATGGTAAAGCAGAACATGAAATAGATGACGCCGACAAACAGGTAGGCCTCCTTGTAGAAGCCCAGCCAGGCCGGGTCGGTGAGGGCCGCCTTGGTCGCGCCCAGCAGGTCGAACAGACCGATGATGACGACCAGGGAGGTGTCCTTGAAAAAGCCGATAAAGGTGTTGACCAGCGGCGGGATGGAAATGCGCAAGGCCTGGGGCAGCACGATCAGCATGGTCTTTTGCCAATAGCCCAGCCCAAGACTGTCGGCCGCCTCGTACTGGCCCTTGGGCACGGCCTGCAGGCCGCCGCGCACGACCTCCGCCAGATAGGCCGCGGCGAACAGGATCATGGCCACCTGGGCGCGCAGCAGCTTGTCGAAGTTGACCCCTGTCGGCAGGAAAAGGGGGAACAGCGCCGACGACATGAACAGCACGGTGATCAGGGGCACGCCGCGAATAAGTTCGATATAGACGACGCAGATGGTCTTGATCGCCGGCATTTCGGACCGGCGGCCCAGCGCCAGCAATATGCTGAGCGGAAAGGCGACGACCAGACCGATGACGGACAGGCCGAGGGTCAGGGGCAGCCCGCCCCAGCGCGCCGTCGGCACCACCGTCAGACCCAGAACTCCGCCATACATCAGCGTGAAAACCACGACGAGCCCGGCAACCCAAACGACGGCGAGCCATGGAGTCCAGAACCTGCGGTTGGCGCTGGCGCCGATCAACGCGATGAACAGCACAACGGCGACGATGGGCCGCCATTGCTGGCTTTGGGGATAGAGACCCAGCATGATCAGCCGGAACTTCTCCCGCACAAAGGCCCAGCAGGCGCCGTCGGCGCCGCGGCAGACCTCCGACGGCACGTCCGCGAAGATCGCGCTGAACAACACCCAGTCGAGGATCGGCGGAACCATCGTGATCAGCAGCCACAGGATCAACAGCGTCAGGATGGCGTTGAACCACGAATTGAACAGATTGGCGCGCAACCAGGCCAGGGGGCCGATCGACAGACCCGGCGGCGGGCGGTCCTCGATGCGTTGGTTGACGTGGGCTGAGCCGGCCATCGTCTAGCGCTCCACCAACGCGATGCGCGCGTTGTACCAGTTCATGAAGGCCGAGATGGCCAGGCTGAGAAGCAGGTAGACGGTCATGAAGATGGCGATCGCCTCGATCGCCTGGCCGGTCTGGTTCAGCGTCACGTTGCCGACGGACACCAGATCCGGGTAGCCGATGGCGATGGCCAGCGAGCTGTTTTTGGTCAAATTGAGATATTGGCTGGTGGTCGGCGGGATGATGATTCGCAACGCCTGGGGCAGCACGACCAGACGCAGGATCCGTCCGCGCCGCAGGCCGAGCGCGGCGGCGGCTTCGGTCTGACCGTGCGGCACAGCCAGGATCCCGGCCCGCACGATTTCGGCGATGAAGGCGGCCGTATAGGCGGTGAGCCCGAACAGCAGGGCGGCGAATTCCGGCGACAGGGTTAGACCGCCCCGGAAATTGAAGCCGGCGATCTCGGGAACGTCCAGGGCCGTCGGCGCGCCGCCGACCAGCCAGGCGGCCAGCGGCAACCCCAGGATCAGGCCCAGCCCCGCCCACAGCAGCGGGAACTGCTCGCCGGTCAGGGCTTGCCGGCGCGTGGCCCAGCGGCGCAACACCAAGGTGGCTATGATGCCCAGCACAAAGGCGACCAGCATGACCAGATGAACCGGGTCGTAGACCGGAACCGGCATCTTGAAACCGCGATTGCTCAGGAAAACGCCGGATATCGGGCTCAACGCCTGGCGCGGCGCCGGCAGGCTGAATGTGATGATCGCGTACCAGACGAAAAGCTGCAGCAGCAGCGGAATGTTGCGCAGGATCTCGACATAGGCGCCGGCCATCTTGGCCAGAAGCCAATTCGACGACAGTCGGGCGACGCCGATCAGCGTCCCCAGCAAGGTGGCCAGGATGATGCCCAGAACCGCCACCTTGAAGGTGTTCAGAAGTCCGACCACGAAGGCGCGGCCATAGGTGTCGGCGGCGGAAAACGGGATCAGCCCCTCGCCGATCTCGAACCCGGCCTCACGCCCCAGAAAGCCGAAGCCGCTGGCGATGTTCTGCCGGCTCAAATTCTCCAGCGTGTTGGACACCAGGTACCAGCCGAGCAGGGTCAGCAGGCCGACGGCGATGATCTGATACAGGATGGCGCGGATGCGCGGATCGTTCCACGGCCGCACCGCCGGCATGGTGTCTTGGGTGTCAACCGTCATGAGCGACACTCCATTCGAGACTGGAGGGAAAGAGACGCCGCCGTCCCATCGGTTCGGGACGGCGGCGCTTTTGGGGTCAGCGTGCCGGCGGGGCGTACATCAAGCCGCCGTCGGTCCACAGGGCATTGAGCCCCCGCTCAAGGCCAAGAGGCGTGTCCGGACCCACATTGCGGGCAAAGATCTCGCCATAATTGCCCACCTGCTTGATCGCCTGATAGGCCCAGTCCTCCGAAAGGCCCAGGGCCTCGCCCATGCCGGGCGTGGTGCCCAGCAGGCGCGAGATGGTGGGATCGGTGCTGTCCATCATGCTGTCGACGTTCTCCGACGAGATCCCCTTCTCTTCCGCCTCGATCAGGGCGAACAGGACCCATTTGGCGATGTCGAAGAATTGATCGTCGCCGTGCCGCACGACCGGGCCCAGCGGCTCCTTGGAGACGATCTCGGGCAGGATGACATGGTCCGCAGGATTGGGCGCCACCGTCGAGCGGATCGAGGCCAGACCCGATGCGTCGGTGGTGTAGACGTCGCACCGGCCGGCGAAATAGGCGGCGTTGACCTCGTCGATGCTCTCGATCACCACCGGCTCGAACGAGATGCCGTTGGCGCGGAAGAAATCGGACAGGTTGAGTTCCGTCGTGGTCCCCGACTGGACGCACACGGTCGCGCCGTCCAGTTCCGTGGCGCTGGTGACGCCCAGCGCCGTCGGCACCATGAAGCCCTGGCCGTCGTAATAGCTGACGCCGACGAAGTTAAGACCAAGGGAGGTGTCGCGGGTCAGGGTCCAGGTGGTGTTGCGCGACAGGATGTCGACCTCCCCGGACTGCAGAATGGTAAAGCGCTGCTGGGCCGTCGCCGGCACATACTGTACGGCCTCGGAGTCGCCGAGGATGGAGGCCGCCAGCGCCCGGCAATAGTCGACGTCCAGGCCCGTCCATTCGCCGTCGCTGCCGGCGTTCGAGAAGCCGGCAAGACCGGTATTGACGCCACAGATCAGCGATCCGCGCTCTCTGATGGCGTCGAGCGTCTCGGCCGCCATGGCCGGGAGGGCGATGCCGACAACGGCGGCCGCGGCGCCGACGGTCAGGATGGAACGAATGGTCATGCTTGCTATCCCTGTTGTTACAACATTCTACGAGTCGATGGCCCACGGCTTGAATGCCAAGGCGCCAAGCCCTTGTTGGCGGGCTCCGGACAAAACTGTAAACGTGTCTCGCATTGATCGATACAATTTTCTCCATTGGTCCTTGGCTTCTAGGCCCGGACGCCCATTGCCAAAGCCGGGCAGGAGCCCTTAAGTAGCGGCGTTTCAAAGACAATAGGGCCGCGCATGGCACGCAAACTTAGGCCGGATACCCTTCTCACCCATGCCGGGAACCGGCCCGAGGCCCATGACGGGGTCGTCAATCCGCCCGTCTATCACGCCTCCACCATCCTGTTTCCCACCGTCGCGGCGTTGGAGAAGGCGGCCGCAAACCGGCTCGATGCGATCAATTACGGTCGCGGCGGAACCGCCACGGCCCGGGCGTTCGAAGAGGCCGCGTCGGCCCTGGAAGGCGGCTACCGGGCGATCGCCGTGGGCAGCGGCCTGGCCGCCATCTCGCTGGTGCTGACCGCCTTTCTCAAGGCCGGCGACCATGTCCTGATCACCGACAGCGCCTATGCCCCCACCCGCACCTATTGCGACAGGATCCTGGCCCGTTTCGGCGTCCGTACGGAGTATTACGATCCCGCGATCGGCGCCGGCATCGAGTCCCTGATCGGTCCCGACACGCGCATGGTCTTTTTGGAGTCGCCCGGTTCACAGACCTTCGAGGTTCAGGACGTGCCCGCCATCGCCGCCGCCTGCCGGGCCCGCGGCGTGTTGACGGTGATCGACAATACCTGGGCCACACCCCTGTTCTTTCGGCCGCTCGATCACGGGGTCGACCTGGTGGTCTATGCCGCGACCAAGTACTATGTCGGTCATTCCGATGCGATGATGGGGCTGGTGGTCGCGGCGGATCGCGAGCGTTTTGTCACCGTCAAGGAGACGGCCAACCAGATCGGCCATCACGCCGCGCCCGACGATGTCTACCTGGCGCTGCGGGGCATGCGTACGATGGCGGTCCGGCTGCGGCAGCATCAGGCGGGAGCCCTTGCCGTGGCCCGATGGCTGCAAGGACGGGCGGAGGTCGAACGGGTGCTGCACCCGGCTCTGCCCGAAGACCCGGGCCATGCCCTGTGGAAACGCGATTTCACCGGTGCCTCGGGGCTGTTCGGTGTTCTGTTGAAACCGGTCCCCAAGGCGGCGCTGGACGCTATGCTGGATGGGCTCGAGCTCTTCGGCATGGGCTATAGCTGGGGGGGCTACGAAAGCCTGATCATCCCCTGCCATGTCGAGCGGATCCGCACCGCCACCCGATGGCGGCCGGCCGGACCGCTGCTGCGGCTGCATGTCGGTCTTGAGGACCCGGACGATCTGATCGCCGACCTCACCGACGGCTTCGATCGCCTTGCCAGCGCCGCAAAAGCGGCCTGAGCGTCATGGACGCGCTGTTCGCGGAATTGCGTTTCGATGCCGACGGGCTGATCCCGGCCATCGCCCAGCAGCACGACACCGGCGAGGTGTTGATGATGGCCTGGATGAATCGGGACGCGGTGACGGAGACGGTGACCACCGGCCGGGTCTGCTATTGGTCGCGCTCGCGGGGTCGGTTGTGGCGCAAGGGCGAGGTGTCGGGCCAGACTCAACGGTTGGTCGAGCTGCGCCCCGACTGCGACGGCGACGCAATTCTGGTGCTGGTCGATCAAAGCGGCGTTGCCTGCCACACCGGTCGGCGAAGCTGTTTCTACCGGGCCTGGCGCGACGGGGCGCTGATCAAGATCCTGGAGGTCGAGCGCGATCCCGCCGCACTCTACGGGAAGTCGTGAGCTTCCTCTCCTCACCCAATCTCTCAACGTCATGAACTAACATCCGGCGACCGTTTCGCCATTTTTTTGAAATAATTCTTTCATCAAAATGCCATTGCACAGGGCCCCGAAAACTGGTCTCTGACGACCGTGGGGGCGACCTATCGAAGAAACACAAACTTCTGATATACAAAGAAAAACAACGCCCAACTGTGGACTGACATGAAGTTCGACAACGGGGATTGCGACACGATGACCTGGACCCTGAACGACGATATTCGCCTCTATGCCCGGGCCTTCTCCGCCCGCCGGGGGACGTTGGCCGGCAAGGATGCGCTGGATCGCGCCGCCGAATTGGCGCAATGCGGAGACTTCGAGGGGTACGAGGTCTGGCGTCAGGTCGCCCAGGAAGTCGATCAGCTGCAACGCAGCGCCGCGGCTTAAGAAACCTTATCCTCTACCGGTAGATCATCTCGACCAGCGTCAGCGGCACCGCCGGGACGTAGGTGACGAGCAGAAGAACCGTACCCAGAACGGCGATCAGCGGCAGGTTGACCTTCGTGGTCCGCCAGATATCGGTCTTGGCGATGGAGCAGGCCGTGACCAGGACACTGGCCACCGGCGGGGTCTGCTGACCGATGGCGATGTTCAGGGTGAGGATCAGGCCGAACTGGACCGGATCGATGCCGATCTCGCGCACCAGCGGCATGAACACGGGCACCGTCAGGATGATCGCCGCGGCGCCATGCAGCACCATGCCGATGAACAGCAGAAAGACGTTGATCATCATCAGCACCAGGATCTTGTCCGTGGTCACGCCGGCGATGAACCGGGCGAGGCGCTGCGGCATTTCCGTTTCGGTCAGATAGAGGCCCAGCACCGCCGATGCCGCGACCAACAGCATCACCACCGCGGTCTGGATGACCCCGTCGACCAGGGCCTCGTAGAGATGCCGCAGGTCCAGCGCCCGATAGATGCCGCCGCCGATGATCAGGGCGGCCAGGACCGCAAGTCCCGCCCCTTCCGTCGCCGTGACGATGCCGCCGAAGATTCCGCCCAGGATGATGATCGGCAGCAGCAGGGCCCAACCAGCGTCGCGGGTGGCCGCCCATACGCGGCGCAGATCGAAGGCCTCCTCGCGCGGCAGGTCGTAGCGGACCGCGAACCACCAGCACAGCGCCATCATGCCGAACCCGCCGAGCAGCCCCGGCACGATCCCGGCGACGAACAGCTGGACGATGGAAGTATCGGACAGTGCCCCGTACAGGATCATCGGGATCGACGGCGGGATGATGATCGCCAGCGACGCCGAGGACGAGGTCACGGCGGCGGCAAAGCGCGCATCGTAGCCGCGCCGCTTCATCGACGGGATCAGCACCGACCCGATGGCCGCCACGTCGGCCACGGCCGAGCCGGAGATTTCCGCGAAGAACAGCGACACCCCGACATTGACCATGGCCAGACCGCCGCGCATGAAGCCGATCAAAGCCGAAACAAAGGCGATCAGCCGGCGCGAGATGCCGCCGGTGTTCATCAGGGCGCCGGCCAGAATGAACAGCGGAATGGCGATCAGGGGAAAGCTGGTCGCGCCGTCATAGATGGACAGGGCGGCGTTATAGAGCCCCAGATGGCCGCGCAGGATCCACACGCCGGCCAGCGCGGCCGCCAGGATGGCCACGGCGATCGGCAGGCCGATGGCGATCAGCGCGAACATCAACAGCAGGATGCCGGCTTCGATCATCGCGACGGACCCGTGGACGACGTTTCCAGATCGCGCTGGGCGCGGGCGATTTCAGCCTCGATCTCAAGGCTCTCGGCGTCCTTGCCGGCCCGCATCTGGCGCCAGCGTTCCGCCGTGGTCAGGGCACGGGCCAGGCTGATCACCACGGCGGCGACCGGCAGGACCGCCTTGGACATTGCCAGGGAGATCCAGGGAAGCGACACTAGGCTTTCGGTGCCGAAAATCGCCAGGATGGTCCAGCCCGCCCAGGCCATGGCCCAGAACGCGGCATGGAAGACGATGTCGCCGATCACGAACAGGATGGCCTGCAGCGCCGGCGGCGCCGCCGTCAGAAGCCCGCCGAAGCTGAGATGGGCATTGCGCAATGCCGCCAACCCGGCGCCGATAAAGGTGATCCAGGCCAGCAGCAGCGAAGCCGCCTCGTCGTACCAGATCAGGGAATTGCCGCTGTAGCGAAAGGCCACGGCGACCACCACGATCACCGCCAGCGTGACCAGCAGGCCGAGCGTCACGATCTGCAGCACCCAGTCGAGAAGACGGGCCAGCCAAGCCATGTCGGGAAACCTCCGTACCGCCGTGGCGGCGGGCCCGCATCCCGAAGGACCGCCCCGCCCCACATGCCGGCGTCAGTTGGCCAGTGACAGCGCCTGATCGATCATCGCCCGGCCGCCTTCGACCTCCTCGGCAAAGGCGTCGTAGATGGGCGTCGAGGCGTCGACGAAGGACTGCCGGTCGGCGACATTGACGATCATGCCGGCCGCCTTCATTTCCTCCAGAAGCTCCTCGTCCGCGGCGGCCCCCTGCGCGCGGGCCCAGCCCTCGACCTCGTGGGCCGTCTCGGACAGCACGGTCTGGATGTCCGGGTCAAGCGCTTCGAACACCGCCTTGCCGGCGGTCGGGAAGGCCGGCGAATAGACATGGCCGGTCATGCTCAGATACTCCTGAACCTCGTTCAGGTTGGCCGCGGCGATGTTGGTCAGTGGGTTTTCCTGGCCGTCGATGACGTTGGTCTGAAGCCCGACGAACACCTCCGAAAAGGCCATCGGGGTCGGATTGGCGCCCCAGGTCTCGAACATCCGGACCCGCCATGTCGAATTCGGCGTCCGGATCTTCAGCCCGTCGAGATCGGCTGGCGTGTCGATGGGGCGACTGTTGTTGGTGATATGCCGGATCCCGTTTTCCCACACACCCAGGACCAGATACCCCTGCTCCGCCGCCGCGGGCACCAGCACCTCCTCGAACACGGCGTCCTGGATGCGGGCCAGATGGTCACGGTCGCTGACCAGGAACGGCATGTCGAACACCGCGTATTCGTCGGCGATCGACGACATGATGGAAGACGGCAACGACAGATGCACCGAGCCCAGCTTGAGCTTCTGCATCAAATCCTGATCCTTGCCGAGCTGCGAGGAGTCGAACAGCTTGACCTCCGCCTTGCCGGCCAGCTTTTCGTTGGCGATGCGGGTGAACTCGGCGGCCGTGCGCTGTTGCAGCGATCCCGGCTCGGCGCTGATGGCGAAGATGATCTCTTCCTGCGCGGTGCCCTCGGCCGGCGCGATGGCCAGCACCAAGGCGGTCGCGGCCAATCCTGTCATAAGACGCTTGATCATCATGATCCTCCCTTTCGTTGTCGGGTTTCTTGGTTGGTCGGTTGTCGGCGTGTCTCCGCTCTGACCGGGTCCTAGGCGGCCCGGTGGCGGACCCGCTGGACGACCGCGTCGAGGTCCTCCAAGCGGCGGTCGACGGGAGCGAAGCCATCTTCTCCGGCGGCCCGGCGGGCCATGTCGGCCGCCAGCGCCACCGCCCGAAGCGTGGCGCCGGGGTTGGCCTTGCCCTGGCCGGCGATGTCGTAGGCCGTGCCGTGGGCGGGTGTGGTGATCGGGAAGGGATAGCCGCCCAGCATGGTGACGCCACGATCGAAGCCGATCAGCTTCATCGCGATCTGGCCCTGGTCGTGATACATGGTCAGAACCGCGTCGAAGGCGCCGTCGCGGGCCAGAAGAAACACCGTGTCGGCCGGAAACGGGCCCTCCACGGCCAGCCCCCTGCCCCGCGCCTCGGTCACGGCGGGGCCGATGATCCGCTGTTCCTCGTGGCCGAAATTGCCGCCATCGCCGGCATGGGGGTTGAGCCCGGCCACGGCGATGCGCGGCTTGGCGAAGCCCGCCGTGCGCATGCAGGCGTCGGTCAGCACGATATTGTCGAGAACGGCTTCGTGGGTGATCAGCGGGGCCACCGCGCCCAGCGGCACGTGCGATGTCACCCGCGCGTTCCACACCTCGTCCAGAATGTTGAATTCGCTGCCATCCTCGGCCGCGCCGATGGTGCGGGTGATGAACCCGATTTCATCGATATAGTCGGGCGCGCCAAGCCGCATGGCGTGCTTGTTGAACGGGGTGAAGCAGACCGCGTCGGCGATACCCGCATCGGCAATCGACAGGGCCAGCCGGAAATTCTCCAGGGCCGAGGCGCCGCCTTTGGCCGACGCCGTGCCGGGCGTTATGGACGCCGGGTCCAGATGACCCAGGTCAAGAAACAATGTCTGTTCCGCCGGTGCCGCGGACGGTCGACCGGGGTCGACGGAAGACACGGCGGCGGTCACGCCGGCCTGACGCTCGCCCAGGGCCAAAACCCGCCGGTCGCCGATGACAAGCAGGTCGGCGGTGCCGGTCGTCGTCGAGTCGGCCAGAAGCCGGGCCGTCAGTTCCGGGCTGATGCCGGCCGGATCGCCCATGGCCAGCGCGATCATCGGTTTGTGCGGACGGTCCTTTGCGGACGTATCCATGCGGTTTCCTCCCTGCTCGATATACTGTATACAGAAGAGGTCATGGCTCGCAAGCATACTGTATACAGAATACCGATTTTGTCCGGCGGCCCTGGCGACACCGGTCGCTTTGGGCCGGGCCCGGCCGGAGAAACCCTATGAGCGAGCCATCGGTGGCCGGAGACACCCGCCCCGACACCCCGCCGATCCAGCGGCAGACCCTGCACGAGGCGGTTGCCTCCCGGGTCCGGGACATGATCATCGAGGGCGTGCTGTTGCCCGGCACGCGGATCAACGAGGTTCATCTGGGCCGCGAGCTCGGCGTGTCGCGAACGCCCCTGCGCGAGGCCATGCGCACCCTGGCCGGCGAAGGGCTGATCGATCTGGTGCCCAGCCGCGGCGTCATGGTCCACAAGCCGTCGCCGGAGGCGGTGTTCGGCATGCTGGAGGTGCTGGCCAGCCTGGAGGCGCTGGCCGGGCGTCTGGCCTGCCAGCGGGCCAGCGACGCCGGCATCGCCGCGCTGGTCCGGCTGCACGACCGGATGATGGATCTGTACCGGGCCGGCGACCGGCTCAACTATTACAAGGACAACCAGGCCATCCACACCGGCATCGTCGCGCTGGCCGGCAACGACACCCTGCGCGATGTCCACGGCAACATCCAGGCCCGTCTCAAGCGCATCCGCTTTATCGGCAACGAAAAGCCCGAGAAGTGGCGCGACGCCGTGGCCGAGCATGAGGAAATGATCGCCGCGCTGAAGGCCCGCGACGGCGACCGCCTGGCCGCCGTCCTCGACCGCCATCTGCGCAACACTTGGGAGCGGGTGCGCTCGGTGGTTTAGGGAGCCACGTCGTCTTGCCGCGGCCGGTCAGCGACCGACGCAGGTCTTGTCGCCCAGGCTGTCGCGCCAGCGGGCCCGCAGGGCAGCGGGCCGGTCGGGATAGCGGTCGTCCAGGAACTCAGCCTCGATCACCCGGTCGGTGCGGAAATTCCGGAAGTCCTGGCGCAACTCGCACCAGGCGATCAGCAGGCGCGCGGTCTGGAAATAGCCGACCCCGATCGGCCATACCGTGCGCTGCGTCCTGCGGTCGTTTTCGTCGCGGTAGTCCAGCGCGATCTTGCGGCCGGCGTGGATCCAGGCGCGCGCCCGGGTCATGTCCAGCCCGTCGGTTGGCGGATCGTGGGCCGGCGGCGCCAGGCCGGTGGGTTCCAGCACGAACAGCCGCAGATGGTCGGGCACGGACGCCGCGATCTTGGCGATGAGGTCCTGAGCGGCGCGGGTCAGCCCCGGGTCGCCGCGCCCGGCCACCCATTGGGCGCCGAGCACCGCCGCCTCGATCTCCTCGGGCGTGAGCATCAGCGGCGGCAGGTCGAACCCGCCCTCCAGCACATAGCCCATGCCCGCCTCGCCGCGGATCGGCACCCGCTGGCCGATCAAGTCGGCAACGTCGCGGTAGACGGTCCGAATCGATGTTTCCAGTTCCGCCGCGATGGCGCCGGCCGTGGTCGGGCGGTGCGTGCGCCGCAGGATCTGGATGATCTGAAACAGCCGGTCGGCCCGTCGCATGTCGCCTCCTCCGATGCTCCATCCATCCTCGCGCACCGATGCTGACAGCATGGTGGCAGCAGGGCGGGCCTATGCAAAGGGCCTCACCGCAACCCGCCAAAGAGGGATGGATCATGATCACGCTCTACACCTTCGGCCCGGCCTTCGGTCTGCCCGACTCAAGCCCGTTCGTCACCAAAACCGAAGTGCAGCTCAAGATGGCCGGTCTGGACTATCGCGCCGTTTCCGGCGGCTATCCCACCGCGCCGAAGGGCAAACTGCCGTACATCGACGACGACGGGGTCATCGTCGCCGATTCCACCTTCATCCGCGCCCATATCGAGCGGAAGTACGGGTTCGACTTCGACAGGGGGTTGGACGTTGTGGCGCGCGCCCGCGCCTGGGCCATCGAGCGCATGCTGGAGGACCACCTCTATTGGGCCGCGGCCTACACGCGCTGGATCATGCCCGACAACTTCGCCAAGGGGCCGGCGCATTTCTTCGACGCCATGCCCGAACCGGAACGGACGGCGATGCGCCGGACCGTGGTCGATCAGACGTCCCGGGATCTGCGCGGCCAAGGCCTCGGCCGTCACAGCGACGCGGAGATCGGCGATCTGGCCGGCCGGTCCCTGTCCGCCCTGGCGACCTTGTTGGGCGACGATCCCTATCTCGGCGGCGACCGCCCCTGCGGCACCGACGCGACGGCGTTCAGCCTGGTGGCCGGAGCCCTTTGCCCCGTTTTCGAGTCGCCGGTCCGCCGGTCGGCCGAGAGCTTTCCCAATCTGACGGCCTATGCCGGGCGGATGATGCGCACCTTTTATCCGGACAACGCCTGGATCCCGGCGGCGGCCGCCACCGCGCCCAGGGTGTCGGGGCCGCGCGCCCTGGCGGTGGCGGAATGGGGATGACGGGCACCGTGGCGAAGGCGTGGGCCCTGCCCTCACCCTTCGCCGACCGCCCGACCAGCCTGCATGCCACCGGGAGAACACATCGGATGTTTATCGTACTGCTTAGATTTACCGGCAACAAAGACCGGGCCGCACAATTCATGGACGGCCACAAGGCATGGATCGAACGGGGTTTTGAAGACGGTGTTTTTCTGCTGACCGGCAGTCTTCAGCCCAATTCGGGCGGTGGGATCATGGCGCACAACGTGTCGCTGCCGGATCTTCAAAGCCGGGTGAACGACGACCCGTTTGTGGCGCGGAACATCGTAAGCGCCGAAATCTTTGAAATCACGCCATCCAAAACGGACGAGCGGTTGGGATTTCTGCTCGACTGAACATCGGGTTGCCCAGAACCGCCGACAACCCGCTCGGCTCGAGCGTGTCACCCATGTCTCCGGTATGGACCCTGGTGAAAATGGCGCGCCCGGCAGGACTCGAACCTGCGACCTACCGCTTAGAAGGCGGTTGCTCTATCCAGCTGAGCTACGGGCGCCCCGGCCGCCCGGCCGGTGCCGGCCGCCGATACCGGCGGTCAGCGCGGGCGCGGCTTGAAATTGTCCCCATAGTTGCGCGGCTGGACCCGGCGTTGGTGTTCCGCCTGGACCGTGTACTCCAAGCCCTTGCGCTTGGCGAAGGCCACGGCCTCCTCCTTGGACCCGAAGCGCAGGCGCACCTGGTTGAGCGTGTCGCCGGAGCTGACCCAGCCCATCAGCGGTTCGGGCCGCCGCGGCGTCGCCGGTTCGTATTCCAGCACCCAGTCCCGGATCTTGCCCCGTCCGGACTGCATGGCCGTGCGTGTCGGGCGGTAGATGCGCGCCTGCATGAAAGCCTGTCCCCGCCTGCCTCAAAAGCCTCAAAACATCCCGCGGGCTGGTCGGGGCGAGAGGATTTGAACCTCCGACATCCTGCTCCCAAAGCAGGCGCGCTACCAGGCTGCGCTACGCCCCGTGCCCAGCCGCGGTGCATACACGATGGCCGCATGGCAGGCAAGCATACGGGGGTCCTTTCGCACCGCCGGCCGATGGGTTAGGAAGGCCCATTGATCCGTCCCAACCCGTCCTCCCCTCCTCCCCCATCCCCCGCGAGAGCCGCCCCTTGACCACGCGATCCCTGTTTCTGCCCGACCGGCTGTACGACTACATGGTCGGCGTGGGCTGCCGCGAGCCGGCGGTGCTGGCGCGCCTGCGGGCCGAAACCGCCTCCCTGCCCCAGGCCCATTACCAGATTTCGCCCGAGGAAGGGCAGATCCTGACCCTGCTGGTGGAGGTGACCGGGGCCCGGCGCACCCTGGATATCGGCACCTTCACCGGCTACAGCGCCCTGGCCGTGGCCCTGGCCCTGCCGGCCGACGGCAAGGTCGTGACCCTGGACATCTCCGAGGCGTTCACCGGCATCGCCCGGCGGTTCTGGCGCGAGGCCGGGATGGACGACCGGATCGACCTGCGGCTGGGGCCGGCGCTCGAGGGGCTGGACGCGCTTCTGGCGGACGGCGCCGCGGGAACGTTCGATTTCGCCTTCATCGATGCCGACAAGGAACGGTACGACGCCTATTACGAGCGGTCGCTGACGCTGGTGCGTCCCGGCGGGCTGATCGCCGTCGACAACACCCTGTGGCGCGGCCGCGTCGCCGATCCGGACGACCGCCGCGCCAAGACGGTGGCCTTTCGCGCCTTCAACGCCAAAGTTCACGGCGATGCCCGCGTCACCCCGGCGCTGCTGCCGGTGGGCGACGGGCTGACCCTGGCCCGCAAGCGGCCCTGACCGGACCGCAACAGGAAGGACCCAGACCCATGTCCAGCCGCACCATCGCCATGACCGACCGGCTCCACGACTATCTGTTGGACACGACCCTGCGCGAAACGCCGGTGCAGCGCCGCCTGCGCGCGGAAACGGCGACCCTGGGCGGCCCCGGCGCCATGCAGATCTCGCCCGAGCAGGGTCAGTTCATGGCCCTTCTGGCCCGGCTGATCGGGGCCCGCCGGGTCATCGAAGTCGGCACCTTCACCGGCTACAGCGCCCTGACCGTGGCGCTGGCCCTGCCGGCCGACGGGCGGCTGGTGGCCTGCGACGTCAGCGCGGAATGGACGGATATCGGCCGCCGCTACTGGAACGAGGCGGGCGTGGCCGGCAAGATCGATTTGCGCCTGGCCCCGGCGTTGGAAACCCTGGACGCCCTGCTGGCCGACGGCCAGGCGGGCACGTTCGACATGGCCTTCATCGACGCCGACAAGGAAAGCTACGGCGCCTATTACGAGCGCTGCCTGCGCCTGATTCGGCCCGGCGGGCTGATCATGGTCGACAATGTGCTGTGGGGCGGCTCGGTGGCCGATCCCGATCGGGACGATGGCGACACCAACGCCATCCGGGCGCTCAACCGCGCCCTGCGCGACGACGATCGGGTCGATTTCAGCCTGGTGCCCATCGGCGACGGTCTTTCTTTGGCACGAAAAAGAGAAAAATAAGAGATGCTTGTGTTTTTTACTTGCGATGCCGTGTAAATTGTTAATGATCGTTAACCGGACGTTTACGTTTTTGGCGTTTTATGGGTCATGCTCCTCTTGAAGCTTTTTTGCCGGGGTGCCGCCATGGTCAGGATTGCCGCTATCGCGCTGCTTCTCGCTTTCGTCGGGCTTCCGGTCTCGGCGGCGGAAAACTGTGCCGAGCGGGCCACGGTCGTGGCCTATCTCGCCGACCAGCACCAGGAAACGCCGGTGGCCATGGGTCTGGCCACAAACGGCGGCATGGTTGAGGTGATGGTCAGCGAGGCCCAGGATTCCTGGACCCTGCTGATCACCATGCCGACCGGCGAAACCTGCATGATGGCGTCCGGCCGCGGCTGGGAAAGCCTGCCGGGGCTGATCGCCAGCGCCGCGCCCGGCGAGGCGAGCTGACCACGTATCGGCCGCCGCTCGTTTCCGACTGTTCTGAATAGGGGCCTGTCCCGCGCCCGACGCCCCGCGTCGGGACTTTCGCCGGAATTCAGGGCGTCTCGAAAATCTCGTGCACCACCCGGTCGCCGGGGGCGATCCCCAGCAGCGCGGTGACACCGCCGTTCAGTTCCAGCACCGCGCGCACCGGGCCGCCGGACGGTACGGACTCCGTCGACATCGGCGTCGTACGCTCGGCGATGCGGACGATGCGGCCGGTCTCGTCGATAAACAGCATGTCCAGCGGGATCAGGGTGTTCTTCATCCAGAACGAGGCGACGCGCGGCGGGTCGAACGGGAACAGCATCCCGGCGTCGGGCGCCATCTCGGCCCGGTTCATCAGCCCATGGCCCTGCTGCTCGGGCGTGACCGCCATCTCGACCACGAAGTCGTAGCGCCCTCCATTCGCCGTCTCAATGGTCAGATCCGATGTCTCGAAGGACGGCTGGGCCCACAGCGCGGCCGGCAGCAGGACCAACCACAGGGTGAAGGCGGAGAGCAGGCGCGGCATGAGGGTCTCGCAAGCGGTTGATCCCGGACGTTTCAGTATAGCCGGGCGATCATCGCCGCACCACGGTGTCGACGGCGCGGCGAACCTCGTCGCCGATGGGGCCGGGACGCGGCGGATCGGCGATGGTGGTCAGCCAATGGACCGGCGGGTTGCGTCCGGCCGCCCGGTGCCAGGTCAGCGCGCGCAGGATCCGCTCGGCCTCCGGCGACGCCGGAACCGGCGGTTCTATCCCGTTCAGGGTCGCCCACACTCCGGCCCAGCAGCGGCCGACGGACCACGGGTTGTAGCCCCCGCCCCCGGTCACGAACAGGCGCGGCACGGGCGCCTGCATGGCCAGGTCCCGCAGGGCCGCGACCACCCGCCACAGCGCGCCGTTGGACAGCGCCAGACGGCTCAACGGGTCGTCGGCCACGGCGTCCGCCCCGCATTGCAGGACCAGCGCCGCCGGTTTGAAGGCTCGGACCAGCGGCACCAGCGCATGATCGCGGACGAAATCCATCTCGCTGTCGTTGAACCCCGGCGGTACCGGGATGTTGTGCGCGGTGGCGCCGTTCCGCCGACCCAGCGTGCCGGTGCCCGGCCACCGCCCCGCCTCGTGCACCGACACGGTCAGGACCCGGTCGTCGGCGGCGAAGGCGTCTTCCACCCCGTCGCCGTGATGGGCGTCGACATCGACATAGGCGATGGGGGCGATGCCCCGGTCCAGCAGCGCCAGGATGCCCAGCACCGGGTCGTTGAGATAGCAAAAGCCGCTGGCCCGGTCGCGCCGTCCGTGATGGGTGCCGCTGGCCGGGCTGTAGACGATGCCGCCATCGGTCAGCAGCGACGCCGCCAGAAGCGAGGCCCCGGCGGCCGTGGCCGGGCGACTGAAGATCTCCGGGAAGATCGGGTTCTCCATCTTGCCGATGTTGAACCGCGCGCGCCGGTCCGGATCCAAGTCCTGGTCCCGCTCGGCATCCTGCAGCGCCTGGACGTAGGCCGGGTCGTGAAACCGTGTCAGCGCCTCAGACGTCGCGCGCGGGCTGTCGCGGTAGGCATCGTCCGGCAACCAGCCCATCGCCCGGGCCAGGTCGGTGGCCGTGGACACGCGGGGAATGGCAAGCGGGTGCCGCGTGCCATAGCTCGACAGGCGGTAGATCTCATTGCCGATAAACAGGGGGGTGATCGCCATGCCTGACCAGCTAGCGTTGGACCGCGGCGCGGTCAACCGCGCCTGACACAGAGCCAAGATTGACCGGTCGATCCGGCGAATGATAAAAATGAAAAGGACGGGTCATCAGGTTCCGATCCAATAACGACAAAAAAAGCTCTGAATGAGCAAAACGGGAGGAAGACAAATGCCGGAGCACCATAAATCCTTGTTCAAGACGGCGGCGTTGTGCATCGCGGGCGTTGCCGGGCTGGTCGTCGTCGGGGCGGCGGATACGGCGGCGGCCCAGATCAAATTGGTCGGGGCCAGCCAGTTCGACGAGAACCACGCCTTCACCAAGACCATGCGCAAGTTCGAGGAACTGGTGACCGCCTGCTACACCGACGAGCCGGTCGAATTCGAGATGCACCTCAACTCCGAGCTTGGCCTGGAGAAGGATTATGTCGCGTACATGAACCAGGGCCTTTCGGTCGACTACGCCATCGCCTCGCCGGCCCACATGTCGACGTTCTCCAAGATGGCGCCCCTGATGGACATGCCGTTTCTGTTTCGGGACGAGGACCATTGGCGCAAGGTGCTGGAGGCCGACGCGCTGAGGCCGGTGGCCGACGATATTCTGGCCAGGGCCGACATCCGTCTTCTCGGCTATGCCGGCGGCGGCACGCGCAACGTCTTCGCGACGGAGCCGGTCGGCAACATGGCTGAACTGGAGGATCTGCCGATCCGCATGCAGGGCGCGCCCATCTGGACCCGCGTGTTCGACGCCCTGGGCGCCGCGCCGACGGTCATCGCCTACAACGAACTCTACAACGCCATCCAGACCGGCGTGATTCAGGCCGGCGAGAACGAGGCCGCCGGCGTCGAGCAGATGAAGTTCTACGAGGTCGCGCCCTATCTGGCCCTGACCAGGCACGCCATCACGGTGCGGCCGCTGTTCATCTCCAACAAGACCTACCAGCGCCTTCCCGAAAAGCTGCAGGCCTGTATCGACGAGGCCGGCGCGCAAGCCGGGGAATACGGCCGCGACATCGAAAGCGGCGAGGATTCCCAGAAGCTGCAGGCGATGGTCGATAAGGGCTGGATCACGACGTCGGAATTCGCGGACCGGGACAAGATGCTGGAAGCCGCCAACCCGGTGCTGGAAGCCTATGCCGAGGAGCTTGGCGCCGCCGAGGTCCTCAAGGCGGTCCAGGCCATCCAGTAGACGCGTCGGTACGGTCAGTCCGCACCGCTTGGCAGGGTCGAGGACGCACGGCGATGCCGTCCTCGACCCATCGCCGACCGACCGTCCGCCAACGGTCCGGCATCCGATGATGACCCAAATTCTCGACGGCATTCACCTGCTGCTCAAGATCGTGCTTGGGCTGCTCGTCGGCGGTTTGCTGGTGCCGGTGACGATGCAGATCCTGTCGCGCTACACCGGCATCATCCCGCGGTTCATCTGGACCGAGGAAGTCGCGCGGTTCTGTTTCATCTGGATGGTGATGGTCGGCGCCATGTGCGCCGTGCGCGACGGCACCCATTTCGATCTCGATCTGCTGCCGCCGTCGTCCAACCGGCGGATCGAAATGGCCAGACGCATATTCGTGCACGTCATGGTGTTTCTGGTCGCCGTCATCTTCATCTGGTACGGCTGGCAGTTTCTCGCGTTCGGGCGGTTTCAGACATCGGAGATCGCCGAGTTGCCGATGAACTGGATCTTCGCCGCCTGGCCCGTGATGGGTGTGATCACGGTCCTGTTCCTGGTCGAGAAAGTCATTTTGGAGTTCAGATCCCTGGGCGGCGCGGCGCCGTGACGCCGGGCTTCGTCTCGTCGGTCCTGTTCGGCCTGTTCCTGCTGTTCATCGTGCTGCGGGTGCCCGTGGCCTTCGCGCTGGCCCTGGCCTGTATCCCGATCTTTTTCCTGGAGCCGCGTCTGACCCCCATCCTGCTGCTGCAGGAGATGTTCCGGTCCTACAATTCCTTCGTGCTGCTGGCCGTCCCGTTCTTCCTGCTGGCCGCCAACCTGATGAACGCGGCGGGGATCACCGATCGCCTGATCCGTCTGGCACGGGCCCTGGTCGGGCATCTGCCGGGCGGTCTTGGCCACGTCAACGTGGTCGTGTCGATGTTCTTCGCCGGGATCTCGGGCAGTTCCACCGCCGACGCGGCGGGCATCGGGTCGCTGCTGATCCCGCAGATGAAAAAGGAGGGGTTCACCCCGTCCTTCGCCGTGGCGGTGACGGCCTGCTCGGCGGTGATGGGCGTGATCATCCCGCCGTCCATCCTGATGGTCGTGTGGGGCGGGCTGATGTCGGTGTCCATCGGCGGTCTGTTCCTGGCCGGCGTCATCCCGGGGCTGCTGATCGGGCTGGCCCAGATGGGTGCTGTCTATGCCTATGCCAGGCGGCACGGCATGGGCTTGCACGCCCGGGCCACCCTGATAGAGCTGGTGACCGCGATGGCCGGCGCGGTGCTGGCGTTGCTGACGCCGCTGATCATCGTCGGGGGGATCGTCGGCGGGTTTTTCACCCCGACGGAGGCGTCGGTCATCGCCGCCTTGTACGCCATGGTCCTGGGTGTCCTGGTCTACCGCACCCTGGGACTGCGCAAGGCGGCGCACGCGCTGTACGATTCCGGGCGCTTTGCCGCCATCGCCCTGTTCTGCATCGGCACGGCCAGCGCCTTCGGCTGGATCCTTGCCTATTTCAAGGTTCCTGCCGCCCTGGTCGCCTATGTCGAGGCGATGAACCTGGGCGTTACGGAGATGGGCATCGCCGTCGCCGTCGCCTTTCTGCTGGTCGGCTGTTTCATCGATGCCATCCCGGCCATCATCATCCTGGGCACCGTGCTGTTTCCCGTGACCCAGGCGGTGGGCATGCATCCCATCCATTTCGCCGTCATCGGGATCATCAGCCTGGCCTTTGGACTGGTGACGCCGCCCTACGGCCTGTGCCTTCTGATCTCCTGCTCGATCGGCGGCATCTCGGTGCGGCAGGCATTGCGGGATGTCGCCATCATCCTGCTGCCCATGCTGACCATCCTGTGCCTGATCATCGTCGTCCCCTCCATCGCGCTGTGGCTGCCCCGCCTGCTGATGCCCCAGTTCGTGAATTGACGGGGAACGTATTGACCGCGGCGCCACCCAAGGAGATCCGATCATGGCCCACCCTGCCCTGACGTCCGATGCCGTCGCTGTCGTCACTGGCGGAGCGGCCGGCATCGGTCTCGCTGCGGCCCGGAACTTCGCGCGCCTCGGCCTGCGCGTCTGTATCGCCGACCTGGGCGCCGACCGGCTGGCCCGGGCCGCCGACGGCGTGCGACAGGTGGCGGCGGGCGGGCCGGACGCCGTCATGACCATGGAAACCGACGTCGGTCGCGTCGACGCGCTGCGCCGGCTCGAGGCGGCGGTGATCGAGCGCTTCGGCGGCACGGATGTCCTGATGAACAATGCCGGCATCCAGCCCGGAAGCGGAATGTTCGGCCCGGCCGAGAACTGGGAAAGCGTGCTCGCCGTAAATCTGTGGGGGGTCATCCACGGCACCCAGGTCTTCGTGCCTGGCATGATCGCGCGAGGCCGGCCGGGCCTGGTGATCAACACAGGATCGAAGCAGGGCATCACCACACCGCCCGGCGATCCCGCCTACAACGTCGCCAAGGCGGGGGTGAAAGCCTTTACCGAGGCGTTGCAGCACGAGTTGCGCAACACGCCCGGCTGTCGCATCACGACCCATCTGCTGATCCCCGGCTTTGTCTTTACCGAGCTGACCGCCAACGGCCGCACGGAAAAACCGCCGGGTGCCTGGACGCCGGACCAGACCGCCGACTTCATGATGGAGCGCCTGGAGGCCGGGGATTTCTACATCCTGTGTCCCGACAATGACGTGCCGCGCGCCCTCGACGAGAAACGCATCCTGTGGGCGGCCGGCGACATCGTCGAAAACCGCCCACCCCTGTCCCGCTGGCATCCCGACTACGCCGAGGCGTTCGCGGCCTTCATCAAGAAGGTGGAACGCTGAGCCCGCCTCCCGGGGATCCTAGAGCGCGATCGTCATTGGTGGAAGCGGACCCGCTTCCACCAATGACGTGAATCGCTCTCTAACTCTATGAATAGAGTAGGATTCACGCCTTGGGTGGGATCGCCGAAGCGATTCCACCCAAGGCGATCCTACTCTAGGTCGACAGTCGCGGCGCGCCCTTGAACCGGGCCACGGCCAGCCGGGATAGGATCAACGCGATCAGCCCACACAGCGCGATCGTCGCGATCATCGGCGTGGCCGTGCCGTCGAAAAAGGGGGCGGCGATGACGATCATCGTGCCGCCGACCAGCATCTGCAACGTGCCGCCCAGCGACGACGCGAGGCCCGCGATGGCCCCGTGGTCGTCCAGCGCCATCACCATCGCCGACGGGATGACCAGCCCCAGACAGGCGTTGCCCAGGAACAGGAACCCGACGATCACCGGCAGGCTTCCGTACCCCGCCAGCACGAGGGTCAACAGTGTTGTGGAGAAGAACGCAAAGCCCAGCACGGCGGTGGCGATCACCTTCGCCGTCCCGAACCGCTCCCCAAGACCGGCGGCGAACTGAGACGCCGTGAAGAAGCCGATGGCGTTGATGGCGAAGGCCAGGCTGAAACCGACCGAGGACAAGCCGAACTGACCCGTATAGACGAACGACGCGCTGGCCAGAAAGACGAAGAAGCTGGCCATGCCAAAACCGCCGATCAGGGTCAGCAGCATGAACTTGCGGTCGGTAAAAAGAAACGTGGCGCCGCGCAGCAGCGATGCCGCGTTCACCGGCACGCGATTCTGCGGCGCCAAGGTTTCCTTCAGCGAGAACGCCGTCAACAGCAGGCTGAGGATCGCCGCAGCCCCAAGCACGACAAAGATGGTCCGCCACCCCCCGACCAGCATGATTCCGCTGCCCGCCAAAGGCGCCAACATGGGCGAGACGCTGATGACGAGCATGATGGTGGCCATCAGGCGGGTCGCGGCGGGGCCGGTGTGCACGTCGCGGATGATGGCGCGGGGAACCACCATGACCACGGCGCCGCCCACCCCCTGCAGAAACCGAAACGCGGTCAGCCATGCGATCGACGGCGCCAGCGCGCACCCGATCGACCCGGCGATGAAGATCGCCAGTCCGACGTACAGCGGCGGCTTTCGGCCGACCTGGTCGGAGATCGGCCCATAGATCAGTTGCGCCACGCCGAAGGCCACGAAATAGGCCGTCAGGGTCATCTGGGTTCCGGCGACATCGGTCCGGAGGCCTTCCGCGATAACAGGCAACGCGGGAAGATACATGTCGATGGCCATCGGGCTGACGAACGCCAACAGCCCGAGGACCAGGGCCAGGCGAAGCGTTCCTGATTGCATTGTCTTGCTCTCTCGCGAAGGCATGGGAGCCGCGGTTATACAGGCAATCATGGCAAAAGCAAGAAATTGTTCCGTGAACGGGATACATCCGATATCGGAACTGTATTTTCTACCCTACGACTATTGCCTGTTTCAGACGCCTAATTATCCCGGCCGATGGCAGTACGGGCAAACGTTTTATCGGACCCTATGACTGATGGAGGCCGCCGGCCGGCGCCGCAGGTTCTGGACGACCCGCAGGGTGAGGACGGCGGTACCGATCAGAAGAAAGGCCAGGGTGATCGGCCGCTCGACAAAGATCCACGCCCCCGACCGCGACAGGATCAGGCTCTGGCGGAACGCCTCCTCCGCGCCCGGCGCCAGGATGAAGGCGATGACGAAGGCGGCGGCGGGAAAGCCCAGCCGCCGCATCAGATAGCCCAGCACGCCGGCGATGAACATGACCACGATATCGGAGGTCGAAAGACGCGACGAATACGCGGCGATGACCGCCGTGACGAAGATCAGCGGATAGATGATCCGGGCGGGGACGGTCTGGATCAGCCGACCGATCCAGGGTCCGAAAAACCAGCCGATGATGCCGTAGAGCAATATGCCGACGAGTCCCGCGGCGAACAGCCCGTAGACCAGGTCATGCGCGGTGCTGAACAGCGACGGCCCGATGGGTATGCCGTGGATCGCGAACACACCCATCAGGATCGCCGCCACCGTCGATCCGGGCACGCCCAGCGTCAACAGCGGGATCATGGAGGGACCGGACACGGCGTTGTTGGCGGCCTCCGGCGCCGCCACACCGGCCAGGACGCCGGTGCCCCACGCCGATCCGTTTCTGGCCCGTCGCCGTTCCTGCGCGTAGGCCAGGAACGCCGCGACCGACGATCCAAGTCCCGGCATGATGCCGATGGCCGACCCATAGCCGGCCGACCGGAAGATGACCGGCAGGACCGGCCGGATTTCCCCCCAGCGCAGCCGCTTGGCATCCGGCCCCGCCTCGACCTCGGCGATGGTGGCGCCGGCCTTGGTCCGCATCGCCTGTTCGGCCTGGACCATGATCTCGGACACCACGAAAACGCCGATCAGCAGCGGGACCAGCGACAGCCCCTCCTCCAGCGCCAAAACACCGAAGGTGAAGCGCGCATCGCCGGTGATGGGATCCAGCCCGACCAGCGAAAGCAGGATGCCCAGAACGGTCGCGATAAGGCCCTTGATCACTGAATCGCCGATGACCGAACCGATCACCAGGAAAGCCATCAGATAGACCGCGAAATATTCCGACGGGCCGAACTTGGCGGTCTGAACGGCGATCAGGCCGGCCGCGAAAATCAGCAACATGTCACCGGTCAGGTCGCCCAGCACCGACGCCAGGGTCGCCATCTTCAAAGCCTTTGTGCCCTCGCCTCGCCGCGCCATGGGGTGTCCGTCGGCCATGGTCGCGACCGACGCGGTGGTGCCGGGTGTGTTGAACATGATGGCGGCGATCGACCCGCCATAGCGCCCCGACTTCCCGATGACATACAGAAACGCCAGGGCCGACAGTGGATCGAGGTAGTAGGTGACCGGGATCAACATGGCGATGGCCGCAGCCGCCGTCAGTCCCGGCAAGGCGCCAATGACCACGCCGACCAGCGCCGCAAGGGCGACAAAGGCCAGGGCGGTCGGGTTCTGGAACAGGAAGGCGACGCCGTCGAGAATATCCACGCGGAAGGCGACCCTTCTCAAAAATGAATGCTGAAGATCCAGCCGGGCGGATCGAAGACACCCATGACCCGAATGAAGACAAGATACCAGAGGGCGGCGGTGGCAAGCGCCCCCAGGCACAGCGGCACGAGACGCCGGGTTCCGAACAGCCGGAAGATGGCCGCCGCCGCGATTACCGTGGCGATGAAGTACCCAAAGGCGCCGAGCAGCGGCACGTAGAGAAGTCCCAGTCCCACTACGGCGGCGGCCCGCAGAGGCAGGGCCGTGTCGCCGCCGCGCGCGGCCCGCTTCCCGGCCCCGACCATGGCCGCGACGGCCAGCATCAGCCCCAAGCCGATGGCCGCACCGCAGACGATGCGCGGCACCAGCCTGGGCCCCACCAGCCCCGCCTCGTCGACCCTGATGTCGGCGGTGGCCGTCAGAAGGAAAAGGCCGGTTGCGGCCACGGTCAGCCCGACCCACAGGTCGGGCGACCGCAGTACGTGGAGCGGTATCACGGGGCCGCCGGCCCGGACCTGCCTTTAACCGTCGCTTTCCGGCCGCACCTCGGCGACGATGGGAAGCAGGGCGTCACGCAGCGTTTCCAGCCGGGCCGTGCCGGCGTCCGGAGCCGTGTAGCCGCCAGACAGACCGGCGTTGCCCAGCAACCGCGCGTAACCCTCTGACGTGACCGTGGCCTCGATGGCCGCCGTGATCGTCGCCGCGATGTCTTGAGGAAGATCCACCGACGCCATGATCATCTGCGGATTGGTCAGCGGGACATCGGGCAATCCCTGCTCGGCGAATGTCGGGACGTCCGGGTTTGCCGGATCGCGGGTATCGCCGGCCACGCCGATGGCGCGGATCTGGCTTTCGAACCCGTTCTTGAGCTGAACGCCCATAAACCCGAAATCGACCTGACTCCCGGCCACGGCATTGCGCGCTTTCGACCCGCCGCCGAAGGGAACGTCCTGAACCTCGATGTCATTCGATTGCAGGAAGGCCACGCCGGTCAGCTGGAACAGGCTGCCCCGGCCCGGATGAGACCAGCGCAACGCCGACGCATCGGCCTGGGCCGCCGCGACCAAATCCGACGCCGTCTGGAACGGGCTGTCGGTCGGCACCAGAAGACCCGGAATGGAAGCACCCAGCCCGCCCAGAACCTGCATGTCGGCCAGCGGATCCACGGGCGCTTCGGCGCCGTCATAGAGGGCCTTCACCAGAAACGACCCAGCCGACGCCATGTACAGCGTGTAGCCGTCGGCGGGCTGGTCGGCGACGAACTTCGCGGCGATCATGCCGGCCGCGCCCGGCTTGTTGACCACGACCATCGGCATGCCCAGGGATTCGTGGATCAAGCCGGCCAGCGCCCGGGCATAGGTATCGGTGCCGCCGCCGGGGGCAAATCCGACGACCAGCGTGACCGGCTTTTCCGGGTACTGGGCCAAGGACGGCTGCGCAAAGGCGGCCATTCCCAGGATGCTTCCGGCAATCATTCCGGCTAGTACGCTGCGACGCGCGATCATGGCGATACTCCCTTGTGTGCGGGCTCGCTCTGCCCTGTTGCCGCTACGGTAAGGGGCCGACAACGCTTTACACAAATGCAAATCAAGTTATTACTCATGCGAATCACGCAAATGCCAGAGGCCGGGTCCATGAACCTTAAAGCGTTACGCGCATTTTGCCTCGTCATGCGTCGCGGCAGCCTGGCCGCGGCGGCGGAGGACCTGCATCTGAGCCAACCGGCGGTGAGCCGGCTTGTCTCCAATCTGGAGCACGAACTGAAACTGAGCCTGTTCCATCGCGACCGCAGAACATTGCGACCCAGCGCCGAGGCGCGGGCCTTTTACCGGGAGGCGGCCCGTATTTTGGCAGGCATCGAACAGCTTCCCGACATCGCCGGCGAAATCCGGGCCGGCAGCGGCAGCCGACTGCGGGTCGTGGTCATGTCGCGCCTGGCCCAGGCCGTTGTCGCGCCGGCGGCGCGACGGTTCACCGACGGCCACCCCGATATCGTGCTGACGCTGGAGATGCATCACCGCCGTGACATGGAACGCTGGCTGGCCGGCCGCCAGTTCGACCTGGGTTTCGGGCCCCTACCGGTGGAGGATGCGTCGCTTGATGTCGAGCCGCTGTGCACGCGATCGGCAGTCGCCGTTCTGCCGGCCGCTTCCCCTCTGCGATCCGCGGCTGCGGCGCGGATCGCAGACCTTGCGACGGAACCCTTGATCGCCCTTACCCCCGACACACTCCTTCAGAGCCAGATCGACGCGATGTTTTCCATGGCGGGGCTGGCGCCCAGGATCGCCTTGCGGACGTCGTCGTCGCACCTTGCCTGTGCCCTGGCGGCGCAGGGTCTTGGCTACACGATCACGGATCCGTTCGCGGCCCGAAGCTTTGCGGACGCCGCCGCCATGGTGCCGGTTGATCCGTCCTTTGCGCTGGATTTCGGCGTGCTATGGCCAAGGGAGGCACAGCGGTCGCGCGCCGCTGAAGCGTTTTGCGACTGCGTCCGCCGGCAGGTCGCATCCGCCCCATGATAATTGCAAAAAACGCATATTAATAATCGCCTTTTAAATTTGTTGCATGTGTGTTCGCGCGCCTACCCTGGATCGAACGGGGAGGAGACCGTATGCGCATCACATCCGTGGCCGTGCGAACGCTGCGGCTCGCCATGCCGGGCGATGCCCGCAACGCAAGGCGGCGTTGGACGGAAAAATCCGTTTTGCTCTGTTTCGTGGAGACCGACGCGGGACTGACGGGCGTGGGCGAAGGATGGACGTCCTACGCCAGCCCGCGCGCGCTGACGGCGACCATCGAGGACGACGTCGCTCCTCTGATCGTCGGCCGCGACCTGGATGATATCGACGACCTGGAGGAGACCTGCCGGCGATCCTGCGTCATGAGCGGCCGCTACGGGATCACCGCGGTTGCCCTCAGCGCGGTCGAAATCGCGCTGTGGGATCTGAAAGCCCAGGCCGCCGGCCTGCCGCTGTGGCGCTTTCTGGGTGGCGCGGTCCCCCGTGTGCCGGTCTACGCCTCCGGCGGCCTGTACCGCGACGGCGCAGGACCCGACGCACTGGCCCGCGAGATGACCGGGTACCGCGATCTCGGCTTCACAGCGGTGAAGATTAAGATCGGCGGCGCGCCCCTGAATGAGGATATCGCACGGATCGCGGCGGTACGCAGGGCGCTGGGACCGGCGCCGGCCCTGCTGGTCGACGCCCATTATACGATGACGGTGGACGGCGCCCTGCGCTTCGCGGAGGCCGCCGAGCCTTACAAGGTCGGGTGGCTGGAAGCACCGATCCTGCCCACCGACTGGGAAGGGCATCGACACTTGGCGGAAGCGTCGCCCATCCCCCTTTGCGGCAACGAAACGCTGCCATGGCGCGACGGATTCATGCGCCTGATCGACGCCGGCGTTCGCTACATCATGCCCGACGTATCGGCCTGCGGCGGCATCGCCGAGACGCTGGCCATCGGCCGCGCCGCCCACGCCGCCGGACGGACCCTGACCCTTCATTCCTCGTCCAGCATCGTCCTGTTCCTGGCCAGCCTGCACGTGGCCGCAGCGATCGGAGAGGGATGCTCTGTGGAAAGCCACATGATGCATCGCTGGCTTTTCGACCTGATGCCCCAGGAAACGTTCGCCGTGGCCGATGGCGCGGTGACTCTGGGGGACCGCCCCGGCCTGGGGCTGTCGATCACGCCGGACGCGCTCGACGCCCGGACGGCGGCCTAGCCGAAGGGACCGCGTGCGACCGGTCTGGATTGAGAGCGGCCCACACGTCGTCGGCGCCACGCCGAAGACCGGAGGGGACAAGTTTGGCGCGGCCGGCGTCAGGCGGCCTTGAGCGTTTTCTCGATGTCCTCGACGGGCGAGTTGATCAGGGTCTTCGACAATTCCAGGATCAGGCGGTCCTTGACTTCCTTGTGCAGCAGCGGCCGCACCTCACCCAGCGTATCCGGGTCGAGAATGAGCACGATGGTGTCCGTCTCGCCTCCGTAGGCGATGTCATAGAGATGCCTGGCGAGTTGTTTGGAAAAGGTCGCCTCCATCGACTCCCGATCCGACTGGTCGGGCGGCGACTTTCCGGACGGTCCCTCGCCGGCAAGATTGGTTGGCTCCAGCGGGCCAGCGAATTCGAGATTGAGATGCTGAGCATCGCCGCGATTGCGGAAAAGGCGCGCGCCTTCTCCTGTCCCGACGACGATAATCGCGCCCGTGGGAATGTCCGCCATGGGTGATCTCCTGTTGGGTGATGTCTTGACGACGGTGATCCGGGACTCGGGTGTGCTTGTACGAATGACCCTAACGATGTCCCGCTCGATGAGTTCCCACGGCGTCGCTAAGGCAGGCTGCGGCGGCGTTTGATGGCGATCCTCCGCCGCCCGGCCAGCGCATCGGTGAACGGGTGCCGACGCCAGCCTTTTTTTGAGGCGTCGTTTTTTGTCCCGATTGACACGGCCCGTGCCGCGAGGCATGTGTAGCGCTGTCCCACTGGGGTGCCCTCGATTGAAGGGCTGAGAGGCCGGCGCGACCGGCCAACCCAATGAACCTGATCCGGGTCGTGCCGGCGTAGGGAGATGGGGCGGCGGTCACATCTCCTATCGACCTCCCCTTCCCCTCCTCGCGTCGCGGATACCCGACCGAGGAGTTTCGCGATGTCCGTCCAGTTTTCCCGTCTTTCCGATCGGCGCCGGCCGATCTGGGCCGCGCCCGTCCTGTGCGCCGCGTCGGTACTTGGAGCAGCCGCCGGCCAGGCCCAGGATCTGCCCGTTCTCACGGTGTACACCTACAGTTCCTTCGTATCGGAATGGGGGCCCGGACCCGTCATCGAGCAGGCGTTCGAGGCGGAATGCGGCTGCGATCTGGATCTGGTCGGCGTCGATGACGGGGTGGCCATCCTGGGCCGGCTGCGCCTGGAGGGACAAAACACCCGCGCCGACGTGATCCTTGGCCTGGACACCAACCTGACGGCGGAGGCGGCGGCGACCGGGCTGCTGGCGCCCCACGGGCTGGATCTCGGCGGGCTCGACCTGCCGGTGGACTGGACCGACGAGCTTTTCGTTCCCTACGATTGGGGATATTTCGCGTTCGTCTACGACAGCGAGGCCCTGGCCGAACCGCCGCAAAGCCTGCGCGCCCTGGTCGAGGACAGCGATATCGAGATCCTGATCCAGGATCCCCGCATCAGCACGCCGGGCCTGGGCCTGCTGCTATGGATGAAGTCCGTGTTCGGCGACGAGGCTGGCGAGGCCTGGACGGCCCTTCGGCCGCGCATCGTCACCGTCAGCAGCGGCTGGAGCGAGGCCTATGGCCTGTTCCTGGAGGGCGAGGCGCCGATGGTGTTGAGCTACACAACCTCTCCCGCCTATCACCGCTACGCCGACGGTGAGGACCGCTACCGGGCGGCGGCGTTTTCGGAAGGCCATTATCTGCAGATCGAGGTCGCGGCACGCACCACCGTCACCGATCAGGCGGATCTGGCCGACCGGTTCCTGCGCTTCATGCTGACGCCGGGATTTCAGGACGCCATCCCGACCACCAACTGGATGTATCCGGTCGTCCCGCCGGCCGGCGGCCTGCCGGACGTCTTCGACGATCTTGTCGACCCGGCCCGCGCTCTGCTTGTCCCCGCCGACCAGGTGGTGGCCAACCGCGCCGCCTGGGTCGACGAATGGCTGGCGGCGATGAGCCGCTGAACGGCGCGGTCGGTTCGACCCCGTGACCGTCCTGCGATCGCTGCTGCCCGGCGCGGCCAGCGGCGCGGTGCTGCTGCTGATCTTCGGCAGCGCCCTGGCCGGGCTGGTCAGCGCCGCCGGGCGGGTCGACCTGGCGGCGGCGATCGGCGACCCCTATGTCCGGGCGGTCCTGCGCTTCAGCCTGTGGCAGGCGTTCCTGTCCGCCGCGCTCAGTATCGGACTGGCGATCCCGGTGGCCAGGGCGCTGGCCCGCCGGCCCGCGTTTCCCGGCCGGTCGCTGCTGTTGCGGCTGCTGGGCCTGCCCATGGTCGTGCCGACCATCGTCAGCGTGCTGGGCATCATCGCCATCTACGGGCGCTCCGGGCTGGTCAACCGGATGCTGGAGGGTATCGGCATCGACGCCCGGCTCGACATCTATGGGCTGACCGGCATCCTGATCGCCCACGTCTTCCTCAACATGCCCTTTGCCGTCCGGGTGCTGGTTCAGGGCTGGGCCGGCATTCCGGCCGAAAGCTGGCGGCTTGCCGGGCAGCTTGGCCTATCGGGCGCCGACAGCTTCCGGCTGATCGAATGGCCGATGCTGCGTCAGATCGCGCCGGGGGTGGCCGGGCTTGTGTTCCTGTTGTGCTTCACCAGCTTTGCGGTGGTGTTGATGCTTGGCGGCGGCCCGCCCAACGCCACCATCGAGGTCGCGCTGTATCAGGCGTTGCGGTTCGATTTCGACCTTGGCCGAGTCGCCGCCTTTGCCGTGCTGCAGATCCTGATCGCCGGTATCGTGGTCGCCCTGTGGGGCCGGCTGGCCCGATCCATGCCGGCCGGGGTCGATCTGGGGCGGCCGGTACAGCGGTATGACGGGCTGGGCGTCTGGAGCCGGATCGGCGATGCCGGCGCCATCCTGTTCGGGGTGGCAGTTCTGATAATGCCGCTGGCGGCCATCGTCGCGGCCGGTGTGGAGGGGCCGGTGACGCGGGTGCTGGGGGATGGCGCGCTTTGGCAGGCGGCCGGGCGCAGCGTCGCCATCGGGCTTGGCGCCGGCATGCTGTCCCTGGTGCTGGGCTGGGGCGTGGTGCAGACGGCGCGGGACCTTCGCGTCCGGTGGCACCGTCCGCGCCTGGCCGAGGCGGTGGAGGGCGCCGGCGCCCTGGTGCTGGTGGTCCCGCCACTGGTCATCGGGGCCGGCCTGTTCATCCTGCTGTCGCGGTTCGCCGACGTGTTTTCCTTGACCCTGGGGCTGGTCGTGATCATCAACGCCTGTATGGGGCTTCCCTTCGTGGTTCGAATTATGGGACCGGCGTCGGCGCGGGTGGCGGAACGGCACGACAGGTTGTGCCAGAGCCTGGACATCGCCGGCTGGAACAGGTTTCGCCTGGTCGAATGGCCGCTGTTGCGCCGGCCCGCGGGTCTGGCGCTGGCGTTGTGCGCGGCGCTGGCCATGGGCGATCTCGGCGTCATCGCCCTGTTCGGGTCGCCGACCACGGCCACCCTGCCCTTCTACCTCTTCCAGAAAATGGGCAGCTATCAGACGGACGACGCGGCCGTCGCCGCCCTGATCCTGGTCGGGTTGTGCCTGGCCCTGTTTGTCATTGTCGAACGCGGACTGGGCGGCCGTGCCGATCGTTGAGCTCACCGATGTCTCGTTCCGCTATGAGGACATGCGGATGCGCTTCGACCTGTCGGTCGAGGCGGGCGAGCTGCTGGTCGTCATCGGTCCCAGCGGCGCCGGAAAATCCACCCTGCTCAACCTGATCGCGGGGTTCGACATGCCCGAACGGGGCCTGATCGTGCTTCAGGGTCGGGACATGGCCGGCGTACCGCCGGCCAGGCGGCCGGTGACCACCCTGTTCCAGGACCACAATCTGTTCGCCCACCTGACGGTGGCCCAGAATGTGGGCTTGGGGATCCACCCTGGACTGCGTCTGCGGCCGGCGGACCTGGACCGGGTCGCCGACGGGTTGTCCCAGGTCGGGATGGCCGGCTTCGAGGAGAGACTGCCGGGGCAGCTGTCGGGTGGCGAACGGCAGCGGGCCGCCTTGGCCCGCAGCCTGGTCCGCGACCGTCCGATCCTGCTGCTGGACGAGCCCTTCGCCGCCCTGGGCCCGGCCCAACGTACCGAAATGGTGACCCTGGTCGACCGGCTGCGCCGCGACAACGGGCTGACCGTGCTGATGGTCAGCCATCAGCTTGACGAGGTGCGACGTCTGGACGGGCGCGCGGTTTTTGTCCAGGACGGCGAGATCCTGGCCCATGGCCGCATCCGGGATTTCCTGGAATCCCCGCCGATCCCGGAGATCGCGGCCTATCTCGGCTGACGTCGGCCGTTTTCAGGCGTGGGATTCCGCGCTAGGGTCCGATCACGAGGTCACGCATCCGACCGTAACCGCAAAGGCAGCCCGATGGCGATCAAGAGCATTCTTCTCCACATGGCCCCGGACGAATCACGCCAGCATCGGATGCAGGTGGCGCTGGACCTCGCCGCCCGCTACGACGCCGACCTGGAAATCGTCTACATGCTGTCGCCGTCCAGCATGCCGGCGGCAATCCAGGGCCGGGGCGCGTCTCACGCCTACATCGCCGAGGCCACGGCCATCGCCGCCGAAAAGGCGGACGGCGTGCGCGCGGAAGTGGCGGAGACGTGCCCCAAGGCGGGCATTCGATGGGAATGGCACGTGCTGGAGGGCGACCACAACGAACTGCTGGCCGAACGCAGCCATTTCGCCGATCTGATGATCATCAGCCAGGCTCACGGCGCCGGCTGGGAAGGCCATGTCGGTCTCCACAACCCGGACGAATTGTTGATGACCTCGTCCTGCCCCGTCCTCTTGACCCCGCGCGACGGCATGGCCGATTCCGTCGGAAAAAGAGTGTTGCTGGCGTGGAAGGACACCAAGGAGGCGGCGCGCGCCGTGCGCGACGGCATGGCCATTCTCCAGAGCGCCGAGCACGTGGTGCTTCTGACCTGCGACCGGCCGCACCACCGGTTCGAAGGGGGGCTGGAGATCGTCAGCTACCTCAAGCGCCATGGCGTCGAGGTCGAACCGATGAGCGATACCGGCACGGACAATGTGGGCCAGGTGATCCTGTCCTACGCCACCGACATGGAGGCGGACCTGGTGCTGATGGGCGCCTATGGCCGGCCGCGCTGGCGCGAGATCGTGCTGGGCGGCGCCACCCGCCACGTGCTGGGGCACATGACCCTGCCGATCCTGATGTCGCATTGAGGGCTGCAGGCACCTACCAGCGCCGCGTCTTGCGGAAATAAGCATCGGCCTCGGCCCCGAAGGCCCGACGCAGCGCCTCCTCCTCGCCTTTTACGAAGCGGCGTGTCACCACCGCCGGGAAAAGGGCGACCACGACCAGGGCCGAAAGGGTGCCCAGCCAGATGGCCACGCCGAACAGCACCAGCGCCATGCCCGTGTAGATCGGGTTGCGGTTAAGCCGGAACGGTCCCTCGATGATCAGGGCGCTCGGTTCATTCCGGGGTTCGATGGTGGTCCGCTTGCGCCGGAACCAGAGGGCCGACCATGCCGCCAGGATCACCCCGGCCAAGATCAGCACGATGCCGACCGTAGCGCCTGTCGGCGAGGCGAAGGACCATAGCGGGACGTAGCGCGCCGCCGCCCATGCCGCCACCGCAAGGCCAAGCGCCCAGACCGGCGGAAGATCGGGAAAGTCGCGACGGATCGACAGGAACGCCTCCACGGCCCATCAGGATGTGCCTTCGCACAGATCAGAAAACACAATCGACCAAAGGGTTTTTCCGAACAAGGGGTTCTCCGAGTTTTCTCAGATCAGGAACACGAATGTCGTGAGAACGAACAGCGGCATCAGGATGAGGATCGACCAGCCCATATAGCCGAAGAAGCTGGGCATCGCCACGCCGCGCTGCTCGGCGATGGCCCGCACCATGAAGTTGGGGGCGTTGCCGATATAGGTGTTGGCGCCCATGAACACCGCGCCGGCGGAAATGGCGATCAAGGTCGGCGCCAGCGGGCCCATCAGAACCTCGGGATCGCCGCCGGCCGTGTTGAAGAACACGAGATAGGTCGGCGCGTTGTCCAGGAAGCTGGAGAGAATCCCGGTGAGCCAGAAATACATCACGTTGTTGGGCTGCCCGTCGGTGCTGACGGCGGAGATGACGGCCCCCAGGGCACCGTCCGACCCGGCCCGCAGGATGGCGATGGCCGGAATGATGGTCAGGAAAATGCCGGCGAACAGCTTGCCGACCTCGACGATCGGAAACCAGGAAAAACCGTTGAGCCTGCGGCTCTCGGAGCTGGTCAGCCACAGCGACAGCAGCGCGACGCCGATCAGCAGCACATCGCGCACCACGCTTTGCAGTTCGACCTCGACATGGAAGACGGTCAGGGAAAGGCCGGGATCCCAGATACCGCTCAGCAGCACCGCCCCGACCACGCCGGCCAGGAGAAGGATATTGATCTTGCCCTCGAGGCCCAGCTTGACCCGTTCGCCCGCCTCCTCGAGCGCCGGCCGCCCCTCGCGGCCGAACAGGATCGTATCGAGGATGAAATAAGCGACCAGCAGGATACCGGAAATCAGCAGCATGGGCAGCAGCAGGTTGGCGGTCGGCCAGAAGAAATCGACCCCCTTGAGGAAGCCGAGGAACAGGGGCGGATCGCCCAGCGGCGTCAAGGCGCCGCCGATATTGGCCACCAGAAAGATGAAGAACACGACGCTGTGCACCTTGTAGCGCCTGTTTTCATTGGCCCGCAGCAGCGGGCGGATCAACAGCATGGCGGCACCGGTGGTGCCCATCCAGCTGGCGATGGCGGTGCCCAGCAGCAGCATCGCCGTGTTGACCGCCGGTGTGCCGCTCAGGCTGCCGGTCACCCGCACGCCGCCGGCCACGGTAAACAGGGCCGTCAGCAGGATGATGAACGGCACATACTCCAGCAGGGCCGTGTGGAGCACCTCGAACAGGGCCAGCTTCCAGCCGAACAGAACCGCGAAGGGCACCAGAAACGCCAGGCTCCAGAATGCCGAAATCTTGCCGAAGTGCCGGTGCCAAAAGCTGGGCACGATCAGCGGCATCAGGGCGATGGACAGCAGGATTCCCACGAAAGGGGCGATCCAGGCCAGGCTCAGGGCGCCGCCGTCGAGATGGGGCGCGTCGTGCACCCCATCGCCGCCCACATGCTCATCCAATTCGGCCCCGGCTTCCGATGCCGCCCCATGGCCGTCCGTCGCCGGGTCCGCGCCAAGGGCGGCCATCGGCGCGCCCATCAGCGCGCCCAGCACCAGCACGGCCATGCCCAGCCGCCGCGCCAGCGAAAAAGGGAGGAAAGCGCAAGAGGGTGACAAGCCGACCCGTCTGCCGCCATAGTGGTGCGACGACGCCCAAGCGGCCGGAAAGACCGCAGAGGCGTGTTGATGTGACAGAATCAGGGAGACAATGCGTGCGACAATCAGTGAGAACAAAGCTGTTTCGCCCCCTTGCTGCGGCCGCACTGGCAGCGACGCTGGCATCGTTTGGCGGCCAGGCTCAGGCTCAAGACGCCGGATCCTATCTTCTGGCCACGGCCGGCACAGGCGGCACCTATTACCCGGTCGGGGTGGCCCTCGCAACCTTGGTCAAGGTCAAGCTGGAGCCGAGCCAGGGGATCTCCATGTCGGCGATCACCTCGGCCGGATCGGGCGAGAACATAAAGCTGCTGCGCGAAAACCAGGCCCAGTTCGCTATTCTTCAGGGCCTGTTCGGCGCCTATGCCGCCGATGGCAGCGGGCCGCTGGAAGGCGACGGACCGCAAGACAACCTTCGATCGATCACTCTCCTCTGGCCGAATGTCGAACATTTCGCCATGCGCCAGGACATGGCCACGACCGGGACCATCGACGATCTGATCGAAGCCGAGGGCACGACCTTCGCGATCGGCGCCCGGAACTCGGGCACGGAAGGGTCCAACCGCCATATTCTCGGCGGTCTGGGGGTAGAAGACCCCGACGCGTTCTTCGACCTCGCCTTTGTCGGCTACACGCCCAGCGTGGAAGGGTTTCAGAACGGCACCATCGACGCGGTCAACCCCAGCGCCGGGCCGCCCGTGGGGGCGATGACCCAGCTCATGGCCACGGCCGGGGACCAGATCCAGCCCTTGTCCTTCACGCCGGAGCAGATCGAGCGCGCCAACGCCGGGCTGGAACTGTGGACCGAGTTCGTGATCCCGGCCGGCACCTATCCCGGCCTTGACGAGGACTGGGTGACCATCGGCCAACCCAACTTCCTGGCGGTCAACGCCGACGTGCCGGAAGAGGAAGTCTATCAGATCACCAAGGCCACGTTCGAAAACCTGACCTTCCTGCAGAACATCCATCCGGCCACCGAGTTCATGGCGCTGGACACGGCCCTGGCCGGTCTGCCCCTGCCGCTGCACCCGGGGGCCTTGCGCTATTTCGAGGAGGCGGGCCTCACGATCCCCGACCGCCTGCGGCCGCCGAGCTAGGAGGCCGGTTCCGGCCGGCGGCGGGGCGGCGTCGCCGCCCCCTCGCCGGCCGGGCCCTTGCCGCTCATGGATACCTCCATGGACACCGCGCGTGCCATCATCGCGCGCAAGATCGGCCAGCGGTCCCCGGCGGCGTGGCTGGGGCTCGCGGTCTTCGCGTTGGCCATCGGCATCGCCGCGGTCCACATCTGGTTCAACACGTTCGCCAACTGGTCGGTGCTGTGGACGTCGACCATCCACTTCGCCAGCCTGGGGGCGCTGTGCGCCCTGCTCATCCCGCTGGTGCCGCTGGAAGGCAAGGGTGGCCGTCGGCTCGTCCTGATCGTCGATCTGGCGCTGGCCGCGCTGCTCGTGGCGGCGGTGGTCTATGTCCTGATCACCGAACGCGCCTTGGCGCTGCGCGGTTTCGACTACAATTTCTGGGATTACGCCGCCGGGTTGACCTTGGTGATCCTGGCGGTCGAGTTCACCCGCCGGACCACCGGTTGGATCATTCCCGTTCTCATCGTCCTGGCGTTCACCTACATCGTCTGGTGGGGCCGGTACGTACCCAGCCTGTTTCAGTTCCCCGGGCTGTCTCTGGAAGTCGTTCTGCTGCGCTCGGTCTACGGCGAGGACGGCATGTTCGGCATGATCGCCCGCATTTCATCCAGCTTTGTCTTCATGTTCATCCTGTTCGGCGCCTTCCTGGTCAAATCGGGGGCCGGGGCGTTCATCATCGACCTCGCCCGCGCGGTGGCCGGGCGGATGGTCGGCGGTCCCGGCTTTGTCGCCGTGCTGGGGTCGGGGCTGACGGGCACAATCTCGGGCTCGGCCGTGGCCAACACCGTGTCCACCGGGGTTATCACCATCCCCCTGATGAAACGCGCCGGCTTCCCCGCCCGGTTTGCCGCAGGCGTGGAAGCATCGGCGTCGACCGGTGGCCAGCTCATGCCGCCGATCATGGGGGCGGGCGTGTTCGTGATGGTGAACTTCACCCAGATCCCCTATCTCGATATCGTCGCGGTCTCGTTCCTGCCGGCGGTCATGTATTTTCTCGGGATCGCCTTCTACGTGCGCATCGAGGCCAAGAAGCAGGGGCTGACGGCCGAGGCGGCCGACGACGCGCCAAGGCTGGGCGCGGTGATGCGGCGTGGCGGGGCGGTGTTCCTGATACCGCTGACCGTGCTTGTGGGCATGCTCGTGCTCAACTACACGCCCACCTTCGCCGCCACTTTTGCGATCCTGGCGGTCATCGCATCGAGCTGGCTGACACCCCACCGCATGGGCCCGCGGGAGATCCTGGACGCCCTGGCCATGGGCGTGCACAACATGATACTGACCGGCATTCTGCTGGTATCGGTGGGTCTGATCGTCAACGTCATCGCCACCGCCGGCATCGGCAACACGTTTTCATTGATGATGTCGTCCTGGGCCGGCGGCAATCTGTTCATCGCGATCGTCCTGGTGGCCATCGCATCGCTTGTTCTGGGCATGGGGTTGCCGGTGACGGCCGCCTACATCGTGCTCGCGGCCCTCTCCGCGCCGGCCCTCTACGACCTGATCATTCAGTCCGAACTGGTCAATGCGGTGGCGGCGGGAACCGTGCCCGACGCCGCGCGGGCGGTCCTGATGCTGGTGGCGCCCGACAGCGCCGGGGCCCTGGGCCAGCCCATGAGCACCGCCGACGCCGCTTCGCTGGTGGCCCTGATTCCTCCCGACATGGCGTCGATGGTCAACGAGGCCACACTGTCGCCGGCGGTGCTGACCACCGCGCTGCTGTCGGCCCATATGATCATCTTCTGGCTCAGCCAGGACAGCAATGTGACGCCGCCGGTCTGTCTGACCGCGTTTGCCGCCGCCGCCATCGCCGGAACCAAACCGATGGCCACCGGCATGACCGCCTGGAAGATCGCCAAGGTCCTTTACATCGTTCCGCTTCTCTTTGCCTATACGCCCTTCCTCAGTGGCGACTTCGGCGTGGCGATTCAGATCTTCGGCTTCGGAACCCTGGGCATCTATGCCCTGGTCGCCGCCATCGAGGGTCATGCCGAGTCGCCGATCTCCTGGCTGGAACGACCCCTGATCGCGGCCATCGGCGTGGCGCTTTTGTGGCCGAACAGCCTGATGGTCCATCTGGTCGGTACGGTCTTGATCATCGCCTTCATGGCGTGGAATATCCGCCGCGGTCGCCACAGGCGTCTTGCCGGCGCGTAAGGTGACTTCATCTGACGATGGCCGGCCCGGCCGTTGCACCCCCTAGACTCGGAGACCAGGCCATGGACATGAAGGGCGAATACAAGATCGAGGCTCCGCGCGAAAAAGTGTGGGCGGCGCTCAACGACCCGGACGTGCTGCGCCAGGCCATTCCCGGATGCGACACCGTGGAACAGGTCTCGCCGACGGAAATGCGGGCGGCGGTCACGGCGAAGGTCGGCCCGGT
Organism: Inquilinaceae bacterium; assembly: GCA_052168355.1. Taxonomy (GTDB): domain Bacteria; phylum Pseudomonadota; class Alphaproteobacteria; order DSM-16000; family Inquilinaceae; genus JBQLZQ01. Next base: position 123,857 of record JBQLZQ010000068.1, read on the forward strand.
CAAGGCCAAGTTCAAGGGCGACGTCACCCTGTCCGATGTCAACCCGCCGGAAAGCTACACGATCAGCGGCGAAGGCAAGGGCGGCGCCGCCGGGTTCGCCAAGGGCGGCGCCAAGGTCAGGCTGGAGGAGGTCGGCACCGCGACGCTGCTGCGATACGAGGTGACCGCCAGCGTCGGCGGCAAACTCGCTCAGATCGGATCGCGCCTCATCGACGGCACGGCCAAGAAAATGGCGGATGATTTCTTCTCGCGCTTTGCGGGACTGGTCGAGGCGGGCGAGGCCGCACCGGCGGCAGCGGAAGCGCCCCCGACGCCCGCCCCGGCCCCAGCGCCTCCTCCCCCCGCTCCACCGGCCGCCGCGCCCGCCGCCCCGGGGGCCGCTCCTTCACCGGCTCCAGCTCCGGCGCCCCCGCCGCGCGTGCAGCCGGCACCGGCCGCGCCACCACCGGCGGAGGAGGCGCCGGCGAAGCGTCGCCTGGGCATCCCTCAACCGATCTGGATTGCATCGCTGGTCATCCTGGTGCTTCTGCTGGTGCTGATCTACGTCCTTTAGGGCCCCCTGAATCAGGTAGTTCGGGGTCTCGACACGCCCGTCCTGGCGATTCCGGAGACCGCGCCGTCATGCCCGCTTGACCTGGGCCGACGCCGCTCATAGCCTTAATCCGTTGCGTGCCGGAGGGCGATGTCGATCGCCCGTGCGCACCATCGGGGAACCGGCGCGGAAAACCTAGGCGCCCATCGGGAGGATCACATGGCAACCACCGTTTCCATGACGGTGAACGGCAAGGCTGTGACGCGGGACGTCGATCCGCGCACCTTGCTCGTTCAGTTTTTGCGCGACGAACTTAACCTGACCGGCACCCATGTCGGCTGCGACACCAGTCAGTGCGGCGCGTGCGTGGTACATGTCGACAGCCGGTCGGTGAAGGCCTGCACCATGCTGGCGAGCCAGGCCGAGGGCACCAGCGTCACGACGATCGAGGGGTTGGCCGCCCCTGACGGAACGCTGCATCCGATGCAGGAAGCATTCCGCGAACATCACGGCCTGCAGTGCGGGTTCTGCACCCCGGGCATGGTGATGAGCGCCGTCGACCTGCTGCAGAACAACCCCGACCCCAGCGAGCATGACGTCCGCGAGTGGCTGGAGGGGAACATCTGCCGCTGCACGGGCTATCACAACATCGTCAAGGCGGTCCTGTCGGCCGCCCAGACCATGCCAAAGGCCGCCGAATAGAAAGCAGCGGAAACAGGGAGGATGCCATCATGTCCGACGACAAAATCGGCGATCCCATGCGCCGGAAGGAAGACCGCCGGTTTCTGACCGGCAAGGGCCGCTATACCGACGACGTGTCCCGACCGGGACAGACATATGCCTATTTCCTGCGCTCGCCCCATGCCCATGCGCGTATCCGCGGGATCGACAAGACAGCCGGGGAGGCCGCGCCCGGAGTTCTGGCGGTGCTGACCGGCGAGGATCTCAAGGCCGACGGGATTGGCAACCTGATCTGCGGCTGGATGATCCACAGCAAGGACGGGTCGGAGATGAAGGCAGGCCCGCACCCGGCGTTGGCCCAGGGCAAGGTCCGGCATGTCGGCGATCATGTCGCCGTCGTGGTGGCCGAGACTTATGCCCAGGCCAAGGACGGGGCCGAGCTGATCGTCGTCGATTATGAGGAGCTTGCCGCGACGATCTCAGTCGCCGAAACACAAAAGTCCGGTAAGCCCCTGGTGCACGAAGACATTCCCAACAACACGGTGTTCGAGTGGGAACTGGGCGACAAGGCCGCGACGGAAGCCGCGTTCGCCAAGGCGGCTCATGTCACGAAGCTGGATATCGTCAACAACCGGATGGTGACCAACGCGATGGAGCCGCGGGCGGCCATCGGCGAGTACGATACCGGCAGCGACAGCTTCACTCTCTACACCACCAGCCAAAACCCGCATGTCGCCCGGCTGGTTCTTTCGGCCTTTGTCGGCGTGGCGCCGGAACATAAATTGCGCGTCGTGGCGCCGGATGTCGGCGGTGGGTTCGGGTCCAAGATCTTCATCTATCCCGAGGAAACGGTGTGCGTCTGGGCCGCCAAGAAGGTCGGCCGGCCGGTCAAGTGGACCGGGGAACGCAGCGAGGGCTTCCTGGCCGACGCCCATGGACGCGACCATGTGACCAAGGCCGAGCTGGCGTTGGACAAGGACGGACGGTTCCTGGCCCTTCGGGTGCACACCATCGCCAATCTGGGCGCCTACCTGTCCACCTTCTCGTCGTCGGTCCCGACCTATCTGTACGCGCCGCTGCTGTCGGGGCAGTACGACATCCCGGCGATCTATGCCGAGGTCGACGGCGTCTACACCAACACCGCTCCCGTCGACGCGGCGCGCGGCGCCGGCCGGCCCGAGGCGACGTATGTGGTCGAGCGGCTGGTCGAGACGGCGGCGCGGGAGTTGGGCATTGATCCGGCGGATCTGCGCCGCAAGAACTTCGTTCGAAGCTTCCCGCATCAGACGCCGGTGATCATGTGCTACGACACCGGGGACTACGAGAAGTCGCTGGATGAAGCGCTGAGGCTTGCCGACTATGCCGGCTTCGCCAAGCGCCGCGCCGAGTCCGAGGCCCGCGGCAAGCGCCGGGGCATCGGCTTTTCCTGTTATATCGAGGCGTGCGGGATCGCGCCGTCGGCGGCCGTGGGATCGCTGGGGGCCGGTGTCGGCCTTTGGGAAAGCGCCAAGATCCGGTTCAACCCCACCGGCAACCTGACCATCTTCACCGGCAGCCACAGTCACGGCCAGGGACACGAAACGACGTTCGCGCAGGTCGTGTCGTCGCATCTGGGCGTCCCGGCCGATCAGATCGAGGTCGTGCATGGCGACACCGAAAAGACGCCATTCGGCATGGGCACCTACGGGTCTCGGTCCCTGGCCGTCGGCGGTTCGGCCATCGTCAAGGCGGCGGACAAGGTCATCGCCAAGGCCCAGAAGATCGCCGCTCACCTGCTGGAGGCGTCGGAGGCCGATATCGAGTTCAAGGACGGCAAGTTCACGGTCAGCGGCACCGACCGGTTCAAGACCATCCAGGAATGCGCCTTCGCCGCGTACGTGCCCCACAACTACCCGGCCGATCTGGAGCCGGGGCTGGAGGAAACCGCCTTTTACGATCCGGCCAATTTCACCTTCCCGGCCGGAACCCAGATCTGCGAGGTCGAGGTCGACCCCGACACCGGGATGACGGAGATCGTGAACTTCGTCGCGGTCGACGATTTCGGACGGGTGATCAACCCGATGATCGTCGAGGGCCAGGTCCATGGCGGGATCGTTCACGGGGTCGGCCAGGCGCTGCTGGAGAACACCGTCTACGATGAGACGTCGGGGCAGCTTCTGACCGGGTCCTACATGGATTACTGCATGCCGCGGGCCGACAATCTGCCCAGCTTCAAGGTCGGGTTGACGGAGACGCCCTGCACCCACAACCCGTTGGGGGTCAAGGGATGCGGCGAGGCGGGCGCCATCGCCGCGCCGCCCGCCGTCATGAATGCCGTCACGGACGCCATCGGCGTCGATCTGCAAATGCCGGCGACGCCGGAAAAGGTGTGGCGGGCGCTGCAGTCCGCCACCGTGGCCCAGGCCGCCGAATAGGGAGAGCCATCCGATGTATGCGTTCGAGTATCACAAACCGACCTCCGTGGCCGACGCCGCCAAGCTGGCGGGGTCCGACGATGCCAAGTTCATGGCCGGCGGCATGACCCTGATCCCCACCCTCAAACAGCGGCTGGCCAGCCCGTCCGATGTGATCGACCTGTCGGCCATCGCCGATCTGAAGGGCGTCAGGAAAGACGGCGATACAATCGTCGTGGGAGCCATGACCACCCATGGCGAGTTGGCCCGGTCCGCCGAGGTCAAGCGGAGGATTCCCGGCCTGGCCCAGCTGGCCGGGATGATCGGGGACCCCCAGGTGCGCAACCGCGGCACGATCGGCGGCTCCATCGCCAACAACGATCCGGCGGCCGACTATCCGGCGGCCCTGGTGGCGCTGGGCGCGACGGTGATCACCAACAGCCGCGAGATCGCCGCCGAGGACTTCTTCACCGGCATGTTCGAGACCGCCCTGAACGACGACGAGCTGATCACCGCGATCCGCTTCCCGGTGCCCGAAAAGTCGGGTTACGCCAAGTTCCGCAACCCGGCTAGCCGCTATGCCGTGGTCGGCGTGATGGTCGCCAAGACCGGGGATGGCGTGCGGGTGGCGGTCACCGGTGCCGGTCCGTCGGTGTTTCGTGTGGCGTCCATGGAAGACGCGCTGTCCGGAAACTTCGGCGCCGACGCCCTGAACGGCATCACCGTCCCGGCCGACGGGCTCAACGCCGACATGCACGCATCGGCCGCCTATCGCGCCCATCTGGTCACGGTTATGGCCAAGCGGGCGGTCGCCGGCGCCGCTTGATCGCCACATCCGAACGGGGCGGCGATATCGTGCCGTCCCGTTCGTTCGCCGCGCCCCAGGCGCGCTCCGGGCCCCTCATCGACTGGCTGCTGTCCGATGCCAGACGGTTGGATCGGTCGGGAGCCCTGTTGGAAGCGTTGTGCGCGCGGCTGACCGACATCGGCTTGCCGATCTGGCGGGTGACCCTGCACCTGCCCCAGCTTCACCCCCAACTCTATGCCGTCGGCTACGAATGGCTGGCGGACACGGGCGAGGCGGTGGAACGGCGGGTCCCGCGCAAGGTGGTCACGTCCATGACCTACCATCACAGTCCCATCGGTCTGCTTCACCGGGGCGGCCGGCTGGTTCGCCGCCGGTTGTCCGGAGCCGACGCCGATATCGACTTCCCCATGCTCGAGGAGCTTCGGGACCGCGGCGGAACCGACTACGCGCTCGTTCCCATGCCGCTCGGGTCCGGCAAGATGGCCGGTATCGGTTTGACATCCCAGGCGCCCGAAGGTTTTGCCGACGCCGATATCGCCCTGGTGGAAGCCATCGCCCCCGCCCTGGGCGCGGTCTGCGAGATCCGGGTCGCCGAGCAAACGGCAACCAGCCTGCTCGATACCTATGTCGGTCACGACGCCGCGCGGCGCATTCTTTCCGGTCAGATCACGCTGGGGTCCAGCCGGTCGATCGAGGCGGTGATCTTTTTCTGCGACCTGCGCGGGTTCACGGCATCCTCGGAAACGCTGGACCGCGAGGCGCTGTTGAGCCTGCTCAACGATTTCTTCGCCTGCATGGTCGGTCCGGTCCACGCGGCCGGCGGGGAGGTGCTCAAATATATGGGCGATGGCATGCTGGCGATCTTTCCGCTGGGCGATGGCGATACCGCGGCGGCCTGCGCCACGGCCCTGCGGGCCGCCCGCTCGGCGGCCGGGTCGCTGGCCGCCGTCAGCCGGCAGCGGTTGGAAGCCGGCCGGCCGGAGGCCCGGGCCGGCATCGCGCTGCACGTCGGCACGGTGCTCTACGGCAATATCGGCGCCGAGGACCGTCTGGATTTCACGGTCATCGGTCGGGCCGTGAACTGGGCGTCCCGGATCGAAAGCCTGAGCGGCGGTTTGGGCGAGCCCATCCTGACCTCGTCGGCATTCGCCGGATTCTGCGGCGAGCCGCTGCGGTCCGTGGGCACCCATCGCCTGCGCGGCGTGGCGGAACCCCAGGAGGTGTTCGCCCCGGCCGGCCCGCCGCCTTCCATGCCCTGACATTTCCCAGCCTTGGACTGGCGCCGACCGGTCCACTGCGCGATAACACTGCCTTGCGACTGACATAAGGAACGCGATCCCGATGACCCAGGCCATGCCCGATTCGGTCGATGCCACCCTGGCCCTGCTGCAGGATGGCGACTATATCGCCGAACGGTCCCTCGCCACCGCCCTCTACCTGGCACTCAAGATCGGCCGACCCCTGTTCCTCGAGGGAGAGGCCGGCGTCGGCAAGACCGAGATCGCCAAGGTTTTGAGCGCCACCCTCGGCCGCAAGCTTCTCCGCCTCCAGTGTTATGAGGGGCTGGACGTCGCGTCGGCGGTCTATGAATGGAACTACCCGCGCCAGATGCTGGAGATCCGGCTGGCCGAAGCCTCCGGCGACCGCGACCGCGAGAACCTGAGCAAGGATATCTTCGGCGAGGATTTCCTCATCCGCCGGCCGCTGCTCCAGGCGCTCGAGCCGGATTTGGACGGCGCGCCGGTGCTGCTGATCGACGAGCTCGACCGCACCGACGAGCCGTTCGAGGCCTATCTGCTGGAAGTCCTGTCCGACTATCAGATCACGGTGCCGGAGATCGGCACGATCAAGGCCGAGACGCCGCCGATCGTCATCGTCACCTCCAACCGGACGCGCGAGATCCACGACGCGCTCAAGCGGCGCTGCTTCTATCATTGGGTGGACTACCCGACGGCCGAGCGGGAGCGGCAGATCGTCGAGTTGAAAGCGCCCGGAACGCCGGCCGCGCTGTCGCATCAGCTTGTCGGGTTCGTGCACAAGCTGCGGGACATGGACCTGTTCAAGCAGCCGGGCGTCGCCGAGACGCTGGATTGGGCCCAGGCCCTGACGGAACTCAACATCATCGAGCTCGACCCGGCGACCGTCAACGATACGCTGGGGATCCTGCTGAAATATCAGGACGACATCGAGAAGATTTCCGGGTCGGAAGCCGGCCGCCTGATCGCCGAGGTCAAGGCCGACTTGGCGGCCGTGGCCTAACCGCATGGCATCCGCCATGGCCGAGCCCGCCGACCGGGGCCAGCTTGCCTACAACGTCATGCAGTTCTGCCGGGCGCTGCGCGGCGCCGGCCTGCCGGTGGGGCCCGGCAAGGTGCTGGCCGCCCTGGAGGCGGTGCGCACCATCGGCATCGAGCGGCGGCAGGACTTCTACTGGGCCCTGCACGCGACCCTGGTCAACCGACGCGACCAGCGCGAGGTGTTCGATCAGGCCTTTCATATCTTCTGGCGCAACCCCGATCTGCTCAAGCGGGCCATGTCGCTAATGATCCCGCAGGTCGATACCGGCCGCGAGGATGCCGCGGAAGTCAATCGCCGGGTGGCCGAGGCGTTTTCGCGCAATCCCGGCGCCACGCTGGACGACGATAGACCCGAGCAGCCGGAACTGGAGCTCGACGCCTCGCTGACCGTGTCGGAGCGGGAACGGCTGGGCGCCCAGGATTTCGAGCAGATGAGCGCCGACGAGCTGGCCCAGGCACGGCGCGCCATCGACGGTATGCGTCTGCCCATCCGGGACGTCGCGACGCGGCGCTTCGAGGTCTTCCCGGCCGGCCGGCGGATCGATATGCGCCGGACCCTGCGCCAGTCCCTGCGCGGCGGGGGTGCGGCCATCGATCTTGCCCGCCGCCGGCGCCAGCGCCGGCCTCCGCCCCTGGTGGTGCTGTGCGACATCTCCGGATCCATGGCCCAGTATTCGCGCATGCTGCTGCATTTCCTGCACGCGGTGACCAGCGATCGGGACCGGGTCCACGGCTTTGTCTTCGGCACCCGCCTGACCAACATCACCCGCCATCTTCGCCACCGCGATGTCGACACGGCCCTGGAGCGGATCGGCGAGGCGGTGGAGGACTGGTCGGGCGGTACGCGGCTTGGCCTGTGTCTGCACCAGTTCAATCGCTGGTGGTCCCGGCGCGTGCTGGGCCAGGGGGCGGTCGTCCTGCTGATCACCGACGGGCTGGACCGCGATGCCGGCGCCAATCTGGAACGGGAGATGGAGCGGCTGCACAAGAGCTGCCGCACGCTGATCTGGCTGAACCCCCTGTTGCGCTTCGATGCCTACGCACCCAAATCTCAGGGAGCCCGGTTGATGATGCCCCATGTCGACGCGTTTCGCGCGGCCCACAATCTGGACAGCCTGGCCGGGCTGGTGGAGACCTTGAGCGAGGATCGGCCGATGTCGACAAAGGAGATGGCGGCGTGGCGGCGGCAGGCGGCGGAGGAGGCGGTGGGATGAACGGCGGCGATACGGTTCTGGAGCAAGCGGCGGCCTGGCGCGCGCAGGGACGCAAGGTGGCGTTGGCGACCGTGGTCAGCACCTGGGGGTCGTCGCCGCGCCCGGTCGGCAGCCAGCTGGCCATCGACGCCGACGGGGCCATGGCCGGATCGGTCTCCGGCGGCTGCATCGAGGGCGCTGTCGTGCGCGAGGCCCAGGAAGTGATGGGGGGCGCCCCGCCCCGGCTGTTGGAGTACGGCGTCTCCAACGAGCAGGCATGGGAGGTTGGGCTGGCCTGCGGCGGCACCATCCAGGTGTTTGTCGAGGCGGTCGAATGAAGCAGGCACTTCTCGAGGCGCTGCTGGCAGCGCGGGCGGCCAAGCGTCCGGCGGCCCTTCTGACCCGGCTCGACGACGGGGCCCAGACCCTGGTCGACGGCGACAGGGAACAGGGCGATCTGGCCCTGACCGATGTCCTGCGCCAGAGCCTTGCGGATGCCCGGCAGGCCGACAAGGGCCGGGTGATCGACACCGCCGAGGGTGCCATCTTTATCCAGGTGTTCAACCCGCCGCTGCGGCTGATCGTCGTCGGCGCGGTCCACATCGCCCAGCCCCTGGCGCCCATGGCGGCCTTGGCCGGATATGACGTTACGGTCATCGATCCGCGCCGCGCCTTTGCCAGCGACGCGCGGTTTCCCGATGTCGCCGTGCGCCTCGACTGGCCCGACGAAGGACTGGCGGCGCTGGCACCCGACCGGCGGACCGCCGTGGTCACGCTGACCCACGATCCTAAGCTGGACGACCCGGCCCTGGATCTGGCCTTGCGATCCGACGCCTTCTACATCGCCGCCCTGGGCAGCACGCGCACCCATGCGGCGCGGCTGGAACGGCTGGGCGCCTTGGGCCATGACCGGGCAACCCTGGACCGCATCCACGGACCGGCGGGGCTGTCGATCGGGGCCGTGTCGCCAGCCGAGATCGCCATCTCCATTCTGGCCGAGATGACGGCCGCGCTGCGGCGCGACCCGGCGCGTCAGCGCGCAGCGGCGTGAAGTTCGGCGATATCCCCACGGGCGAGGCGGCGGGCGCCATCCTGGCCCATTCGGTGCGTCAGGACGGTCTGGTTCTGAAGAAGGGTCACCGATTGGCGGCCGACGATATCGCCGCGCTGCGTCGCGCCGGGCTCCGGACGGTGGTCGCGGCGGTGCTGGAGGACGGCGACGTCCACGAGGACACGGCGGCCACCCGTCTTGCCGCGGCCCTGACGCGCGACGCCGCGGCCGCCGGGCTGACCGTCGCCGACCCTTTCACCGGCCGGGTCAACATCTTTGCCGCCGCCGACGGTGTGGCCGTGCTGGACGACGAGGTGCTGCGGCGGGTCAACCTCGTTGACGAGACGATCACCGTGGCCACCTTGCCCCGCTTCGAACCCGTATCGGCCGGCCAGATGGTGGCCACGGTCAAGATCATCCCCTTTGCCGTCACCGAACAGAACCTGTCGATCTGTGAGGCGATGGCGGCCGCGGCGGCCGGACCGGCCATCCGGGTGGCCGCCTATCGGCCGCGCGATATCGGGCTGATCCAGACACGGATGCCCGGGACGAGCCCCAAGATGCTGGACAAGACGGCGGTGGTGACGGCCGAGCGCGTGGCCCAGATCGGCAGCACTTTGACGGCGGAGCGGCGCTGCGCCCATACCGCCAAAACCCTGGCCGGCGAGATCCGCAGCATGGTTCAGGCCGGGCGCGGGATGGTGCTGATTGCCGGCGCGTCGGCCATCACCGATCGGCGCGACGTCCTGCCGGCGGCGATCGAGGCGGCCGGCGGCACGGTCGATCACCTCGGGATGCCGGTCGACCCCGGAAACCTTTTGCTGCTGGGACGGATCGGGAGTACGCCGGTGCTGGGCCTGCCCGGCTGCGCCCGGTCGCCAAAGCTGAACGGTCTGGACTGGGTGCTGCAGCGGCTGGCGGCGGACCTGCCCGTCACAGGACGGGATATCATGGGCATGGGCATCGGCGGGCTTCTGACCGAAATTCCGCTGCGCGGCCAGCCCCGCGACCGGCCCGCGCCGGCCGCCCCCCGCCCCGCCCGCGTGGCCGCCCTGGTGCTGGCGGCGGGCCAGTCCCGGCGCATGGGCGCCCGCAACAAGCTGACGGCGGAGGTCGACGGCCAGCCGATGGTGACCCGGGCGGTGGATGCGGTGCTTGCCACCCCGGCCCGCCCGGTGATCGTGGTCACCGGTCACGAGGCGGACGAGATCGAAGCCGCCCTGGCCGGCCGCGACGTGACCCTGGTGCACAACCCGGATTACGCCGACGGTTTGAGCACGTCCCTGAAAACCGGCCTTGAGGCGGTGCCAGGGGAGGTTGACGGCGTGCTGATTTGCCTGGGCGACATGCCGCGCCTGTCGGCCGAGGTCCTGCGCCGCCTGATCGAGGCGTACGCGCCCGATCGCGAACGATGCATCGTGGTTCCGACCCACGACGGCAAGCGCGGCAACCCGGTGCTATGGGACCGGCGCTTTTTCGAGGAAATGAAGGGCGTGGCGGGGGATGTCGGCGCCCGGCACATGATCGGCGCCTACGCCGACATGGTCGTGGAGGTGGAGATGGCGGAACCCGGCGTGCTGCTCGATATCGACACGCCCGAGGCCCTGGCGGCGCTGGGGCGGACCAAGGCCGCCCCATGATGGCCGGTTTGACGACGGCGGGTCGCTGGATTATCAGAACGGTATGACCGTCACCGACCTTTACCAGCAGGCGATCCTGGATCACGCGCGCGCGGCCGTCGGCGCCGGCCGACTGGAAGATGCCACGGGCACCGCCACGGCCGACAATCCGCTATGCGGCGATCGGGTGACCGTCGACGTGCGTCTCGACGACGGCCGGATCGCCGCGCTGGGCCATCACGTCCGGGGCTGCGTGCTGTGCACCGCCTCGGCCTCGATCCTCAGCCGCCATGGCGTCGGAAGAGAGGCCCGGGAGGTCCGCGAGGCGGCTTCGGCCTTGGCGGCAATGCTGGAGAATGACGGCGCGGTACCGGGCGGCTGGCCGGACCTGTCGATCTTCGAGCCGGTCAAGCGGGCCAAGAGCCGGCATCAATGCGTGCTGCTGCCCTTCGAGGCGGCGCGGCGGGCTCTCGAAGACGCGGAAGCCGCATAAAGCAGCGCCTCCCCGCCGATGGCTTCTAGGCTGAATCGACATTCACCGCATCCATAGCATGGCGCAAGCGAGGTAGAGG
>JBQLZQ010000069.1:0-45111 GCA_052168355.1 Inquilinaceae bacterium
CGCCAGCAGCGTCCCCTCCCCGCTCAGCCGCGCCTTCAGGCCCATCGGCGCGCTCCAAACCGGCCCTCGACCGCCGGGCAGACCGACAAGACGACGGCAGCGGCACCATTCCGCGGCCGGGTGCCTGATGTCTTCCGCTTTGCCGAGGAACCCATGGCCCCCGATTCCTCTCCCAACACCGATCCAGTCACCCCCATCAGAGCGCTTTTGTATTGTTGGTATAACATTTGACGGTATGCGTCCAGAGATCTCGCCATGACGATGCGGCGACACCAGCACCAGCGCTGGCGCGGGCGTTCGGGGCGAACGGCAGCAAAAACCGCCCGACCGGGCCCGACCATCTGCGATGGAAGCAACCGCAGTTTTTCCGCCGGTCTGCCAAGTCATCCCCCAACAGCGCTCTACCATGCCGCACCTGATGAATGGCCGATTTTGCCACCCCCTCCATGGTTGAAATGGAGAGGGTATTGAAACAATTTCGATATCGTTTCAGGTCGAGGTCGCGATGAAGCGGACAGCGAAAGATGTGGCGATCCTAGCAGGTACGTCCGTGTCGGCCGTCTCAAGAGCCTTTACCCCCGGCTCGGCGCTTTCCCACGAAAAGCGCGACCGCATTCTCAAAGCGGCGGCGGAACTGGCCAATGCGATCAAGGACAGCAGGTCGATAGGCTTCGTAAAGAGTGCGGCCGGCACGCGTTTCGATGCTCTGACGACCGATATTGCCGCATTTGCTCCCGTCCGCGTCATCGGCATTGCCGACGAACAGCGCGATATGATTGCTGAAGAACTGCCGGAGTTGTCGCTTGTCGATATGCCAGGGGGCGATATGGAAGGGAGCGGCCCTTATCAGACCTGAGGCTTTATGATCGGTGTTTCGGCGCGGACCGTCGCGCGGACTATCGAAGGTCGACCGGCGTCGGCAGCGGTTTACCGTCGTAGAAGGCCGCGAGATTTTCGATCACCAACCGCCCCATGGCGAGGCGGGCGTTGCGGGTGGCCGACGCAACGTGCGGTGTCGCTATCACGTTTTTATGAAGCAGCAGCGCCGGTGGGACGTTCGGCTCGTCCGTAAAGACGTCGAGCGCCGCAGCGCCGAGCCGACCGTCGTCGAGCGCAGCGATGAGGTCTTCATCGGCGACGACCGATCCGCGCGCGACATTGACCAGAAGTCCGCCTGGGCCCAGGGCATGGAGAACATTCCTGTCGACGAGGCGCCTGGTATCGGCGCCGCCGGCCGCCGCGACGACGAGAACCCGCGCATCGTCCGCTAGGCTCGTCGGGTTGTTCCGAAAGGCATCCTCCTGACCCGGCACGGGCGCCAGATCCGTGTAGAGGACCTTCATGCCGAGCAGGCCCGCCAATTCCCCGATCCGGCGTCCGATACGACCGTACCCCAGGATACCGACGGTTTCCCCTCTGAGCGACCAGCCGAGCTCGAGAGTGCCATGGGCCCAGCGTCCGGCACGGACGAAGCGGTCGCCCTCGACGATCCGCCGCGCCGCCGCCAGCATCAGCCCAATCGCCAGTTCCGCCACCGCGTCGGTCAGGACGTCGGGGGTCGTGGCGATACGGATGCCGCGGGCTCGGGCCTGCTGGAGGTCGATGGCGTCCAGGCCCACACCGTACACCGCGATCATGTTGAGGGCGGGAAGGGCCGCCATCAGGTGCCCGGGCAACCCGATGTCGCCCTTGGTGGCGACCGCCGTTATCCGCGCCGCCTGTTCAGCGGCGATCCCGTCTCCCTCCAGTACGGCATCGAAGCGTCGAAAGATCTCTTCCGTAATCTCGGGCGGCTGCAGCGGGGCCCTCACAAGCAGGGTCATCCGCGTACTCCGATCAGCTCGGGCGCGATCAGCCGCGGCAGGCCCAGGGCGAGTTCGGGAAGGACGATGATCGCGAAAAGGACCGCCAGCATGCCCATGAGATAGACCAGGGTGGGTCCCATGGCCCTCAGCAACGGCACGCCGCCTATCTTCGATGCGATCATCAGACACAGCCCATAGGGCGGCGTGATGAGCCCGAAGCCCAGCGCCATGACGCCGACGATGCCGAAGTGGACCGGATGAATGCCGGCCGCCAGGGAGAGCGGCAGGAACAGCGGCGCCAGGATCGCCATCGCCGGCAGGGAGTCCATGAACGTGCCGATAATCAGCATGACGATGGCCATGACGATGAGGAGCACCGTCGGATCCGCGATGGTGATGCCGCCCATCAGCTTCGGCGGGATCTGATAGAATGAGATCAGGTATCCGAATACCGAGGCACCGACGAGCGAGAACAAGGATAGGGACGCAAGCCGGACGGTGGCGGAGGACGCCTCGAGCACCTTTCGGCCATTGAGCGTACGATACACGACAAAACCCAGGAAAAGAGCGTAGGCGACGGCAACGACGGCCGCCTCCGTCGGGGTGAAAATTCCGATCCGGATGCCGCCGATGATGATCACCGGTATGGCGGCGGCCAGAAGCCCGTCCCGGGCCGATGACAGCACCTCGCGCAGCGGCACCGGCGGGTGGATCGGGACGTCGTACTTCCTGACGAACCAGTAGTTGACGGCGAACTGCGACAGGCCGATCAGAAACCCCGGCACGATACCGGCCAGGAACATGCCGCCGATCGAGGTGTTGGTCAGCGCTCCCCAGACGATCATGTTGATGGACGGCGGGATGATGATGCCGATGACGGAAGACGCCGCGGTAACGGCGACCGCAAACGGTATCGGGTAGCCCTCCCGCTTCATCGAGGGGATCAGGATCGCCCCGACCCCCGCGCTGTCCGCGGTCGACGACCCGGAAACGCCGGCGAACATGATGGAAACGGCGACATTCACGTTGGCAAGCGCGCCCCTGAAGCGGCCGAAGATATTCAGGGCGAAGCGGATCAGCCTGTCGGTCACCTCCGCCTTGTTGATCAGATTGCCTGCCAGCAGGAAGATGGGCACGGCGAGAAGGACGAAACTGTCCATGCCGTTGTACATGCGCTGAAACACCACCCAGGCCGTCACCCGCGGGTCCAACGCCACCATGCTCATGGCCGTCAGCACCAGGCTGAAGGCGATGGGAATGCCGAACAGGATGAACAGGCCGAGCAAGCCGAAAAGCATCCAAGGCAACAGGAAGAAAAGATCGGGAGGCAACATCGCTCAATCCTCCCCGTTTCTGCGGCGAAGCGGTCCCTGGGGATCCCTGTCGCCCTCGCGCAGCGCCAGTTCCTCCGGCGGCAGCGAATTGAGCGTCGTTTCCATGGCGTGAAGGCCGCCGGTCGCCAGGAGATAGAGGCGCTGAGCGCTGAAAAGGATCATGATGGCGCCGGCAGCACAAAACGTGACGTAGATCCAGAACATGGGCAACTGCGCCGCCGTGGACTTGCGCCGCCAGCCGGTTTCGGCGAATTCCCAACCCTTGATCAGGAAAAAGAGGGCGATGCCCAGAAGAACCAGTTCGCGCAGGTATCGGCTGAAGCGATCGAGAGACGAGCCGGGGCGGAAGGCATCGAGCACGAAATGATCGGAGTGATAGACACCCAGCGCCGTTCCCAGCATCACCGTCCACTGAAAGGCGAAGCGTGAGAATTCCTCGGTCCAGTAGATCGGCGGCAGAACCGGCAGGTTGCGGCTGACGACCTGATAAAGGATCAGGCTGAGGAAAAAGGCGAGGAGCACGAGAAGCAGAAGATCGATCGCCTTCTCCAGGCGCCGGTTAAGCGTGTCCAGCAAGCGATATCCAGGCATGGCGATACCCTCCCCACCCGCGGGTCGGAACCCGCGGCAGCGCGCGATTGTTGTGGTGGAGCCGCCCGTCGAACCCGGACGGGCCGCGACGAGCGGCGTCGGAGGCTGGCCGTCAGTTCGTGCCGGAGCTTCCCTGGATACGCTGGTAGAGATCCGCCAAGCCCATGCGGGACGCGACTTCCAGGATCGGCGCGCGGACGATCTCCTGCATCTTCGCCCGGTCCATCGGATAGAAGATCGCGCCCTCGTCTTCCAGAAGGTCCATGGCCTCGGCGTCCTGCGCCAATTGCACTTCACGGGCCAAAGCCGACGCCTCGGCACCGGCGTTCAATACGATCCCACGTTGGGCGTCGTCGAGCCGGTCCCAGGTCGCGCCCGAGAAGGTCACCAGCCGCACCGTTATGTCATGCTCCGACAATCCGATGTGGGGAGCGACCTCGTGGAAGCGCATGCGATGAATCCATTCGGGTTCGTTCAGAAGACCGTCGATGGCCCCAAGCTGAAGCCCCGTGTAGATTTCCTTCCAGGCGAACGTCGTCGGTCTCGTGCCCAGTGCCTCCCAGGAGACGATCAGGGGATCGGTCGGATTGGTGCGCAGCTTCATGTCCTTCAGGTCGTCGAGCGTGTTGAGCGGACGTGTCGACACGACCTGCCGTTTACCGCCGCCGAAATACCCCACGATCTGAACCCCGGACTCATCGGCGATGATGTCGGCGATCTCGCGGCCAAGGTCGCCCGACAGTACGGCGTTCCAATGGTCGACGTCGTTGTAGAGGAACGGGAATGTGAAGATGTTGGCGGTCGGGGCGAAATCCGTGATCTTGCCGGGATTCACGATCGACAGGTCAAGCGCGCCGGCCATCTGCTGCTCGAAAAGCTCGCCCTCGTCGCCGAGCACGCCGTTGGGGAAGATTTCGACGGCCATGTCGCCGCCGGAATATGACTCGACCAGCTCCTTGAACTTCAGGGCGCCGGCCTGATAGGCCGTGTCCTCGGCGCCCAGGTGGCCGAAGCGCAGGGTCACCGACTGGGCGCTGGCGCTGGCCATCCCCATGGTCAAGGCCGCGACCGCGGCCATACCGTAAATCGCACATTTTTTTACGAGCATTGGGCTATCCTCCGTAGCTTCGCGACTCGGGGTCGGACGATTCCGGCCCCGTACTTGCGGAAACGGCGGCGTCGCATTCGTGCCGGTCAAGCTGGACGCGGCGCCGCCACCTCCCGTGGTCCTCGGTTGGACCGACGGATCGGAACCCCATGGTCAGAGGCGCCGACCGGGGGTCATGGGTGTAGTCCTTCCTTCGGAGTTTCGATCCGATAAAGGCCGCTGCGGGCCTCGGATCGTTCCCAGATGATCGCCAGCGGGCGAAATCACCCAGATGCCACCCGGGCCGGCCACATAGACATTGCCGTCGACATCGACCTTCAGCCCGTCCGGCGCCTGATCCGTCTCCTCCGCGTCGGCGAAATCGAAGAACACCCGGCCACCGCTCAAGGCTCCTTGCGCGTCGACGTCGTAGCGCATGAGAATTCGCTGGTCGGTGTTCCAATTGGCGACGTAGAGGTGCGGCTCGTCCGGCGAGAAGGCCAGACCGTTCGGCCCGGTCAGATCGCGGCTGACCAGATGGATCCGATTTCCATCGACCCTGAAAACGCCGCTGTAGGGAAGGTCCTTGCGCGGATCGTCGAAATAGTCCGGCAGGCCGAACGGCGGATCCGTGAAGAACAGCACTCCGTCCGATCGGTAGACGAGATCGTTGGGGCTGTTCAGGCGCTTTCCGTTGAATCTGTGCGCCAGTTGGGTGACCGATCCGTCGGCTTCCAGGCGCGCCACGGCACGGTTGCCGAGTTGGTTCATCGTCAACAGACCGTCAGGGCCGATGGTCAGACCGTTCGTCCCCGGCTCGTTGTATTCGCCGATGTCCGATCCCGAGTTGTCGTAGCCGCTATTCTCCAGGAACAGGGTCAGGCCGTCGGCCTGGCTCCAGCGATAGATCCGATCGGTGGGAATCTCGCTGGAATAGAGGGCGTTGTCCGCCCGGTCCCATACCGGTCCGTCGACGAAGGCGAAACCGTCGGCGAATTGCTCGATCGTCGCATCTCCCGCCACGATGGCATCCATCGCAGGATCCAACCGCTCGATCACGGTTTCGACGGAGCGCGGGTCCATCGCCGAAGGATCGGCTTCGGCTCGGGGTGCGATCGCCGCGCTGGCCATCATGGCCAGGGCCGTCATGAGCGGGCCACGTCCTGTCACATTCATGGTCTTCCTCCCTTCGATGCTTCTTGGGCGTATCGGATGCACGCCGCCGTGAGGGAAACCGAGGCGGTCCTGTTTCCCTAGAGAACCGCGCCCTCCGATCGTTCCCGATCGTTTTCCTTAGTTGCCGTGGTTCCGCA
This sequence comes from Inquilinaceae bacterium, assembly GCA_052168355.1. Lineage (GTDB taxonomy): Bacteria > Pseudomonadota > Alphaproteobacteria > DSM-16000 > Inquilinaceae > JBQLZQ01. Next base: position 6,131 of record JBQLZQ010000069.1, read on the forward strand.
TGACTGCCTGATGACAAGTCGCGTGGGCAGGATCACCCGTTCCTGCGCCATGTTGGGATCCGCCAGGCGCCGCATCAGAAGCTTGCCCGCCTCCAGACCGATGTTCCTGGCATGGGTCGCGACGGTCGTCAGCGGCGGCCAGGACTCAGCGGCCTCTTCGACATTGTCGAAACCGGTTACCGCGAAGTCGCGGCCGGGCTTGATGCCCCTTTCCTGGAGCTCGGCGATGACACCAAAGGCGACGATGTCGTTGTAGCAGACGGCCGCGGTGGGGGGGCTGGTCTCCGCGAGCAGCGCCTTGAGAGTGTGCCGGCCATCCCTTCGGGTCAAAGGGCAGCGGCGGATCAGATCGGTGTCCAATCCATGGCGGCGCAGGGCGGCACGGAACCCGTCGAGCCGCTGCCATGTGGCGGAATGATCGAGACTGCCGCCGACGAAAGCGATCCGCCGGTGGCCCAGGCGGATCAGATGCTCGCAAAGCGCCTCGACGCCCATTTGATAGTCGGCACTGACGAAATCGCCGCGCCTTTTCGAGACGTTGCGAAGCATCTGCACCATCGGCACGCCCCAATCCGCGACCTGATCGAGAAGCGCCTCTTCCGTTCCGGGGCTTGGACACAGGATGATGCCGTCGACTCCTTGCTCGCGCAGCCGCTTGAGAAGCCGTTCCTGACGTTCCGCATCTTCTCGGGCATTGAGCAGAAAGGAAATCTTTCCGGCATCCCCGATCGCCTCATCGACACCGGCTACCAGTTCGCCAAAGAAGGCGTTCGAGATATCGCCGACGACGACGCCGATCGCGTCGGACTGCCCGGTTCTCAGCTTGGCGGCGCCCCGGTCGTAGACATAGCCCAGACGGGTCGCCGCCTCGGCCACCCGCTTCTGCGTTTCTGCGGAAACGCGCCCATTTCCGCGAAGAGCCATGGACACGGCCGCGCTCGAAAGACCCACCTCGGCGGCGATGTGCCCATAGGTCACGCGGTTCTGATGCCCGGCCTGCATGCGCTTCATCGATTAAACTTCTCTTGCTCCTTAAGATATTGAATTTCAATAATAATTATAGACCATTTGCCGCATGTCCATGGATTATTGATTAATCGATTAATCATGTCAAGCTCGAAATCGGCCCGATCCTTCGTCCCGCCGGGATGCCTTCGATACCGGCGGTTTTACCCGGCAAGACGCCGTACCGGCGCTCCGAAGGTCAAGCCGTCCACGGCTCTGGTGATCGCCGATGAAACCGTCAATGCCGAAATGCGCGCGATAGATCTGCTCGGCCAGGCCGAGCACGGAGACGCGCCCGATGATGATCAAGCGCGACTTCGAGCATAACCGGTTTTACGCGCCAGCCGACCGACAAGGCCGCGCAGAAACTGGTGCCCGGCATCGGGAACGAGGCGGTGAGTAAGCAAGCGAGACCATCTTCACCCGCATGCGAGCCGCATCAGTGCGGCAAGCATGACATTCGCGCCTTTCTCGATGTCGGCCCAGTCGCTCCACTCCTGCGGCGCGTGGCTGATGCCGTCGCGGCTCGGAACGAAGATCAGGCCGGATGGGCAAACCGACTGCATGGTTTGCGCGTCGTGCCCGGCGCCGGATGGCATGTCGAGGCAAGCAATGCCGAGCCTTTCGGCCTCGCCGCGCAGCAGTGCGTGAAGCCCGGCATCCAGCGCCACCGGCGGCAGCCAGCTCTTTTCCTCGCATGATACCGTCAACTCGTGCACCTCGGCCGCTATGGCGATGCGCGCCTCGGCCGCCGCGCGCAGCCGCCGCATCACGTCATCGGAAGGGTCGCGGATGACAATTGAGAACTCCGCCGCGCCGGGGATGGTGTGCGCGACGTTCGGCTCCAGATCGACCTTACCGACGGTGATGCGGCTCTGCGCCGTGCCAACTTCGGCAATCAGCGCCGGAATGTCGGCCGCGAACGCCGCCAGCCCGGCGAAGGCGTCGGCGCGCATGTCCATCGGCGTCGTGCCGGAATGATTGGCAACGCCCTTGAAGCGGATATGGAGATTGCAGACGCCCGAAACGCCATGGACTACCCCGATGGGGATGCCGCTGCGCTCCAGCACCGGGCCCTGCTCGATATGCAGCTCCAGGAAGGCGCGGATCGCGCCCGGCCGCCAGGCTGCGCCGGGCGCGGCGAAGGGATCGAGCCCCTGGGCCCGCATCGCCTCGGTCAGCGCCACGCCATCGCTGTCGGACGCCCGGGCGATCCAATCGCGCGTCACGGCCCCGGCAATTGTCTGCGAGCCGAGCATGCCGCCGAAGCGACCCTCCTCTTCCGCCGTCGATACCACGACAATGGCGGTTTTCGGCTCGACATCGGCGTCCATCATCGCCCGCACGCACTCGAACGCGACGCACACGCCGAGCGAACCGTCAAAAGCGCCGCCTTCGGGAACCGTGTCGAGATGCGATCCGGCCATGATGCAAGTCCGGTCGGCCGGTCCGAAGCGCCCGAACAGGTTGTTGACCGCATCGCGCGAGACCCGGAGCCCGGCGGCCGCCATTTGGCCGGCAAACCAGTCGCGCACCGCCATGTCGGCATCGGAGTATCCGACGCGGTTAAACCCACCCGTCAGCGCATTGAATCCGAACGTGTTCACGCCGTCGAGCGATCTGCGCAGGCGGCCGATGTTGATCACGGGCATCGGTCGAACCATGGCGTTACTGCCGTCTCCCTGTCGATTTGCGAGGCATCTGGCGCGAGAGTTGCACAAAAATTTATCATTATAAATGCTTGCATGATGATAAATTTTCCAGATTAATTAGGAGCCGTCCCAACCGATGGAGATCGCCATGAAGAAACTTTTGGCTGCTGCGGTGGCCGCGGCATCGCTCGCCCTAGCATCGCCTTCCCCCGCCCAGACACCGCCCAATGTGCTTGTGGTCGGTCAGATCGCCGAGCCGAAATCGCTCGATCCCCATGCGGTCACGGCGGTCAACGACTTCCGCATCCTGATGAACGTCTATGACGGCCTGGTGCGCTATAAGGACGGCACGCTGGAGGTCGAACCGGCGCTCGCCGAAAGCTGGGAAGTCTCCGAAGATGGCACCGTCTATACCTTCAACCTGCGCGAGGGCGTGGACTTCCATGACGGCTCGCCGCTGAACGCCGACGCGATCAAGTTCAACTTCGACCGGATGCTCGATGAGGAGCATCCCTACCACGATACGGGACCATTCCCGCTGTCCTTCTTCTTCTCGTCAGTCGACACCGTCACCGCCGTCGACGACACCACCGTCGAGTTCACGCTGAACGAGCCCTACGCGCCGTTCCTGTCCAACCTCGCCTACCCGACCGGGCTGATCGTCTCGCCCGCCGCGGTCGAGCAGCACGGCAGCGAATTCGGCCGCAACCCGTCCGGCACGGGCGCCTACGAATTTGCTGAATGGGAAGCGAATGCGAAGGTGGTCCTGACGGGCCACGCCGATTATTGGGACGGCGCGCCGTCCCTTGAGGCGGTCATCTACCGCCCGATTACCGACGCCAACACCCGCATCGCCGAGATGCTCTCGGGCGGTCTGGACATCATGGTCGAAGTGCCGCCGGACTCGCTCCAGCAGTTCCGCACCGGCGACCAGTTCGTCGTCCACGAACAGGCCGGACCGCATGTCTGGTTCCTGATCCTCAACACCAAGGAAGGCCCTTTCGCCGACAAGGCCATCCGCCAGGCGGCCAACTATGCGGTCAACAAGACCGCGCTCGTCGAAAACATTCTGCAGGGTACGGCGGAAGTCGCCGCCGGCCCGACGCCGCCAGCTTTCGCCTGGGCCTACAACGAAAGCCTGGAGCCCTATCCCTACGATCCGGAAAAGGCAAGGCAACTGCTCGCGGACGCGGGCTATGACGGCGAGGAATTGACCTTCTACGTCACCGAAGGCGGCTCAGGCATGCTCGATCCGATCGCCATGGGCACGGCGATCCAGGCCGATCTGGAAGCCGTCGGCATGGACGTCTCGATCGAGACCTATGAGTGGAACACCTTCCTCGGCAAAGTGAATCCTGGCCTTGAGGGCCAAGCCGACATGGCTGAGATGGCGTGGATGACCAACGATCCGGACACCCTGCCCTTCCTGGCCCTGCGTACAGAGGCATGGCCGGACAAGGGCGGCTTCAACTCGGGGTACTACTCCAACCCGAGGGTGGACGAACTGCTCGAGGCGGCACGCCGATCGACCGACCAAGACGAACGCGCGCGGCTCTACAAGGAAATGCAGGAAATCGTGCAGGAAGACGCGCCCTGGGTTTTCGTCGCCAACTGGAAGCAGAACGCCGTGACGAAAGCGGGCGTCGAAAACTTCAAGCTGCAGCCGTCCTTCTTCCTGATGCTACAGGACGTGGCGAAACCGCAATAGCCCCACCCTCTCGCGCCGGCGGCTTGGCCGCCGGCGACCCTCCAACCCCGGGGTGAGTCCACGGTGACAGCCTATATCGCAAAACGCCTGCTGGCTGCGATCCCGGTCCTGTTCGGACTGACAGTCATTGTCTTCCTGATCATGGCCATGATCCCGGGCGATCCGGCGACGGCAATCCTCGGCTCGTATGCGACACCCGAAAACGTCGAGCGGCTCAACCGCCAGCTCGGTTTGGACAAGCCGCTTTTCCAGCAGTACTTCATCTGGGTCGGCCACCTTCTGCAAGGTGACCTCGGACGCTCCTACACGCTGAATCGCCCGATCCTCGACGAGGTGATGGAGCGCTTTTCGGCGACCCTGATCCTTGCCGGCACGTCGCTCGTCCTGTGCTCGGCCTTCGGCCTGATCGCCGGCGTCGTCTCGGCGGTGCGGCAGTATTCCTGGGCCGACAAGACAATAACCTTCGTCGTGCTGATCGGCATTTCGGTACCGTCCTTCTGGCTCGGCCTGCTGCTGATCCTCGTTTTTGCCGTCAATCTCCAGTGGTTCCCGGTAAGCGGCATGGTGGCGATCTATGGCGGCGGCGATCTGCCGGACTTACTGCATCACCTGTTTCTGCCGGCAACCACGCTGGCCGTCGTCGCCACCGGCGTCATCGCGCGGCTGACGCGAACCGCCATGCTGGAAGTGTTGCGGCAGGACTACATCCGCACGGCGCGCGCCAAGGGCCTGACGGAAAACCGCGTCATCTACCGCCACGCTTTCAAGGCGGCGATGGTGACGGTGATCCCGGTCATCGGCATCCAGGCGGGCTTCGTGCTCGGCGGCGCAGTTTATATCGAGACCGTGTTCCAGTGGCCGGGTATCGGCTCGATGCTGGTCAAGGCGATCTCGACGCGCGACCTGCTGCTCGTCCAGGGCGGCGTGCTGGTGGTCGCGGCGGCCTATGTGCTGTTCAACCTGGCGGCCGATGTCGTCCAGATCGTCGTCGACCCGAGGCTGCGCTGATGGTCGAAGCGACCGCAACCACACCGGCAGGTCGGGAAAAGCCGCCGGAGCGCAGGGGCGGACGACCCGTCAGCGTCCGCCTGCTTCTGAACAACACGCTGGCGACCGCCGGGCTTGTTCTGTTCGCGCTAATCGTGTTTGCCGCTTTGGCAGCGCCGCTGCTGCCGCTGCCCGATCCCGACGCGACGGCGCCGGCGAACCGCCTTTTGCCGCCGCTTGCCGAAGGCCACCCGCTCGGCACCGACGCGCTCGGCCGCGACATTCTCTCGCGGTTGGTTTGGGGGACCCAGGTGAGCCTCGCGGTCGGCATCTCGGCGACCCTGATCGCCGCGTTTTTCGGCTCGCTGATCGGCCTCGTTGCCGGCTATGCGGGCGGACGGATCGACACGCTGCTGATGCGCGGCATCGACATGGTGATGGCGTTTCCCTATATCCTGCTGGCGCTGGCGATCGTCGCGGTGCTTGGGCCGGGTCTGTTGAACGCGCTCTACGCCATCGCCGTCGTCAACATTCCATTCTTCGCACGCAACATCCGCGGCATCGCGCTTGGGCTGTCGCGCCGGGAATTCGTCGACGCGGCGCGCCTGTCCGGCAAGTCGAATGCGCAGATCCTGTTTTTCGAGGTGCTGCCCAACGTGCTGCCGGTGATCATCATCACCATGTCGACGACGATCGGCTGGATGATCCTGGAGACGGCGGGCCTGTCCTTCCTCGGGCTCGGAGCGCAGCCGCCGCAGGCCGATCTCGGCTCGATGCTGGGCGAGGGCCGAAAGATCCTGTTCACCGCGCCGCATGTCTCGATCATTCCGGGGGTGATGATCTTCGCGCTCGTGATGAGCATCAACCTGCTCGGCGACGGCGTGCGGGACGTGCTCGACCCGCGCCTCAAGTCGGGTGCGCTGACTCGCCCGGTGATGCGCACGACCGTGACCCGCGACAAAGCTCCCGGCAACGTCAAACCCGACGCCGATGCGGTTCTCGATGTCCGCGGCCTCAGGACGGAATTCCATGTCGGCGGCGATGTCTTCAAGGCCGTCGGCGGCGTCGACATGAAGATCCGCCAGGGCGAATGCCTCGGGATCGTCGGCGAATCCGGCTCCGGAAAGTCGGTCTGCGCCATGTCGATCATGGGGCTCGTGCCGACCCCGCCCGGCCGCATAACCGCCGGCGTAGCGCTGCTGGAGGGCGAGGACCTGTTCGCCGCTTCCGACGAACGCCTCCGCCAGTTGCGTGGCTCGACAGTGAGTCACGTTTTTCAGGACCCGTTGTCGACCCTGCATCCGCTGTTCACCGTCGGCGAACAGCTGATCGAGGCGATCCAGGCGCATGCGCCGCTCTTGAGGAGCGAGGCCCGCAAGAAGGCTGCCGACCTTCTGAGGACGGTACGCATCCCTAATCCGGTAGAACGTCTGAAATCATATCCGCACGAACTGTCGGGCGGCATGCGCCAGCGCGTCTGTATCGCCATGGCGCTCGCCCATGACGCGCGTGTGATCATCGCCGACGAGCCGACGACCGCGCTCGATGTCACCGTGCAGGCGCAGGTGCTGTCGCTGCTCGGCACGCTGCGCGAGGAGCGCGATGCCGGCATCCTGTTCATCACCCACGATTTCGGGGTCGTCTCGGCAATCTGCGACCGCGTCGCGGTGATGTATGCCGGCCAGTTCGTGGAAACCGGCACGACGGAGGAAATCCTTACATCGCCGGCGCATCCCTACACGGCCAAGCTGATCGACTGCGTGCCGGTTCTCGGGGAACCGGACCGCCGCCTCGATGCGATCGGCGGGCGGCCCCCCGTCGTCAACGATCTGCCGGTCGGCTGCGCTTTCGCCGACCGCTGCCCGCGCGTCGGCGACGATTGCCGCGCCGCGCCGGTCCCGCTCACCGAATTCGGCGAAGGGCGCACCGTGCGCTGCATTCATCCTCTGCACGCGGAGACGGAACATGGATGACAGCGGCGTGCTCCTTTCCATCGACGGCGCTGAGCGCGTCTTCGGCGGCGGCCGGACGGTCTTCGGCGGCAGAAAACCGGCCGTCCACGCAGTGCAGGACGTCACCATTGACGTGCGCAGGGGCGAGACGCTCGGCGTTGTCGGCGAATCCGGCTGCGGGAAATCGACACTGGCCCGGATGATCGTCGGCCTTGACGCGCCGACCGGCGGACGCATCACCTTTGACGGGCGTGATCTGGCGGCCGAGGCCGGCAAGGACCTGCAGCGCCTGTCGCGGGACGTCCAGTACGTGTTCCAGGACCCGGTCGCCTCGCTCAATCCGCGAAAGACGATCCGCACCATTCTCGAGGCGCCGCTTATCCATCTGCTGCGGCTCGGCAAATCGGAGCGCGAGAAGCGGCTTTCGGAGCTGTTGGACGCCGTCAATCTGGCACCGGAATTCCTCGACCGCTACCCGCACGAATTCTCCGGCGGCCAGGCGCAGCGCATCGGTATTGCCCGGGCGTTCGCCGCGAATCCTAAGCTGATCGTCCTCGACGAGCCGGTCTCGGCGCTCGACGTCTCGGTGCAGGCACAGGTCCTTAACATTCTCGACGATCTGAAGAACCGGTTCGGTCTCACCTATGTCTTCATCAGCCACGACCTCTCCGTCGTGGAAAGCGTCAGCGACCGCGTGGCAGTGATGTATTTCGGGCGGATTGTCGAAGTTAGTGCCGGCCACTCCGTGTTTAGGACGCCGCGTCATCCCTATACGCATCTGTTGCTGAGATCGGCGCCGGCACCGGGCCGCAGGTCGCTCTTGTCGGAGGACGCCAACACCGAACTGCCCGATCCGTACAATCCGCCACCTGGCTGCGCCTTCTACGCCCGTTGCCCGCGGCGAACCGATTTATGCAACCGACAGGCGCCGTCGCTTGAGGCGGCACCCGGCCGGGAGGCGCAGTCAGCAGCCTGTTTCCATCCTCTTGAGGGAGCGTAAGGCCGATGGTTGAGGTCGGTGATCTGTCACGGGATCTTCCGGTGGCGGCGCAACTGGTGCGACGGCGTAAGCGCCCGGACATCATCGCCGATGCGATCCGCGACCAGATCGTCGAGTCCGGCCTTGCGCCAGGCGACCGTGTCCCTGCTGACTGGCTGGACCCGACCGCGCTCAAAGTGTCGCGCGGCACACTGCGAGAAGCACTGAAAGTACTGGAATTCCAGGGCCTGATCGCTTCGAAGACGGGTCCCGGCGGCGGCGTGTTTGTCGCTGCCATCGCGCCGGAAAACGCCATCCGCATCCTCGACAATCTGTTCCTGTTCGAGCCGCCAACGATCGCCGACATCTATGCCATCCGCAAATTGATCGAGCCCGAACTCGCGGCGACCGCCGCCGGCGGATCGTTGACGCCGGATGCTTTCGACTCGCTGCAGGCGGCGATCCGGCTCTACGAAGCCGAACCGGCCTCGGCGGAAGAGGAATACCGCCAGCGCCTTGCCGAACTCGACTTCCATGCCGAACTCGCCCGCAACAGTCCCAATCGGCTGCTCGGCTTTGTCGCTGTCTTCCTGCTCAGCCTCTTGCGCGACATGACCGTCTGCCGGGAAATCTATCACCTTCCAAACCCGGAACTGCGCGAGACCGGCCTGCACTATCAGGTGCGACTTCTGCGCGCGATCAAGGCCGGCGACGCGGAGCGCGCCTACGCGATCATGGCAGGCCACATGGCCGAGGCGGAAAGATACATGCTGGATCGGGCAGCGATGCGCGAGCGCCCGCGCGCTGCCCGCTGATGGCCAGCAAGGCCTATAATTCCAATGCCTTGCGGGTGCTGACCGGCGGGATGAGCGCCGAGATCGTGACCTGCAACCCGACCCGGAAACGCCTGATTCCCCATGACTTCGAGGCCTACAAGGTCCGCAACACCGTCGAGCGATGCTTTAACAAGCCCAAGCATTTCAGACGCATCGCCGCACGCTTCGACCGGCGCGCAAGCCACTTCCTCGGCTTCCTGCACCTCGCCACCGCAATGCCATGGATGAGATGAATGTCGACTCGGCCTAGATCGATATTTTGACAAAAGACGTTAGGGGTGAGCTTTCGGCGTGCTTCGCACGTCGTTCGGGACCCGTTCATCCGATGACCATGCGCGACGGTCGCATTGTGAAAATTCGGTATGACGGCGATCGTGAAGTGCATCGCAGAGACGCGAACATCCGCCGGACCCCGCGGCATGGCCATGATGTCCATACCCGCCACATCGCAACGAAACCATTTGTTTCGGCGTAAGGTATCCTACCGCTCCGCCATCCAGGCCGCGGCTCGTAAAGACGTGGTCGTCCGACATGACGCTCTATCCCGATAGCGCGTCATCAGAATGAACTCACCCATCATCGTATACCAATGCGCACAAAAAGAGCCTGCGGCGGAGTGCCTGCAACCAGTGCACGCAAACTCCGTCGCGGCGTTGAGTTCCATCGCTCTATCAACCGACTTCGGCCGGCGTTGTGCGTGGGCGAGATGGCGGAACGGGATCGACGACCGGGGCCCGTGGGATCGCCTCGTCTCTTCCTCCATATCATCTTCGAATGACGCCCTACCCCGGCGACGAAGCGTCCATGAACCACCGGCAAAAGCCCCGAAAGTCAAAGAGAAGTGCCTCTTCCCATCGGGTCGTTCAAGCATCGCGTCGTTTCGTCCCATACCGATCGCCGATGCCCGTGATATCGTCTTATCCGCCGGCTGGAATCAGAAGGATGCTCCTCATGCTCCAACCGCCACCTCACCTGCACGGTCACCTGGATCCGCCCGGCGGTCCGGCCCGCCATCCGGTTGCTTTGACCCGGACGGCTTCGACGGCTCGGCAGCCGCATCTTGGACCTGTGCCGATCCGCGATCGTATCATCGCCGACGTCATCGCTCCCAACTGATCCACATCTAGAACCGGCGCGGCGGGTGGTCCTGCCTCGCCCCTTCCATCATCCATCCCGAGGAGACGGACATGACGGACTTCACTTTGAACGGCGAAGCGGTGTCGGTGGACGCTGATCCCGATATGCCACTTCTCTGGATCCTGCGGGAACGTATGGGCCTGACAGGGACGAAATTCGGTTGTGGGATCGGAGCCTGCGGGGCCTGCACCGTGCACATGGACGGTCAGGCGATGCTATCCTGCTCGTTACCGCTCGCCGCTGCCGAAGGCGCGGAGATCACGACGATCGAGGGACTATCGTCCGACGGATCGCACCCGGTGCAGCGGGCCTGGATCGAGATCGACGTTCCCCAATGCGGCTATTGCCAGACGGGACAGATCATGGCGACGGCAGCGATGCTCCAACAGGTCCCAGACCCTACGGACGACGATATCGACAGCTATCTCGCGGCCAATCTCTGCCGATGCGGTGTCTATCCTCGCATACGGGCCGCAGCCAAGCGCGCCGCCGAACTGTCCCGTGGTTGAGGAGTAGAGACATGATCCTTACCACACGCCGCACCTTTCTCGCCGGCAGCGTCGCCGCACTGACGGTTCCACTCGTCCTCCCGGCCACGGCTCAGATGGCGCAGGAGCAGCAACACTGGCCCGACGCCTACATGCGCATCGATGCGGATGGCACCGTCACCTGTATCTTGCCGACCTGCGAGATGGGGCAAGGGACCCATACCGGCCAGGCGCAGATCCTCGCCGAAGAGCTCGGCGCCGATTGGCGCGCGGTCCGCATCGAGATGCCGGTACAGCCGTCGGATCCCTATCGGCTGCCCTTCGGCCAGATGCGGTCCGTCGGATCCTATGGCATCCGGTTCTTCCACGATCCGATGCGCAAGGCCGCGGCGCAGATGCGGATGATGCTCACGCGGGCCGCCGCCGACCGGCTCGGTGTACCAAAGGCCGAACTCGTCGCACGCAACGGACAGATCGTTCATCAGGCAAGCGGACGCGCGCTTCCCTTCGGCGACCTTGTGCCCGACGCGCGCCTCCTGCCCGTCCCGGCGGAACCGATCCTAAGGCCCGAAGCCGAGCGGACGCTGACCGGCCGGCCGATCCCGCGGCTCGACACACCCGAAAAAGTGCGCGGCGAGGCCGTCTACAGCATCGACGTTGCGCTGCCAAACATGGTCTATGGCGCCGTGCGCCTGGCCCCCGTCTTCTCGGCCGAGGTCGAGAGCATGGATGCCGCCAGCGTCGAGAACATGCCCGGCGTCCTGACGGTCGTGCCGGTGCCGCGCGGTGCGGTGGTCGTGGCTGAAAGCTGGTGGCAGGCCAAGCAGGCCGCAGACGCGCTCGCGATCACGTTCACCGCCACCGACCACGATACGCTCGACACGCCCGCCATGGAGGCGGCGATCGCCGAGGGACTGTCGCGCGAGGATGTGCCGATGACGCTGGAGCGGGGTGATCCGTTCGGAGCGCTCAGGAATGCCGCCCGCATTATCGAGGCAGACTATTCCGTCCCGATGCTCGCCCATGCCTGCATGGAACCCATCAACTGCACCGCGCAGGCGACCGAAGGGCGCACCGAGCTTTGGACCGGTACGCAGGGTCACGACTGGAAGCGCATGATGCTGGAGCGCGAACTCGGTATTCCAGCCGAGGAGCTGTTCATCAACACCACCTACCTCGGCGGCGGCTTCGGCCGAAAAACTTGGCACCATGAGGCGGTACAGGCGATCCTGGCGTCCCGCGCCGTGGGTGGCCGGCCCGTCAAGGTGATCTGGTCGCGCGAGGACGACATGACCTTCGGCATGTACCGCCAAACCATGCAGGTTCGCTTTCGCGCCACGTTGGCCGGGGACGGTCGGATCGAGGCCATGAGCGTCCGCGTCGCCGGGCCGCAGATGGGCGCCGCGATCGTGCAGGAGAACAACATGGACCCATTCTCCCTGCTTGGACTGGTCGACACGCCTTATGCGATCCCGAACTATGCCGTCGACCATGCGGTCGTCGACATTCCCGTGCCATTGTCGGCTTGGCGCGCCATCGCGACCAGCTTCACCGGGTACTGGATGGAGAGCTTCATGGACGAGCTGGCGGTGGCCGCCGGGATGGATCCGCTGGCCTTCCGATTGGCGAATTTACCGTCGGACGCGCGCGCGCGCGCCGTCCTCGAACGTGCCGCCGAGATGGCGGGATGGAGCGAGACCCCGACCCAAGGTGTTCGCCGAGGCATTGCGGTCGTCGAATCCTACGGCAGCGTCGTCGCCCAGGTCGCCGAGGTGACAATGGACGGCGACCGGGTGCGCGTGCCCCGCGTCTTCGCGGCTATCGATTGCGGCCGGGCGATCAACCCGGGTCAGGTCGAGACGCAGATCCAAGGATCGGTGATCGACGCGCTGGGGCCGACGCTCCGTGCGAAGATCACGCTCGAGGGCGGCGCCGCGGTCCAGTCGAATTTTCCCGACTACCAGTTGATCCGAATCGGCGAATCTCCGGAGGTTGCCGTGGAGATCGTCGAGACCGGCGCCCCCATCGGCGGGGTCGGCGAACCGGGCGTGCCGCCGCTCGCGGGCGCCGTCTGCAACGCGGTCTTCGCCGCGACCGGCCGCCGTATCCGATCGCTCCCGTTATCCGATCACGGGCTCGCGTGATCACGTTTGCCAGAAAGGGTGTCCGCCATGGCTCTCCGACTTTCGTCGTGCTCCCTTCTCGTCTGTCTCGCCGTGGCACCCGCCGCGGCGCAAGATGCGATGGGCGATCCAGCCGCCGGCGAGGCTGCCTTCAGACAATGCGCCAGTTGTCACGCGCTCGAAGAAGGGCGACCGGGCGCCGGGCCGCATTTGGAAGGTCTGATCGGGCGCCAGGTCGGATCGGTTGAGGGCTTCACCTATTCCCCCGCGCTCATGGCGGATGAACGCGCTTGGGACACCGACCTCCTCGTGACGTACCTGACCGACCCCCGCGGTACCATACCCGGGTCGCGCAAGACCTACATTCTGCGCAACGAAGAGGTGGCCGCCGATATTGTCGCCTATCTGGCCAGCCTGTCGGAATGATCGCTTCGGATGGGTGGAAGAAGAACCGTTTGCCCCGGGTATGCCCTCCGGGATGTATCGACTTGGAACAAAGAGCCCGGCAGACCATCGACACCCCGTTCGGCTCGAGGCCATCACCCAGATCGCGGGATCACTCCGTTACCTCTGTGTCCGGATTTGACAGGCGGTCCGGCGCTTGGTCTCCCCATTGGGCCGCTCGAGCGGATTTATAGACTGCAATCACAAAGTGTCATGGCCTCCGTTGGCGATCAGACGCCCGTGTTCCACGTCATCTGAAGACAAACACGCGCGCGTTCTGTCACTCATCGTTGCCAAGCAGAATCTGGAGCCGCGCGCGGTGCGCGGCGCGGATGTGCTCGCGCGCCGCGCGGTCGGCGGCCACGGCATCGCGCGCGGCAATCGCGTTCAGAATCGCTTCGTGCTCCCTTTGCGCCTCGGCCTGGCGGCCTGGCAAGCTCAGCGTCGTGCGCCCGAGCAGCGCCATGGCATGGCCGAGCCCGTCGAGTGTACGCACGACGTAGCGATTGTGCGCGCCATGGTGAATCGCTCGGTGGAACACCTGGTTCAAGCGCGCCGCCTCGGCGGGGTCGATCCCTGCGTCCTGCTGGCTGGCGATCAGCTTTTGCAAGGTCGCGATCTCGGCCTCCGAGGCGTGCTGCGCCGCCGAGGCCGCCGCGGTGCCCTCCAGAACCTCGCGGATGAGATAGAGCTCGGTCACCGCCTGGTAGTCAAGCTGCGCGACCATCGCGCCACGATGCGGCTCGTGCACCAGCAATCCGTCAGCCTCAAGCCGCCGCAGCGCCTCGCGGACGGGGGTCCGCGACAGACCCAGCCTCGCCGCGAGTTCAGTCTCTCGTAGGTGGTCCCCGGGCCGGATCTCGCCCGCGAGGATCTGCTCACGGATGGCGAGATAGGCCTCTTCGGCAGTCAGCTTGCGCGGGGTAGGGACGTCGACTTCATTCACATCAGCGTTCCAGAGGGAAAGGTAGATCAAACGCTTCTTGCAACCAACCGCGCGGAAAGTCCAGGACCAGCCCCCAGGACATCACCGCCAGCACCACCAGAAGCGCCGCCCCGCCAAGGGCCGCGTGCAGCCATGAGGTGCGCGCCATGCTCCGCAGAAACGCGGTCGTGAAAAGCCCGCAAGCCAACCAGAAGCCGACCACGAGTGAGGCCGCGATAACCCCAACGAACCAGCCGATCTGCGCCACGCCCGGGGTCTGCACGATGCGCTCGCCATTCGTGTAGTCGCGATCGAAGAAAACCGGATCGCCCGCCGGTCGGCGCAAGACGCGCCAGAGCAGCACAAGCGAAAGAACCAGCATCGGTACCGCCACCACCTGCGCGAAGAGGTTGCCACGCCACGAAAGGCCAGCTGTAGTGAGGAGGATAAATACGGCCGCCCCGGCGAAGAGGAGCGGCATAACGACCTGGCCCGACGTGCGGCGGTGGCGCGGTCGGTGCTGCATGGCCCGGAGCGAGCGCAGCAAGAAAACGGCGCTGATCGCGGAAACGACCGAAATCGCTACCAGCCCAAGGAAGATAGGCCGCTGGAAGACCGACCAGCCGTAAAACTGCGTGGTCTGGTAGAAGTTCGTCTCCAGCCCGCTCGCTAGCACGAACCCGATCATCAGCGCCGGGCGGGAGAAGCCGTAGCGCCGCATGTAATAGGCGAAAACACCGATTACCACGGCGCCGATCAGGTCGCCCCAGGCGCGGCTCGATTGGAAGGCGGCGAAAAGGACGAGCACAATCAGGAAAGGCGCCAGCAGACGGAAGTTGATCGTAGTCAGCCGCGCGATCGGCTGGGCCAGCGTGACACAGAGCACCGCGCCGACGATGTTGGCCAGCGCCAAAGACCAAATGATTGCGTAGACGAGCTCGACCTCCCGGGTGACCATCTGCACCCCAGGCTGAACACCCAGAAGGATCATGCCGCCCAGGAGAATCGCGGTGGCGGCCGAGCCGGGGATGCCGAAGATCAACGTCGGCACCAGCGCCCCACCTTCTTTGGCGTTGTTCGAGCTTTCCGGCGCCAGGACGCCGCGGATGTTGCCGCGCCCGAAGCTCTCCTTATTCGGTGAGGTCTGCACGGCGTGCGCATAGGCGATCCAGTCGATCACCGAGCCGCCGAGGCCCGGGAGCATCCCGATCAGCGTGCCGATTGCCGAGCAGCGCAAGACAAGCCATCGGTGGGTGATCGCGTCCTTCACGCCCTGCCACCAGCCGCCGGCGATCCGCGCCCGCTCGGCGATGGCGGTGTTGCGGCGCAGGAGCTCGACCACTTCGGGGATCGCAAAAATCGAGATCGCAATCACCATCAACGGGATACCGTTCGAGAGATAGAGGACCTCGAACTCCATTCGGTACTCGTTAGAGACCGGCGTCAGGCCGATCATTCCGATACCGAGACCAAGGAGGCTCGACAGAATGCCCTTGATGAAAGAAGTGCCGGAGAGGACCCCAACCAGCGTCAGACCAAATACAGCCAGCATCAGCATCTCGCCGGTGCCGAAGGCCAGGACGATCGGCCGAGCGAACTGAAGCACCGCCGTCAGGATCACCGCGCCGAAGAGCCCGCCGAAAAGCGAGGCTGTGAAGGCGGCGGCCAGCGCGCGGGCGGCCTCGCCCTTGCGCGCCAGCGGATGACCGTCCTCGACCGTAGCCTGCGCCGAGACCGAACCCGGCACGCCGATCAGCACCGCTGGAAAGGTGTCCGACGTGGCGACGACGCTCATCACGCCGAGCATCATGGCAAGCCCGTCGATCTGGTCCATGCCGTAGACGAAGGGCAGAAGAAGGGCAAGGCCGACCGAGCCGCCGAAACCGGGCAGGATGCCGACCAGGAGACCAAGCAGCACGCCGGCGACAAGATAAAGGGGGGTGTCGCCGGACAAGATCAGCCCGAAGGCCATCAAGAGATTTTCGATCATGGGATGACTGACCGCTGGCCCGGACGCTGTCGCGGGTGAGTGCCGGCGCCTCTAACAGAAGAGAGCGCCGGACTGCGTATCATTGGCTGAAGTTGAAGCGTTCGGTCAGCCAGTTAACCACCCACTGCTCGGTCTCAGGGCTCACTTCCGTAGCCGCCGCCTGGGCCGCCTCGAGCGCGTCGCCGGTGATTTGTTCGTAGTCCCCAAGACGCTCGCGAAGGTCATCCATCGCCTCCGCATCGTTCATGATCGCCGCGAAGGCATCGCGATAAGCTTGGACGATCGCCTGGTCGGTCTCCGCCGGAAGCATGACGAACTTCTGCGCGCCAAAACCGGCCGAGTAGAATGCTTTCCACGCCTCCCAAGCGGGGCCGTCCGGCGCCTCGCCGTTCACCATCTCGTAGACCTCGGGAAAGCTCGGCATATCGGGGAAAGTGGGATCGCGCACGATGTTGCCGTTCGCGTCCAACGCGCCCCATGCGAAGAGCGGCACCATCGTGCCCTCCTCGACCAGAGGCTGCACGCCCTGCAGGTAGGACGGCGTGGTCTGGTAATCAATCTGCAGCTCGCCCCGTTGGATTGCCTGCAGCGCGTTTGAGCGCGACTGCATTCCGAAGATCGCCTCGACATCGAGGCCGAGCAACTCGAAGGCCAGAAGCGGCACAAGGTCGAGTGAGGCGACGCCCTGGCTGCCGTACTTGGCGCCGGTCCCGGCGATCTCCATGATCTCCGAGGCGTCGGCGATACCGGTATCGGTCGGCACGTAAACAACGCCACCGGCCGGCGAGGCGAAGACCGGCGTCCAATCGTCGTAGTCGTAGCGGACGCGCGGATCGTTCAGCAGGTAGGGGATCTGGATCGAGCCCGACGTGCCGAGGACCATCTGTCCGTGGGGCTCCATCCGACGGTGGAACTCGTTAGCGCCGCCCACGCCGCCGCCCTGGGTGTTGTTGATCACAACCACGGTCGGGTTGCCCGGTAAGGCCTCGGACAGGTGAGGCACGAGGCTGCGCGCCCATACGTCGGTGCCGCCGCCCTCGCGGAACGGCACCCAGAACTCGATCGTCTCGCCCTCGAAGCTGACCTGCGCCGCCGTCGGCATCGCCGCGAATGCGGCGGTCGCCGTCATGATCGCGAAAAGTGTTTTCTTGAGCATATTTCGTCTCCCTGTTGGTGCGAATCAGAACTGGTAGCGTCTGAGGCCGCCATCGACCGGGATCACGGTCCCGGTTATGTAAGAGGCGCGGGGCGAGCAAAGGAAGGCGACCAGGTTGGCGAGTTCCTCGGGCTCGCCGTAGCGTCCCACGGGGATCTCGGTCGCGGATTGCTCGGCGCGATATTCGGGGCTGTAGTTGCGCCGGATCTGGTCCGACATGATCCGTCCGGGGGCGACGCAGTTCACGGTGACCCCGTCGGATCCGACCTCGCGGCTGAGGCCCTTGGACCAGGAGTGGACCGCCGCTTTGGCGCAGAATGCGCCGTTGACGTTCTCGGGCTCCGACTTGCCGGTGATGTTGACGATCCGGCCCCATCCGCGTGACTGCATGCTCGGCAGGAGTGCCATTGCGATCCGGCGCGGACGCTCGAAGTTCAGTGTCATTGCCTCGCGCCACTGCTCCTCGGTCGCGTCCTTGCCGAAGGGCCGCGAGCCGCCGGCGTTGTTCACAAGGATATCCGCCACGCCGAACGCGTCACGCGCGGCGCTAGCAATGGCGTCGGAGGCGCCCGGATCGAGATGATCGGCCTCGAAAGTCTCGGCATGGCCGCCGGCATCGACTATGGCTCGCCGGGCCTGAGCAAGGGTTTCTGGATTGCGCCCCGTCAGAAGCACGCGCACGCCTTCATCGGCGAGGACACGGCCAATGGCGCGTCCGATGCCCGCATTCCCTCCCGTTACCACGGCGGTTCTGCCGCCGAGCTCGAGATCCATCGGCCCCTCCCTTGTGGCCAATTCGTATATTGTGCGCTATTAAAAACATCTGTATCCAATTATAGCAAGAGTGGATTTCATTGAATCCAATGGAGGTTGTGACGGTGAACGTGTCGGAGGTGATGGCGCGCTATCTCAAAGCCGCGGAAATCAACGTAATCTTCGGATATCCGGGCGATCCCTCGGTCGAGTTCCTCGAGGGCTGCCGCCGCGAGGAAATGCGGTTCGTCCTTGCCGGACGCGAGGGTACGGCCGGGTTGATGGCCGAGGCCTGGGGCATGCTGACCGGGCGGCCCGGCGTCGCCCTGTCCACGTTGGGGCCCGGTTCGACCAACCTCGTGAATGCTGTCGCGAATGCCTGGCTCGACCGCACGCCTATGATCGCGATCTCGGGCCAGATCGATACGAAGCGCCTGCCGACCTTCACCCATCAGGTCGTCGATCAGCACGCGTTGTTCGGCCCGGTCTCGAAATGGGCCGGGACCGTGGCGGCTCACAATATCGGGCACGTCATGCGCAAGGCGCATCGTCTGGCCTGCGCGCCAAGGCCGGGGCCGGTGCATCTGACAACGCCGGCGGACGTTGTCGGTGCCGAGGCACAGGATGACCGGGTCGAGTTGCCACCGGTTCGTGCCGCTGCGCAGGCCATGCAGGTGATCGGCGAGATGGGCGATCCCCTGGCGACGATCGCGAAGGCCCGGCGGCCGATCATTCTGTTCGGCATCTCCGCTATGCAGACCGGCGCCGGGGCCCAGATCGTCAAACTGGCCGAGCGGATCGGCGCAGCCATAGTCGCCGCGCCGATGGCCAAGGGCACCGTGACCGAGAACCATCCTCTCTTCGCCGGCACGCTCGACATGGCTTGCAATGACCTGATGTGGGAGTTTCTGGGCCGGGGAGATCTGATCCTTTGCGCCGGTTTCGACGCCGTCGAGTTGATCAAGCCATGGAAGGTGGCCGCCCCCGTTATCCACATCGACGAGGTGCCGAACACCGACCAGATCTACTCCGCCGAGATCGAGATGGTTGGCCCCCTGCCCCTGATGCTGGCGGCGCTCGCCGACCAGGCGCGAGAGGCGCCCGGCTGGCCCGAGGCCGAGATCGCAGCCCATCGCGAGGCCCTGCAGGCCGCCTTCGATTCCGGCCGCGTTACCGGCGCGCTGAATCCGTCCGATGTGATCCGCGTGGCGCGCGGCGTGGCGGCCCCCGATGCCATCGCGACGACCGATGTCGGCTCCCACAAGCTGCTCGTCGGACAGGGTTGGCGGCCCTCGGGGCCACGCGGCCTCCTGATGACAAATGGTCTTTCCTCGATGGGCTTCTCCCTGCCCGCCGCGATCGCCGCCAAGATCGTGCATCCGGAACGCGAGGTGATCTGCTTCACCGGCGACGGTGGCTTTGCCATGGTCCAGTCCGAACTGCGCCTCGCCGCGTCGCTGAAGCTGGGGATCAAGGTCCTGGTCCTGGTGGACAACTCATTGAACCGGATCGAGCTGAAGCAGATGGCGCGTCAATATCCCTCGACCGGAACGCGGATCGACCAGGTGGACGTGCCCGCTCTGGCCCGCGCCATGGGGTGCGAGGGGGTGGACGCGCGCAGCGAGGCCGAACTCGAGAGCGCGCTGGCCGCCGATCCGGGGACGACCCCGCTGGTGATCGGGGCGCATATCGACCCCGCGCAGTACGCGGCGCAGTTCTGATGGCGGCGCGGCCAGAGGGGCCTACGGCCTGCTTCGTCGCCGGGCGCTGGCTTGAGGGTCCAGGCTTTGAGGTACTGGATAAGTATGCGCTGCGGCCACTCGCCCGCGTGACGGCCGCCGATGGATCTATGGTCGCTGAGGCGCTCGCGGCGGCCGAGCGCTATGTTCCCCCGCCCCCGCACGAACGCGCCGCGCTGCTGCATCGCACGCGCGCGATAGTGGCTGAGCGGCGGGCGGCGTTCCGCCGGCTGATGGCTCTGGAGGCCGGCTTTCCGGCGGCTGACGCCGAGGGTGAGATCGCCCGCGCGCTGGAGACCCTGCGCCTGTCCGCCGAGGAAGCCGGGCGGATCGCGGGAGAAGCGGTGCCGCTGGACGGACAAGCGGCGGGGACGGGGCGGCTCGGCTTTACCCTGCGCGTGCCGGTCGGGATCGTGGTCGCGATCACGCCCTTCAATGCGCCGCTCAACACCGTCTGCCACAAGTTGGGTCCCGCCCTGGCCGCCGGCAACGCAGCGATCCTGAAACCGTCTGACAAGACCCCGCTGACGGCGAACCTGCTGTCCGAGTGCCTGAGCGCGGCGGGATGGCCCGAAGGGGCGCTGTCGGTCCTGCACGGCGGCGCCGACGTGGCCGGCATGCTCCTCGACGATCCGCGGCCGGCCTTCTACGCCTTCACCGGATCGACCGCAAGCGGCGCGGCAATCCAGGCCGGTGCGGGCCTGCGCCGCACGCAGATGGAACTGGGCTCGATCGCCGCGACCATCGTCCTCGCCGATGCCGCCATCGAGGCCGCGGCGGCCAAATGCGCCGGCTCCTCCTTCCGCAAGGCGGGGCAGGTTTGCACATCGATCCAGACGCTGATGGTCGAGCGCGACGTTCTGCCCGCGTTCCGCGAGGCCTATCTCGGCCATGCCAGCAGGCTGCGCGCAGGCGATCCCTCGGACCCGGCCACCGATGTCGGCCCGCTGATCTCGGAAGCCGCCGCCGTTCGGGTTGAGGCGATGGTCGACGGTCATGAGGTTCTTCTGGGCGGTCCGCGCGCAGGCGCCGTGATCCCGCCGACGGTGATCGCCGATCCGGCTCCGGGCACGCGGGTCCTGACCGAAGAGATCTTCGGTCCCGTCACCTGCCTGATCGGGGTCGATGGCCTTGACGAAGCGATCACACGCGTGAACGCTTCACCCTACGGCCTCGCAACCGGCATCTTCACCGGCCGCCTTGATGCCGCCTTCGCCGCCGCGACCCGTCTGCGCGTCGGCGCCTTGCACGTGAACGAAACGTCGTCCTCGCGCGTCGACCTCATGCCCTACGGCGGTGTCAAGGCATCGGGCTTTGGGCATGAAGGGCCGCGCTACGCGATCCGCGAGATGACCGAGGAGCGGCTCGTGACCTTTTCGGGGGTCGTGTGAGCTGGGATGTCCTGATCGCCGGGGGCGGCAACGCCGCGCTCTGCGCCGCCATCGCCGCGGCTCGGGGCGGTGCCTCGGTGCTGATCGCGGAGGCCGCGCCGAAGGACTGGCGCGGCGGCAATACGCGCCACACCCGAAACTGTCGCCTCGCCCATGACGAGAGCAACGGCGTCTTGACGGGCCCCTATCCGATGGAAGAGTTCATGGACGATCTGATACGGGTGACCGAAGGCCGCACCGACCCGGAGCTGGCCGAACTGACGCTTGAGAAATCCAAGGAACTCTGGGACTTCCTCGAGGCGCAGGGGGTGCGCTTCCAGCCCTCACTCGGCGGCACGCTCAGCCTCGGGCGCACGAACGCTTTCTTTCTCGGCGGCGGACGGTCCATGCTGAACGCGCTCTACCGCACGGCCGAAGATCTAGGTGTCGAGGTACGTTATGGCACCCGCGTCGCCGAACTGGAGATCGAGGATGGCTTCTTCCTCTCCGCCACGCTCGAAGAGAACTGGGAGAACGGCACCGCCCGGCGCCTGCGGGTTGAGGCTCGTACCTTCGTCGCCGCGTCGGGCGGCTTCGAGGCCAATCTCGACTGGCTGGAAGAGGCCTGGGGCCCGGCCGCGCGCAACTTTCTGGTGCGCGGCACGCCCTACAACAGGGGCCACGTCCTGCGCCTGCTGCTCGACGCCGGAGTGCATCCCGTGGGCGAGCCCAACCAATGCCATGCCGTCGCGGTGGACGGGCGGGCGCCCAAGTTCGATGGCGGGATCGTTACGCGGCTTGACTGCGTACCCTTCGGGATCGTGGTCAACGAGCAGACGCGGCGGTTCTATGACGAAGGCGAGGATTTCTGGCCCAAGCGCTACGCGATCTGGGGCCGGTTGGTCGCAGCACAGCCCGGCCAGGTCGGGCACGTCATCATCGACGACAAGGCGGCGGGTTTGTTCATGCCCTCCGTTTTCCCGCCGGAGACTGCCGATACGATTGAAGAGCTTGCGGAGAAAGTGGGGCTGGATCCCACCGCCTTGCGGGCGACGATCGAGGATTTCAACGCCGCCTGTGTGCCAGGCGATTTCGATCATAGAGTGCATGATACTTGCCGGACCGAGGGTCTCGACCCGCCTAAGAGCCATTGGGCCCGGCCGATTGATGTCCCGCCCTTCCGCGCTTACACGCTGAGGCCCGGAATCACGTTTACCTATCTCGGGGTCAAGGTGAACCGGGACGCCCGGATGGTGCTGGCGGACGGCACGGCCAGCCCAAACCTCTTCGCCGCTGGAGAGGTGATGGCGGGCAACGTTTTGGGACAGGGATACCTGGCCGGGATCGGAATGACGATCGGTTCGGTCTTTGGCCGCATCGCAGGAGAGACGGCGGCGAGATATGTCCGGAACTGAGGCTTTGCAAACCATGAGCGACTCTTGGGACAATCCAAAGCGTCGCTTTACGGCGAAAAGCATAGCCGCGAAATCGGCGGAGCGCCCTGCGCGCGCGCTATCAAGCACCCCGCTCAGGTGCCTCCGGCGAGGTCATGCGTGCAACCAAACGGGGGCCCGCGCATGAGTCGCATCGATCTGCCTGCGCTTACCTCGGCGGCGCAAGACGAAGTCGCACGCCAGATGCAGATCTGCAATGCCTGCCGCTATTGCGAGGGTTTGTGCGCGGTGTTCCCGGCGATGGAACTGCGCCGCGTTTTCGAGGGCAGCGATGTCGATTACCTCGCGAACCTTTGCCACAATTGCGGAGCCTGCCACTATGATTGCCAATACGCTCCGCCGCATGCCTTCGCGGTGAACGTGCCCGCCGCCATGGCCGCGCTGCGCGAGGAGAGCTATGCCCGCTTCGCCTGGCCGGGCTTCCTGGCGCCCGCCTTCGCGCGAAACGGAGTTTGGATCGCCGCCATTTCGGCGCTGTCGGTGGCGGGCTTCATCCTGGGCTTCGCGCTGCTCGCCGATCCCGGCGCGCTGACGGCGAGCGGCGATTTCTACGCGGTCATGCCGCATGACGTGATGATCGGTGTTTTCGCGCCAATCTTCCTGCTTTCGATCCTCGCGCTATCCATGTCCCTGATCCGGTTCTGGCGGCAGGCGGATGCGGGCAATCGCGTGCCGGTCACGTGGTCGGCTCTGTGGCGGGCGATGAAGGACGCTAGCACGCTGCGGTATCTTGACGGCGGCGGAATGGGCTGCATGTCGCGGAGCGAGCGTCCCGACCGCTGGCGGCGGACCTTCCATCACTTGACCTTCTATGGGTTCCTTCTGTGCCTCGCGTCGACCGCGTCGGGCACGGTGCTGCACTACCTCTTCGACTGGCCGGCGCCCTATCCCTGGTGGACGCCGCCAAAGCTTTTGGGCGTGCCAGGGGGCCTCGGGCTTGTGGTCGGCGCAACGGGACTGGTTTGGTACGATGTCAGGCGCGACCCGGCGCTGCTGCCAGAGCGGCGAACCGGCATGGGCGCGGCCTTCACCTGGACGCTGTTGGCGCTGGGGGCGACGGGCCTCGCGCTTTATTGGCTCCGGGAGACGCCGGCGATGGGAGTTCTACTGGCGCTGCATCTGGGGATCGTCTTCGCTTTCTTCCTCACCATGCCATACGGCAAGTTCGTGCACGGTCTTTACCGCTACGCCGCCCTCGTCCGATACGCACATGAGAGGCGGACCGAGCACGAGGAGATCGCGCCGGCGCCGACCGAAGACGGGGTCGGGGCATGAAGGTCGCGTTCCTCGGCTTCTCAGAGGCAGGGTCGGCTTTCGCCGAGGCGATGATGGCGCGCGGGGCGCGGGTCACCGCCTGCGATCCGGGGCTGGCGGATCCCAGTCGCGGCACCGCCCTCGTCGCGCGGGCGAAAGCACTCGGCGTACCACTAACGGCCGGTCCCGGCCCGGCGTTGAAAGGGGCGGAACTGATTGTCTCGACCGTCACCGCGGCTAGCGCGCTGGCCGCCGCGAAGGGGACCCTGGCGCATCTAAATCCGGGACATGTCTATCTTGACCTCAACTCCTGTGGGCCGGCGACCAAAGTCGCGATCGCCGAAGCCATCGCACCGTCGGGCGCCGCCTTTGTCGAGGGCGCGGCGCTGGGCCTGGTCGGCGGCAATGCCTCTGATGTGCCGCTCCTGCTCTGCGGGCCCAAGGCCGGCCACCTGGCGGTCAACCTGCGCGATCTTGGCCTGAACGCGCGCGATCTCGGCCCCGCCTTCGGCGCCGCATCGACCGCGAAGTTGCTGCGCTCGGTCTTTGTCAAGGGCTTCGAAGCGCTGATCGACGAAACCGTCGCGGCGGCCGAGGCGGCGGGAATCCGTGAAGCGGTGATGGAGTCGCTGGCAGACACGTTTTCGATGCGCGACTTCCGCGCCCTCGCGACGCACCACCTGGCCCGGCTGGCGGCGCACGGGCCGCGACGGGCCGAGGAGCTGCACGAGGCAGCCTCCCTACTGCGCGCGCTGAACATCGCGCCGCATATCACCGAGGCCGCCGCACGGCGTCAAGCCGCTGGGGCTGGAGCTCACCGCGGCAAAGAACACCGTTCGGCAGAGCCCATCAACCGACGACCCAAGTTGCACGGGGGTGGCAAATACCATCCAAGTGGCTAACCGGCGCGAGATGTCGGGTGTCATTCAGATGCCCAAACCCGTTGGGCATTGGGAGATCTGCCCAGCGGACCACGGCACCGGTCGCTCATTCTCCGCCCCCCGAAGCGATGCGATGTGATCGCTATGGGGACTTCCAAAAGCGGCCCGATGGATCGACCTCTGCCCAGGAGCGTGAGGTAGTAGGAGCGATGGGGTTCGCCGCCGATCAAATGGCAAAATCCACAAGCACGTCAGTCAAGACGGTGAGTCGGATCTACCGCCATTTGCATATCGGAGAGTTGGGGGACATGGCCGCCGTTTTGAATTCATTCCGTGCCACAGGCCCGGATTGCGTCGATAGGGACCAAAAACCCGATGCCGGGTTTCCCTGACCGCATCAACGCCCAAGAAAAAGGACCGAATGGGCGAGGATGCGGCTCGCAGCATGGTCGAGCACGACCGCCGCTGCCCTGCCGACCGTGGCCACTTGCGCCGCAGTCAGGCGCAGCGTGATGTCGATACCGTTCAACGCCTTGAGCGTGCCCTGCCCTATACCAGCCGCATCCAGGTGACGCGATGCAATGATGGACCGTCAATGTTACGTCTCCTGTCGGAAATGGCCGGGCCCCATGCTGCAATCGAGGTCGCGCAGGCGGCCGTCCTTCAATCCGTAGATCAGGCCATGCGCGCGGATATTCGCGCCACGCCGCCATGCCTTTTGCAGGATCGGCGTCTCGCACACGCGCCGGACGCCCTCGACCACGTTCAGTTCGGCCAGCCGGTCGCGTCTCCCCTCGATGTTGGGTTCCCGCCCCAGATCGACAGCATAGCTTCGCGCGAGGCGACGGATCGGCTCCAGCCAGTGATCGGCCAGACCATGCGGCAGATCCTCGGTCGCGGCCTTGACGCCGCCACAGCCGTAATGGCCGCAGACGATGATCTCACGCACGCTCAAGGCCTCGACCGCGAATTCCAGCGCCGACAGAAGGTTCATGTCAGAGGAATGGACGACATTGGCGACGTTGCGATGGACGAAAACCTCGCCCGGGTCGAGGCCCGCGACGACGTTTGCCGGAACCCGGCTGTCCGAACAGCCGATCCAAAAAAACTCAGGGGTCTGTTGGGCCGCCAGCCGCGTGAAATATCCCGGTTCTTCGGCATGGCGTTTTGCCGACCAGTCCCGATTGCGCACCAGAATATCATTCAGCATCCGCCGTCTCCAAAACAGGCGGCAGCCCACGCCGCGACCGCATGTGTTGCGACAGTGTCTGCAGGTCACGTTGCGTCAGGCGGGCGCGGGCAATCGGCAGCAGGATCGCGTTCTCGGCGACAAGGTGGCGGCGAACGTGACCGGCGAACCGCCTCAGCATCGTACCGTCCTCGGGCGACAGATCACACCCAGTGTCGAGACAGCGGGCAAGCGTCGTGCGCACCACGGGCAAAAGACGTGCGGCCTCGTCCTGGTCGATCCTGATCCGCGTGATCGCGCGTTCGATGGCATCGTCGGCCGTGCAGCGCTGCGCAAGGAGCGGGAACAGATCCTCGGCCTCGTCGCGCATGTGCACGTTCAACTCCTCGTTCAGGAAGCGCAGCACGATCAGAGCGGCCCATCGGTCAAACGATGGGGAGGTCGCGAGCCCGTCGATCACCGCGCAGATCTGCCGTTCGCGCAAGTGATCTTCGCTGATGAAGTCAAGCGGAGCGGCAAGCAGTATCGGGTCTATCGGGGAAAGACAGCTTCCGCGACGCGCTGACTCCGGTCGTTTCATGACACGCCCTTTCGCGCGTTTCAGGCTGGCGCAAGGCTTGCGCCGGTGATCTGCGCCCCCTCGGCAAGCATCTCGATGAACTCTCGCGATGCGCGCGCCCATGCTGCCTTTTCAAGCGCCCGCGCGATCTTGGGGCGGACGGCCTGATAGGGCAGCACCTGTCCCGGCGCCGTGGCGTTCAGCCGGATGATGTGCCAGCCGTGCCGCGACAACACAGGCGCAGGCGTCATTCCGCCTTCGGAAAGGGTGCGCAGCGCCGCCTCGAACTCGGGCACGGTGTCCCCCGGACCAAGCTGGCCCAACTGCCCGCCCGACGCCTTTGACCCACAGTCGCTGTCGCGGGCCGCAAGGGCAAAGCCCTTCGCATCGCCATCCAGTCTTGCGAGAATGGCCCTCGCGCGGGCCTCGGCCATGGTACGGGCCGCGTCGTCGCGCGGATCGCAGGCGCACAGGATATGCGACACATCCCACAGCGGCGCCGACCGGTAGCGATCAGGCGCTTTCGCCCATTCGGCACGAACCGCCGCATCCATCACAGGCGCGATGACCAGTGCCTCGTCCAGAAGGGCGCGGATCAATGCTTCGTCCTCGGTCTCGACACGACCGGGGGTGAGCTCCTCGGGATCGGCCTGAAGCCCGCGGCGCCGCGCTTCCTGAAGCAGCAAGGCGCGGATCGCCAGCGCCTGCGCCGCCTTGCGCCAGGCCATACCCAGCCTGCCGCGGGGGGCCGTGTGGTTCTGGACCTCGGCGGCAATCGCCGCCGAGGGAATGGTTTCGCCGTTCACCACAACATCGGGGAAAAGGGCCGTGTTCATCGCCCTCACTCCGCCGGACTGGTCGCCGAGGGGCCGTGCCCGCCCCGCAGCGCGTCATAGGCGCGGCGGCGATCCTCGAGCGGGCGGCGGCGGCGCGAGCGCACGATCTGATAGCCGGGCCGCGTCAACAGATAGCGAAACGGCGCGGCAAAGCCCGAGATCATGTGAACCAGACGCGTGAACGGAAACAGCGCGGTAATCAGCAGGCCAAGAAAGATATGCAGGCGATAGAGCCAGTGCACATCGACGACATCCGTCCACGCGTTGATGTTCCAGGTCAGGATGCTCTGTGACCACGTCATGAAACGAACCATTTCGGAGCCGTCCATGTGCTGAAGCGTCTGGGTGATCGTCAGAAGCCCGATCAGCAATTGCAGCCAGATCAGCACCATGATGCCGATATCGGCAAAGCTGGACGTCACGCGAATGCGCGGGTCAACAAGGCGACGGTGGAGCAGCAGTGTCGACCCGATCAGCGCTGCGATGCCGGCCGGACCACCGATCAGGACGGCCATCCATTGCTTCAGCCAATATGGGATCCCGAGGGCATCCAGCACCCAGACCGGCGTGAACAGGCCGATCAGGTGACCGAAGAAGACCGTGATGATGCCTACGTGGAACAGGATCGAACCCCAGAACAACTGCTTCCGGCGTAGCAACTGGCTGGAGGAGCTTTTCCAGGTGAAGGGATCACGATCGTAGCGCGCGATGGATCCGACCACGAGGATGGTCAGTGCGGCGTAGGGCATGATCCCGAAAATGATAAAGTCGATATCAAGATTGGCGAACATGTCATGCGCTCCTGCTCAGAGGTGTCGGGGCGGGTCCGTCCATCGTGGCCAGCATGTCGCGGACCTGGGGACATCCGGCGTTCGGATCGGGCCCGAAGGTGACTTCCGTTTCCTCCCAGACCGCATCGAGTGCGGCGAGATCGGTCGGGTCATCGTCGGGCTGTGCCAGCATGTCGGCCACCGTCTCGGCGTCGGCCTCGGCGCCCGCAAGCTGCAAAAGGGCGGTGAACGCGGCGGCGTATCCGCTGTCGCGCCGGACAAGCCGGGAGCTGAGAGCGTCGAGGATATGAGCCGTGTCGGCCAGAGTTTCCTCCGCATCTGCGAAGAGACGCGTTGACAGGAATTCCAGCAGGACCGGCAGGTGGTCGGGCAGTTCCGAGGTGGCGGGTTCGAACCCGCCCCCCCGGTAGGTTTCGATCAAACTGACCATTGCGCCGCCCCTGTCCCGGCTTTCGCCATGAATGTGTTCGAACAGGTTGAGCGACAGCGTGCGCGACCGGTCAAAGAGCATCACATAGCTCTCTTGCAGGTCGTAAAGATCGCCCGTCCCCAAACGGTGGGTGAGCGTTCTCAACGCGGCCCGTGTGTCGGCTGCAATGCGTTGATCGGCGGCCAGCACGGCCCCGATCTCCGGCATGGCGTCCTGAAGCTCGTCCGTCGGATAGCTCAGGATCAGCGACAGCGCCTTGAGCGTACGGTCGATCATCAGAATGTCTCCGTGGGAAGGGCAAAGGATTTCTTCTTGCCGCCGAACATGGTCGTCTTGCCGGTGGTTCCGCCGGAACAGCCATTGCCATCGGTGAACCCGCACCCGCCCCGGATATCGGCACCATGTTCGTTCTGTTCGCGATGCGCCGTGGGGATGGCAAAACGATCCTCGTAGTCGGCGATGGCCATGATCTTGTACATGTCCTCGATCATCCGGCCCGACATGCCGACGCGGGCAGCGATGCCTTCGTCACGCACGCCGTCCACGCTCAGCGCCCGCATGTAGAGCCGCATCGCCGACATGCGTTCCAGCGCATGGACGATCGGTTCCTCGTCGCCGGCCGTCAGCATGTTGGCCAGATACTGCACTGGAATGCGCAGGCTGCGCACATCGGGCATCTGATCGCTCATCGCGATCTGGCCGGCCTGCGCCGCATTCTGAATCGGCGACAGCGGCGGGATGTACCAGACCATCGGCAGGGTGCGGTATTCGGGATGCAGCGGGAAGGCCACCTTCCACTCCATCGCCATCTTCCAGACCGGGCTGATCTTGGCCGACTCGATCCAGTCTTCGGGCACACCGTCGCGGCGGGCCGCCGCGATAACCTCGGGATCGTTCGGGTCCAGGAACACGTCGAGCTGCGCGCCGTAGAGATCGGCTTCGCGTTCCGAACTGGCAGCCGCCTCGATTTTGTCGGCGTCATAGAGGATGACACCCAGATAGCGGATGCGTCCGACGCAGGTTTCGGAACAGACCGTCGGCTGACCGGACTCGATGCGCGGATAGCAGAACGTGCATTTCTCCGATTTGCCGGTGTCCCAGTTGTAATAGACTTTCTTGTAGGGGCAGCCCGAGATGCACATCCGCCAGCCCCGGCATTTCTCCTGGTCGATCAGGACAATGCCGTCTTCCTCGCGCTTGTAGATCGCACCCGAGGGGCACGAGGCGGAACAGGTGGGGTTGAGGCAATGCTCGCACAGGCGCGGCAGATACATCATGAAGGTATTTTCATACTCTCCATAAATTTCCTTCTGCACGTTCTCGAAGTTGTAGTCCTTCGACCGTTTCGAGAATTCGCCGCCGAGAATCTCTTCCCAGTTCGGACCCTTTTCGATCTTTTCCATCCGCTCGCCGGTGATCTTCGACCGCGGGCGGGCGGTGGGAAAGGCGTTCATGTCGGGCGCCGATTTCAGGTGATCGTAGTCGAAATCGAACGGCTCGTAATAATCGTCGATTTCCGGCATTTCGGGGTTGGCAAAGATATTCGCCAGAATCCGCCACTTGCTGCCCTGCTTGGGGTGCAGCTTGCCGGATTTCGACCGTGCCCAGCCGCCATTCCAGCGTTTCTGGTTTTCCCAGTCGGTGGGATAGCCGGTGCCGGGCTTGGTTTCGACGTTGTTGAACCAGGCGTATTCAACGCCCTCGCGGCTCGTCCACACATTCTTGCAGGTAACGGAGCACGTGTGGCACCCGATGCATTTGTCGAGGTTCAGAACCTTGCCGATCTGCGCGCGCACTCTCATGTCTCACGCCTCCACTTTGCGGGTTGCGGGCTGATCCAGCCAGTCGATCTTTTTCATCTTGCGGACGACGACGAATTCGTCGCGGTTGCTGCCCACGGTGCCGTGGTAGTTGAAGCCGTAGGACAGCTGCGCATAGCCGCCGATCATGTGCGTGGGCTTGAGCGTGGCGCGCGTGACCGAATTGTGGATGCCACCGCGATTGCCGGTCTTTTCCGACCCGGGCGTGTTCACGATCTTTTCCTGGGCGTGATACATGAACAGCGTCCCCGGCTTGATCCGCTGGCTCACCACCACCCGCGCGGTCAGCGCGCCGTTGATGTTGTAGGCTTCGACCCAGTCGTTATCGACAAGCCCCGCCTTGGCTGCGTCCGCCTCGGACATCCAGACGACCGGGCCACCCCTGTTCAGCGTCAGCATCAGGAGGTTGTCGGTGTAGGTCGAATGGATGCCCCATTTCTGATGGGGCGTGATGAAATTCAGCACCACATGGGGATTTCCCTCCGCCGCATCGTTGTTGACGGCCTTGGTGACGGTCTTGAGGTTTACCGGCGGGCGATAGCTCACGAAGCCCTCGCCAAAGGCACGCATCCACAAATGATCCTGATAGAGCTGCTGCCGCCCGGTGAGCGTCCGCCACGGGATCAGCTCGTGCACATTGGTGTAGCCCGCGTTGTAGCAGACCTCTTCGCTTTCGATGCCCGACCAGGTGGGGCTGGAGATGATCTTGCGCGGCTGGGCTGCGATATCGTGGAAGCGGATCTTGGTGTGATGCGCGCCTTCAGCCAGATGGGCGTGGTGGCGGCCGGTGGGTTTCTCCAATTCCTCCCACGCCTTGACGGCCACCGCGCCGTTGGTCTCGGGCGCGAGCATCAGGATCATCTCGGCCGCGTCGATGGCTGTTTCCAGCCTGGGTTGGCCCTTCGACACGCCTTCGTCCTGCACGACGCCATTGAGGTCGCGCAGATGTTTCACCTCAACCTTGGTATCCCAGTTGATCCCCTTGCCGCCGTTGCCCAGCTTCTCAAGCAGCGGCCCGACAGAGGTGAACTTCTTGTACAGGTTGGGATAATCCCGCTCGACGGCGATGTAGTTCGGCGCAGTCTTGCCGGGGATCAGGTCACATTCGCCCTTTTTCCAGTCCTTGACGTGGGCCTGCGCCAGTTCGGCGGCGGTGTCGTGCAACAGTGGAAGCTGGACGATGTCGGTCTCGACCCCCAACACTTCCGGCGCCACCTCCGAGAATTTCCGGGCAATCGACTTAAAGATCTCCCAGTCGGATTTGCTCTCGTAGGCCGGATCCACCGCCGCTTGCAGCGGATGGACAAACGGGTGCATGTCGGATGTGTTCAGGTCGTCCTTTTCATACCAGCTGGCTGTCGGCAGCACGATGTCGGAATAGACGGCCGTGGTGGACATCCGGAAATCGATGCAGACCAGGAGGTCGAGTTTGCCCTTCGGGCCCTCGTCATGCCAGACCGCCTCGACCGGCATCACGCCGCCTTCCTCGCCCAGATCCTTGCCCATCACCCCATGGTCTGTGCCGAGAAGGTGCTTGAGGAAGTACTCATGCCCCTTGCCGCTTGAGCCCAGCAGGTTGGACCGCCAGACGAACAGGTTGCGCGGCCAGTTTTCCGGCGCATCCGGGTCCTCGCAGGACATCTGCAGATCACCGGACTTCAACTGCGCGGCGACGTAGTCCTTGATGTCCTTGCCGGCTTTCTTCGCCGCCTTGGATACCTCCAGCGGGTTGGTCTTCAGCTGCGGAGCGGAGGGCAGCCAGCCCATCCGCTCGGCGCGGATGTTGTAGTCGATCAGCGAAACATCCCAATCGCCCTCGGGCGCGGTGGGGGACAGGATCTCGCCTGCGCGCAGCGTCTCGTAGCGCCACTGATCCGTGTGGGCATACCAGCAGGAGGTCGAGTTCATGTGACGCGGCGGGCGGTTCCAGTCGAGCGCGAAGGCCAGCGGCTGCCAGCCGGTCTGCGGGCGCAGTTTTTCCTGCCCCACATAGTGCGACCAGCCGCCCCCCTCCTGGCCGACGCAACCGCACATCACCAGCATGTTGATGATGCCGCGGTAGTTCATGTCCATGTGGTACCAGTGGTTCAGACCGGCCCCGAGGATGACCATGGATTTGCCATGGGTCTTTTCGGCGTTGCCCGCGAATTCACGGGCCACGGCAATGATCTTTTCGCGCCCGACGCCGGTGATCTTTTCCGCCCAGGCCGGGGTATAGGGGCTGTCATCGTCGAAATCCGCCGACACCCAGTCGCCGCCAAGGCCCCGGTCGAGGCCGTAATTGGCGCAAAGGAGATCGAAGACCGTCGCGACCAGCACCGTCTTGCCGTCGGCCAGGGTGACGCGCCGTGCGGGGATGTTCCGGGTCAGTACCTCGGGGTGATCGCATTTGACGAAATCGCCCGTCGCGACCCCGCCGAAATAGGGGAAATCGGCCCCTACGACCTCGTCGTGATCTTCATCGAGGATCTGGCTCAGGCGCAGGCGGGTCTCGGCCCCCCTTGCCTGCCCCTCAAGGTTCCATTTGCCCTCTTCGCCCCAGCGGAAACCGATGGAGCCGTTGGGCACCACGATCTTGCCCGAGCGTTCGTCATGGGCGACCGTCTTCCACTCGGAGTTGTTGGTCTCGCCCAGCTTGTCGTCGAAATCCTCGGCCCGCAGCAGGCGGCCCGGGACAATGCGCCCGTCCTCTTCATCCAAACGGACAAGCATCGGCATGTCGGTGTATTTGCGGGCATACTCCTCGAAGTACTCGGCCTGCCGGTCGAGGTGGAATTCGCGCAGGATGACATGGCCCATGGCCATTGCCAGCGCGGCATCGGTGCCGGCCTGCGGGTTCAGCCAGATGTCCCCGAACTTCGCGGCCTCGGAATAGTCGGGGCTGACCACGACGGATTTGGTGCCGCGATAGCGCACCTCGGTGTAGAAATGGGCATCAGGCGTGCGCGTCTGCGGCACGTTCGAACCCCAGAGCATCAGGAAGCCCGCGTTGTACCAGTCGGCGCTTTCCGGCACGTCGGTCTGTTCGCCCCAGGTCTGCGGGCTCGCGGGTGGCAGATCGCAATACCAGTCGTAAAACGACATGCAGGTGCCGCCGAGCAGGCTCAGGTACCGGGACCCTGCGGCATAGCTGACCATCGACATGGCCGGGATCGGCGAAAAGCCGAAGACCCGGTCGGGGCCATAGGTTTTCGCCGTGTAGGCGTTGGCGGCGGCGACGATCTCGGTCGCCTCATCCCAGCTGGCGCGCACAAACCCGCCCTTGCCGCGCGTCTTGGTGTAGGACCCGCGCAACACCGGATCGTTCTGGATCGCGGCCCAGGCCGCAACCGGCGTCATCGTCTCGCGCATCTTGCGCCAGGCGCGCATCAGGCTGCCCCGGACCAGAGGGTTTTTCACGCGGTTGGCGGAATAGAGATACCAGCTGTAGGACGCGCCCCGCGCGCAGCCGCGCGGTTCGTGGTTGGGCAGGCCGGCGCGGGTGCGCGGATAGTCGGTCTGCTGCGTTTCCCAGGTGACGATGCCGGATTTGACGTAGATCTTCCACGAACACGCGCCGGTGCAGTTCACGCCATGGGTCGAGCGGACGATCTTGTCGTGCTGCCACCGGCTTCTGTATGTGTCCTCCCAGTCTCGGTTCTCGCGGGTGGTCTGGCCCCAACCATTCGAGAATGTCTCCAGCTCCTTGCTCTGGAAGAAGTTCAGTCTGTCGAGCAGATGGCTCATCGTGCTGTCCTTTCGGGTGTCGGGCTCTGGGCGGCGGCCCGGACATTCGGTTGGATCATTGTGCGGGCTGGGCGGTGGCGTCCATCGGGCGGCGCCCGTGTTCCACCTCGTGCAGCAGGCCGCCGGGGCGCGTGTAGACAACCCAGGTGATGGCAAGGCAGATCACGTAGAAGATCAGGAAGCCCCAGAGCGCCCCCACCGGCGAGCCGGTCATCGCGATCGAGGTGCCGTAGGCCTTCGGGATGAAGAAGGCGCCGTAGGCCGCGATGGCGGAGGTGAAGGCGATGATCGCCGCGCTTTCCCGCTCGGCCTGCCTGCGCAGGGCGGCACCGTTGAGTTTCGGCATCAGGCGCGGCACCTCCTGTCCCATGATCGCAGGGATCATCTGGAAGGTGGACGCATTGCCCACGCCCGTGAGGAAGAACAGCGCCATGAAGGCGGCGAAAAAGCCGATGAAGGTGCCCGCCCCAAGCGACGCGATCACGCCGAAAACCGCCACGATCATGCCGGCAAAAACCCAGAAGGTGACTCGGCCGCCGCCGAACCGGTCAGAGACCCAACCCGTCGCGGCGCGGCTGAGCGCCCCCACGAGCGGCCCTAGGAACACGTATTGCAGCGCGTTCACGTCCGGGAACGCGATCCGTGTCAGAAGCGGGAAGCCCGCCGAGTAGCCGATGAAGCTGCCGAAGGTGCCGGTGTAGAGGATGCACATCAGCCAATTCTGCTTGCGGCTGAAGATGATCGCCTGATCGAGGAAGCTGGCCTTTGCGTCGGCGATATCGTTCATCCCCAGCCAGGCGGCGACCGTGGCGATCAGGATGAAGGGCACCCAGACGAAGCCCGCGTTCTGCAGCCAGAGCTGGCCACCCTCGGTCAACTGTACCGGCTCGCCGCCCATCGCGCCGAAGACGCTGGCGGTGATGACGATCGGCACCAGGAACTGCATCACCGACACGCCGAGGTTGCCGAGGCCCGCGTTCAGCGCCAGCGCGTTGCCCTTTTCCGCCTTCGGGAAGAAGTAGGCGATGTTGGCCATCGACGAGGCGAAGTTGCCGCCGCCAAGCCCGCAGAGCAGCGCAAGCGTGAGGAAGATCAGGTAGGGCGTCTCGGGGTGCTGCACGGCGTAGCCGATGCCCATGGCTGGCAGCAGCAGCGAGGCGGTCGATAGGGTTGTCCACAGCCGACCGCCGAAGATCGGAACCATGAAGCTGTAGAAGATCCGCAGCGTCGCGCCCGACAGGCCCGGCAGGGCCGCCAGCCAGAAGAGTTGGCCCGTGGTGAACTCGAACCCGATAACCGGCAGTTTGGCAACAACCATCGACCACACCATCCAGACCGAAAAGGCCAGAAGCAGCGCCGGGATAGAGATCCAAAGGTTTCGGCGCGCAACGGCGCGGCCCTTCTGCTCCCAAAACGCCCCTTCCTCAGGCCGCCAGTCCTCGAGGATGCGCGGCATGGCCGTGCGCTCCGGGTGGTGGATCGGCTGCATCTCGGGCAGTTCCGGCAGCCGGTCGAGAGCTTCGCCGTGGACGCGACGCTCCATGGCGCGGATCGACAGGTGCATCCAGATCAGCGCGATGGCCACGAGACCGAAGAGGATCGCGAAGCACGAGGTATAGATGCCCGTGAGGTCGAGCGCGGCGCCGAAGATAATGGGCAGGACGAAGCCGCCGAGGCCGCCGATCATGCCCACAAGGCCGCCGACCGCACCGACATGTTTGGGATAGTAGACCGGGATGTGCTTGAATACGGCCGCCTTGCCGAGGCTCATGAAGAAGCCGAGCGCGAACAGGGTGATGATGAAGGGCCAAAGACCCATTCTCGTCGAGAAGGCGATGGCGCCGTCCTTGCCCTGGATGACGTAATCCGTGGGCGGGTAGGACAGCATGAACAGGAACAGCAGCGAGAAGCCGAAGGTCCAGTACATGACGGCGCGCGCGCCGAACTTGTCGGACAGATGCCCGCCATAGGCGCGAAAGAGCGACGCCGACAGGCTGAACGAGGCCGCGGCCATGCCCGCGGTGCGGACGTCGATGCCGTAGACATCGATCAGATAGTGCGGCATCCACAGCGCCAGCGCGACGAAGGCGCCGAAGACGAAGAAGTAGTAGAGCGAGAAACGCCAGACCTGCAGGTTTTTCAGGGTCCCGAACTGTTGCGCGAACGAGGGGGCCTTTGTGCCGGCCCTGCGCCGTTCGACAAACTCGGGGTCGTCCTTGGCCAGAAGGAAGAACAAAACGCCGATGATGGCCAACCCGGCCGCCCAGACATAGGCGACCCCGTGCCAACCATAGGCGACCATGACGAAGGGAGCGACGAACTTGGTAACCGCCGCGCCGACATTGCCGGCCCCGAAGATCCCCAGCGCCGTGCCCTGATGGCCTGCCTCATACCACCGGCTGACATAGGCCACGCCGATGATGAAGGACCCGCCCGCCAGCCCGATGCCAAGCGCCGAGATCAGATACATCACGTAGCTGTCCGCCAGCGTCAGCGCCCAAGTGGCCATCGCCGTCAGGATCATCTGACTCGAGAAGATGAGGCGCCCGCCGTATTTCTCTGTCCAGACGCCCAGAAACAGGCGGGTAACGGATCCGGTCAGAATAGGCGTTGCGACCAGCAGGCCGAACTGGGTGTCGTTCAGACCCAGCTCGGCCTTGATGGCGACGCCGATGATGGAAAAGATCGTCCAGACCGCGAAACAGGCGGTAAAGGCGACTGTGCTCAGGCTCAAGGCGCGCGTTTGATCGGCGCGTGAGGCTGTGGCTACGGTCTGCATGGCAGGGTCTCCGGCAGAAATGGCGGGTTCGATCCCAAAGGATCAACGCCTAACGTGCGACCGGAGCCGACCGGACAATTTGATCTAGATCACGCGACAGTGAAAAGCATAACGAAATAAATGGCTTGCATGAATATTTCGGCTCTCTGGCCTGCCGCTATCAAGCCGTTTCTCGCGAGAATCAATTAGTGACCTGACAAATATCAATCGTAGTATCAATCGTTGATTGGCGCGATGGGGGACGCTTTCGCATGCCCGAATCAGATTACCCGGATATCCGAAAACTCGATCTATTCTCGCGCATGGCGGAGGAGCATTTCCTGTCGCTCATGCGTGGAGCGTACGTGCAGAATTTTCCCGCGCAGATCGAATTGATCACCGAAGGCGAGCCGAGCGATTTTCTTCATATCGTGCTCTCCGGATCGGTCGATCTGTTTTCGCAGTGGAATGGCAGGGATACCAGCATGGCAACCGTACGGCCCATTTCGACCTTCATTCTTGCCGCCACGATCAAGGATGCTCCTTATTTGATGTCGGCCAGAACGCTGGAGAAAAGCCGGATAGCGCTCATTCCAAGTCAAGACGTACGCGCCGCTTTCGATGACGACGGCAACTTTGCCCGCGCAATCGTGACGGAGCTTGCGCAATGCTATCGATCGGTCATCAAGGTGCAGAAGGACCTCAAGCTTAGAACCTCGCTTGAACGGCTCGCGAATTACCTGTTGCGGCAACAGAGACTTGCCGGCGGCAGCGCGGCGTTCGACCTCGACTTCGAAAAGCGCCGGCTCGCGTCGGTGCTGGGCATGACGCCGGAAAACCTCAGCCGCGCCTTCAAGGGCCTTCGCCCCTACGGCGTCACGGTGGACGGCACCCGCATCACCATCGACGATCAGGCGGACCTGGAACGGTTCGCCAAGCCCAACCCGCTGATCGACGACTTTTCAACATGAAGGACAGGCACATGACCAAATCCATGCCCGGAGCTGCCGGAGACCTTGCCGAACAGTACCCAGACATCTGGAAGGCCTATTCGGCCCTGGGCAAGGCCACGGCCGATTGCGGTCCGCTGACGCCCCGTGAAAAACGGCTCGTCAAACTGGCGCTTGCCATAGGGGCAGGCTTGGAGGGCGCCGTGCACTCCCACGCCCGCCGCGCAAAGGCCGAGGGTATTGAGCCCGAAGCACTGTCTCATGTCGCGATGCTGGCCATCGGGCCGATCGGGCTGCCGCAGGCCGTGGCCGCCAAGACATGGATCGAAGATATCAAGGAGTGACGATCACGGCAGCGGGCTGACCCCGAACAGGAACGGGTGCAACCAGAGCAGCGTGGCATAGAGCGCCAGGCCTGCTGAAGAGCGCAGAAAAACACCGCCTGAAATCGACCGCGAAAGAAGCGGTGCGTCTGCGACAGCGGCCCGCAACCGTTGCCAGTCTTCGCCCATCTCGCGCTGTTTGCGGTGGTCGATGAGGCGCCCGCCGAAGAGCGCGAACCCCGCGAAGGTACCGAAAAGGATCGCATGCGCCAGATCCCCGTTCGGCACGACATGGGCCCCAGCCCAAAGCGCGAGCGCAACGAGAAACGGATGGCGCGCCCACCGGACAATCCCTGGTCGCACCGGGTCGAACCGGTCATTCCACGCGCCGCCGAAGGAGAACGGATTGGGCCGCGCAAGGCTGAAGGAGAGGATCAGGCAGACCGGAAGCATCACGACCAGGGGCATGTGTGCCTGCCACGCCGCCCAGCCCCAGAGCGGCACGTAAGGCGCGCGCCCCGCCGCTTCGATCAACCACGCAAGAACGACAAGCGAAAGTGCGGAATAGACCAGAGTGAAACCACACTGCCCCAGCCGCGCCTGCAGCCATGGCCGGAACGGCCGCCGCACCGGCAGCGAATGCGATACGAAAAACATCGCATAGGCGGCGACAAACTCCGACCATTCCATGGGTCTGTACCCTCAGGGGCGCTTAGAGCAGGATCGCCTTGGGTGGAATCGCTTCGGCGATCCCACCCAAGGCGTG
>JBQLZQ010000070.1:0-97172 GCA_052168355.1 Inquilinaceae bacterium
CGAGGTCGAACCGGTCGGCGTTCATGACCTTGGTCCAGGCCGCCACGAAGTCGCGGACGAACTTTTCGGCGTTGTCGTCCTGGGCGTAGACCTCGGCATAGGCCCGCAGGATCGAGTTGGAGCCGAACACCAGATCCGTGCTGGTCGCGGTCCACTTCGCCACGCCCGACTTGCGGTCGCGGATCTCGTAGAGGCCGTCCCCGATCGGGTGCCAGCTGTAGGCCATGTCCGTCAGGTTGACGAAGAAGTCGTTCGACAGCCGGCCCTCGCGGTCGGTGAAGACCCCGTGCTTGGAGCCGCCGTGGTTGGCGCCGAGAACGCGCATCCCGCCGACGAGCACGGTCATCTCCGCCGCCGTCAGGCCCAAAAGCTGCGCCTTGTCGAGCATCAGCTCCTCCGGGGCGACCGCGTACTTTTCCTTCTGCCAGTTGCGGAACCCGCAGGCGAGAGGCTCCAGAGGCTCGAAGCTTTCGGCGTCGGTCTGCTCATCGGTCGCGTCGCCGCGCCCCGGCGCGAACGGGACGTCGACACGGTACCCCGCGGCCGCGATGGCCCGTTCCAGACCGACATTGCCCGCAAGCACGATGACGTCGGCGACGGACGCGCCGGTGTCGGCCGCGATGGGCGTCAGGACGCCCAACACCCTGGCCAGGCGCGCGGGCTCGTTGGCTTCCCAATCCTTCTGCGGCGCCAGCCGGATGCGGGCGCCGTTGGCGCCACCCCGCTTGTCCGACCCGCGGAAGGTGCGCGCGCTGTCCCAGGCGGTGGCGATCAGTTCGGCCGGGGTCAGGCCGCTCGCGGCGATCTTCGCCTTGACGGCCGCGATGTCGTAGCCCGTGTTGCCCGCCGGGACCGGGTCCTGCCAGATCAAATCCTCGGCGGGCACGTCCGGGCCGTAATAGTTGACCTTGGGCCCCATGTCGCGATGGGTCAGCTTGAACCAGGCGCGGCCGAAGGTGTCGGCGAAATAGGCGGGGTCGGCCATGAATTTCCGGCAGATCGCGTTGTAGGTCGGGTCGACCTTCATCGCCATGTCCGCGTCGGTCATGATCGGGTTGCGGTGGATCGAGGGATCCGAGGCATCCACCGGCTTGATCTCGTCCGGCATGTCGACCGGTTCCCACTGCCAGGCGCCGGCGGGCGATTTCCTCAGTTCCCAGTCATGGTTGAACAGATAGTCGAAATAGCCCATGTCCCACCGCGTCGGATGCTGGGTCCAGGCGCCTTCGATGCCCGAGGTAAAGGCGTTGGCGGCCTTGCCCGCATGGCCGGAGTTGGCCCAGCCGAATCCCTGCGCCTCGACGCCGCAGGCCTCGGGCGCGCCGCCGATGCTGCCGGCCGCGCCGCCGCCATGCGCCTTGCCCACGGTGTGGCCGCCGCAGGTCAACGCCGCGGTTTCCTCGTCGTTCATGGCCATGCGGGAAAAGGTCTCCCGCACATGCAGGGCCGTGCGGGCCGGATCGGGGATGCCGTTCACCCCTTCGGGATTGACGTAGATGAGGCCCATATGGACCGCCGCCAGCGGGTTGTGGAGGGTCGTGGCGTCCCCGAGATCGCCGTAGCGGCCTTCGGAGGGCGCGAGCCATTCGGTTTCCACGCCCCAGTTCACGTCCGTTTCGGGAGCCCAAATATCCTCGCGCCCGAAACCGAAGCCGAAGGTCTTCAGCCCCATCGACTCATAGGCCATGGTGCCGGCCAGGATGATCAGATCGGCCCAGCTGAGGGGGTTGCCGTACTTCTTCTTGACCGGCCACAGCAGGCGCCGCGCCTTGTCCAGGCTCGCGTTGTCCGGCCAGGAGTTCAGCGGCGCGAACCGGATGTTGCCAGAGCCGCCCCCGCCCCGCCCGTCGCCCATCCGGTAGGATCCGGCGGAGTGCCAGGCCAGACGGATCATCAGCCCGCCATAGTGGCCCCAGTCCGCCGGCCACCAGTCCTGACTGTCGGTCATGAGCGCCTTCACGTCCGCCTTGACGGCCTCGTAATCCAGCGTCTTGACCGCCTCGCGGTGGTCATAGCCCGGATCCATCGGGTTCGTCCGCGCGCCGCGCTGGTGCAGGATGTCGAGGTTGAGGGCGTTGGGCCACCATTTGGTGACCGCGTTGCCGCTGCCGGTGTTGCCGCCATGCATGAAGGGGCAGCCGCCGGTGGGGCTCATGGTGTTTCCGTCCATGGATCTCTCCCTTGTGTGAGGTCGGCCCTAGTGTGAGGTCGGCCCTTGTATGAGGTCGGTAGGCGCGACGACGTATCCTGGAACCTTCCGGAACCGTTCTAACGAGGGGAGCCGATAAACTCCAATTGGATATTCAAAACGATGTGATAAGTTTTGCAAATGCTGGGACTGACCCTCAAACAGCTTCGCTACTTCGACGCCCTGGCGCGGCACCTGCATTTCGGGCGCGCCGCCGAAGCCTGTTCCATTTCCCAGCCGGCGCTGTCGCTGCAGGTCAAGGAACTCGAGGCCATGGTCGGCGTGCCCCTGGTCGAACGCGGCGCCCGCCAGGTCCGCCTGACGCCGGTCGGCGAGGCCCTGCTGCACAAATCCCG
The DNA here is from genome assembly GCA_052168355.1 of Inquilinaceae bacterium. Classification (GTDB taxonomy): domain Bacteria; phylum Pseudomonadota; class Alphaproteobacteria; order DSM-16000; family Inquilinaceae; genus JBQLZQ01. Next base: position 2,545 of record JBQLZQ010000070.1, read on the forward strand.
CCAGATCCTGCTTGCCGTCGAGGAGCTCGACAATCTGGCGCGCGCGTCCCGGGGACCGCTCGCCGGCCGTCTGCGGCTTGGCGTGATCCCCACGATCGCGCCGTATTTTCTGCCCGGTCTCATCGCCGCCCTCGCGCGCCCGCTTCCCGACCTGGATGTGCAACTGCGCGAGGCGGTGACCGGGACCCTGATCGACGACCTGCTGGCGGGACGCCTCGACCTCGCCGTCGTCGCCCTGCCGATTTCCGAACCGTCCCTGAGGGAGCTGGCGCTGTTCGACGAGGAGTTCGTGCTGGTCCGTCCCCTGGCGGACGCCGACAAGCCGGTCCCCGGCCCGGCGATGCTCCAGACCATGCGCCTGCTCCTGCTCGAGGAAGGGCACTGCTTTCGCGATCAGGCCCTGTCGTTCTGCCGCTTCGGCGGGCGGCAGCCGCGCCGGCTGATGGAAGGCAGCTCGCTGTCGACGCTGGTCCAGATGGTCGGCGCCGGCATGGGCGTCACCCTCATTCCGGAGATGGCGGTCGGCCTCGAGACACGGTCGGCCGACGTCGCCGTCTCCCGCTTCCCGCCTCCCCGCCCGTCGCGCACCGTCGGGATGGTCTGGCGGGCGACGAACCCGCTGTCCGACCAGTTCGCGCAGATCGGCGCCATCGTGCGCGCCGCCGGGCAACCGACGCGCGCGGGCGGGGGCGGCGACGCGTGACGCGGGCAACGGCGGCGGCGCATGACGCTGGCGGGGGCCGGGCCGGCACCTTGACGGCGGTGAAGGCGCCCCCCCCCAGGGACCTCGTCCCGACCAGCGCCGGGGACAGTTCGGGGACGGCCAACGGCCCGGACGCGGCGGCGCGGCCCAACATCGATGATCTCCGGGATCAGGAGGGTGGATTTAGCTACATTGGAGGCAATCACTATGCATGATTGCGATGATTCGAGAACGTCCCCGTGGCAACCCGCGACAACCCGAGGCGGATGCGATCCCAGCGGTTCCGAGTATGTATTTCGAATTGGTAAGCAGAAGCGAGGCGTTAGCGCCGCATGACCCACCAATGACAGCAGGTCGTCTGCATCACGTCCTGCCTTAATAGGGCAAGGCTATCGTCTGCATGAGCCATTCGGTCGAATTGAAAAATATCAATAACAGGTCAACGGATCGCATCGATATAGAGGAGGTCGCAGCGAACTTCGAGCCGTTTGGTCTCCCCAGCCGCCGGAAGAAATGCTTCTCGCACGGGCTCGGGCACGGGCACGAATATCTGGTTTTTCATTACGATAGTGCTGGTCTCATAAGAACCTCCCCCTGGATTTGCGGCCACCGGTTCCCTCATCTGCACATCGTAATAGAGTCCGACCTCGCCCGACTGGTGCTCGAAGATGAACAGCACCTTCTGCCCCCCCCAAACGACCGAAGTGCGGTGTGGCTGGAGGAAAAATTCGCCTCGTTGTTCGCGGATTCGCTTACTAATCGCAAGGAAGCAGCGAAAGCCCTTTAGAGGTGGGTCCGGCTCATCGATAGTGAGCAGCTTTCTATCGGTCGCAATATCGGTCCGTTGGATCGGTGGCAGGGCGTCGAAGTTGGGGCCCGTTTCCTCAACAAGTTGAAGATCCAGCTGTACTTCGGTAACGTCGGGCACGACGTCGCGCACCCTTCCCGTTGTAGCCGGATCTAGCACCTGATAACTGCGCCTTATCGCGCCGGCTTTAATAGCCGCCTGTTGCATAGTTATCTTGCCGTCGAGATAGTCGGTCCACAGCGACGTCAAATTTTCGAGATCAGCCCGTTCATACTCGAATACATCGCGCGTGCGTTGCAGGGTTTTCAGAAACGCTTCTGTGCCTTGGCGTGTCGCGCTTGGAACGAGTCCTGCTACCTTCGGGAAAATTATGTTGCGGACAAAGTCCTTCGCCATGTGGCCGAACGCGCCGTACTCGCTATCATAGATCTGGAGCATGACGACGACGTTCGCAGCCATTGGATCAAGCACAATCGCAATAGGTTCTTGATTCTGGACTAGAATGGGCAGGCCGTGAGAAATCGATCCAAATCCAATTTCTGCCGAAAGAAAATAGTCCGAACTCAAAATCTCCGTCAGTCGAAATGCTAGTGCCGACAGCGCCATGCTGAGTTCCGCAGGGAGAAGGTGCTTGAGCACCTTGGGTTCGTCAGTAAGAAGCTCGACTTGGCTGTACGTCGACAAATAATTTTTTTCACATTGGCGACGTTGTGCGTTGCGGGATAGCTGCACGACAGGACGCTCGGCTGAGGCATGCGACATCGTGCCAGGGTCGTTCCCACTGTAGACAAGCAGAGGCTTGCCGCTACTCACCGTCACCAGATCCTTCAGTTTCTCGGAGTCACCGGGTTCGACACGCACCCGCAGCATGCCGCACCAGCCCCATCTCTGGTGAGCAGCCACCCAATTGATAAATGATTGGCTCACATTTGCTTCTGGACGTTCGGATAGACGCTTAGATATCAACATGTCGAGAGGTGCCGCGAAGAGATTGAGAAATCTCTGGCTCTCTGTCGTGAGAGCCTCACGACCAGCGGTCGGCTGCAGGAGAAGGAAATCCGCAACGCCGCCTAATTGATATGTGGACGGGAGAGACGCGGTAGCCAGACCGAAGCGGCTGCGAAAGGTTCGCAGTGCGCCGACGCCTTGGCGCAGGATCATGCGCCCAGGGATCGGCCGACCGTCAAGCTTGATCTCGGTCAAGTCGACTCTCACGTCACCCGAAATAGCGCCGGCCATGGCCACGTTGGCCGCAAGCCGGTCGCTAAATGTGACATTCACATCATTCCAGCGCCAACTGACGGATAGATCGTCAACCGCCTCATTGAGTGGCTTCTGACTTACCAGCACGCCGTTGATCCGGATCGGCAATTCGACGAACCGCACGAAATCCGTGATGAACTCAATTGCTTCGGCCACGTTAACAGATTTGCCCGGCTGTATCGCCGCTGTGACAGTGGTTCCCGGCTCCCACGTCGGATCCTCATTGATGAAATGGATACAATCGTCGGTTACGGAAAGGGTCTCGCGAAGTGCGATACACCGCGTGCGCTGTGCTGGCTCCACACTCTCGCTTACAACTTCCAACCGATCAGCAACGCCGAAGTTTGCCATGGCGCCAATACCAAAGGTCCCAACAACACCTGCGGCACGGGCATCGTCAGTGTTCTTGGAACTCGAGCCAGCGCGCCAGAAGTGATCCCTCAAGTCCTGTCGCGACATACCGATGCCGTTGTCGCTCACTTGTATCTGGTTTGGTGCAATCGAAACTTCGATCATTGGCGCGAACTCTTGGCCCGCGTGTTTGCGCAGCATGACTGCGTCGAAGGCGTTCTGCACGTTTTCGCGCAGCAAGGCGAACGGCGAAGGGTAGATCTGCTCCGCCAGCAGTTCAATCATGCGGCTGATGTCGACGCTAAACGGGATCGCTTCGCCAGGGTCCGTACTCATGATCTTGTCTTCCGCACTAAACCAATCTTGTGTTCGAGATCTGAGGCTGTGGCTTTGGGCAAGCCCAGACGCGCACCGTGTTCGGCTAGCATCGTTTTTGCCGATTCGTGATCGGACCCGTTCAGATGCGCGTCCACACTCAACACTAGTTCTTCGATCGTTTGCGGTGAACCGACGACTGCAATGATCTCGCTCGGATCGCCCAACTCCTGCGCTGCACTCACCATCAGACGTCGTCCATATGGATCGGACGATGCATTGATGGTCCTCAGCAGCCGAAGCGCTTCACGCGGATCTCCGTCTTCACGTAGCGCTGACTCGGCATCAAACAGTATCGCTGCTTTTCTTTCCCGTATCGGATTTTCCGGTCTTCCGGCCGCGTCGACGGGGGTTGTCCATTCAAGATCGACGTAACTGCGGCCGCCGAAGATTGCGAGGTGGGCACGCGAGAAGAGATTGGCAAAAGCCATTTCGCGGACATGAACTCTTGCGCGATCATAGTCATCCCCTATCTCAATTATGCTGTAGCCCCTTCGTGTGCCTGTCGGCAGTTCACGCGAGCCAGCGCAAAGCGATCCCGCGCTAACCACCGCCATCGTCTCGCGATCTGGTAAATACGCGTGCTTGGGCGTGATCTGCGTTTGGTGCTGATGACCATAGAGCCCAAGCCGAAAGCCGCGCCCGATCATACCCTTAACGATCTCGGGGTCCATGTAATCCGATCGATTGGGCGGCCCCTCAATATCATGATGCCACACCGCGATCCTAAGTCGCCATGCCCCCAATGCCCGCAGATCTAAATGAGACTGGGCAATAACACTCCGGGGTATCTCTCCGTGAAAAGAAAAACAATCGTTACTCACACACGAGTTGAATGCGGCAACGCCGATTCTTCCCTCGTCAAGACTATAGAGATTGGCGTCGGACCAAGCCTGCACACGAAGTAGTCCTGCGATCCCTGAATAGAACCGTTCAAAAAAACGCCAAAAGGCAGCAAGGCGTTGGTCATATGCCGCTCTATCCCTGATGATGTAGAGCTGCCGAGATTTCCAGTCCCAGCGATACGGTGAATCGGGTTCGTGTAGCGCGCGCAGTAGCTCCTTCGGAAACTCCTCGTCCTTGACGACTTCCATTGAGGCAAAGGCGGCATTCCAATCGATGTCGTGATTGCCTGGTATGATCAGAACTTTGGATCGATCGCCGTTGAGGAACCGGTTGGTGAGATCGACTAAAAAATCATAAGCCGCCTCGTATTGATTGGCGAGTTCTTCCGCACAATTTGGACTATTTAGTACTGTGCCCTGAACGATATCTCCGCTTACGATGATCGCCTGCGGATCAGCGATCGGTGGATCCTCGTGCGCGTATTGCTCGCGGTCACTAACCAAGGCCGAAATCAGTTCTGCGTTGGAGATCGGATCACTCTTGGTCCGATGAAGATCGGTAATGTGTAGGATGGTGAACATAAGTTTCTGGGAACGACCTTAGGAAGACGCATCGAGAAGTAAAATAGTTGAGTAGCGTCGTGCACAAAAGAATTCGTTATTGTAATCTTTCAGACACAAGTCTTCGGATCCTGAGCATCTAGAACGTAAAACCGTCACTGAGCCTAACTGCATCCGTTAGGAGGATGGAGATTATTGAGTTTGCCAACTCCCCGTTCGTACATTATGCAGGTTTCTGGCGTGCTGGCAGCGTGAAAATAGCCTGCTCCGGCCATGGGACTTTCGGCCCCCCTCACCCGGCCTTGTCCGCCGCCTCCAGCTCGTCGATCAGGCCCCTTATCACCCCCAGGCCCTTTTGCCAAAAGGCGGGGTCGGTGGCGTCCAGGCCGAAGGGGGCCAGGAGGTCGCGGTGGCGGCGGGTGCCGCCGGCTTTGAGCATGTCCAGGTACTTGTCGGCGAACCCGGCCTCGGCGTCGCGGTAGACGGCGTAGAGCGAGTTGACCAGACAGTCGCCGAAGGCATAGGCGTAGACATAGAACGGCGAATGCACGAAGTGCGGGATGTAGGACCAGAACACCCGGTAGGCGTCGTCGAAGCGCAGGGCCGGCCCCAGGCTTTCGGTCTGCGCCGCCATCCATAGGTCGCCCAGATTCTCGGCCGACACCTCGCCCTCGGCGCGGGCGGTGTGCACCCGCCGCTCGAACTCGTAAAAGGCGATCTGGCGGACCACGGTGTTGAGCATGTCCTCCACCTTGCCGGCCAGCAGGATCTTGCGCTTGGCGGGGTCGCCCTCGGCGTCGAGCAGCGACCGGAAGGTCAGCATCTCGCCGAACACGCTGGCCGTCTCGGCCAGGGTCAGCGGCGTGTCGGACATCAGGTGCCCCTGTTCGGCCGCCAGCACCTGGTGCACCCCGTGGCCCAGCTCGTGCGCCAGGGTCATCACGTCGCGCGCCTTGCCCAGATAGTTGAGCAGGATATAGGGGTGGACGCTGGGCACGCTGGGGTGGGCGAAGGCGCCGGGGCTCTTGCCCGGCCGGGTCGGCGCGTCGATCCAGTTCTCGTCGAAGAAGCGCTTGCCGATGTCGGCCAGGCGCGGCGAGAAGCGGCCATAGGCGTCCAGCACGATGCCGCGCGCCTCGGGCCAGGGGATGACGCGGTCGGCATCCTCGGGCAGCGGCGCGTTGCGGTCCCAGTAGTCCAGCCGGTCGCCGCCCATCCACCGCGCCTTCATGGCGTAGTACCGGTGCGACAGATCCGGATAGGCGGCGCGGACGGAGTCGGTCAGCGCGTCGACCACGCCGTCCTCGACATGGTTGGCCAGGTTGCGCGCCGACCAGGGCTTGGGAAAGTCCCGCCAGCCATCCTCGATCTGCTTGTCCTTGGCCAGGGTGTTGGTGATGTGGGTGAACAGCCGCACATTGTCGTTCAGCACCCGGCCGATGGACACCGCCGCCTCCCGCCGCTTGGCCGGGTCGCGGTTGGACAGCAGGTTCAGCGCCTCGGCCGCGGCCAGGTCGCGCCCGCCGATGGGAAAGCGCAAGGCCGCCATGGTCTCGTCGAACAGCCGCACCCAGGCGCCGGCCCCGGCGACGCGCTTTTCGTGCAGCAGCCGTTCCAGATCGTCGCTGAGCTGGTGGTCGCGAAAGGCGCGCACGTCGCGCAGCCACGGGCCGTAATGGGACAGGGCGGGGGATTTCAGCCGGGCCTTGAAGTCGGCCTCGTCGAGGCGGTTGATCTCCAGCGTCACGAACAGCAGGTTGCTGGAAATGGCCGTCACCTTTTCCTGCATCCCCTGATAGAAGCGGCCGTTGGCCGGGTCGCCGGTATCCTCGGCATAGATCAGGGACGCGTAGGTCATCAGCCGGGCCAGCACCTCGTCCACCGCCTCGTAGTCGCGGATCATCCCGGCCAGCCCGTCGCCGTCCAGCGCCGCCACCTTGCCCTGATGGCGGTCGCGCAGCGTCTTGGCCAGCTTTGTCGCGCGCGCCAGATCCGCCTCCAGCTCCTTGGACTCGCGGGCCGGATACAGATGGGTCAGGTCCCAGCGCGGCAGGGATCCCAGATCCTCGGACCGGTCTCTCTTCTCGGCGGACTTGGCGGCGGCTTGCGGCGTCATCGGGTCGTCCCTGCTCCGTGGTTCGGCGAATGCCCCTCAATATGGATCGGCGGGGCACGCTCGCCTAGTACCCGAAGGACCGGTCATTTCCGAACCCCGGCCGCGGGCTTCCGGGACATTTTCCATAATCGTCATCCGGCCCGTCGATGCTTCGTTGCGTTTTCGGGCCGCGTTTCGCCCGCCGTTGAAGGACGGGTCAGGGAGGGTTACCTTTCCAGAAAGACCGAATCGCCTGAACCAACAGGCCCAGTCTTGTGGGGGAGCGTGGCATGGTGCTGGCGGCGGTGTCGCTCGACGACAAATATGCCCTGGAAACGGGCCGGGTCTACCTGACCGGAAGCCAGGCCCTCACCCGCCTGCCGATGATGCAGCGGCGGCGCGACGCGGCGGCGGGGCTCAACACCGCCTGCTTTATCTCCGGCTACCGCGGGTCGCCGCTGGGCGGCTTCGATCAGGCCCTGTGGAAGGCGCGCAAATATCTCGCCACCCACCACATCCATTTCCAGCCCGGCGTCAACGAGGATCTGGGCGCCACCGCCGTGTGGGGCAGCCAGCAGGTCAACCTCTATCCCGACGCCACCCACGACGGCGTCTTCGCCATGTGGTACGGCAAGGGTCCCGGCGTCGACCGGTCCGGCGACGTGTTCAAGCACGCCAACTTCGCCGGCACCTCGGCCCATGGCGGCGTGCTGGCGCTGGCCGGCGACGACCACGCCTGCAAAAGCTCGACCGTGCCCCATCAGTCGGAACACGCCTTCGCCGCCGCCATGATGCCGGTGCTCAACCCGTCCAACATCCAGGAGATCCTGGATTACGGCCTGTTCGGCTGGGCGATGAGTCGCTATTCGGGCTGCTGGATCGGCTTCAAGACCATCGCCGAGACGGTGGACAGTTCGGCCTCCGTCGCCATCGACCCCGACCGGGTCAGGATCGTTCTGCCGGACGATTTCGCGATGCCGCCGGGGGGCTTGGGCATCCGCTGGCCCGACGCGCCGATGGTCCAGGAAGAACGGCTGATGCGGCACAAGCTGTATGCCGCGCTCGCCTTCTGCCGGGCCAACCGGCTGGACCGCGTGGTCATGGACGGGCCGAACCGGCGGTTCGGCATCGTCACCGTCGGCAAATCCTATCTCGACGTGCGTCAGGCGCTGGAGGATCTGGGCATCGACGACGCGCTGGCCGACGCGCTGGGCATCTCCCTGTACAAGGTCGGCATGCCCTGGCCGCTGGAGCCGACCGGCGTGCGCGCCTTCTGCGAGGGGCTGGACGAGCTGATCGTGGTCGAGGAAAAGCGGGCGCTGATCGAAAACCAGCTTAAGGAACAGCTCTACAACTGGCACGCCGACAAGCGCCCGGTGATCGTCGGGAAGTTCGACGAGGCCCGCAACTGGGTGCTGCCGTCGATCGGGGAGCTGAGCCCCGCGCAGATCGCGGTGATCGTCGGCAAGCGCCTGCTCAAGCGGGTCGACCATCCCGGCATCGCCGAGCGGGTGGCCTTTCTGGAGGAACGCGAGGCGCAGAAGGTCGCGGTCCATCCCGCGGCCCAGCGCATTCCCTTCTTCTGCTCGGGCTGCCCCCACAACACCTCGACCCGGGTTCCCGAGGGCAGCCGCGCGGTGGCCGGCATCGGCTGCCACTACATGGTCACCTGGATGGACCGCAAGACCGAGACGTTCACGCAGATGGGCGGCGAAGGCGTGCCGTGGGTCGGCCAGGCGCCGTTCACCACCACGCAGCACATCTTCGCCAATCTGGGCGACGGCACCTATTTCCATTCCGGGCTGCTGGCCATCCGCGCGGCGATCGCCGCCAACGTCAACATCACCTACAAGATCCTGTACAACGACGCGGTGGCCATGACCGGCGGCCAGCCGGTGGACGGCCCCCTGTCGGTGCCCATGATCGCCCGCCAGGTGGCGGCCGAGGGCGTGGCCCGCATCGTCGTCGTCACCGACCAGCCCGAAAATTACGTCGGCGTGTCCCTGCCCGCCCACACCCCGGTCGAGCACCGCGACGAACTGGACCGGGTCCAGCGCGACCTGCGCGAGGTGCCGGGCGTCACCGTGCTGATCTACGACCAGACCTGCGCCGCGGAAAAGCGGCGGCGGCGCAAGCGCGGGCTGATGCCCGATCCGCCCAAGCGGGTCTTCATCAACGACCTGGTGTGCGAGGGCTGCGGCGACTGTTCGGTCAAGTCCAACTGTTTGAGCGTGGTGCCGATCGAGACCGAGTTCGGCCGCAAGCGGGCCATCGACCAATCGTCGTGCAACAAGGATTATTCCTGCATCAACGGGTTCTGCCCCAGCTTCGTCACCGTCCATGGCGGCCGCTTGCGCAAGCCCAAGGCGGCGGCTCCGTCCTCGGTCGCGCCGGCCTTCGCCGATCTTCCCGAACCGGCCCTGCCGGCGCTCGACCGGCCCTACGGCATTCTGGTCACCGGCATCGGCGGCACCGGCGTGGTCACCATCGGCGCCCTGATCGGCATGGCCGCGCATCTCGAGGGCAAGGGCTGTTCCGTCCTGGACCAGGCCGGTCTGGCGCAGAAGGGCGGTGCCGTCATCAGCCATGTGCGCATCGCCGCGCGGCCCGAGGCCATCAACGCCGTGCGCATCGCGGCCGGCGGCGCCCGCCTGATCCTGGGCTGCGACCTGATGGTGGCGGCCAGCGCCGACGCCCTGTCCAAGGTCAAGCCAGGGACGACCCATATCGTCCTCAACCGCCACGAAACCATCACCGGCGCCTTCACCACCGACGCCGACTTCCGGGTGCCGGGCGACGAGATGGTGGCGGTCGTGCGCGACGCCGTGGCCGGCGACGGGTTGACCGACGTCATCGACGCCACGCGGATCGCCACCGCCCTGTTGGGCAACGCGCTGGCCGCCAACCTGTTCATGCTGGGCTTTGCCTATCAGCGGGGGTTGCTGCCGGTGTCGGGAGAGGCGCTCGACCGGGCCATCGAACTGAACGGCGTCAGCATCGAGATGAACCGCCAGGCCTTTCTGTGGGGCCGCCGCGCCGCCGTCGCCCGCGCCGATGTCGAACGGTTGGCCGAGCCGCCGGCGGCGGCTTCCGCCATCGACCGGCCGGCCCGCGACCTGTCCGAAACCATCGAGCGGCGGGTGGCCTTTCTGACCGGCTACCAGGACGCCGCCTACGCGCGGCGCTATGTCGGACTGGTCGACCGGGTCCTGCGCGCCGAGACCGAGCGGATGCCGGGCGCCCGCCCCCGTCTGGCCGAGGCGGTCGCCCGCTACGCCTTCAAGCTGATGGCCTACAAGGACGAGTACGAGGTGGCGCGGCTATACACCGACGGTGCCTTCCGCGCCCGGCTCGATGCCCAGTTCGAGGGCGACTACACGCTGCGGTTCCACCTGGCGCCGCCGCTGATGGCCGAACGCGACCCCGAGACCGGTCATCTGAAGAAACGGACCTTCGGCCCCTGGATGCTGCGGGCCTTCGCCCTGCTCGCCCGGTTCAAGCGTCTGCGCGGCACCCGCTTCGATCCGTTCGGCCGGACGGCGGAGCGGCGGCAGGAACGGCAGTTGATCGTCGATTACTTTGCCATGATCGACCGGGTTCTGGCCGGACTGAACCGGGACAACCACGCCGTCGCCGTGGAGCTTGCCTCGGTGCCCGAGCACATTCGCGGCTACGGCCATGTCAAGGACGCGCACCTGGAAAAGGCCAAGGCGCGCGAGGCGGAGCTGCTGGCCGCCTTCGACCGACCGACGCCCGACCGCGCCGCGGCGGAATAAAGCGAACCGCCGGCCGGCGTTGGCCGGGCCCCGCCCCGTTGCTATGGTGCCGTCGACAAATCCGTTTTCCGGCAGCCGAGCGAGGCGATGTTCCACTTTCCGATCCCGACCCGTCCGCCCATCGTCCCAAAACCGCCACCATTCGTGAGCGCCGAGGGGTTGTTCACGCCGGAGGAGCTGACCCGGATCGATACCCTGGCCCAGGCCATCAAGGCCGAGCCGGTGGTGGTCGGCAGCCAGGCCAAGGTCAAGCCGGAGTACAACCGCAGCGAGAAGCGGTCGATGATGCCCAGCCCGGACCATCTGTGGATCTATCACAAGATCGCCAACGCGGTGTCCCAGCTCAACGCCCAGCACTTCCGCTACGACATCACCGGAATCGACGAGCCGCTGTATCACGTGACCTATCGCGAGACCAATCAGGGCCATTATCACTGGCACGCCGATGTCAGCCACGACCACAACTTCCAGCGCAAGCTGTCGATCACCTTTCAGATGAGCGACGGGGGGTCCTATGCGGGCGGCGATCTGGAGATCAACGCCAACGGCCAACCGCAAACCCTGCCGCGCAACCGTGGACAGCTCTTGCTGTTTCCATCCCACCATCTTCATCGGGTGTCGCCGGTGACGCGCGGCGTGCGCTCGGCCCTGGTCGCCTGGATCGTCGGCCCGCCCTTCCGCTGAGAGACGGGCTCCTACACCCGCCAGAACTGCCGGCTGAACAGCACCAGCACGGTGAAATACTCGAGCCGCCCCAACAGCATCGTCCCGGTCAGGATCCATTTGGCGCCATCGGGCAGGGTCGAAAAATTGCCGGCGGGGCCGATGATCGGTCCCAGGCCCGGACCGACATTGGTCAGCGCCGTCGCCGCTCCCGACAGGGCGGTGGTGAAATCGAGCCCGAAAGCGCTGAGCGCGCAGGCCACGACCAGCAACAGGAAGGCGAAGACGAAGATGAAACCCATGACCGACATCAGCACGTCGGGCGTTACCGGCTTGCCGTCGTACACCAGCGGGCGGACGCTATGCGGACTGTACAGACGAACAAGCTGGGACTTCAGCGCCATCCACAAAATCTGAAAGCGGAAAATCTTGATGGCCCCCGATGTGGACCCCGTGCAGCCGCCAATCATCGTCAACAGAAAGAACAGGGCGACGGCGAACGGTCCCCAAAGCGTGTAGTCGTCGCTGGCATAACCGGTCGTCGTCATCACCGACGTGACGTTGAGAAACGCCAGCCGCATGGCGTCGGACAAGGGCCGTCCGGTGGCCGCCGACAGCCACACCCCGGTGCCCACCGACACCGCGACCAGCAGGACGAGAAACACGCGAACCTGACGATCGCGCCAGAACGCCCCGGCGTCGCCCTTGACCAGACTGATGTACCGCACGAAGGGCAAGGCGCCGGCGGTCATGAAGACCACCAGGACCCAATGGATCGCGGGTTGCCCGAAATACCCGATCGAGCTGTCCTTGGTCGAAAACCCGCCGGTCGACACTGCGGTCATGGCGTGGTTGACGGCATCGAACGTCGACATGCCGGACACCCTCAGGGCAACGGCACAGGCAAGCGTCAAGCCGGCATACAGAATGCCGACATCGCGCATCAGGTCGGCCACGCGCGGCACCACCTTGTCCGACCGGTCCGACGACTCGGTGCGGAACAGTTGCATCCCGCCGACACGCAGGAACGGCAGTATCGCTATTCCCATGCCGACGATCCCGATCCCGCCGAGCCATTGCAGCAGCGATCGCCACAGCAGGAGTCCGGCCGGAGCTATATCGAGACCCGAGAGAACCGTAGAGCCCGTGGTCGTCAGACCCGACATCGCTTCGAAGACCGCGTCGGCGAGATCGAGACCCGCGACCGAAAAGTAGATGGGCAGGGCTGAGAACAGCGCGACGGTCAACCAGCTTGCGGTGGTCAGCAGGAAGGTTTGCCGGAGACCGAGTGAGAGGCTGTCCTGGCGACAGCTGGCGACCAGGCTGACCCCGACGAACAGGGTGATCGTCCCGGACAGCGCAAAAGCCCGCCAATCGACGCTGTCGGCCGCCAGGTCCACAACCATCGGCACGGCCATCGCCGCACCCAGAATGACGAGAAGGAGCCCGATAACAAACAGGATGGGCCGAGGGTCGAGGGACGATCCGCCCCCTGACGGCTTGGTTGGACTGGCGAACCCCTGATGAGACACCATCGCCCTCCCAAAGATGCCCCTACCCGGCCATCCCCAGCGCTCGCTTGTAGAGGTCCAGCAGTTCTTCCTGCTCCTCGCGGTCGGCGTTTTCCATCTTCCGCAACCGAAGCACCTGGCGCATGATCTTGGTGTCGAAGCCGGTGCCCTTGGCCTCCGCGAAAACCTCCCTGATGTCGGCGGCCAGTGTCGCCTTTTCTTCTTCCAGCCGTTCGATTCGCTCGATGAACGAGCGCAGCCGGTCTCCGGCTATTCCGCCAACGTCAGCCATGGTGTCGCTTTCAGGTCTCGGGACTGGGGATCGGCGGGCGCGATCGGCCCGCCGGAGCGGGACGATATCGACAGCCCCAATCGCGCGCAAGAGTGTCGGCGTGGCTTTTCGGTTCGTCGCGGAAGAACGATGATGACGGTGGAACCGGCGGTCGTGGCGTTTCTCCCGGTGGCGCCGACATGCAAAGGCCCGGATCGTTGTCCGGGGCTCGCGGCGCGAATTTCTGGGCGGAGACGCCCCACGGAAAAGGACACGATCGCCGGCCTCCGAGCCGGGGTCACGGCACAACAGCGCCGCTGGCGGCGGCACCGGCCTGCACAAGCCCCGGAGGAATATCCGGGTCCGTCAAAAGCTTTCGGGCGCCGATGCCCTCAGGTCCCGGCCGCCGCCCGGCGCAGGGCGATCTGGCGGATCAGGACCGGTGCGGTCAGCACCGCGCCCAGCGCCGTGCTGGTCAGCCCCGGCGAAACGAAACACAGCGAGGCAAGACCCAGCAACCATCGTTCCCACCGGCTCATCTCGGCCAGCATGTAGCCGGTGAACGCCGCGCCCAGCAGGCCGATGCCCAGGGTCGCCCCGGCCACGGTGATCAGAAAGGCGGGCCAGGTGAAGTCCTGGACCACGATCAGCATCGACGGCGAGTAGACAAAGACGAACGGCACCAGCGCCTTGGCGATGGCCAGACGGAAGGCGGTGTTGCCGGTGGTGAACGGGTTCGATCCGGCGATGCCGGCGGCCGCGTAGGCGGCCAGTGCCACCGGCGGCGTGATGTCCGCCAGCACGCCGTAATAGAAGACGAAGAAGTGGGCGACCAACGGCTCGACGCCGAGCAGGCCAAGAGTCGGCGCGGCGATTGTCACCAGGATGATGTAGGTCGCCGTGGTCGGAACACCGGCCCCCATGATGACGCAGGCCATGGCCGTCATCACCAGGGTCAGGAACAGGGTCAGCCCGTTGATGGTCAGAAGACCCGTCGGATCGATCCCGGCGATAAAGCCGCCAAGCTGGGCGGCGGTCTGGGTGACGATGGCCGACAGGCGAAAGCCGGTGCCCGTCAGGGTCACGACGCCGATGATGACGCCCACCGCCGCCGCCGCCGCGCCCACCGCCAGGGCATAGCGGGCGCCGGTCCGCAACGCCTCGAACAGATCGCGGAACCCCAGCCGGTCGCGCGGATTGATCACCCCGACCACGATACAGGCGATCACGCCATAGACCGCGGCGTTGTCCGGCGAACGGCCGGCGATGATCATCCAGACCAGGATGACCAGCGGGATGATCGTGACCCAGTGGTCCGCCAGAACACGGCGAAACGCCGGCATCTCGTCCGCGCGCAGCCCTCTCAGGCCCAGCCGGCGCGCCTCCAGATGGACCATCGTGAAGACGCCGAAATAGTGAAGCAGGGCCGGCACCAGGGCGGCCAGCAGGATCAGGCGCAGCGGCAGTTCCAGGAACTCGACCATGACAAAGGCGGCGGCCCCCATCACCGGTGGCGTGATCTGCCCGCCGGTCGATGCCGTCGCCTCCACCGCGCCGGCGAAGTGGGGCTTGTACCCGACCTTTTTCATGGCCGGGATGGTCAGCGCCCCGGTGGTCACCGTGTTGGCGATCGACGATCCCGAGATCGTGCCCATCAGCGCGGAGGAAAAGATGGCGACCTTGGCCGGCCCGCCGGCATAGCGACCGGCGACCACAGACGCCAGGTCGATGAAGAGCTGCCCCAGCCCGATGCGGGTCGCCAATACGCCGAACAGGACGAACAGGAACACATACTGGGCGACGACCCGGACGGCGATGCCGTAGATGCCCTGGCCGGTCATGTAGAGATGGTTGATCAGCCCGTCCCAGCTGGCCCCCGGATGCGCCAGGATGCCGGGCGCGTACTGCCCGAACAGGGCATAGAGCAGGACCAGGACGACGATGGCCGGCATGGTCCATCCCATCGACCGGCGTGCCGCCTCGAGCACCAGCAGCAGCAGGATGGTGCCGGCGACGACATCCGAGGTTCCCGGGTTGCCGACCCGCATCGCCACCTCCGCCGTGGGCAGCAGCGGCAGATACAGCGCGGCGGCGACGGCGGCGGCGGCCAGCACCCAATCCCAGATCGGGATACCGCCGACATGCACCGATCCGGTGGCGGCCGGCAGGTCGTTGCCACGCCGTGTCAGACCGAAGACCAGGAAAATCAGCCCCAGGACAAAGGCCAGATGAATGCCGTTATGGATCAGTTCCCGCACGCCGCCGACCAGGGCGACATAGATGTGATACAGCGACATGGTCGCCAGGATGACCGCGACGATCATCCCGGCGCTGGAGCCGAGGGTGCGGAACCCCAGCTCCGGATCGTACTTTTCTTCCAGCGCGCGGACGTCGATCGGGTCGGAGCCGTCGGGTGCGGTCATGATGATCCGGGGGACTTATGAAATGGTCGTGACCAAAGAAACGGGGCCGACGGGTTCTTCCGCCGGCCCCGATGGTCGTCTTAAAGCAGTCCGGCTTCCGCGTAGAAGCGCTCGGCCCCGGGGTGCAACGGGATGCCGATGCCCTCGAGCGCCGTCTCGGGGGTCACCGACGCGCCCTTGGCATGGCCGACATCCAGCAATCTGCGGGTGTTGTCGTTCCACAGCGCCTTGGTGATCTCGTAGATCAGGTCCTCGTCGGCGGCGGTGCTGGTGATCCACTGCGCGCCCACGGCCAGGGTCTCGGTGGCCGCGACGCCCTCATAGGTGCCGTCGGGGATCGTATCGATGGAAAAGAACCCGTACTCCTCCGTCACCGCCTGGGCTTCCGCCCCGGCGATCGGCACCAGCACGACGTCGGTCGCCGACGCCAGCTCGACCACGGCACCGGTGGGATAGCCCGCGACAATGAAAAAGGCGTCGAGTTGATCGTTGCGGATCCCGTCGCTCGCCGGTCCGGGCTTCAGGTACTCGGCCTCCAGATCGTCTTCCGACAGACCATAGGCCTCGAGGATCAGCAGCGCGTCGACATAGGTGCCCGACCCCGGCTCGTCCAGCGACACCCGCTTGCCGGCCAGGTCGGCCACGGTTTCGATGCCAGCGTCCGCCCGGGCCACCAGATGGATATGCTCGGGATAAAGCGCGGCAATGGCCCGCAGATCCTCCATCGGCGGCTGGCCGTCGAACACGCCGGTTCCGGTATAAGCCCAATAGGCGACGTCGGACTGCGAGAAGCCCGAGTTGAACAGCCCCGACCCGATACCGTTGATGTTGTTCACCGATCCGCGCGACGACTGGGCCACGGCGATCAGGCCCGGCACGCCACAGCTCCCGCCCTCTTCGCAGGCCCGGGATCCGGGCGGGTTGGATACCGCGTTGGCGATCACCCCGCCCAACGGATAGTAGGTGGCCCCGGTGCCGCCCGTGCCGATGGTGAAAAATGTCATGTCCTGGGCCGTGGCCACACCAGCCGTCAGCGCGAAGCCTGCCAAGGTGGCAGCCGCAACTCCCTTTCTTAAGAATGACATGTCGTCCTCCTTGTTGTTCCGTCTGTTGATAGGTCGCGTGTTTTCAGGCCGACGCCCGCAGACGATCCGCCAGCGTTCCGTCGAGCAAAGCTTAGCGGCCCGCCGTTCCGACCACAATACCTGCCCATCGAAGCATATTGAAGACGCCGATCAGCGCGTCATTCCCTTTCAACAAAGGGGTTAAATAAAATAGTGATCTAACTATACTGATTATATTTTTCCAAAGGTCCCTTAAGAGAGAATTATAGTATAAAATGTTAGAGATGGACCGCTTAACCTGCATAAACATTTGATACATTATCAACCGACCAGCCGAGATGCCAGAGTCCTTTACCCCGCATAGCGGAAAATCGGAAACGACTGGAGAACCGGATGGCGGTTTGACAGAAATCCGGCGTCAGCAGATCGCGTCCTTCGCCAGCCAAACACCCATCAACTCTGCCGTCAGCATCACGATTTCGGCGTTCGTCACCGCCGTTCTCTGGCCCCATGTCGCCCATGCGCCGCTGCTGCTGTGGAGCGGGCTCATCTGGGGCATTGCCCTGTTGCAGTTTTGGAAGTGGTGGCAGCGCCGCGGCGTGCCGATAAGCCGCCGGATCAGCCAGCGGACCCTGAACAAGGCGGTGGTCTGGACGGCCGCCGCGGGCAGTCTGTGGGGCGCGAGCATCGTCTTTTTCCCCAGTGCTCCTCAGGTCCAGGAGCTGCTGCTGATCATGTCGCTGGGTGGCATGGCCGCGGGCGCGTCGGCGACCCTGGCGGCCCTGCCGGCCGCGGCGGCTGCGTTTATCCTGACCAGCCTGTCGCCCGGCATCATCTATTTCGTGTTTCAGGAAGAACCGCTTTATCTGGCACTGGCCGGCGTCGGCGTCACGCTCACGGTGGCCATGCTGTTCTCCACACGGGTCGTTCATCGAGCATTTCTCAGCGATATTCGGACCCGTCAGCAGAACGAGGCGCTGCTTCGGCAGTTTCGGACCGAACGGGCGGAATGGCTCGAGATATCCGATACGTCGGAGGCGTTCGCGCTGTTCGACAGCGATGGCCGGCTGCTTCTGTGGAACGAGCATTACCGACAGATCCTGGGGGTTCCGGCCGATCGGCTCTATCGCGGCGCACGGCACCTCGAACTCCTTCTCGCCGCCATGCCGCCCTCCGACGTGGCGGAAGGCAAAAGGACGCGGTTGCAATGGGCGACGGCGCAATCGACGCTGCACGAGACCCACCGCGGGCCATTGGTGCATCAGCTGGCCGACGGCCGCTGGATTCGCAGCAGTGCCCGGCAGACCGCGCGCGGCCATATCGCCACGCTCCATGTCGATATCACCGAGCACAAGACCAACGAGGCGGCGCTGATGCGCGCCAACGCCGAGGTCAAGCGCCAGTCGGCCGAGATCCAGGCCGCCTACGAGCAGCTTGCCATGCAGCATCGCCGGATCGAGGAAACCTCTCAGGATCTTGCCCACGCGCGGGACGAGGCGGTGCGCGCCAACGCCGCGAAGTCCGAGTTCCTGGCCAATATGAGCCACGAGTTGCGCACGCCGCTAAACGCCGTCATCGGATTCTCCCAGGTCATGGCGTCGCAGATGCTGGGGCCGTTGGGGACCGGCAAGTATGTCGAGTATTCCGAGGATATCCTCAACAGCGGTCATCACCTGCTCTCCCTGATCGACGGCATTCTGGACCTGTCGAAGATCGAGGCCGGCAAACTGGAGTTGGTGCGGACGGCCACATCCATGGAGGCCTGCCTGGAGGCGAGCCTGCGCCTGGTGGACGGAGACGCGCGCCGTGGCGGGGTCCGCCTCGACGTCCGCGGCCAGGCCGCCGATTGGCCGGCGCTGGAGGTCGACGAGATGAAGATCAAGCAGATCCTGCTCAACATCCTGTCGAACGCGGTCAAGTTCACGCCCTTCGGCGGCTCGGTGACCATCGATACGACACGCACGAGGTCGGGCGGGTTCCAGATCGCGATCGCCGACACCGGCATCGGCATGCGGGCCCAGGATATCCCGTTGGTCATGCTGCCCTTCCAGCGCCTGGAACCGGCGCACAGCGGCCGGTACTCGGGCACCGGTCTTGGTCTGCCCTTGGCCAAGGCCTTCGTCGAACTGCATGGCGGTCACCTTTACATCGCATCCGAGCCCGACAGAGGCACTACGGTGACGATCGACCTTCCCCGTGAACTGGACGCGGCCGCCAACGACTTGCGTCACGGCATCGGCATCTAGTGGTCTGAGGGGTTTGATCGGCATGACCGTTCGCCCCATACTGACCAGCGGCGGACAGGTTGGCGATCACAGCCACCCCGCCCAAGCCTGGAATGCACGATTTCACGAAAATATGCTTATAAACAAAAACTTATATCCTTATTTTAATTTAGGATGACAGTCGATATGGAAAAGTATTTTCCTCTCGTCATCGGTGGCGTCCTGCCCGCCTTTTTCTGGGGCATAACCGCCGTTCTTCAGAAACTGAGCGCGACAGGCGGGCTTGGTCCCGGTCGCTATCTGACCCTGTTCGGCGCCGTCATCGCGGTGGCGGGCCTGGTCTACGCCCAGGCAACGCGGGAGCCGGGATGGGCCGGTGCCGGTTCGACCTTCGCCATCGCCGCCGGCATCACCTTCGCGCTGGGTACCGGGATGCTCAGTTTCGCCCTGTGGCGATACGGTGTGCCGATTTCCCGCGTGACACCGATCCTCGGCGCCAATGTCCTGGTTCCCGTCGCGATCGGGCTTCTGTTCCTGGGCGAAGGCGGCCAGGCCGACCCGGCGCGGCTGGTCGGCGGGACGGTTCTGGTGATCGCCGGCGTGGGGCTGGTGACCACGGCGTGAGTCTCACTCACCGCGCTCCACCCGGCACTGATAGCAGTTGTTGGCGGCCGAGCGGAGATGCAGATACGCGACCTCCGGTCGGGTCAGCAGATCCGCCGCGACCGTGGCCAGATCCGCCGTCGCGGTAATCTGGCCGGTGCCGTAGACGATCCGGTCGCCGGCGTCGTAGCCGCGCACGAGCAGCCCCGGCCATGTCAGAAACATCTGCGGCAGAGCCGTCTCGGTGGCGTAGCGGGCGCACGGGTCGGCGTGGAGGAAGACGGGTCCGATCTCGGCGTAGGGCTGGGGCGCCGGAAAGGGCCGATGGGCCAGGATCAGGAACGGGTCGCCCGCCGCCACCGGCGCCAGGCAGTGCCGGCAGGGCACACCGTCGCCGTCGGAGATGTGCCGCTCCGGCGACAGGCCGTTGGCATCGGCGGCGCCGGCCTGCAGCGCGCGGACTCGGTCGGTGGGCATGGCGACAAAACGGATGGTCATGGCGGTCTTCCCGACAGTACGAAAGACCGCCAGGATCGACCCCCGGCCGGACCGGCGCCACCCGCTTCTTGCCATCGCGACGGACGTTGCGACCGGCGGCAGGGCCGCGTTTGGCGGCCGGTCCTACCCCACCGGTCCCAGCTTCGGGAAATGGCCGCGGACGGGGGGCGGCCGGTCGACCGGCGCGGTCCAGGCCACGGCGTTGGCGATGATCCGCTGGATCGCCGGGTCGTGATAAGTGGGATAGGTTTCGTGCCCCGGACGGAAGTAAAAGATACGGCCCTGGCCCCGGCTGTAGCAGCAGCCGCTGCGGAACACCTCGCCCCCCTCGAACCAGCTTATGAGGACCAGCTCGTCAGGCGCCGGCACGTCGAACGGCTCGCCGTACATCTCCTCGCGCGGCAGGGCGATGTGATCGGGGATGCCGGCGGCGATCGGATGGGCCGGAGCCACCACCCACAGCCGTTCCGGTCGCCCGTCCTCCCGCCATTTGAGGTCGCAGCCCGTGCCCATCAGCCGCTTGAACAGCTTCGAGAAATGGGCCGAATGCAGGGCCACCAGCCCCATCCCGTCCAGCACCCGCCGGTGGACCCGTTCGACGATGGCGTCGTCGACCGCGTCGTGCGCCTTGTGGCCCCACCACAGCAGCACGTCCGTGTCGGCGACCACCGCCTCGGTCAGGCCGTGCTCGGGCGCGTCCAAGGTCGCCGTGGCGACATTGTGGCCGGCGCGGCGCAGGGGTTCGGCCAACGCCTCGTGAATTCCGTCCGGATAGACGGCGGCGACCTCCGGGTTCGACCGTTCATGCCGAAACTCGTTCCATACCGTCACCCGCAACGCGCCGGTCATGCGCCCTGCTCCGCCGCCCGGATCGGCGCCGCCGCCGGCCGTTCCATCGGCACCGGCGCGCCGCCATCCTCCGCCGAGCGGATCGCGGCGTCTCGAATGGCCAGGCTGCGGATGTTGTCGCGCGCGGTACTCAGCCCAGAGGTGGCGGCGGCCGAGACGTCGCCCCGCGCGATGGCCCTGACAAAGGCGTCGAGCACGCCCAGCCGGTCGAACAGGTCCGGGGACGGCAGGTCCATCGCCTCGGGCGCCTCGCCACGGCGACGGACGACAACGCTTTCCGTCTCCAGGCGGTTGGTCTTGTCGCCGCGGGTCGTCCACGCGACCTCGCCGTCGACGAAGTCCATCCGCCACAGCCCGCCCCACGGTGTCGGGTCGCTGCGGCTGATCCAACTGCCACGGTAACTGACGGTCGTGGCGCCAAAGCGGATCGTCGCCGCCGCCGCCGGATCGAAGGCGAACCGGCTGCCGGGAAACGACCAGCTTTGGCAAGACACGCTGTCCGCCTCGACGCCCAGGACAAAGCGCAGCATGTCGAAATGGTGGATCGCCATGTCGCCCAGCAGCGGGTCGGGCAAATCGTAATAGCGGTACCCGTCGGCTTCGGCGTCGTGCCGAAAATCGATCTCGACCGCGACGGCCGGCCCCAGGGACCCGCGGCGCACCAGCGCGGCCACCGCCTGGGTGGCGGGAAAGTAGCGGTAGTTCTGGTTGACCATCAGCAGGCGGCCCCTGGCCTCCGCCAGATCGGCCAGCGCCACCGCTTCGTCGGCCGTTGGCGTGAACGGCTTCTCGACCAGCACATGGCACCCGGCCTCCAGCGCCGCACGGGTCACCGCCGCGTGGTGGGCCAGCGGCACGGTGGCCAGCACCGCATCGGCCTCCACCGCCGCCAGGGCGTCCTCTAGCCGTTCGAAGCAGCGATCGGGCGGGCACCCCACTTCCGCCTGGGCCAGACCGCGCGCCTCGGCGCTGCCGTCGACCCACGCCACCGCCTCGGCACCGTCGATATACGGCACGATGGTGCTGGCCCAGTCGCGCCCCCAGATGCCGAGACCGACCTGGACGATCCTGACCGCCATGAAACCGGCTCCCCGTTCTTAAGGTGCTGCGCTGTAGGCCGTCTTGACCGTGGTGTAGAATTCCGCGGCGTAGCTGCCCTGTTCGCGCGGCCCGTAGCTGGATCCCTTGCGGCCGCCGAACGGCACGTGATAATCGACGCCGGCGGTGGGCAGGTTGACCATCACCATTCCCGCCTGACTGTTGCGCCGGAAATCCGTGGCGTATTTCAACGAGCCGGTGCAGATGCCGGCGGACAGGCCGAAATCCGTGTCGTTGGCGACGGCAAGCGCCTGATCGTAGTCGCCGACCCGGATGACCGATGCGACCGGCCCGAAAATCTCTTCCCGGTTGATACGCATGTCGTTGGTGGTTTCGGTGAACAGCGCCGGCGCCAGATAGAACCCTTCGCTCTCGCGGTTCAGCCGCTCGCCGCCCGCGACCTTCGCGCCTTCCTTGGCGCCCACATCCAGATAGGACAGGTCCTGGTCGAGCTGGCTCTGGTCGACGACGGGGCCGATGTCGGTTCCGTCCTTCAGGGCGTTGTCGACCTTGAGCGCCTTCATCTTGTCCAGCATGGCGCCGACGAAACGGTCGTGGATGCCCTCGGTCACAATCAGCCGGGACGAGGCGGTACAGCGCTGACCGGTCGAGAAGAAGGCGCCGTTGACGGCACAGTTCACCGCCACGCCCAGATCGGCGTCGTCGAGCACGACCAGCGGGTTCTTGCCGCCCATCTCCAACTGCACCTTCTTGCCGCGCTCTGCCGCCTTGACGGCGATGGCCCGGCCGGTTCCGACCGACCCCGTAAAGCTGACAGCGTCGACCTTGTCGGACGTCACGATGGCTTCGCCGACCACCGAACCGCGTCCCATCACCAGGTTGAACACGCCTTCGGGAACGCCGGCGTCGGCCAGGATCTTGGCCAGCGCCCACCCACAGCCGGGCACAAGGTCGGCGGGTTTGAACACCACGCAGTTGCCGTAGGCCAGCGCCGGGGCGATCTTCCAGGCCGGGATGGCGATGGGGAAGTTCCACGGCGTGATCAGACCGATGACGCCCACCGGCTCACGGGTGATCTCGATCTCCACGCCCGGTCGGACGGATCCCAGCTTTTCGCCCTGGATGCGCAGCACCTCTCCGGCGAAGAACTTGAAGATCTGGCCGGCGCGGCCGGCCTCCGCGATGCCTTCGGGCAGGGTCTTGCCTTCCTCGCGCGCCAGCAGGCGGCCCAGATCGGCTTTCTGCGCCAGGATCGCGGTACCCACCGCGTCCAGGAGGTCGAACCGTTCCTGCAGCGTCGTCCGCGACCATTTTGGAAAGGCGGCGTGGGCCGCCTCGATGGCGGTCGTGGCCTGAGCGGCGTTGGCGCGGGCGTACTCCCCGATCACGTCGGACAGGTCGGACGGGTTGACGTTGGGGGCGGCTTCCGTCCCTTCGGTCCAGGACCCGGCGATGTAGTTGGCGTTAACGCCCATCATGGTTCTCCGTCAAGTCGGGTGGATTACAAAAGGCCGCGCGCGGCCAGATTCCTCATCAATGCCCCGGCGCCGAACGTCCAGGGCGGCGCCCGGTCGCTGTGGGTGACCCGGTTGACCAGCGTTCCCAGGTCGGGGGCCGCAACGGAAACCACGTCGCCAAGCTTGTGGGTAAAGCCCCGCCCCGGCTGGTCGCGGTCCTCGATCGGCGCGAACATGGTGCCCAGAAACAGCATCAGGCCGTCCGGATATTGGTGGCTGGCGCCGATGGCCTGCCCGACCAGGTCAAGGGGATCGCGGCTGATCTCGCTCATCGCGCTGTGACCCGACAGGCGATACCCTTCGGGACCGTCCACCGTCAAGGTCAGACCGGTCTTGCGCACCCTGTCGATGTCGAACCCGTCATCGAACAGGCGGATAAAGGGGCCGATGGCGCACGACGCGTTGTTGTCCTTGGCCTTGCCCAGCAGCAGGGCGCTGCGTCCCTCGACATCGCGCAGATTGACGTCGTTGCCCAGGGTGGCTCCGACCGTCCGGCCGCGGGAATCGACCGCCAGCACCACTTCGGGTTCCGGATTGTTCCAGGTCGACATGGGGTGCAGCCCGATCTCCGCCCCGATCCCGACCGCCGACATCGGCTGGCTCTTGGTGAAGATCTCGGCGTCGGGTCCGATGCCCACCTCCAGGTACTGGGACCAGGCGCCCCGGTCCAGCAGCGCCTGCTTGATCCGCGCCGCTTCCTTCGAACCGGGCCGAACGCTGGCCAGATCGTCGCCGATGATGCCGGTCAGGGTGGCCCTGATCTCCTCGGCCTTGCCGGCATCGCCGCGCGCCTGCTCCTCGATCACCCGTTCCAGCATGCTGGCCACAAAGGTCACCCCGGCCGCCTTGATCGCCTGAAGATCGCACGGGGCCAGCAATCGGGCCCGGTCGGGGTCTTCCGCCCCGGACCGGCTGGCCGCCAGAACCGCGGCGACCGTCCCCACCACCGGGCCGTCGGCCGCCGCGACGGCCGCCGCGGGGTCGTCCAGGTCCAACAGGGTGCTCATGGTCGGCGCCAAGCGCGCGATATCGATGACTTTTTCGCCGCGGACGACGATGGGCGAAGGTCCAGCGGGCGCCCCCGGAAGCCACGCCCGACCCACCAGGACCGCGCGTTCGCGATCCCGCGGCAGGCATCGGTCTGGCGTCAGCAGGGCTTCCATCATGCAGTCTCCGGTACAGCGGCATCGCTCAACGCCCGATCGGGCAATCGGACAGGACCGCAAGAAAAAGGCCAATCGTATGAGTTTTGCAACCCCAACAGTCGGTTTTCCAGACAATCCATGGCTTTACCCGACGTTTACCAATTCTACGATACAAAAGGGATATAGCCGGCGGAGCACGTCCCCGGCCATCGTCAGCAGCGGAACCGGTTCAATCGTGGCCTTGCACATCGCCAGTCCCGGAGAAGCCCAGGGAAAGCGCCTCAAGTTCAGTTGGAAGGCGCGCGTCAAGGCGTGGTGGAACGGCTATGACCTGAACGCCTTGCGCATGAGCGACTCGGGGTCCGAGGCCATCAACGCAGACGAAGGCCCGCCCCCGCTCTGGGAAGCCACGCGGATCGACATTCTGGAAAAGGTTTGGGGGGAAGGGTTCCACACGCCGGCCGACGAAAACCATATCGCCACCCTGATCAAGCCGTTCGGCCTCAACGAAAGCATGAGCGTCCTGGAACTGGGCTCGGGCCTGGGCGGTCTGGCCCGCCAGATCACCAAATCCACCGGCGCCTACGTCACCGGGCTGGAGGCGGATCCCGAACTCGCCGCGGCCGGCATGGAACGGTCGCACAAAGCCGGGCTCGACAAGCGGGCGCCGATCTCCGAATACGACCCCGAGCACCTGGCGACCGACAAGCGATTCGACGCCATCCTCGCCAAGGAGGCGTTCTTTACCATCCGCGACAAGGGCCAGATCCTGGACGGGATCGTCAACAGCCTGAAGCCCGGCGGTCAGTTCGCGTTTACCGACTACGTGCTCAAGCATTCGGCCAGCACCGGCCAGACCATCGATGAATGGCGTCAGAGCGAGGTTCCCAAGGTCCATCCCTGGACCATCGCCCAGACCCAGGAAGCGCTGGCGGAACGCACGTTCGATATCCGCATCTCCGAGGATCTGTCGGATGTCCACCGGACGCTGATACTGGCCGCGTGGGACCGGATGACGGCGGAGCTGCCAAGCCTCCACGCCACCGAACAAAGCAAGGAAAAGCTGATGGCGGAAGGAGAGATCTGGCTGCGCCGGGTTGCCGCCCTGGACTCCGGCGACCTCAGGCTCTATCGCTTCTACGCCCTGCTCAAGGGATAGCGTGCCATCGGCCCTTGAGGACTCCTTGCTCGATGACGGCGGCGAACCGTGGGGCGAACCCCGGTGGTGCCCGCCGCCGCATCGGCCAGACGTCAATCACTCATACCGGCGGTCGAAGGTGACGACGGTCCCGTCGGCATGTGTCAGGCTGCGCGCGTAGATTTCCCTCGGGCCGAGATCGTTATCGACGAACCCGTTGACCGTAACGGCCTCGCCCACGTCTGCCGGCACCCAGTTCGGTCCGACATAGATGCGTATGCTGCCGCTGGCGTCGGCCAACCGGAACTCATCCTCATCGGTGATCCGTTCGACCGTGCCTTGCACGGTCACCATGGTGCCGCGCTGCACGTCGCCGATCGGCGTGACTTGCTCGGCCATGGCAGGGGCCGCGGAAAACGCGGCAAGCAAAGTGGCGGCAACGAAAATCCTCATTTCGATACTCCAGTCGATCTGGTCCTGCAGGGGGGCCCCGGATGTCGGGCCGGGGCGCAGACCCGCTCAGTCGATGGCGATGACCGCCAGGGCGACGAAGACGACGCCGCCGATCGCAAGCCACTTCCTGGCCACGCGAATCTCGATCTCGCCCGACAGCCATTCGCCGGCCTGACGCAGGTTAAGCTTTTGGACTTCATTCATGACTCGCTCCTTCCTCAAGACTGTTCATCGATCCGACAGGTGAGGTTTAGGAGCCGAGCCTGACCGCAGTCTGACAAGAGTTCAGATCGTCTCCGGACCGGAACGACAGGACGAATTCGGCACCACCGCCCGAAGGCGAACACGCCTCGACCGTACCACCCTGCGCGCGCTGAAGGCGGTCGACGATGGCAAGACCCAAGCCGGCCCCGCCCGGCGCCGCGGCATCGCCGCGCCAGCTCGGTTCGAACATGCGCGCCCGCGCGCCGGGGGGAAGGCCCGGGCCATGATCACGCACGCGCAGGACAGCGCCGGGGCCGACGGTGATTTCCACCTCCCCTGCTCCAGCGTGCAGGATCGCATTCTCGACCAGGTTGGACAGCGCCACCTCGACCCCGTCCGGGTTCGCGATGGCAAGAACCGGGCGCGGGGGCAGTGCAAGGGACAGCTCGACGCCCTTGCCATAGGCGAAAGGAGCAAGCGCCGCGGTCACGGATTCCGCGATGGCGCCAAGATCGGCGCATGCGGTGTCGGTCACTTCCAGCCCATCGGCGCGCGCGGAGGCCAGCACCTGCCGCACGGTGCGCGACAAAGCCGCCAAGTCCGCACGCAGCCGGTCCGTCGTCTCGCCCGGCGGCAGGGCGTCCAGCCGCGCGACCAGCACCGCCACCGGCGTGCGCAAGGCATGGGCGGCTTCCGCGGCGTGGCGCTTCTCTGCCGCCACGGCGGCGTTCAGCCGATCGAGCGACCGCCGCGTGGCATCGATGAGATCCGCGACCTCGGCAGGCACGCGGCCTTCGGGCGCAGGGGGCGTGGGGGCGCCGGGCCGGACGCTGCGCGCCCATCGTGCGGCGGCCGCCACCGGGACAAGTCCGCGGCGGATCAGGAAGGCATTCGCGCCGATAAGAAGCAATACGACGGGCAGTATCGGCAGCCAGATGTGGCCCGCGAACTCCGCCACAAGGGCCCGTGAAAGAAGGTTGGCCGGATCGCCCCGCATGACAAAGACGAGGCGAAGGCTATCGGTGCGGCCGTCCACCTTGTGGGCGGCGACCACCGTTACACCCTCCGGACCCACAAGCCGGGTAACCCAGTCGTTCGCGAAGATACCGGTTTCCGTTGCGGGAGGCGGGATCAGGCCCGGATTGGCGGCATCGAGGATCGCGCCGCCCCGATCCAGAAGCGCGAAGGCGTAGGCCGCGGGATGTTCTTCGTAAAGCCTGCGGGTCTCAGGAGAAATCTGCAACGCCCCACGATCCAGCGCCGCCTCCAGCCGCCCCATCTGGCGCTCAATGACCTGGGCCTCGAGCCCCTCCCGATCCGAGCCGTAATAGACCGCGACCGCGACCGCATTGATGAGGATCACGGCGGTGGCGATCAGCGCAAGCCGACGTGTCAGGATCCGCGCGAGCGGTGCCGCGGGGGCGCTCACCCTTGGGGCTCCTTTGCAAGCATCCAACCCACTCCGCGGATGGTGACGATGGGCAGCGGGCATCCCGCCGCATCCAACCCCCGGCGCAGGCGCGACACGGCGGCCTCAAGCGCGTTGGGGCCCACCTCGTCGTCAAGGGTGTAGATGGCGTCCTCGAGCACGCGCCGCGGCGCCACCCGTCCGGCCCCCCGCATCAGCTGTTCCAGCACGCCCAGTTCGCGTCGGCCAAGAAGGATCGGCTCGTCGTGAACACTGGCCGTTCGCGCCACCGTGTCGAAAGCCAGCGGCCCGATGCGGAGGACCGTTCCGCTGCGGTCGCCCGGCCGGCGCAGGACGGCGCGGCAGCGTGCGATCAGTTCGGGCATGTCCACGGGCTTGACCACATAATCATCCGCCCCCCCGTCAAGGCCAGCCAGACGGTCGGCAAGCTGGTCGCGCGCCGTCAGCACAATGACCGGCACGCGTCCCTCATCCCGGAGCACGGGAAGCAGATGCAGCCCATCGCCGTCGGGAAGGCCAAGGTCCAGAAGGACGAGCGCATAGGGGGCCAGTGCCGCCAGCTCGCGCGCTTCGCCGGCCGTGCCGGCATGATCGACGGCGAAGCCCGCGCGTCGCAAGGCATCTGTCACCGCCTCCGCGAGGGGCGGATGATCCTCGACAAGCAGGATGCGCATCTCGGTTTCCTTCAACTTGGCGGCGCAGGCAACTTGGCGGCGCAGGCGTCATCCTTGGACCGTTCGGGCGACATCGATCCGCTTGGCTTGCATCCTATCGAAGATACTGACCCGAACCTGACGAACCGAAACCGTGATCGTTCTTTTCGATCCAGGCGCACACGAACGATAGGCAAGCCCGCGGCTGCCAGGTCCTTCGGGGTTCGGCGGTCGCTGCCCCGTTTGTCTCGCTGCTCGGTCAGCGACCTCTCGGAAGCCGCTGGCGGGCCGAAAGACTGAGGCATAGGACTGCAGACCCACAAACCACCGCTTTGCCCGCATCCGGGACGATGGCCAGAGATATTCGCCGCCCAATGCACGAATGGAAGGGTCCGTCGATCACATGTCGTCCGTCCCAGCACGGCATTGACAGGACCACCGCAGGTCGCTATTTAACCGCCTCTTTTTTGAAATCGCGGTCTTTGGGCCTCGAAGGGCCGGTCTGGACGCCGTTCCCGGCGGCGCTCCGGGTAGGCGATGCGACGGAAGGTTTGGGTGATGAAGGTCGTTAACTCTCTGAAAACTCTGAAGACCCGTCATCGCGCCTGTCGGGTGATCCGCCGCAAGGGGCGGGTCTATGTGATCAACAAGGTCAACCCGCGCTTCAAGGCCCGCCAGGGCTGAACGAACGCCGGCGGCCGCGCCGTGGCGCCCGTTCAAGGGTCCCAGGCGCGCCGCCAGACATCGACCGGTCGATTGCCGCCGCCGCGTCCCTTCGGGCGCGGTTTTTCGTATGCGCCCCTTTCCTGGGGTGAAGCCCGGTGACCGCCACGACCCTGCTGGCCTGGCTGATCCCGCCCGGTCTTGAGCCCTGGGCGGCGCTGACCCTGATCGGCGTCAGCCTTCTGACCTCGGCCCTGACCGCCGCCCTGTCCCTGGGCGGCGGCGTGGCCCTGCTGGCGGTGATGGCCACCATGATGCCGGCGGCCGCCATCATCCCGGTGCACGGGGTCGTCCAATTCGGCTCCAACGCCGGCCGCGCCGTGCTGCTGCGGACCGCCGCAAACCGGCGTATCCTCATGTGGTTCACCCTGGGCAGCATCGTCGGCATCGCGGCCGCCGCCCCGCTGGTCATCGAGCTGCCGGGCTGGGGCCTGAAACTGGCCCTGGGGCTGTTCATCCTCTATTCGACCTGGGCGCCGCGCCCGAAAATCCGGGATCCCAACCCCACGGCCTTTGCCCTGACCGGTGCCGTCGCCTCGTTTCTGACGATGTTCCTGGGGGCCACCGGCCCGTTCATCGCCGCCATCCTGTCGCAGCAGCAGCTGGTCCGTCAGGCCATCGTCGGGACCCATGCGGTGTGCATGACCATCCAGCACGGCTTCAAGATCGTGGCGTTCGGCCTGCTGGGGTTCGCGTTCGGACCGTGGCTGCCGCTGATCGTCGCGATGATCGCCGCGGGGTTCCTGGGGACGATGGCCGGCACGCGCATCCTGCACAGGCTGCCCGAAGCCCGCTTCGGCGCCGCGTTTCGGCTGCTTCTGACGGTCCTGGCCGCCAACCTGATCGCGTCGTCGCTTGGCCTGTACTGATCGGCAGCAGTGCCGGGCGCCGGCCGTTGCCTATCGACACGCCGCCTTCCGATGCTAAATTGAGCTGACCGCTTTGCGCCGTCAGGCGCGCCAGGGGAGCCCTCTTATGCGTATGCCCGACCCGGACCAGTCGGTGCTCGACCGGCGCCAGTCCATCGTCGCCGCGCTGCGCGCCATCGTCCCCGGCGAGGGCGTGATCGACGACATGGACGAGCGCCGGGCGTTCGAAAGCGACGGTCTGACGGCCTACAGCCAGATCCCGATGGTGGTGGTGCTGCCCGAGACCACGGACCAGGTCTCGCGCATCCTGCGCTATTGCCAGGACAACAAGGTCAAGGTGGTTCCGCGCGGGGCCGGAACCTCCCTGTCCGGCGGCGCCCTGCCGCTGGCCGACGGCATCCTCTTGGGCCTGTCCAAATTCAACCGGGTGCTGGAGGTCGACTACGCCAACCGCTGCGCCAGGGTGCAGCCCGGGGTAACGAACCTGGGCATCACGGCGGCCGTCCAGCATGCCGACTTCTATTACGCGCCGGACCCGTCCAGCCAGATCGCCTGCTCTATCGGCGGCAATGTGGCGGAAAACTCCGGCGGCGTGCATTGCCTGAAATATGGGCTGACGACCAACAATCTGTTGGGTCTGGAAGTCGTGCTGATGAATGGCGAGGTGGTGCGCATCGGCGGCAAGCACCTGGATTCCGGCGGCTACGACCTTCTCGGCGTGATGACGGGGTCCGAGGGGCTGTTGGGCGTGGTGACGGAGGTGACGGTGCGCATCCTGCGCCGGCCCGAAACCCAGCGCGCGCTGCTGATCGGCTTTCCCACGACGGAGGACGGCGGGCGGTGCGTGGCCAAGATCATCGCGTCGGGCATCATTCCCGCGGGGCTGGAAATGATGGACCGGCCGGCCATCCACGCGGCCGAGGATTTCGTTCATGCCGGCTACCCGCTGGATGTCGACGCGCTGCTGATCGTCGAGCTCGACGGCCCGGCGGCGGAGGTCGACCATCTGATCGCCGCCGTTGAGACCATCGCCGGCCAATGCCGCGCGACCATGATCCAGATCAGCGGATCGGAGGAGGAGCGGCTGAAGTTCTGGGCCGGGCGCAAGGCCGCCTTCCCGGCCGCCGGGCGGATATCGCCCGACTATTACTGCATGGACGGCACCATCCCCCGCAAGGAACTGGCCAATGTCCTGCAGCGCATGACCGCGATGTCGGAAAAGTACGGGCTGCGGGTCGCCAATGTGTTCCACGCCGGGGACGGCAACCTGCACCCGCTGATCCTGTACGACGCCAACGTCGAGGGGGAACTGGGCCGGGCCGAGGCGTTCGGCGCCGACATTCTCAAGCTCTGCGTCGAGGTCGGCGGCGTCCTGACCGGCGAACACGGTGTCGGCGTCGAGAAACGCGACCTGATGGAAGTGCAGTTCAATGAGACCGACCTTGAGCACCAGCAGCGGCTGAAGTGCGCGTTCGACCCGGACTCCCTTCTCAACCCGGGCAAGGTCTTTCCCCAATTGCATCGCTGCGCCGAAATGGGTCGGATGCATATCCATCGCGGCCAGATCCCCTTCCCCGACCTGCCACGCTTCTGATGGCGGATACGCTGCGGCCTGAAACGCCGGATCAGGTTCTCGACGCCATACGCTGGGCCGCGGCCGAGGAACAGCCGCTGGAACTGGTCGGAGCCGGCACCAAGCGCGGATGGGGGCGCGCGATCCAGACCGGCCATCGCCTCGACCTGTCGAGACTGAGCGGCGTCACCCTGTACGAACCCGAAGAGCTGGTCATGACGGCCTGGCCGGGGACGAAACTGACCGAGATCGAGGCGGTGCTGGCCCGCCAGAACCAGCAGCTCGCGTTCGAGCCGCCGGATCTGGGCCCGCTGCTGGGCGCGCCCGCCGGGGCCGGCACCGCGGGGGGCATGTTCGCCTGCAACCTGGCCGGACCTCGCCGGCTGCAGGCCGGGGCCGCGCGGGACCATCTGCTGGGGCTGACGGCGGTCAGCGGCCGGGCGGAATCGTTCAAGACCGGCGGGCGGGTGGTGAAGAACGTGACCGGCTACGATCTGTGCAAGCTGATGACCGGCGCCTTCGGCACCCTGGGCGCCCTCACCCAGGTCACCTTCAAGGTGCTGCCGGCGCCCGAGGAGGCGGAGACGGTGCTGGTGCGCGGGCTGGACGATGCCGCCGCCGTCCGCGCCATGACCCTGGCGCTGGGCGGCCCGTACGACGTGTCGGGCGCGGCCCATGTGCCGGCCGGTCCGGCGGCCCGCAGCGCGGTCGGATCGATCGCCGCGGGCGGGGCCGCGACGGCGCTGCGCCTGGAAGGGTTCGGTCCTTCGGTCGCCTCCCGCGCCGGCGCGTTGCGCGAGGCGTTGAGCGGTCTTGGCACTCTCGACTGGCTGGTGGGGGAGGAAAGCACGGCCTTCTGGCGCGAGGTCCGGGACGTGACGCCGTTTGTCGGCGACGACCGCACGGTGTGGAAACTGTCGACCGCGCCGTCAGAGGCGGCGGGGCTTCTGGCACAACTGAACCGTGCCGGGGCGGAGCATCTGATGGATTGGGGCGGCGGGCTGATCTGGCTGGCCGTCGGCGCCGGCGACAACGCCGCGGCGACGGACATCCGCGCCGCCATTGCCGGCGTCGGCGGCCACGCCACCCTGATCAGGGCGCCCGAGGCGGCCCGCGCCGCGCTGGAGGTGTTCGAGCCGCTGCCGCCCGCGTTGGCCGCCCTCACGGCGCGGATCAAGGACAGTTTCGACCCGCGGCGCATTCTCAATCCCGGCCGGATGTACGCGGGCGTTTAGGGCACACGGCATGCAGACCAGCTTCACCCTCGCCCAGCTCGCCGACTCGGCCATGGCCGAATCCGAGAAGATCCTGCGCGCCTGCGTCCATTGCGGCTTCTGCCTGGCCACCTGCCCGACCTATCAGCTTCTCGGCGACGAGCTGGACAGCCCCCGCGGCCGCATCTACCAGATCAAGGACATGTTCGAGAACGACAAGCCGGCGCCCGACCGGGTTGTCACCCACATCGACCGCTGCCTGTCCTGCCTGTCGTGCATGACCACGTGTCCGTCGGGCGTGCACTACATGCATCTGGTCGACCACGCCCGCGCCTATATCGAGAAGACCCACCAACGGCCGGCGGCCGAGCGCTGGCTGCGCGCCATGCTGGCCGCCACCCTGCCCTATCCGCGACGGTTTCGCGCCGCCCTGATCGGCGCCTGGCTGGGCCGCCCGTTCGCCGGCCTGATGCCGGCCCGGCTGCGCGCCATGCTGGCCCTGGCGCCCCGGCGTCTGGCTTCCCCCAGCCCGGTCGACCGGCCCCAGGTGTTCGCGGCCAAGGGCACGCCGACGCGGCGCGTGGCCCTGCTCAACGGTTGCGCCCAGCAGGTGCTCGATCCTGAAATCAACGAGGCCACGATCCGTCTGCTCACCCGCCACGGGGTCGAGGTGGTGGTCGCCAAGGGGGCCGGGTGCTGCGGCGCGCTGACCCATCACATGGGCAAGGAAGCCGCGTCCCACCGCAGCGCCGTCGCCAACATCGCCGCCTGGACGCGGGAGATCGAGGGCAAGGGGCTGGATGCCATCGTCATCAACACCTCGGGCTGCGGGACCACGGTCAAGGATTACGGCTTCATGTTCCGCGACGATCCGGATTGGGCCGACAAGGCGGCCGCCGTCGCCTCCCGCGCCCGCGACATCAGCGAACTCATGGCCGACATCGGGCTGGCCCCGCCGACCATCGAAACCGGCCAGCGGGTGGCCTATCATTCCGCCTGCTCGATGCAGCACGGCCAGCGGCTGACGGGCCAGCCCAAGGCGCTGCTGGCGGCCGCCGGGTTCGACGTCCGCGAGGTGCCCGAGGGGCATCTGTGCTGCGGATCGGCCGGCACCTATAATCTGATGCAGCCGGACCTGGCCGGCCGCCTGCGCGACCGCAAGGTGGCGAACATCGAAGAGACCATGCCGGACCTGGTGGCCGCCGGCAATATCGGCTGCATGACGCAGATCGGCAGCGCCACCAATCTGCCGGTCGTCCACACCGCCAGCCTGCTCGACTGGGCCACCGGCGGACCGATGCCCGCCGCCCTGGCCGGCCGGTTTCCCGACCCCGCGCCGCGCCCCGAGCGCACGGCCGATCCGGCGGCGAAAACCCTGGCGGCGGAATAATACCCGGCCGCCCCCTTGCCTTGGGCCATGGGATTGCTAAACTTTGTGATTATGACAAATCTCGGTCGTGCGCTGCTGGTCGTTGTCCTCGCGGTTGTCTGCCTGGGGCCGGGGTCAAGCCCGACCAGCGCCGGGCAAGACGATGCCCGACTGGAGCCGCTGTTCGACCGCCTGAAACAGGCCGACCCGGGCGAGGCGCAGATCGTCGAGGGGCTGATCTGGAGCATCTGGCATGCCTATGACGGCGGCGACGCCACCGTGCCCAGCCTGATGCGCCGGGGCCAGGCGGCCATGGCGCGGCAGGACTTCGCGGCCGCCGAGACCTACTACAGCCAGGTTATCGACAAGGATCCGGATTTCGCCGAAGCCTGGAACCGGCGCGCCACCGTGCGCTATCTGCGCGACGACTATCGAGGGTCCGTCGCCGATATCGGCGAGACGCTGGCCCGGGAACCGCGCCATTTCGGCGCCCTGTCCGGCCTCGGTCTGATCTACATCCAGCTCGACGCGCTGGAGCCGGCCATCGCCGCGTTCGAGGCGGCCCTGGAGATCCACCCGACCATGCCCGGCGCCCGGGCCAACGTAGAGTCCCTGCGAGAACGATTGGCGGGCCGCGAGATTTAGAGACCTCTCCGAAGCGGTACCAAGGAAGCCTGCACGCCGAATTCGCGAAACCTGTCCGGAAAAACCTCCTGGAAAATATCCAAGGCGCAAATACCTGCCTGCGCCGTGGTCTTTAAGACAAGATCTAAGGCTGGACCGTCGCCATGAAGATAAGCCTGCTCCACACGCTTATGATTTGGGGCTTCGATAATTCTTGTACTAGAAAGTACACCCTGTTGATTCGGATGAGCACCAAAGTCAATTGTATGCTCATATAAGTATTCGAATATATTTGCTTTATTAATATCGGACTCTTTTACGCTTTTTCGTACCTTTGAAAATTGAAATTCTTTCCTGACGCTTTTTGACGCTTCCTCTGTCTCCCCACGATTTAACCAAATTTCAGCTAGAGACGGAAGCCTCCTAATGTGAAGGGCATACGCGCTATATTCCAGACAGCTACGCAAAAGCGGATACGTATCTGTAATTTGTCCAGCAAAAGCATGCTCGCACGCCGCTCGATAAGCGGCGTGAGAGCGGGAAAAAAAGAACGGCAGCAAAATATTGTCTGGGTCTATCCAATTCTCGTGAATGTTCTTAAATAAAATATCGATCTCAATAATTTTGTGGCATACCTCTTTCTTATTGTGGAACGTAGCGAACCTGTTCTGATAAGCCAACTCCATATATGCAGTAAGTATATCTTGGCCCCATCCTGGCGGAGGATCTATTTTTTCCTTCATATTTGCTCGCTATATAATGTTTATCCACAGTTTTTTGTCTTCCGCACGTCACAGAACTTGAATGTGGAAAATCACAAAGGCCGGACAAAGCGCTCCCGCTCGGTCTCCACCACCGCCCGGGCGAAGCAACCCTCCAGATGATCGTTGACCAGGCCCATGGCCTGCATGAAGGCATAGACCGTGGTCGGGCCGACGAAGCTCCACCCCCGTTTCTTGAGGTCCCTGGCCAGCGCAGTCGAGGCGTCGGTCGTCGGCATGGCCATCAGGGTCGCCTTGTCGTACCGCGCCGGGCGGTCGGCGGCGGCCGGCTCGAAGCGCCAGAAGTAGGCGGCGAGCGACCCGAATTCCTGTTTTAGAAGAAGGGCCTTTCCGGCGTTGTTGATGGTCGACTCGATCTTCCGGCGATGCCGAACGATGCCGGCGTCGGCCAGCAGCCGCTGGATATCGCTTTCGCCATAGGCGGCGACCGCCTGCATGTCGAAACCGTCGAAGGCGCGGCGGAAATTCTCGCGCTTGCGCAGGATGGTCAGCCACGACAGTCCGGACTGAAACCCTTCCAGGCACAGCTTTTCGAACAGCCGTCGGTCGTCGGCGATCGGCCGCCCCCATTCCGTGTCGTGGTAGGCGACATAGTCGTCCTGGGTGCCGGGCCACCAGCAGCGCTTCTTGCCGTCGGCCCCCCGCTCGATCCCGTCGTCGGCCATCGCCTCACGCCTCGACCCAGGCGATGCGCAGCACGTTGGTGTTGCCGGGCGTGCCGAAGGGCACACCGGCGGTGATCACCAGACGCTGCCCCTCGGTGGCGATGCCGTCGACATAGGCGATCCGGCAGGCCTTGCGGACCATGCCGGCGAAGTCGCTGACATCGGCCGTGTGCTCGGAATGAACGCCCCAGCACAGGGCCAGGCGCCGCGCCGTGTCGAGGTTGGAGGTCAGGCACAGAATGGGGACGTCGGGCCGTTCGCGCGCCGCCCGCAGCGCGGTCGATCCGGACGTCGTGTAGGTGACGATGGCCGCCGCCCGGATGGTGGTGGCGACCTGGCGGGCGGCGGCGGTGATGGCGTCGGCGGCGGTGTGTTCCGGGTCGTAATGCTCGGCATCGAGGATGCGGCGGTACTGGGGGTCGCGTTCCACCCGCTGGGCGATCCGGTCCATCATCGACACCGCCTCGCGCGGGAAGTCGCCCGAGGCGGTTTCCGCCGACAGCATCACCGCGTCGGCGCCGTCATAGACGGCGGTGGCCACGTCCGACGCCTCCGCGCGGGTGGGCGTGGGGGCGCCGATCATGCTCTCCAGCATCTGAGTCGCGACGATCACCGGCTTGCCCGCCTGGCGGCACTTGCGCACGATCTGCTTCTGCAGGCTGGGCACGTCTTCCGCCGGCATCTCCACACCCAGATCGCCGCGCGCCACCATCATGGCGTCGGTCATCTCGATCAGCTCGTCCAGGTGATAGATGGCCGACGGCTTCTCCATCTTGACGATCAGGTGGGCGCGTCCGGCGATCAGCCGCCGCGCCTCGGCCACGTCCTCCGGCCGCTGCACGAAGGACAGGGCCACCCAGTCGACGCCGATGTCGAGCGCGAAACGCAGATCGTCGCGGTCCTTGGTGGTCAGCGGCGATAGGGGCAGGATGGTGTTGGGGACGTTGAGCCCCTTGCGGGCCGACAGCTTGGTGCCCGCCTCCACCGTGGTTTCGGCGAAGTCCGGCCCGCAATGCTCGACGTTGAGCCGCACCTTGCCGTCGTCGAGCAGCAGCTTCTGCCCCACCGACATGGCGGCGAACACTTCCGGATGCGGCAGGCTCACGCGGGTCGCGTCGCCCGGCTTGTCCTCCATGTCCAGACGCAGCTTGTGGCCCGGCGAGATGTCGATGGGGCCGTCGGCGAAGGTGCCGATGCGCAGCTTGGGGCCCTGCAGATCGGCCATGGCGGCGATCGGCCGGCCCACCTTCTTCTCCAGCGCCCGGATGATCTTGAGGCGGTCGGCATGGCCTTGCTGGTCGCCGTGGCTGAAATTGAGCCGGAAGACGTCGACCCCCGCCAGAAACAGCGCCTCGATCGTCTCCTTCGTGCTGCTGGCGGGGCCCAGGGTGGCCACGATCTTGGCCTTGCGGGCGCGCTTGATCGGGGGGCGGTTGGAGCTTTTGTCGGAACTCGTCATGGGCAGGCGCCTGTGGATTGTTTGGCTGGCCTTGGCCTGGATGTCAGCGGCACGGTCGGGACCATCGATGGCATCAGGACGGCGGCAGGATCAGAATGGCCCGAAAGTCGTTGACGTTGGTCGCCGTCGGTCCGGTGACCACGAGGTCATCAAGTCCAGCGAAGAAACCATATCCGTCATTGGCGGCCAAGCGCTGTTTGGCGTCGATGCCCGCCCTGGCGGCGCGGATCAGCGAATCGGGCCCGGCCAGGGCGCCGGCATTGTCCTCGCTGCCATCGATACCATCGGTGTCGCAGGCGATGGCGTGGACGGACGGATGACCGTCCAGGGCGACCGTCAGGGCCAGCAGGAATTCCGCGTTGCGGCCGCCCCGGCCCTCGCCGCGCACGGTGACGGTGGTTTCGCCGCCCGACAACAAGACGCACGGCGGGGCCACGGGCTGGCCAAAGCGAACCGTCTGGCGGGCGATGGCGGCGTGGACCAGGGCCACGTCCCGCGCCTCGCCCTCGATGCAGTCCGACAGGATCAACGGCGTCACATCGGCGCCCCAGGCGACATCGGCCGCGGCCTCCAGCGCCATCTGCGGCGTCGCGATCATCACCGATTCGGTGCGGTCGAACAGCGGATCGCCGGGCTTGGGCGTTTCCTCGGCCCAATCCAGATGACGGCGTACGGCGTCGGGCACCGCCACCGCGTATTTGGCGATCACGGCGCGGGCATCGGCCAGGGTCGTCGGATCCGGCACCGTGGGGCCGGACGCGATGACCGCCGGGTCGTCCCCCGGCACGTCGGAAATCATGAGCGCGACGAGGCGCGCCGGCGCCGCCGCCGCCGCCAGCCGCCCGCCCTTGATCGCCGACAGATGCTTGCGCACGCAGTTCATCTCGCCGATGGCCGCGCCGGATCGCAGCAGCGCCTTGTTGACGGCCTGCTTGTCCTCCAGCGTCAGCCCCTCGGCCGGCAGCGACAACAGCGCCGAACCGCCACCCGAGATCAGACACAGCACCAGATCGTCCGCGCTCAAGCCCTCGACCATGGCCAGAATGCGGGCCGCCGCCGCCCGCCCGGCCTCGTCGGGCACCGGGTGCGCCGCCTCGACGATCTCGATGGACCGGCAGGGAACGCCATGGCCGTAGCGGGTGACGACCAGCCCTTCGAGCGGCCCCGGCCAGTGCTCCTCGACCGCCCGGGCCATGGCCGCGGACGCCTTTCCCGCCCCGATCACCACGGTCCGGCCGCGCGGCGGATCCGGCAGATGGCCGGGCACGCAGCGCGCCGGCAGGGCGGCGGCGACGGCGGCGTCGAACAGGGCGCGCAGCAGATGCGGAGGATCGAGGGTCATGGGCCCGGTCCCATTTATCGGCATTTCTCTTCGTCCGTTTGTCGGCGTTTCTTTTTGGAGCCTGTTCGGGAATAGGACACGGGCGCCACCGCCCCCGTCAACCGCCGCGCCGCGACGGGGACCGGGCCGATCCGCGCCGGGCCACCGCGATGCCGGCCAGCACCACCGCCCCGCCGACCGCCTGCAGCGGACCGATGGCCTCGCCCAGCAGCAGCCAGGCCAGAACGGCGGCGGCCACCGGCTGCAGCAGCAACCCGACGGCCGAAAACGTCACCGGCAGATGGGCCAGGGCAAAGGCGATCAGGCTCTGGCCGCCGGCATGGCTGATCAGCGCCAACCCGGCCAGAACGGCCCAGCCCACCGCCGTCGCCGGCACCAGCGTTTCGCCCGACAGCCAGGCCAACGGCAACAGCACCAGCGCCGTGACCAGGGCCGACCAGGTCATGATGGTGGCGGTGGAAAACCGGCCGCGCAGGCGGCCCACCGCCAGAATGTAGCCGGCATAGAACATGGCGGTGACCAGCGCCACCGCGTCGCCGGCCAGATGGTCGGGATCGACGGTGAGACTGCCGCTCATCAGCAGGACGGCGCCGGCCAACGCCAGCGCCAGGCCGACCAGAAAGGCGCGGGTAAAGCGCTCGCCGAACCACAGCCAGCCGGCGGTGGCCACGAACACCGGCGCCAGATTGGCCAGCAGCGTAGAATTGGCGACCGAGGTGTGACGGATCGACCAGTGCCAGGCGGCAAGATCGCCGGCGAACAGCAGCCCCGCCAGGACCAGGGCCAGCCGGTCGACCGGGCGCACGGGCCGGCGCGGCGCAACGGGACGCCGCTGCTGCTCCACCGCCAGCCACAGGGCAAGGGCCGGCAGCGCCAGGGCCGGCCGCCAGAAGGCCGACGCCATCGGCCCGACATCGGCCAGCCGCACGAAGATGGGCGCAAAGGCGATGGCCAGCGCCCCGCCGGCCAACGCCGCCAGGGCCCAGCGGCCGCCGCCGCCTGCCGTCCGGGCCGGCGCGTCCTCTGTCCTCGTTTGTGTCATGGCCCCCGGTATAGGGCGCCGCCGCCGACTGCGAAAGCCGTTCCCGCCCCTGCAAATTTCTTTATAGTCGCGTTCATGACAGCGTTCCGTGCCGCCGGTCCAGCGGCTCCTTCCCCCTCCCTGATCGGTCCCGACGATCCGCCGCCCTTCAGCCTGGTGAACCCGGACGGAAAGGCGCGTGTGCTGCTGGTGGCCGACCATGCCGGGGCGGCCATCCCGGCATCCATGGATCGCCTGGGCCTGGGCGACGCGCCGATGGAACGGCACATCGCCTACGATATCGGCATCGGCTGGCTGACCGGCCGGCTGGCCACGCTGCTGGATGCGCCGGCCATGATGCACAATTACTCGCGGCTGCTGATCGACCCAAACCGGCCGCTGGACGATCCCACGTCGATCTGCGCCATCAGCGACGGCGTCATCGTGCCCGGCAACCGCCATGTGACGGCGGCGGAGGCGGCGGCGCGGGCGGCATCGTTTTTTCACCCCTATCACCAGGCCGTGGACGCGGCGATCGGCCGGTGGCTGGATCGCGGGGTGGCGCCGGCGATCGTCTCCCTGCACAGCTTCACCCCGGAAATGCGCGGGTTTCCAAGGCCCTGGCAGGTCGGAATCCTGTGGGGCAAGGATGGGCGCATGGCCGAACCCCTGATCGCCGCCCTGGCCCGCGACCCGGCCTTATGCGTCGGCGACAACGAACCCTACAGCGGGCTCAACATGCACGGCTACACCATCGAGACCCATGCCCTGGCGCGGGGCCTGGCCAATGTGCTGATCGAGGTGCGTCAGGACCAGATCGAGACGGAGAGCGATGCCCACGCATGGGCCGACCGGCTGGCCGCGCCCCTGGCCGCCATCCTGGACGACGAAGTCCTGTATCGCGCGGTGACTGCGGTATGACCGCGCCGTCCCTGCCGGGGACCGCCCCGACCTTCACCTTGGGCCTGGAGGAAGAATATCTTCTGGTCCACACCGACAGCCGCGACCTGGTGGTCGACCCGCCGTCGGAACTGTTGGCCGGATGCGAACGGCGGCTGGAGGGGCGCGTCAGCCCCGAATTCATGCGCTGCCAGATCGAGGTCGGCACGCCGGTGTGCGCCACCCTGGCCGAGGCCCGGCACGAGCTGGCCTATCTGAGAAAGAACGTCTCGGAGGTCGCCCGCGAGCACGGAATGGCGATCATCGCCGCGTCGACTCATCCCTTCGCCACCTGGCTGCCCCAAAAGGCGACGGAACGGCAGCGCTACAGCGAGTTGGCCCGCGATATCGGCGTGCCGGCGCGCCGGCTGCTGATCTCGGCCATGCATGTCCATGCCGGGATCGAGGATCCCGATCTGCGCATCGATCTGATGAACCAGATGCGCTATTTCCTGCCGCATCTTCTGGTCCTGTCCACGTCGTCGCCGTTCTGGCAGGGGCAGGATACCGGTCTCAAATCCTACCGGCTGGCGGTGTTCAACGAATTGCCGCGCACCGGCATGCCCGAGCAGTACGCCAATTTCGGCGATTACGAGCGGCACCTGAACGCCCTGATCCATGCCGGGGTCATCGAGGACGGCACCAAGATCTGGTGGGACATCAGGCCCAGCGCGCGGTTCCCCACCCTGGAAATGCGGATTTGCGATATCTGCACGCGGCTGGACGACGGCGTGACCATCGCCGCGCTCTATGT
Organism: Inquilinaceae bacterium; assembly: GCA_052168355.1. Classification (GTDB taxonomy): domain Bacteria; phylum Pseudomonadota; class Alphaproteobacteria; order DSM-16000; family Inquilinaceae; genus JBQLZQ01. The sequence goes on from JBQLZQ010000070.1 coordinate 44,361, forward strand.
CTGCCTGTTGCGCATGCTGTGGCGGCTTAAGCGCATGAACACCACCTGGCGGCGCTACAACACCCTGCTCATCAGCGAGAACCGCTGGCGGGCCATGCGGTACGGCACCGACGGCGACGGGCTGATCGATTTCGGCCGCGGCGAGATGGTGTCCTATGCCGAGCTTCTGGAGGAGATTCTGGACCTGGTGCGCGAGGACGCCGAGGCCATGGGCTGCGTCGAGGAGGTCGCCAACGCCCGCGCCATCCTGAGCCGCCGCACCAGCGCCGACAGCCAGCGCGCCATTTTCGACGCCGCGCGCAAGGACGGAGCCAGCGACCGCGAGGCCCTGACCAAGGTGGTCGACTGGCTGATCGAGGAAACGCTGCGCGGGGTTTGACCGCCGCCGCCGGTATCGCCACATGGCTTAAACCGACCTTTGTTTTGAAGGAGTCTCCGATGACGAACCGATTCGACGAAAGCACCCGCACCGAACTGGAGGCCGCCGCCTTTCGCCATCTGGTGGAGCATCTGCGGACTCGCACCGATGTCCAGAACATCGACCTGATGAACCTGGCGGGGTTCTGCCGCAACTGCCTGTCCAAATGGTACCGGGCCGCCGCCGAGGACCGGGGGCTGGAGCTCGACTACGAGGCGGCGCGGGAAATCGTCTACGGCATGCCATACGCCGACTGGAAGGCCAAGCACCAGACCGAGGCCACGTCGGAGCAGCAGAAAGCCTTTGAAAAAAGCCACGCGTCCGGCTGATCCCGGCTCTGGTCTTTCCGGCCCCCGCTATGCTTTATTCTGGGTGAGCGTGGTGTTCTCAAAGCCGGACGTGGACCATGGACGATAAGCGCAATTCCGGCATCGCCGGATCCAATCTTGCCGACCTCTCCGCGGTGGCGGTCCGCGACCGGATCGCCAGCGGCGACGTAAGCGCCGTCGCTGTGGCGGAGGCGTGCCTGGAGCGTGTCCGGGATCGGGACAAGGACGTCCAGGCGTGGGCGTTCCTGGACCCCGACCATGTCCTGCGTCAGGCCGCGGCGGCCGACGCCCACCGCGGCGCCGGACGGCCGTTGGGGCCCTTGCACGGCGTTCCCGTCGGCTTGAAGGACATCATCGATACCGCCGACATGCCGACCGAAAACGGCACGAAGGCCGACGCCGGCCGCCGGCCGCGCGCCGATTCCTTCGTCGCCGCCCGGCTGCGGCAGGCCGGGGCGGTGCTAATGGGCAAGGCCGCGACGACGGAGATGGCGTATTTCGCGCCCTCCAAGACCCGCAATCCCCACGATCCCAAGCGCACCCCCGGCGGCTCGTCGTCCGGCTCCGCCGCGGCCGTCGCCGCCACCATGGTGCCGCTGGCCGTGGGCACCCAGACCACGGGATCGGTCATCCGGCCGGCGTCGTTCTGCGGCGTGGTCGGGTTCAAGCCGACCCATGGATCGATCCCGCGCAGCGGCGTTCTGGTGCAGTCGCGGCCCCTGGACACCATCGGCGTGTTCGGCCGCACGGTCGAGGACGCGGCGTTGCTGGCCCAGGTTCTCCTGGGCCATGACCCGGCCGATCCCGACACCAGGCCGCAGGCCCTGGACCGGCTGCTGGACACCGCCCTGTCGGCGCCTCCCACCCGTCCGAAGTTCGCGCTGGTGCGGTCGCCGGTGTGGGACCGCGCCGCGCCCGAGACCAAGGAAGCCTTCGAGGAATTGGCCGACGCCCTGGGCGACCAGTGCGACATGGTCGATCTTCCCGACAGCTTCGCCACCGCCCATGAGACCCATAGGGTGCTGATGCTGGCGGGCATGGCCCACAGCCTCGGTCATTATCAAGACCGCCACGCCGATCTGCTGAGTTCTCAAATGCGGTCCGCCATCGCCGACGGGCGCAAGATCCCGGCCGCGGACTATCTGGCCGCCCTCGATTGGCGCGAGGCGCTGCACGCCGGGCTGGATCGGATCCTGGGGCGCTACGACGCCATCCTGACACCCGCCGCCATCGGCGAGGCGCCGATCGGGCTGGAGACGACCGGAGATCCGGCGTTCTGCGCCCTGTGGTCCTTGTGCGGCGTGCCCGCCATCACCCTGCCGCTGATGACCGGCCCGGCCGGCATGCCGATGGGCATTCAGGTGGTCGGCGCGCGCGGCCAGGACGGCCGTCTGCTGCGCACGGCCCACTGGCTCCACGATCACGTCACCGAAATCGCCGAGCGCGTCAAGGATGCCGAGCGCGACAGCGGACCGGCGGCGGCGCGCGGCGCGGCGTAAGGACAGGAAATGCAAGGATCCCCCATGGCCCCCTGGCACCTCGCCCAGATCAACGTCGCCACCGCCCGTTTCCCGCTCGACCATGCCGGCATGGCCGATTTCATGGGCCAGCTCGACACCGTCAACGCCCTGGCCGACGCCAGTCCCGGGTTCGTCTGGCGACTGCAATCGGACAGCGGCAACGCCACCGACATCCCGGTCACCGACGACCCGCGTTTCATCGTCAACATGTCGGTCTGGGAGAGCGCCGAGGCGTTGTTCGACTTTGTCTACCGTTCGGCCCATCGGCCGGTGATGACCCGGCGCCGCGAGTGGTTCGTCCCGCCCAAGGGCGCCTATCATTGTTTGTGGTGGATCGAAGGCGGGACAGTACCGACGGTCGACGATGGTCTGGCCCGGCTGCGCCATCTCGACACCCATGGGCCCAGCCCCCATGCCTTCACGTTCAAGAACCGCTTCGCCCCGCCGGATAATGCCGCCGCCCCCGAAGACATGCGTCCCGATCCGTACTGCGTGGGTTGGGAATAGGATCCGGATCGCGCCGCGGACCCTTACCGCACGCCGAAATTGTGACTATGGTCTGTCCGCTCCACATCAAACAGGTAGAGCAGATTTACCGGGTCAATGGATCGCCTTTGGCGAGTCCATCTGACCCGGATCTGCTATAGACGGCGGCGGAGAGTGGCGTGACGGCAAATCTGATCGAGGCCGAGGGGCTCGAAAAGCGCTTCGGCGGGTTGCATGCCGTGCGCGGTGTCGGCTTTTCGATCCCCGTCGGGGCTTGCGTCGGACTGCTGGGCCCCAACGGCGCCGGCAAGACCACGACCATGCGCATGATCATGGGACTGACCCGCCCGACCGCCGGGACCTTGAGCCTGTTCGGTGCCGCGCCCGCCGATCTGGGACGCGCCTTGCGCGCCCGCATCGGGCTGGTGCCCCAGGACGACAATCTGGACCCCGACCTGTCGGTGCGTCAGAACCTGGAGGTCTATGGCCGCTATTTCGGTCTGGCGGCGGCGACCGTGGCCCAGCGCGTGCCCGAACTTCTGAATTTCATGCAGCTTGGGGATCGCGGCGATGCCCAGGTCATGCAGCTTTCGGGCGGCATGAAGCGGCGGCTGACCATCGCCCGGGCGCTGATCGCCGATCCGGAACTGATCGTCCTGGACGAACCCACGACCGGGCTGGATCCCCAGGCGCGGGTGCTGATCTGGCGCCGCCTGCTCGACCTCAAGGCACAGGGCAAGACGCTGCTGTTGACCACCCACTACATGGACGAGGCGCAGCGCCTGTGCGACCGCATCATCATCGTCGACGAAGGCCGGATCCTGGCCGAGGGCACGCCCACCGCGCTGATCGCCACCCATGTACGCGGTCACGTGCTGGAGGTGTCCAAACCGCTGCCGGCCGGCTTTGACGGCGACGGGCTGGAGCAGGAGGATATCGGCGACGCGGTGCTCTACTATGTCGCCGATCCGGTCGATCTGACCGGGCGTCTGCCGGCCGACGCCACCTTTCTGCAGCGCCCGGCCAATCTGGAAGACGTCTTCCTGCGCCTGACCGGGCGCAGCCTGCGGGAGGGCTGAACCGATGACCGATGGCAGCACCGCGATCGACGCCGTCCGCTATGTCTACGCCGTGTGGCGCCGCCAGGTGCTGGTGTGGCGGCGGCTGATCTGGTCGTCCCTGGCCAGCAATGTCGGCGAACCGCTGCTGTTCCTGTTCGCCTTCGGCTTTGGGCTCGGGGCGCTGGTCGACCGGGTCGGCGGCCTGCCCTACCTGGTGTTCGTGGTCCCCGGCATGATGGCCTATTCGGTGCTGTTCGCGTCCAGCTTCGAGGCGACCATCAGCGCCTATGCCCGGTTCCAGCTTCAGCGCACCTGGAACGCCATCCTGGCCACGCCGGTGACCCTGACCGAACTGCTGCTGGGGGAAATCTCCTGGGCCACGACCAAGGGCGTGATGTCGGCCTGTTCGGTGATCATCGTCGGCTGGTTGTGGGGCGGCGTGCCGCAGCCGGCGGGGGCGCTGCTGGCATTGCCGATATTGGCGCTGGGCGGCGTGTGCTTTGCCTGTTGCGGGCTGGCGGCCACGGCCCTGTCGAAGAGCTGGGAGTTCTTCGCCTATTTCTTCACTTTCTGGATCTCCCCCATGTTCGTGTTTTCCGGCACCTTTTTCGAGGTCGACCGGTTTCCTTTCGCCATCCAGATCCTGGCCTGGGCCCTGCCCATGACCCATCTGATCGCGGTGATCCGGCCGATGACCGCCGGCACGCCGATCGATCCCACGGCGGCGCTCGGTCATCTCGCCTATTTGGCGATCCTGTCCGCCGCCGCCTTCGCGCTGGCCCGCCACCGGCTGTCCCGGCGCCTGTTCGACTGAAGGAGCGCCCGATGCGATCCGAGATCATGCTGACCGTCAACGATGTCCGCCAAAGCGCCGCCTGGTATACTGATTTGCTGAACGCCGAGAGCGATCATGATCATGCCGGAGAGGAGTTCGACCGTATCGTCGCCGGCGGCGCGGTGATCCTGATGCTGCATCACCGCGGCGAAGGCGAGCACGGGATCCGGCTGCCCCGCGGCAGCGATGGCCGTGTCGGCGACGGCGTGGTGCTATGGATCTATGTCGACGACGTGGACGCCGTCCATCGCCGGGCGTTGGACATGAAGGCCGAGGTGCTCAGCGCCCCCCACCGCAACCCCCGAGCCCAATGGCGGGAATTCGCGCTGCGCGATCCCGACGGCTATACCGTGTCCATCGTCCAGCCCTGACCGGCCCCAACCCTGATCGGTCTTGGACCGCCAGGCGCCGGGTTCGCGTGCGCGGCTTGACCCGCCCCGGCAAAGGCTGATTATGGCCCCTCCGTCGGGGCCGCCGGGTCGCGGCACGTGGAACAAGCGAGGCATCCGTGAGCAGTCTTTCCGACTTTCCGATCACCAAGCGCTGGGCTCCCAAGCACCCGCACCGCATTCAGCTCTACTCCAAGTCGACGCCCAACGGCGTCAAGGTGTCGATCATGCTGGAGGAGACGGGTCTTCCCTATGAGGCGCACCAGATCGACATCGGTCGGAATGAAACCTGGACGCCCGAATTCCTGTCCCTGAACCCCAACGGAAAGATCCCGGCGATCATCGACCCCGACGGGCCGGGCGGCGAGCCGCTGGGGCTGTTCGAATCGGGTGCCATCCTGATGTATCTGGCGGACAAGTCGGGCAAACTCCTGCCGGCGGACCCAGCCCGGCGATACGAGACCGTCCAATGGGTGTTCTTCCAGATGGCGTCCGTGGGACCGATGTTCGGGCAGGTCGGCTTTTTTCACAAATTCGCCGGCCGGGAGATCGAGGACAAGCGCCCGCTGGAGCGCTACCTCAAGGAGAGCAAGCGGTTGCTCGGCGTTCTCGAAAACCGGCTCGACGGACGGGACTTCATCATGGGCGACGATTTTTCGATCGCCGATATCTCCCTCCTGGGCTGGGTCCGCAACCTGGTGGGGTTCTACGGGGCGGGCGACCTTGTCGACTATGGCGCGCTGCGCCATGTGCCGCGCTGGCTCGAAACCTGCCTGGCGCGCCCCGCGGTTCAAAGCGGACTGACTATTCCGTAACCAGATTGGAAGCGATCCGGGACCTGCTCGGGACGGTGCGGTTTGCACCTGGACGAGCCGGGCCGCCGGATGAAAGGTCCCGGATCAAGTCCGGGACTCGGCGTCTGGGATTTTCCTTCTTAAGGCGAAGAACCGAGAAAGAAGCCGCGAGTCCCGGACTTGATCCGGGACCTTCGCGCAACGGTGCCATTCGCTGTTCTCAGGACGTCACCGTCGTACACAGGCCCCGGATCGGGGTCCGGGGCTCCCGGAACGCTTTCCCGAGGAACCCGCGAGAAAAGGGCCGCGAGTCCCGGACTTGATCCGGGACCTTTGCGCAACGGTGCCATTCGCTGTTCTCAGGACGTCACCGTCGTACACGGGCCCCGGATCGGGGTCCGGGGCTCGCGGAACGCGTTCCGGAGGAACCCGCGAGAAAAGAGCCGCGAGTCCCGGACTTGATCCGGGACCTGTGCGCAACGGTGCCTTTGGCGTTCTCATAGGTTCGCCGCAGCGCGTCAGGACATGGCGCTGGCCGTGAGTTCGTTGCCGAGATGATCGAGCAACCAGTCCCAACCGCCCTTGCGCGACCCCGAACTGTCGCGACCGTCGAGAAAAGAGGCCTGTTCGGTGAACACGAGCGTTGTCCCACCCGGACGCGGCGTCAGTTCGACGGTGGCCAGCGAGGCGGAACTGCGGGCGTCGTCGATGCTCATGACATAGGCGAACACGATGCGCCGATCCGGAACGATGTCGAGATAGACGGTTTCATTGCCATGAACGGCCGCGCCCTTGAACCTGAAGCGGCCGTGCTCGCGCCCGCCGACCCGGAACTCCAGGTCGTAGGAGAGCGTCTCCCAGTCGCCGCCGTCGTGATCGACGAACCAGCGGCGCTTGGAGTCCCGGTCGGCCCAGGCCGCGAAGACGCGCGCGGGTGCCGCGTCGTAGCGGCGTTCGATCGTGAATGTCGCATGCTCGACGGAACGGTCGGTCATGGCGATCCTCCTCTCCCGAAAACCAGAGCGATCACCGGCCGGCGCCGCAGCAGGCTGCGGCTTCGGCCGGGGCGTCGTCATACTCGTCGCGCAGGCGGACCCAGCTCATGGTGCCCTCTGCCTCGTTGCGTCCCTTGGGCACGAAGTCGAGGAAGTTAAACGGCGTGAACAGTTGCTCGGTGCCGCGGGTGTAGGCCGAATAGGTGTGAAAAACCGTGCCAACGTCGTCCATTGCGAAGATGCTGGTCGCCGGCAGGTCCTCTTCGGCATAGGGCGTGGTGCCGTAATTGTATCCCGTTTCACCGCGTTCGATCTGGGCCGGTGTAAACGAAGCGCCGTAATCGTGGCTGAAGCCGTTCTGCCCGCAGGACACCCACTGAAAGGTCCAGCCCATCCGCCGCCTGACACGCTCGATCTCTTCGACCGACGCGCGGGACACGGCGGCAAAGGACAGATCCGCGTGTTCGAAATGGGCGCGCGCGGCATCGACATGGTCACACATCGCGGCACAGCCGGAACAGACATGGTCGGAGCCGGGGGCCAACATGAAATGGTGGACGAAAAGCTGGCCGCGGCCCTGGAACAGATCGGCAAGCGTTTTTGGCCCGTCGGGGGTGTCGAAAACATAGGCCTTCTCGACCTTCACCCAGGGCAGCCGGCGGCGCTTCTCGGCGATCCTGTCGCGCCGGTGGGTCAGGTCGCGTTCCTCGGCCAGCAGCACCTTGCGGGCCGTCAGCCAGTCTTCGCGGGAAACGATGGTGGGTTGCATGTGTCTGTCTCCTCTCTTTGGCCGCGGGTTCAATCCGATGCCGCGACGAGTTGGGCGAGGTGGCCAAGCGCGCCGCTCCAGCCCTCGCTGTGGGAGGCCCGCGCCTCCTCCGAGTCCAATCCGACGTGACGGACCGTCATCTGGGTTCGTCCGCCCAGGTCGCGGAAGGTCACCGTGACCCGCGCGTCATGCTCGACCACGCCGTCGGCATCGGCCCATCCATGGGTGAACACCAGCCTGTCGGGGCGGCTGATGTCTTCGAAGCGGCCGCGCAGCCGGTAGACCGCGTCATCCTCGCCGTGAAAATCGCAGGCATAGGCGCCGCCGGGCCGAACATCGAAGCTGGGGTTCTCGATCCGGCAGCCATCGGGAAAGAACCATCGGGCCAACTGGTCGGGCGTTGTCCAGGCCGCCCACACCCGGTCGCGCAGGGCGTCGACGGTGCGGGTCATGACGAGTTCGTGGTCGGACGCGGGCGCGACATCCTTGGCCAGATGGTCGTCCAGATCGTCGATGGACGAGTTCCAGCCGGGAATGACACCCATCTGTTCGTGACGGCGGCGCATCGCTTCGGTCGGATGGCGCAGCCAGATGACAAGGCCGGTCTGGTCGCCCAAATCCTCGAACAGAAAGGTCGCGCCGGTACCGGACGGCAGCGCGCCGCCATCGGGCGCCACGAACCCTTTGTCGAATTCGTCGGAGGAGACGATCCGTTCCTCCGGCTCGATCTCCTGAAACACGCCGAGGGTGGGGTATTCGGTCCCGTCCGGTCCGATCATCACGTATCGCCAGTGTCCGCCGACATGGAATTCGTGCCGCTCGACACGGGTCGTGAACCCTCTTGGCCCCCACCAGGCGGCGATCTGCACCGGGTCCGTCCAGGCCCGCCAGACGCGCCGGCGCGGTGCCTTGAGAACGCGCTTGATGACGATGTCGGTGTCGGGCCGCTGCGCCAGTCCGTGCATGATCATTCCCCTTTCTCCAGTCCCGATGTGTCGCGAAGAAACGCCTCGAGCCGATCCAGCCGGCCTTCCCACAACGTCCGTTGGTCGGTGATCCAGCTTTCCGCCGCCGATAGCTGCCGCGGATCCATTTCGCAGGTCCGTACGCGTCCGATCTTCTCGGAACGAACCAGGCCGCTGCGCTCCAGGACGCGAAGGTGCTGCAGAAATGTCGGCAGCTTCATTTCGAACGGCTCGGCGAGCTCGCTCACCGAAGCCGGGCCCTGGCTCAGCCGTTGAACCACGGCCCGTCGGGTCGGATCGGCCAGGGCGTGGAAGACGTCGTCGAGAGGCGCTTGATTGTTAGTCATACGACTAAGTTATAGCGCCGCCTCGGAGCGTGCAAGAAAAAAGTTAGCTGAACAACTTACTTTTCACGCGCCCGCGCTGTTCTCGAGGCGTCGCCATGGTGCACAGGCCCCGGATCGGGGTCCGGGGCTCGTGGCTTCTTTCTTTGGATTTCTCCACCGCGAAGCTCAAGACACCGAGTCCCGGACGCGATCCGGGACCTGTACGGAACGGCGCCGTTTGCTTTTCTCCGGGCATCGCCATTGTGCACGGGCCGCCGGATTGGGGTCCGGGGCTCTTGGCTTCTTTCTTTGGATTTCTCCACCGCGAAACTCAAGACGCCGAGTCCCGGACGCGATCCGGGACCCGTGCGAAACGGCGCCGTTTGCTTTTCTCCGGGCATCGCCATTGTGCACGGGCCGCCGATGCTCGCGGTTTCTTTGCGCGGTTTGTCCGCGGGCTGGGCGTGGCCCCGTCAACCCGTCGGAGCAAACCTCAAAACGCCAGCCGGCCCTTCAGATCGTCAAAAGGGATCATGACGTGTTGGACATAGGCCGGGCGCGCCGTCAGGCGGGCATACCACGCCTCGACGTTTGGCACCGGGGGCCGGTCGATATCGAGCGCGAGATAGCGGTAGAGGGTGGTCCCGGCGGGGATATCGGCCATGGTCAGCCGGTCGCCGGCGAGATAACCCCGGCCCTCGAGCTGCCGGTCGAGCTGCCGGTAATGGCTGGAACAGCGCTCGATCCGCTCCCGGATGAAGGACCAGTCGCGGCGATCCTCCGGCGTCCGGTAGAAGCCCCAGAACAGATCCAGGAAATCGCGCTGCAGGGTGGCCTGGGCCCAGTCCATCCAGCGGTCGGCCCGGGACCGTTCGGCCGGATCCTCGGGCCAGAACCCGCCAGCGCCGTAGCGCGCCCCCAGGTACCGGATGATGGCGTGGGATTCCCAGACGACGGTGCCGCCGTCGTCGATCACCGGCACCTTGCCGTGCGGGTTCATGGCCCGGAAGTCCGGATCGTCGAGCCCGCCGAAGGACCCGCCAGCATCGACGTGCCGGTGGTCGAGCCCAAGCTCGCCGACCGTCCACAGCACCTTCTGGACGTTGAAGGCGCTGCGCCGCCCCCACACCGTCAACATGGCCCCGACCCTTCGCTCAGACCGTCAGCACCTTGCCCGGGTTCATGATGCCCGCCGGATCCAGCGCCTGCTTGACGGCCCGCATGACGGCCACCGCCTCGCCGTGCTCGGCCTCCAGAAACCCGATCTTGCCATAGCCGATGCCGTGCTCCCCGGTGCAGGTACCGCCCATGGCCAGGGCGCGCAGCACCATGCGTTCGTGCAGGGCGTGGGCCCGCCCGACCTCTTCGGCATCGTCGGGGTCGATCAGGATGGCCAGGTGGAAGTTGCCGTCGCCGACATGGCCGACGATGGCGGCCAGCAGGCCCGACCGTTTGAGATCGTCCTGGGTTTCGGTGATGCAATCGGCCAGGCGCGAGATCGGCACGCAGACGTCGGTGGCCATGGCCTTGGCGCCGGGCCTGAGCGCCAGCGAGGCATAGAGGGCGTCGTGCCGGGCCTGCCACAGCCGGGTCCGGTCCTCGGGCCTGGTGGCCCATTGGAAATCGCTGCCGCCATTCTCGCCGGCGATGGCGGCCACCGTTTCGGCCTGTTCCTCGACCCCGCGCTTGGTGCCGTGAAACTCCAGCAGCAGGGTCGGCGCCGCCGCGTACGGCAATTTCGAGAAGGCGACGCAGGCGCCCATCTGGACCTCGTCGAGCAGCTCCACCCGCGCCACCGGGATCTGCATCTGGATGATGGCGATGACCGAATCCACCGCCGCCTTGATGCTGGGGAACTGGCAGATCGCCGCCGACATGGCCTCCGGGATGCCGTGCAGGCGCAGGGTCACCTCCGTGATCACGCCCAGCGTGCCCTCCGACCCGACGAACAGCCGGGTCAGATCGTATCCGGCGGCGGATTTTCGGGCCCGGCCGCCGGTCTTGACCACGCGCCCGTCGGCCATCACCACGGTCAGCCCCAGCACGTTCTCGCGCATGGTGCCGTAGCGCACGGCGTTGGTGCCCGACGCCCGCGTCGCCGCCATGCCGCCCAGCGAGGCGTCGGCCCCCGGATCAATGGGAAAGAACAGGCCGGTGTCGCGCAGATGTTCGTTGAGCTGCTTGCGCGTGACCCCGGCCTCGACCGTGCAGTCCAGATCGTCGGCCGACACGCGGACCACCCGGTTCATCCCCATGACGTCGATGCACACCCCGCCCTTGAGCGCCGCCACCCCGCCCTCCAGCGAGGTGCCGGTGCCGAACGGCACCACCGGCACCTTGTGCTCGGCGCACAGGCGGACGATCGCCGCCACCTCGTCCGTCGAGCGGGCGAAGGCGACCGCGTCCGGGGCCACGGCGGGGTGATAGGATTCGTCGCGCCCGTGCTGTTCACGCACCGCGGCGGCCGTGCTCAGCCGATCGCCCAGAAGGTCGGTCAGGGCGGCGATCAGGGCCTCGTTCAGCCTGGTTGTGGCAACCGGCGCGGCGACCATCGTGGTTCCTCCCTCTTTTCAAACCCGTTTCATGAGGGTACCCATTCCCGGATTGGCGGGCAAGCTGGCCCCCTGGCAATCGCGGCCGGAGCCCCTATAGTCCCTGGGGTCGCCCGTGGCCGCAATTCGGCCGCGATGGGGCGACAGGGTGTCGTTCGCCGCGTCGTTCGGGACAGTTCAAGGGAAAACAATGACCGCTTCGATCCGTTGGCGCGCACCGCGCCGTCCGCTGGGCCTGGCCCTGGCGTTGACCCTGGCCGGGCTGGCCACCGCCTGTGCCGCCCAGGACACCGCCGGCCTGTCCCCGCAGGAAAGCGTGTCCCTGCTCGATGCGCGGGTGCCGGGGGAAGCGACACCGGCGGCCGCCTGTGTCGGCCCGGACGAGGCCCTGGCCGACCAGGTGGTCAAGCTGCACACCGAGATCATGGTGACCAGCCTGACCTGCGAGGTTGCCTTCGCCGAGCCCGACCTCTACAACCGCTATCGCCTGTTCACCCAGCGCCAGGCCGATTTGCTGCGCCGGTCGCAGGACCGGCTTGAGAAGTCCTTTATCGGATCGGCCGACGATCCTGCCCGCGCCTTCGACGCCTACCGCACCCAGGTCGCCAACGACGAGGCCAAGCAGGCGCTCGCCTATTCGACGCCCCGCTATTGCCGGATCAAGAGCCACCGCTTCAACTCGCTGATCGACGCCGCGCCGGAGAACTTCGAGGCCTATGCCGAGGATCTGGCGCTACGCCAGGTGGCCCGGCAATCCGGCTGTTAGCCGACCAAAAAACCGCTTTTCGTCAAGCGGCTGCGGGCCGATATTGAGAGCATGTCGAACCCGTCGCCCCCCGCCGCGCCCCTCGCCGCGCCGCCGCTGATCGCCATCCTGCTGGACGAGAACACCAGCGGCGACGGGTCCCGGTACGAGGCCGGCAAGGCCTATTTCCGGGCCGTCGCCCGGGCCGGCGGCGCCGCCTTTGGGGTCCCTTACGACGACGCGGCGCTGGACCGGGCCGCGGCAAGTTGCGACGGGCTGCTGACCACCGGGTCGCGCTTTGCCTTCCCGCACCGCTGGTACCGGAACGGCGCCGCGTCGCGGGCTCCCGCCTCGGACCGGCTGACGGCCGAGGTGCGCATCCTGGAATCGTTCCTGGCCCGCGACAAGCCGGTGCTTGGCATCTGCGGCGGCATGCAGACCCTGGCCGGGCTGGCCGGCTGTACCCTGGTCCCCGACACGGCCGACCTGGGCGCCGGTATCGGCGAGCATTGCGGCGACGGCGTCCGTCACACGGTTGACATCGCGGACGGCACGCGGCTGCGGGCGCTGACCGGGACCGCCGCCTTTCCCGTCAACTCCCACCATTGGGAGGCGGTGGCCGACGCGCCGGACACCGTCACCGTGTCGGCCCGGGCCGGGGACGGCGTGATCGAGGCCATCGAGCTGCCGGACCATCGCTTCGCGCTGGGCATCCAGTGGCACCAGGAACGCCACGAGGACGACCCGGATCATCCCGGCCACGGCATTCTGGCCGGGTTCGTGGCGGCGTGCGCGGCGGGGCGGAAATGACGCCATCGGCGGTCGTCATCGACCGCATCGACCATCTGGTCCTGACGGTCGCCTCCATCGCGGCGACGTGCGACTTCTATGCGCGGGTCCTGGGCATGGAGGTCGTGACGTTCGACGACGGCCGGAAGGCGCTGCGCTTCGGCGTTCACAAAATAAACCTGCACGAAACGGGCCGCGAATTCCTGCCGAGGGCGGCGCGACCGACGCCGGGCAGCGGGGATATCTGCCTCATCGCCGCCGTACCGCTGGAGACGGTCATCGCCCATCTGGAACGGTTGGAGGTTCCCATCGAGGAAGGCCCCGTGGCCCGCTCGGGCGCCACCGGGCCGCTCCGCTCGATCTATATCCGCGACCCGGACGGCAATTTGGTCGAGATCGCCGAACCGGCCTCGGAATAGCGGCCGCGAGCCCCAGCCGCGCGGGCGCGCATCGACCCCGGATCGCGTCCGGGGATCGCGGCGCCTTTCTTCGGGTTCACGACCGGGACGCACACCCGAACTCGATGCGAGTCCCGGACCCCGATCCGGGACCTGTGCAAACCCTTGACGCCCCGAGAACGCCAACGGCGCCGTCCCGTACAGGTCCCGCATCGCGTGCGGGACTCGCCGTCGGGGTGCCGTCGGCGCAGACATCCAAGGAAAGAAGCCCCGAGTCCCGGACCCCGATCCGGGACCTGTCGCCAGCGGCGCGGGCGCGCATCGACCCCGGATCAGGTCCGGGGATCGCGGCTCCTTTCTTCGGATTCACGACCGGGACGCACACCCCAATCGAACCGCGAGTCCCGGACCCCGATCCGGGACCTGTGCAAGCCCTCGACGCCCCGAGAAGGCCAACGGCGCCGTCCCGTAAAGGTCCCGCATCGCGTGCGGGACTCGCCGTCGGGATGCCGTCGGCGCAGACATCCAAGGAAAGAAGCCCCGAGTCCCGGACCCCGATCCGGGACCTGTGCAAGCCCCCGACGCTCCGAGAAGGCCAACGGCGCCGTCCCGTACAGGTCCCGCATCGCGTGCGGGACTCGCCGTCGGGATCTTTTCGGTGGAGACATCCAGGGAAAGAAGCCCGGAGTCCCGGACCCCGATCCGGGACCTGTGCAAGCCCTCGACGCCCCGAGAAAGCCAACGGCGCCGTCCCGTACAGGTCCCGCATCGCGTGCGGGACTCGCCGTCGGGATGCCTTCGGCGGCGACATCCAAGGAAAGAAGCCCCGAGTCCCGGACCCCGATCCGGGACCTGTCGCCAGCGAGGCGGCCGCGTGAACGCCGGCGGGGTGGGCGCGGTGCCCCGCCCCGCCGGCCCTCGGCCGGGACGCCTACTGGGCGCCCAGGGTCACGCCGTCGGGCTGATCCGACGCCAGGGTGGCGTCGGCCACCGACCGGATGATCGGCCAGTTGTTCTCCGCGCCGCGGATGAAGCCCGGAACGTCCTTCTGCCACTGGGTCTGAACCTGCTGGTTGAGGTTCAGGTAGAGCTTGCCGTCGACGATGGACCAGGCGTGGGGATCGCCGTCGAACTTGCGCCCCATGGCCGTGCCGAAGGCGCAGTAGCCGCCATATTGCGGCGCGTACCGGGCCGGATCGGCGACGAACGCGTCGCGGTTGGCGGCGCTGGCGAAGCGGTAGGTCGCACCCTCGTAATCGGCGGTGTAGTCGGCCGACCCCTCGGTCGGGGTACCGTCGGTGAAGTAGGCGACCACGTCGTAGCCGTGGACGGCGGCGCCGTCGACGATGTTGACCTCCTCCGCCGCGTGGGCCGCCGGCATCAGGGCGATGGGGGCGGCGACCGCCATGGCGGTGCCCAGGACTAGGGCGCGCAGCGTGTTGACTGCAATCGGCATGATGTCATCCTCCGTTCGGGCCGGGATCGGTGCGCGGCGGCCAAGGGGCCCGGATCGGCCGGTCCGCGCCGGGGCGACGCAGGGCCCCGTTCAGGCAATTTAGGGATGTCGGTGGGCCATGGAGTCCAAACAAGCGCGCAGCCCGTCTCGGCCGGCCGCATGTGAACGCGGCTCACCGCAACGTGATGGCGCGCGAGCGGAGGAACGGTCCGGCCCGCCGCCGGAGGACACCGGCGACGCCCTGTCGGCGGTGCTGGCCCGCCTCGACCTTGGCGCCGCGGTGTTCTTCACCGGCGCCCTGCGCGGCGTCTCCGATCATGGCGTGGCCGGCGGGGGCGCGGCCGGCGGGCAGGAGCCCGATCCGCCCGGCGCCGACGGGCCGTCCACCCTGCACGTGCTGCGCGGCGGCGTGCTGACGGTGACCGAGCCGGGACGGCCGCCGGAACGGATCGCCGAGCCCAGCCTGATCTTCTTTTCCGGCCCCGCCCCCCACCGCATCGCGGCGACCGGGGCGGCCGGCGCCGACCTGGTGTGCGCCCGCGTGGAACTGGGTGGGCTGGCGGGTGTCGGCGGGTCGGCGGGCGGCGGCGGACCGGGCCTGGGCTTCCCGCCCCGCCTGGTGCTGCCGCTGGCCTCCCTGCCCGGCCTGGACGCCACCCTGACGCTGCTGTTCGACGAGGCCTTCGCCCGCCGCCCCGGCCACCGCGCGGCGGTCGACCGGCTGGTCGAGCTGCTGGTCGTGCTGCTGCTGCGCCACTGCGCCGAGACCGGGCTGATCGGCCCCGGCGTGCTGGCCGCGCTCGGCCATCCCGGCCTCGCCCGCGCCCTCAAGGCCATGCACGAGGGGCCGGCGCGGCCCTGGACCCTGGAAACGCTGGCCGAGGAGGCCGGCATGTCCCGCGCCGGCTTCGCCGCCCGCTTCAAGGCGACCCTGGACACCACCCCCGGCGCCTACCTGACCGCCCTGCGCCTGGCCCTGGCCCAACGGGCTTTGCGCGCCGGCCGGCCGCTCAAGACCGCCGCCGCCGAGGCCGGCTACGCCAGCCCCACCGCCCTCGCCCGCCTGTTCCAACAGAAACTGGGGCAGTCGCCGAGGGCGTGGTTGGCAGGGACGCGGGGGGCGGGACGAGTCGGATAGGTCTCAGGCCAAGTCCGCGGGGTGTTCCACTAGCGAGACTTGCGTCTCCGGCTGCGGAACACGCCTTCGTGGTGGCAGGTCAAACGCGAGGACACCTCGCTCTTTCATCGCGTTGACGAGACTTTTTATCTGCGTTAGCCGCATCGGGACGGCCTCAAGAATATCGATCGCGATTGAGTTAAACGGAACAACACGCCCTCCGGTTAGCAATTCTACTATCCGAGCTTCCGCTTGCCGCTGGAACGCTGGACACCCGAGGCCCGCAGCGCGCTGTTGCATCGCCGCGATTTCGTCATCCGCGAACAGACTAGTCTGATAATTATCTGAATTCTTTCGATTGTTTCGAGTCTCGATCTCTTCGCGTTCGACCTTTTCCTGAACATCACGGAAAACCTCGAGTCCCTTGGCCGAATGGGTCCCAAGAACAAGGCGCATCTTCACACGCTGTTCTCTGGGCTTCAGGATCGGAAAATCGGGCAGATAAGTGGCGGCTTCAGTTGCCCTAATCTTGCGCTTCAGAAGATGCAATACCCGCGTCTCGTTATTCCAATCGGAGGGCAAGACATTGAACTCGCTTGCCCAGTCTGGATCAGCGAGGAAACGTCCAAATGAGGCAGCGACCCGTGGATATTCAGCATGGCGATTGACGTGCTCCGCCATGAAGTTCAACAGAAACTCGCCGTTCTGATCACGTAGAAATTCCAGCACGGGCTCTGACCGAATGTTCCAGCCGGTCGGATCAATAAATGTGAACGTGAAGCCGTCGCGGCAAACCGCTGCGATATCGGCGAGATGATCTTCAAAAAGTCCCTGGAAGATATGGATATCAAAGCGCGGATTCCGTTTGGCGTATCGGCTCAATTCATCAAATCGTCGGGCAGACCGTTCGCAAAAACAAAACCGTATTCTCAGGCCAACGGCACCTCTTTCGCTAAGATCCGTGCGCACCGCCTCAAGCGTCCTCAATGCTTGGTCAAAAGATGCGTCAGAGTAGTCAGTGTCTGACACTTTCCAAGGTCCGGCGAAGGCATCAACGAAATTGAACGTAGGCGAGCGCCCCTGGAGAATTTTGTAAGCGGCTGTTCGAAGGTATTGAGTCAGGAAGCGATGCTTAATGTACGATTGCTCGCGTCCAGCATACCTGTCTTGTTCATCAGCCAAATTATGAACCTAACTTTGCAATGATTCGAATATCTCTTTAGGCACAATCTGCCACGGGAAGCCGTTCCATTCTTCACCTTCAAGAAGCCGGCCGCCGGACTTTGGCCGCGCGCCGCCCCATTGCTTGAAGAAGAATGCAACGCCTGCTGCCTCGCACCGGTCCCGCAACTCGGTGGCCCATGACGGCGCCATTGGACGTGCCTTCGGTCCGCTTTCCCCACCGACGATTGCCCAAGCTATACCTGAAAGATCGACTGGACCGATTGACCCAAGAAGCGGCTCGAACGAGATGAAGCGGGCTTCTGAGTTGACTTGGCGCAAATGGTCGATCCGGCTCTTGTGGGCTGCGTCCTCGACGGAAACACCAAGCCAAATGTGTTTCGGGACTTCACCTCCACGATAGCGGTCCTGAACATAGCTGCGCATCAGCGAACTTCGCTTTGTAAGCACTTGATAGACGTGCCAATTGGCCATTTCCATTGATTCAAAAACCTGATCGATGAACTGCCGGTCCACCTCCTTATGGAACAGATCGCTCATCGAGTTCACGAAGATCATGCGCGGTTTTTTCCAGCGCGATGGCTGGTGCAGACGTGACGGCCATAGCCGTAGGTCGAATCCCTGTTCATAAGGATGGCCCTCGATGCCGCGCCACCGCTCCGCGAACCTAAACGCATAGCAGTTGTCGCACCCTGGACCGATCTTCGTGCAACCGGTCACGGGATTCCAGGTGGCGTCAGTCCACTCAATTTCCGATGTTTGTCCCATGCTCCACCCCTTTGCCGCCCAGCTTACACTACAATCCAAAAAGAACAAATAGAGAACATACCTGCTGATCGTCGCCTCACCCCTTCCCATACCCCCCGCCGCCCGGCGTTTCGACCACGAACACGTCGCCGGCGCGCATCTCCGCCTTGTCGGTGCTGCCTAGGACCTCGACCGTGCCGTCGGCGCGTTCCACCCAGGTTTTGCCCACCTTGCCCGGCTGCCCGCCCTGAAGGCCGAAGGGCGGCACCTGGCGGTGGTTGGCCAGGATGGCGGCGGTCATGGGCCGGCGGAAGCGGATGCGGCGGATCGCGCCGTCGCCGCCCCGGTGGCGGCCGCCGCCGCCGCTGCCCCTTCGGATGGCGAAGCGGTCGACCAGGACGGGAAAGCGCAGCTCCAGCACCTCCGGGTCGGTCAGGCGGGAATTGGTCATGTGGGTGTGCACGGCGGATTCGCCGTCGAAATCCGGCCCCGCCCCGGCGCCGCCGCAGATGGTTTCGTAATACTGGTAGGCGTCGTCGCCGAAGGTGAAGTTGTTCATGGTCCCCTGCGCGGCGGCCAGCACCCCCAGCGCGCCGTAGAGGGCGTTGGTCACCACCTGGGAGACCTCGACATTGCCGGCGACCACGGCGGCCGGCGGGTCGGGGTTGAGCATGCTGCCGGCCGGCACCGCGATGTCGATCGGCTCCAGGCAGCCGTCGTTGAGCGGGATGTCGTCGTCGACCAGCGTGCGGAAGACATAGAGCACGGCGGCCCGGACCACCGCCTCCGGGGCGTTGAAATTGTTGTCCTGCCGGGGCGAGGACCCGGCGAAATCGACCGTGGCGCGGCGGGCCTTCCGGTCGATCTGGATATCGACCTTCACCTCGGCGCCGTTGTCGAGCGGCAGGGCGAAGGTTCCCGGCGTCAGCACGTCGATCACCCGGCGCACCTGTTCGGCCGCGTTGTCGCGGACATGGCCCATATAGGCGTGGACCACGTCCAGCCCGTAGAGCCCGACCATGCGGCGCAGTTCCGCCACCCCCATGGCGTTGGCCGCGATCTGGGCCTTCAGGTCGCCCATATTCTGGACGATGTTGCGGGCCGGGTAGCGGCCGCTTTTCAGCAGCGCCTCGGTCTCCGCCTCGCGGAACACGTCGCCCTCGACCAGCAGGAAGTCGTCGATCAGCACGCCCTCGTCCTCGATGGTGCGGCTGTCGGGCGGCATCGAGCCGGGGGTGGTGCCGCCGATATCGGCGTGGTGGCCGCGGCTGGCGACGAAGAACAGGAGGGTCGCGCCGCCGTCGTCGAACACCGGCGTCACCAGGGTCACGTCGGGCAGATGGGTGCCGCCGTGATAGGGGTCGTTGAGCATGACCACGTCGCCGGGCTTGAGCCGCCCGGCCCGCTCGGCCAGAACGTGGCGGACGCTGACCCCCATGGAGCCCAGATGTACCGGCATGTGCGGCGCATTGGCGACCAGCCGCCCCTGCCCGTCGAAAACGGCGCAGGAAAAATCGAGCCTCTCCTTGATGTTGACCGAATAGGCGGTGTTCTGCAGCACCACGCCCATCTGCTCGGCGATCGACATGAACAGGTTGTTGAACACCTCCAGCATCACCGGGTCGGCGCCGGTGCCCACCGCCAGCCGGCCGGGGCGCGCCGCAACCCGGTCCAGCACCAGGGCGCCGCCGGGACGCACCGCCGCCCGCCAGCCCGGTTCCACCAGGGTCGTGGCGTTGGCCTCCCGCAGGATCGCCGGGCCGTCCACCGCCTGGCCGGCAATGAGCGCGTCGCGGTCATGGACCGGCGTCGGGCGCAGGGCCCCATCCATGTAGGTTTCCACCGTCGCCAGGGGTTCGGGCGCGCCCGGCGTTTCGCCGGCCGCCGCGCCGTCCGGCGCCGCGTCGTCCAGGACCAGACCGCCGCCGACCAGCTCCACCGCCACGGCGCCGACGATCAGCCCCTTGCCCGGCATGACGAAGCCGAAGCGGGACCGGTGCGCCGCCTCGAACGCGGCGGCGACGGCGGCGGCGTCGCCCATCTCCACCACCAGGGCGGAA
Organism: Inquilinaceae bacterium; assembly: GCA_052168355.1. Lineage (GTDB taxonomy): Bacteria > Pseudomonadota > Alphaproteobacteria > DSM-16000 > Inquilinaceae > JBQLZQ01. The sequence continues at coordinate 64,294 of JBQLZQ010000070.1, forward strand.
TCGGTGCCGGCATAGCGGACATGCAGGCGGCGGATCTCGCGGAACGTGTCCAGCCCCTGGGCCCGCATTTCCGCCGCCGCGTCCCCCGCCAAACGGTCGAGCGCGGATGCCGCCGCCGTCAGGCCGGCATCGTCCAGGTCCGCCTCGATCGAGGTTTCGCGCAGGGCCCGCACATCGGCCAGCCCCATGCCATAGGCCGACAGGACCCCGGCGAAGGGGTGGATCAGAACCTTTGTCATGCCCAGCGCGTCGGCCACCAGACAGGCATGCTGACCGCCCGCGCCGCCGAAGCTGACCAGGGTGTAGGCGGTGACGTCGTGGCCGCGCTGAACCGAGATCTGCTTGATGGCATTGGCCATGTTGTCGACGGCGATGCGCAGGAACCCGTCGGCCACCTCGACCGGGGCGCGGGTGTCGCCGGTGGCCTCGGCGATCTCCGCCGTCAGCCGCTCGAAGGCGCGGGCCACGGCCTCGCGGTCCAGCCGCTCGTCGCCGCCGGGGCCGAACAGGGCGGGAAAAAAGTCCGGCTGCAGCTTGCCCAGCATGACGTTGCAGTCGGTCACCGTCAGCGGTCCGCCGCGCCGGTAGCAGGCCGGCCCCGGATCGGCCCCGGCGCTGTCCGGCCCGACCCGGTAGCGGGTGCCGTCGAACCGGCACAGGGAGCCGCCGCCGGCCGCCACGGTGTGGATCTGCATCATCGGCGCGCGCATCCGCACCCCCGCCACCTCGGTCTCCAGGGTGCGTTCGTAGGCGCCGGCGTAATGGGTGACGTCGGTCGACGTGCCGCCCATGTCGAAGCCGATGATGCGGTCGAACCCCGCCGTCTCGGCCACCCGGACGGCGCCGACGATGCCGCCGGCCGGACCCGACAGGATGCTGTCCTTGCCCTGGAACAGATGGGCGTCGGTCAGCCCGCCGTTGGACTGCATGAACATCAGCCGCACATCGCCCAACGCGCCCGCCACCCGGTCGACATAGCGGCGCAGGATGGGCGACAGATAGGCGTCGACCACGGCGGTGTCGCCGCGCCCGACCAGCTTGATCAGCGGGCTGACGGCGTGGGAGGCGGAAATCTGGGTAAAGCCGATGTCGCCCGCCAGATCGGCCACCGCCGCCTCGTGCGCCGGATAGCGGTAGCCGTGCATGAAGACGATGGCGCAGGCGCGGATGCCGTCGTCGAAGGCGGCCTGGAGACCGGCGCGGGCGGCGTCGCGGTCGAGCGGCGTCAGCTCCTCGCCCTCGGCGGTCACGCGTCCCGGCACCTCGATCACCCGTTCGTACAGCAGTGTCGGCAGCTTTATCTGGCGGTCGAACAGGCGCGGCCTCGCCTGGTAGGCGATGCGCAACTGGTCGCCCAGCCCGTCGGTGATGACCAGTGCGGTCCGTTCGCCCTTGCGCTCCAGCAGGGCGTTTGTGGCGACGGTGGTGCCCATCTTGACCGCGTCGATGCGGTCGGCCGGGATCGCCGCCCCCGGCGCCACGTCCAAAAGGTCGCGGATCGCCTGCAGCGCCGCGTCGTCGTAGCGGCCAGGGTTTTCCGACAGCAGCTTGTGGGTGACCAGCCGCCCGTCGGGCCGCCGCGCCACCACGTCGGTGAAGGTGCCGCCCCGGTCGATCCAGAACTGCCAGCCGGAATGGGTCGGGGGCGCGTTTGACGAGTCCGTGTTCATCGCGGGTTAGTGACCGTCCCCGAGACCAAAGGTCAACGGCAAAGTAAGCGGCGCGGGTCGGTCACATAGACATCTACGGGCGAGTGTGCGATCCATCGGGGCATCGCCGTCCTGTTCCGTTTCGGATCGTTTCGCATCGCAACGCCATGAGTATCTGGGGAAAACTTGTCGGCGGCGCCGCCGGCTTTGCGCTGGGCGGGCCCCTGGGCGCGCTGATCGGCGCGGCCGCCGGCCATGCCGTCGACAAGATCGCCGCCAACGTCGTCGCCGTCGAGGCGGGCGACAACACCAAGGCGCTGGCCTTCACCATCGCCGTCATCGCGCTGGGCGCCAAGATGGCCAAGGCCGACGGCACCGTCACCCGCGACGAGGTGGCGGCGTTCAAGCAGGTGTTCCACGTGCCGCCGGAGGAAACGCGGAATGTCGGCCGCATCTTCAATCTGGCGCGCCGCGACTCCCAGGGGTTCGAGCCCTATGCCCGCCAGGTGGCGTCCATGTTCGCCGACCGTCCCGAGGTGCTGGAGGAACTGCTGGCCTGCCTGTTCCACATCGCCAAGGCCGATGGCGAGATCCACGACCGGGAGCTTGAGTTCCTGCGATCCGTCGGCGCCATCTTCGGGTTCGATGACGCGCGGTTCGCCAGCATCCGCGACGCCGAGATCGGGCCGGACGCCGCCGACCCCTATCATATCCTGGGCGTCACGCGGGAGGCCGACGACGACGCGATCAAGGCGGCCTATCGAAAGCTGATCCGGGAACACCATCCCGACCGGCTGATCGCCGCCGGCATGCCCGAGGAATTCGTCGGCATCGCCACGGAGCGGATGGCCAACGTCAATGTCGCCTACGACAAGATCCGCCGCGAGCGCGGACTGACCTGAAAATCCATGGCCGGCCCGCCTCCCCTGCTGGCACTGCGCGGCGCCACGGTGACGTTCGGCGGCGATGCCCTGTTCGACGGCATCGACATGGCCCTGGCGGCCGGCGACCGGGCCTGCCTGATCGGCCGCAACGGCAGCGGCAAATCGACCCTGCTCAAGGTCCTGGCCGGAACCGTCGCCCTGGATGGCGGCACACGGTTCGTCCAGCCCGGCACCCGCATCACGGTGCTGGCCCAGGACCCCGATGTCGGCGGTTTCGACAGTGTGGGGGCCTATGTCGCCGCCGGCCTGCCGGCGGACGAGGCGCACGATACGTTCCGGGTCGACGCGGCCTTGGCGGAGGTCGGGCTGGACGCCGACGCCACGCCGGAGGCGCTGTCCGGCGGCGAGGCCAAGCGCGCCGCCCTGGCCCGGGCGCTGGCCGGACGTCCCGACGTGCTGCTGCTCGACGAGCCGACCAATCATCTCGACCTTCCGACCATCGAATGGCTGGAGCGCCGGCTGGCCGACCTGCGCGGCGCCCTTCTGCTGATCAGCCACGACCGCGCCTTCCTGACCGCCCTGTCGCGCCGCATGCTGTGGCTGGACCGCGGCCGCATGCGCGCCCTCGACCGGGGCTTCGCCGCCTTTGACGCCTGGGCCGACGCGGTGTTGGAGGAAGAGGCGCAGGAACGGCACAGGATGGACCGGCGCATCGAGTCGGAGACGCGCTGGCTGCGCCAGGGGCTGACCGCGCGGCGCAAGCGCAACATGGGACGGGTGCGGGCGCTGCAGGCGCTGCGCGAGGAACGACGGCAACGTCCGCCGCCCGGCGGCGTCGCCCGGCTGGACCCGACGGCGGCGGCGCGCGGCGGCACCCTGGTGCTGGAAGCCACGGACATTTGCAAGAGCGTGCCCGGCCCGGACGGGCCGCGGTGCCTGGTGCGCGGCTTTTCCACGCGCATCCTGCGCGGCGACCGGGTCGGCGTGATCGGCCCCAACGGGGCCGGCAAAACCACCCTGGTGCGGATCCTGATCGGCGCGCTGCCCCCCGACGGCGGCACCGTGCGCGCCGGTTCCGGCATCGAAATCGCCTATTTCGACCAGCGACGGGAAAGCCTGGATCCCGACGCGACGTTGCGCCGCGTGCTGGCGCCGGGCGGCGGCGACCAGGTGACGGTGGGCGGGCAGCCGCGCCACGTCGCCGGCTATCTCAAGGACTTCCTGTTCGATCCGTCGCGCCTGGACAGCCCGGTCAAGAGCCTGTCGGGCGGCGAGCGCAACCGGCTGCTGCTGGCCCGGCTGTTCGCCCGGCCCAGCAACCTTCTGGTGCTCGACGAACCGACCAACGATCTGGACATGGAAACGCTGGATCTGCTGGAGGAGGTGCTGGCCGACTATGCCGGCACCCTGATCCTGGTCAGCCACGACAGGGACTTTCTCGACCGGCTGGCCGGATCGATCATCGCCGTCGGGGGCGGCGGGAGCGTCGCCGAATATGCCGGCGGCTACAGCGACTATCTGCGCCAGCGACCGTCCCCGGCCGAACCGAAGCGGTCGGCGGACCCGGCCCGCAGGCCTCCGCCGGCGCGTCAGACGACGGACGCCCCCCCGTCGGCGCCGCGCAAGCTCACCTACGGCCAGCAGCGCGCGCTCGACGCCCTGCCGGGGGAGATCGACCGGCTGACCGCCGAGATCGCCGACCTCAAGGACGGCCTGTCCGACCCCGACCTGTACCGCCGCGATCCGGCCCTGTTCCACGCCAACACGGAGCGCCTGGCGAAGGCCGAGGCGGCCCTGACGGAGGCCGAGGAACGCTGGCTGGACCTGGCCGCCCTGGCCGAGACCCTGGCCCGCCCGTGAACCGGCGCGACACGCTGCTGATGATGATCGTCGTCGTCTTCTGGGGCGGCAATTTCGCGGTATCCAAGGCGGGGCTGGTCGACTTCCCGCCGATCCTGTTCATCGCCCTGCGCTTTGTCCTGGTCGCCGCGCTGCTGGTGCCCCTGGTCCCCATCCCCCGCGCCCGCCTGCCGGCCCTGCTGGGCCTGTCGGTGACCCTGGGCCTGTTCCATTTCTCGCTGATGTTCACCGGCCTCAAGGCGGTCGACGCCTCGGTGGCCGCCATCGCCATCCAGGTCCAGGTGCCGTTCGCGGCGTTGCTGGGCGCGATGTTCTTCAAGGAGCGCCTGACCCGCCAAAAGGCCGTCGGCATGGCCGTGGCCATCGCCGGCGTGGCGATCCTGGCCGGCGGACCCGACGCGGACTCGGCGCTGTGGGCCGTCGGGCTGATCGTGGCCGCGGCCCTGGTGTGGACCGTGGCCAACATCCAGATGAAAAGCCTGGTCGATCTCGACGGTTTCGCCCTGAATGGCTGGATGGCGCTGTTCGCGGCCCCCCAGCTTGCCCTGGCGTCCCTGGTTCTGGAGAGCGGGCAATGGCGGGCCATCCAGTCCGCGTCCCTGATGACGTGGAGCGCCATCGTCTATCAGGCGGTGATCGTGGTGATCCTGTGCTACGGCATCTGGTACGCGCTGCTGCGGCGCCATTCGGTGGCCAGGGTCATTCCCTATACGCTGCTGGTTCCCGTGTTCGGGGTCCTGTCGGGGGTCGTGTTCCTGGGCGACCGGATCACCCTGAGCCTGATCGCCGGCGGCCTGGCCACCATCGCCGGCGTCGCCATCATCAACCTGCAGCGGCTGCCGCTCGGTCGCTGAGCCGACCTGCCCGGCGGCTTCATTTGTCGGGCAGCGGAATGAACTCCGTCTCTCCGGGAACCGGTGGAAAGCGACCCTCGGCCCAGTCGCGCTTGCCCCGATCGATCCGCGCTTGCGTGCTGGAGACAAAATTCCACCAGATGTGCCGCTTGCCGTCGAGAGGGGCGCCGCCCAGCAGCATCATCCGGCTGGGACCGAGCGCCACGGCCCGGGCCGGCCTGTCGGGCGCCAGAACCGCCATGGTCCCGGCCTCGACCCGCAGGCCGCCGATTTCCGCCGCGCCCGAGACCACATAGACCGCCCGCTCCCGGTCGCCGTCGGGCTGGGTCACGGAAGCGCCGTCCTCCGCCTCGACATCCAGGTAGAACAGGTCGGACTGGGTGATCACCGGCGAGCGCCGGCCGAAGGCGGTGCCGGCGATCAGCCGCATCCGAACCCCTTCGCCCGCCTCCGCGCCGTCGATGACCGGCAGCGTATCGGCGGCGTGATGATGGAATTCGGGGTCCGTCTCCTCCCGATCCCGCGGCAGGGCGACCCAGGACTGGATGCCGTGCAAACGCCGGCGGGTCGCCTGGACCTCGGGCGCGGTGCGTTCGGAATGGACGATGCCGCGCCCGGCCACCATCCAGTTGACCGCGCCGGGCCGGATCGGCAGGTCCGACCCCAGGCTGTCGCGGTGCAGGATCTCGCCCTCGAACAGGTAGGTCACCGTCGCCAACCCGATATGGGGATGCGGCCGCACATCGATGCCCGGCTGTCCGGCGTCGAAATCGGCCGGTCCCATCTCGTCGAAAAAGATGAAGGGGCCGACCGTTCGCCGGCGCGGCGACGGCAGCACCCGGCGCACCGAAAACCCGCCCAAATCGCGGGGCCGCCCCTCGATGATCAGATCCACCGCGCCGCCGCCATCGGCGCAGACCGGCGTTTCGGTTTTGGTCCAGCTCATCGGCCCCTCCCGACCTTGCGTTTACGTCTCCGAGACTTTGGCAAAGGCCGGTGCCGGTCCGCAAGGGCACGACCGGCATCTCCGTCTTGCGGGCCGGGCCGACGCCCCCTACCTTTGCCGGGCCAGACGGTCGGATGGCCGCTCCTGCCCGCGACATCGCGGATGGGGGAGGAAAGTCCGGGCTCCACGGAGACACGGTGCCGGGTAACGCCCGGCGGGGGCGACCCCAGGGACAGTGCCACAGAAAGCAAACCGCCCGCGCCCCTCGGGTCGCGGGTAAGGGTGAAAGGGTGCGGTAAGAGCGCACCGCGCGCCCGGCAACGGGTCGCGGCACGGTAAACCCCACCGGGAGCAAGACCGAATAGGGGCGGACCGGCCCCCGCAAGGGGGTCGACGGGCGTTTCCGCCCGCCGCCCGGGTTGGTCGCGCGAGGCGTCCGGCGACGGACGTCCCAGAGGAATGGCCATCCCCCGGGTCCGCCTTGGCGGTTCCGGGGACAGAACCCGGCTTACAGACCGTCTGGCGCTCGTCTCGATCGGTTTCAACGGCGCCATCGACAACAGTCAACGCGACGGATCCGGCGTCCCGCGCAAGGCCGGGCGTCGGCGCGTTCTGCGACCGCGTCGCCAGCACGTCACACCGCTTCCGCCGTTGCGAGCCGGCCCACAGGGCTGGCGTTGACGGCCTGTCGGGCGCGTGCTAATCCATTTTTCACCCAATGAGAGGGGATAGGACCCGTTTTTTTCCGGAACGCAATTCGGAAAGAGACACAGCCGGGGGACTGTGTGGGCCATTTTCAGTCCAAGACGATCAACAAGGTCGACAAGAAGGGGCGGGTCAGCATTCCGGCCGGTCTCCGCGCCGTCCTGGAAGATCTGAACGGCGGGGAAAAGCACCTTTCGCTCCGGGCCAACGACGCGCTTGGCGCCATCGAGGGTTTCGCGAAGTCGGGCATGGACGATCTGTTCGCCCGGTTGGGCGGCGACGATGCGACCCAGGAAGAACGGCTGGCCCTCGAACACTGGGTGTACGGTTTGACCGAGACCGTCCCGTACGATGCCGATGGCCGCGTGACCCTGCCACGGGACATGCTGACCATGGCAGAGATCGTCGACGAGGCGCTGTTCATCGGCATGCGCGACTACTTCCTGATCTGGCAACCCAAGCGCTTTGCCCGACACGACGCCGAGATGCGCCGGATCGCCTCCGGTCTTGCCCTCCCCCGGACGCGCCCGTCATGACCGCACCCCGGAAGGCGTCGCCTGACCCGTCGGACGGGGTGTCAGGCCTTCGCCTCACCAAAAGAACATAAAAAGAACATACCGGAACCATCGATCTCTCGCATTTTATACATAGTCTCTTTTTGAACTGTTCTTCGGATGCATAGACACCAATACCTTTGTGAGGATCTTTGTCCTCGAAATGTCTTGATAGATCAGAATTTTAACCCGCAATTACGTTGACGACCCATGAAATACCGTGATATCCCATGAGTCACCATAGGATCCAGTTGGCGCATGACTTGGCGCGCCGCATCGACCTGGATCGACGAGGAAAGCGCTGGCGATATCGAGGCATGGGTGATCCGGTTCACGTCCACGTACATCAACAAGGTCGACAAGAAGGGTCGGGTCAGCGTTCCCGCGCCTTTTCGCGACATGTTGATGCGCGACGGCGGGGCCGAGGCGCTGTTTCGGCCGCACCCGACGGACCCGGCGATCAACGGCTATTCCCAGTCCTGGCTGGATGCGGTGCAGGAGTTGATCGAGACGCTGCCGCCGGATTCGGCCGAGCGGGAGATGCTCGAGGAGCGCGAGTTCTCGACGCTCCGTCCCATCTCGCACGACGGCGAGGGCCGCATGATCCTGTCGAAGGACATGATGGAACGGGCCGGCATCACCGATCAGGCGAAATTCGTCGGCAAGGGCCGCTATTTTCAGATCTGGGAACCGGCCCGGCACGACGCGCACCATCAGCGCATGATGGAGCTTTCGGCCGGCCTCGCCCTTCCCTCCGGCGGTCCGCGATGACCGCCGCCGGCACCCATATCCCGGTTCTTCTGGCCGAAGTGGTCGCGACCGTGGCACCCGAGGATGGCGACGTGCTGATCGACGGCACGTTTGGTCGCGGCGGCTATGCCGAGGCGCTGCTGACCGCCGCCGATTGCCGGGTCATCGGGATCGACCGCGACGCCGAAGCGATCCGCGCCGGTCAAACCCTGCGGATCCGCTTTGGCGACCGGTTGCGCCTGGTGCTGGGCGAATTCGGCGACATGGACAAGCTGGTTGACGGACCGGTGGACGCGATCGTCCTGGATCTCGGCGTGTCTTCGCCCCAGATCGACGATCCCGCCCGTGGGTTCTCTTTTCGCCAAGACGGCCCGCTGTCGATGCGCATGGGGACCGAGGGCCCGACCGCCGCCGACGCCGTCAACACCCTGCCGGTCGAGGAGCTGGCCCGGATCATCTACGAGTATGGCGAGGAACGGCTGTCGCGGCGGATTGCCCGCGCCATCGTCGCCGCCCGGACCGAGGCGCCCATCGTGCGCACCGGCCAACTGGCCGAGCTGGTGCGCCGCGTGGTGCCGCGCGCCCGCGACGGCATCGATCCCTGCACCCGGACCTTTCAGGGTCTCCGGATCTACGTCAACGACGAGCTCGGCCAACTCGACCGCGGCTTGAGCGCTGCCGAACGCCTTTTGCGTCCCGGCGGGCGGCTCGCCGTGGTCTCTTTCCACAGCCTTGAGGACAGGCACGTCAAATCGTTTCTGGCCGAACGCAGCGGCGCCGTCGGCGTGTCCCGCCACCGCCCGGCAGGGCCCGGCCTTGCCCCGACCTTCCGTCTGCCCTTCCGCCGGCCGGTAACCGCCGGCAACGCCGAACTGGCGGCCAATCCCCGCGCCCGGTCGGCGCGGCTGCGCGCCGCCGTCCGGACCGATGCTCCAGCACGGGAGCAAGCGGCATGATCCGCCCGATCGCCATTGTGTGGGGCGGCGTCATGGCCGCCGTCTGCACGGTGTTGTTCCAGACCAGCTACGAGGTCGGGGCGTTGAGGGAGACGCTGGCCCGGATCAACGAGGACATCGCGCGGGAGCACGAGACCATCCGCGTGCTCAACGGCGATTGGGCCTTTCTCAACCAGCCCGATCGGCTGCGCGAGCTGGCCAACAGCTATACCGATCTTGTGCCGTTGACCGCCGCCCAGATCGTCGCCGGCGTCGACTCGCTGCCCCTGCGCCCACCGCCGGAACCGCTGGATCCGCTGGATCCGCCGAACGCGGACGGCGAAGCGTTGCCCGACGCAAGACCCATGCTGCTATCGGGAACCATCGCGGCACCGCTGCCACGCCAGAAACCCGCCAAGCCGCCCCGGCCCGCCTCTCCAACGGTCGCGGCGGAACGGGCACCGGCGCCACGCCCCGTGCCTGCCGCGGCGCGCCCTGCCTCGGCGTCGGCCCCGGCCACGATCAGCGTCGCCGCGCCGGCGCCCGCCGGCCGAACCGGCGCAGAACTGACCGACGCGCAGTCGGCCGAGGCCGAGCTGGTCGACCTGCTGCTGTCGAGCTTTCGTCAGCGGCAGAGCGAACGGAGCGCCCAGCCATGATGCCGGCCATCACCATGGGGCCGCTTCGCGCCATGCCGCGCGCGAACCGCACGGTCAAGATCACCGGTCGCACGGCCCGCGCCATCGATGTCAGCCGGTCGCGGCTGCTGGTCACGGCCGTGGCCTTCGGCCTGGCGTTCCTGGGTGTCGGCGTCCGGCTGATCGACGTGTCCCTGCCCGAACGGATCGCGACGGACAACCGGGCCGCCGGAGTATCCTTGAGCGATCGGGGTGTGGCCCGCGGCAGCATCGTGGACCGCAACGGGACACTTCTGGCGACCGACCTGCCAGGCGCGCTGGTGTTTGCCGATGCCCCGCTGGTCCTCGACCCGGAAGAAACGGCCGATCGCCTGCGCGAGGTGTTGCCCGAACTGGACCGCGCCGCCCTGCTGCACCGGCTCACCAGCACCGGCCGGAAGATCGTCCTGCATCGCGAACTCACGCCGGCCCAGCACCAGCAGATTCTGCGCATGGGGCTGCCCGGGATCGGCTTCGAAACCGGACCGCGGCGCCACTATCCGCAAGGCGCCGTCGCCGCCCACGTGGTGGGCTTCACCGGCCACGCCAACGAGGGGCGGTCGGGCATCGAGAAAATGTTCGACGACACCCTGATCCAGGACCGGGCAACCGTGGCCCTGTCGATGGACATTCGACTGCAGGCGCTGATGCGGCGCGAGCTCCTGGCCGCGATGGAAGAGTTCCAGGCGATCGGCGCGGCCGGTATCATCCTGGATGCCCGCACCGGCGAGATCCTGTCGTTGGTGTCGCTGCCCGACTTCAGCCCCTATGACCGCGGCAACGCCGAACCCGACACCCGGTTCAACCGCGCCAGCCTGGGCGTCTACGAGATGGGGTCGACATTCAAGCTGTTCACCGCCGCCATGGCGCTGGACAGCGGTGCCGCCGGTCTCGGCGACGGGTACGATGCCAGCAAGCCCCTGCGCGCCGGCGGCTTCCGGATCAGTGACTACCACGCCGAGAACCGCTGGCTGACGGTGCCGGAAATCATCAAGCATTCGTCGAACATCGGTTCGGCGTTGATGGCCCTGGATGTCGGGCCGGAACGCCAGCGGGACTATCTGCGCCGGCTGGGCCTGATGGACCGCGCGCCGATCGAGGTTTCGGAAGTGGGCCGTCCGAAAACTCCGGCCCCCTGGCGCGAGATCAACACCATGACCATTTCCTATGGTCACGGCATGGCCGTATCCCCGGTCAACCTGGTGAGCGCCGTGGCGGCGCTGGTCAATGGCGGGGTCCTGCATCCGCCGACCCTGCTGGCCCGCCCGGCCGGCGAACCGATCCCCGGCACCCGCGTCCTGTCGGAACGCACCTCGGACCAGATGCGCCGGCTGATGCGGCTGGTCGTGACCGACGGCACGGGCGGCAACGCCGACGCCGAGGGCTATCTGGTCGGGGGCAAGACCGGGACGTCGGAGAAGATCCTCAACGGGCGGTACTCCCGCTCGGCCCGGATGTCCTCGTTCGTCGCCGCGTTCCCCATGAACGACCCCCGCTATGTGGTCTTCGCCATGCTCGACGAGCCGCAAGGCAACGCCGACACGTTTGGCTTCGCCACCGGCGGCTGGGTGGCCGCTCCGGTCATCGGCCGGGTCATCGAGCAGATGGGGCCGATGATGGGCGTGATGCCCCAGGACCCGGACTCCCCGGACGTCCATGAGGCCCTGGACATCGACCGGGCGCCGACGGGCCGGTCGTCCGGCGGCAACAGCTTCGCCGCGTTGGCCCCACGATGATGACCCGCACCGATCCCAGGCCGAGCGCCGAAGGCACCCCCGAAATGACCGGGCTGACGGCGGATTCGCGCGAGGTTCGCCCCGGCTATCTGTTCGCCGCCCTGCCCGGCACCCGGGTCGACGGCCGCAACTTCATCGCCGACGCCATCGGGCTTGGTGCCCGTACGATCCTGGCGCCGACCGGCACGGCTCTGCCCCCCGGCACCGAGGGCGTGGACCTGATCGTCGACGACAATCCCCGGTCCCGCTTTGCCCACCTGGCCGCCGCCTTCTATCGCGACCAACCGGCCACCATTGCCGCCGTTACCTCCACGAACGGCAAGACGTCGACGGCCAGTTTCACCCGCCAGATCTGGCAGGCGCTGGGTCTCAAGGCGGCCAGCATCGGCACGCTGGGCATCGCCGCCCCCGGGTTCGCGCGGAAGGGGGCGCTGACGACGCCCGATCCTGTCGCCCTGCACGCCAGCCTGGCGGATCTGGCCGCGGCCGGCATCGACCATCTGGCCATGGAGGCATCGTCGCACGGCCTGGCGCAGTACCGGCTGGACGGCGTGCGCGTGACCATCGCCGGTTTCATCAATCTCAGCCGCGACCATCTGGACTATCACGGCACGATGGAGAAGTACCTGGCGGCCAAGGCGCGGCTGTTCGGAGAGGTGCTCGTCGAAGGCGGGACCGCAGTGCTCAACGCCGACGCGCCCGAATGCGCCGGCCTGGCAGCGCTTGCCGCCGCCGGGGGCCGTCGGGTGGTGACCTATGGCGCCGCCGGCCGCGACATCGTGCTGATTGCCGCCGAGCCCCTGGCCGATGGTCTGGACCTGACGATCGAAATCGCCGGCAGGCGCCATCGCGTCCAGGTCCCCTTGGTCGGCACCTTCCAGGCCCAGAACGTCCTGTGCGCCCTGGGCATGGTCCTGGCCGAACCGGGCGTCGACGAGGCCGCCGCGATCGCGGCCCTCAAGACCCTGGAGGGTGTGCGCGGCCGGCTGGAGCAAGTGGCGCGGCTGGCCAACGGGGCGACGGTGTTTGTCGACTACGCCCACACGCCGGACGCGCTGGCCACCGTACTCGACGCTCTTCGGCCCCACACGCGCGGGTCGCTGTACGTGGTGTTCGGCTGCGGCGGCGATCGGGATCGGGGCAAGCGTCCGCAGATGGGGGCCATCGCCCAGAAACTGGCCGACCGCGCCGTGGTGACCGACGACAATCCGCGCGGCGAAGATCCAGCCGCCATCCGCGCCGAGATCATGCCGGCCTGCCCCGACGCCGTGGAAATCGGCGACCGTGCCGAAGCCATCGCCTTCGCCGTCCGGTCCCTAGGCCCGGACGATGTTCTGGTCGTCGCCGGCAAGGGCCACGAAAGCGGGCAGATCGTCGGCGATACGGTTCTTCCCTTCGACGACGCCACGGTGGTCCGGGCCGCCGTGGCCGCGCACGACGGGAGCGCGCCATGACTGGCCCGGTCTTGTGGACCTCCGCCGACGCCGCGGCCGCCACCGACGGGACGGTCCAGGGCGACTGGCAGGCCACCGGCGTGTCCATCGACAGCCGTTCGGTCAGCCCCGGCGATCTTTTCGTGGCCCTGGTCGGGCCCAATTTCGACGGCCACGCGTTCGTCAAGGACGCGCTGGCCAAGGGGGCCGTCGCCGCGATGATCCATCTCCGGGCGAAGGATCTGAACGGCGACGCGCCCCTCCTTATCGTCGACGACACCATGGATGGGCTGAACGCCCTGGCGACCTACGCCAGGCTGCGCACGTCCGCCCAGGTGGTCGCCGTCACGGGGTCGCTGGGCAAAACCGGCACCAAGGAAGCCCTGCGCGAAGCCCTGTCGGCCCATGGCCCCACCTTCGCCAGCGCCGGCAATCTCAACAATCAATGGGGCGTGCCCCTCAGCCTCGCCCGCATGCCCGCCGACAGCGCCTTTGGCGTCTTCGAGCTGGGCATGAACCATCCCGGCGAGATCGCGCCGCTGTCGCATCTGGTCAAGCCGGATGTGGCGGTGATCACGACGGTCGAGGCGGTGCATCTGGAAGCGTTCGACAATGTCGAGGGCATCGCCGACGAAAAGGCCGCCATCTTTGCCGGCATGACATCGGCGGGCACGGCGGTTCTGAACCGCGAGAACCCGCACTTCGCGCGGCTGGTTGCCCACGCCCGCACCCAGGGCGTCGGTCGCGTCTGGAGTTTCGGTGAGCAGGCCGGTTGCGAGGCCCGGCTGATCGACTGTTCGCTGCACGCCACCTGTAGCGCCGTCAACGCCGTGGTGCTGGGCGAAGCCGTCCAATACTCCCTGTCCCTGCCCGGTCTGCACTGGGTTCACAACAGCCTGGCGGTGCTGCTGGCGGCGCGGGCGGTCGGCGCCGACCTGACGACGGCCGCGCGCGCCCTGTCGCGGGTGCAGGCGACGAAGGGGCGCGGCGAGCGCCGGCACGTGACCCTGGGCGATCCGCCCGGCGGACGGTTCCTGCTGATCGATGAAAGCTACAATGCCAGCCCGGTGTCGGTCGCCGCGGCGCTACGAACCCTGGGCCGGTCCGATCCCGAGGGCGGCGGCCGCCGCATCGCCGTGTTGGGCGACATGCTGGAGCTTGGCCCGTCAGGAGCGGCCCTGCACCTGGAGTTGGCCGATACGGTGCGCGAGGCCGGCGTCGATCTTCTTTTCGCCTGCGGACCGATGATGACCGGCTTGCACGACCAGCTTTCCCACGCCGTGCGCGGCGGCGCCGCGCCCGACAGCGCGACGCTGGCCCCGCTGGTGGTCGAGGCGATCCAGCCGGGCGACGTGGTCATGGTCAAAGGGTCCCTGGGCAGCCGGATGGCGACCGTCACGGCGGCGCTGGAGGCGCTGGAGGCGCAGCGGCGGGACACGTCGCCGCATGCGGCCAACGGCACATAGGGCGGAATCGATGCTGCAACATCTTCTGTTCCCGCTGGCCGACGACTTCGCGGCGTTCAACCTGTTCCGGTATCTGACCTTCCGGACCGGGGGGGCGCTGCTCACCGCCCTGATCATCGCCTTCGTTACCGGGCCGACATTGATCCGCTGGCTGCGCTCGCGTCAGGGGGCGGGCCAGCCGATCCGCGACGACGGGCCGGAAACCCACCTGGCGAAACGCGGCACGCCGACCATGGGCGGTCTGATGATCCTGATCGGGATGATCGGCGCGACGGTGCTGTGGGCCGACCTGACCAACCCCTATGTCTGGATCGTGATCCTGGTGACGTCGGGGTTCGGCCTGGTCGGGTTCGCCGACGACTACCTCAAGCTGACCAAGCGCAACACCCAGGGCCTGCCCGGGCGAGCCAAGCTTCTGTTCCAGGCGTCGATCACTGTGGTCGCGGCATTCTGGATCTACCGGGCATCCCCGGAAGCGTTGGCCGGCGGCGTGGCCATTCCGTTCGTCAAGGACTTCCTGATCCAGCTTGGCCTCTTCTTCCTGCTGTTCGCCTTGATCGTGATCATCGGCGCGTCCAACGCCGTCAACCTGACCGACGGGCTGGACGGGTTGGCGATCGTCCCGGTGATGATGGCTGCGGGCACCTTCGGCTTCATCAGCTATGTCGCCGGCAACACGATCTTTTCCGACTATCTGCAGATCCATCATATGCCGGGATCGGGCGAATTGGCCGTGTTCTGCGGCGCCCTCATCGGCGCCGGTCTCGGCTTCCTCTGGTTCAACGCGCCGCCGGCCATGGTCTTCATGGGCGATACCGGATCGCTGTCCATGGGCGGCGCCCTGGGGACCATCGCGGTCATCGTCAAGCACGAGCTGGTGCTGGCGATCGTCGGCGGACTTTTCGTTCTGGAAGCCGTGTCGGTCATCGTCCAGGTCGCGTCGTTCAAGCTGACCGGCCGTCGGGTCTTTCGCATGGCCCCCCTGCATCACCATTTCGAGAAGAAGGGCTGGGCCGAACCGACCATCGTGATCCGGTTCTGGATCATCGCCGCGATCCTGGCGCTGGCCGGCCTCGCCACGTTGAAGCTGCGGTGACCGGATGATCGATCTCACCCGCTTCAAGGACAAGAACTTCGCCGTGCTGGGGCTTGGCGCCAGCGGCTTGGCGACCGCCGAGGCGCTGAGGGCCGCAGACGCATCGGTGCGCGCCTGGGACGACGATCCGGCCCGGCGGAACGCGGCTCAGAACGCCGGCATCGTGATTGCGGACTTCCGTCGCGCCGATATCTCCGACATCGACATGCTGGTCCTGAGCCCCGGCATCCCACGGTCGTTTCCGGCCCCCCACCCGGCCGTCGAGAACGCCCTGGCCATCGGTCGCCCGATCGTCTCCGACCTCGACCTCCTGGGCCTCGCCATGCCGGAATCGGCCTTTATGGGGATCACGGGGTCGAACGGAAAATCGACCACGACATCCCTGATCGGCCACATCCTCAAACGGACCGGCGTCGAGTGTCAGACCGGCGGCAATTTGGGCCCCCCCGCCCTGGCGCTGGAGATGCTGGGGCCGGACGGCTGGTACGTGCTGGAGGTCAGCTCGTACCAGCTCGAGACCCTGGCTTCGATCCGCTGGACGGTCGGCGTGTTCCTCAACATCAGCCCCGACCATCTCGACCGCTACCCGGACATGCCCGCCTATGTGCGGGCCAAGGGCCGATTGCTGGAGAGGGCGGCGGACAACGCCACGCTGATCGTGGGTGTCGACGACGATTGGACCCGCGCCATCGCGCGGGACCTGGCACTCGCCGGCCGCACCGTCTGGCCCGTGTCAGGACAGGGCCCCGCCAAGGGCGGGGTCTATGCCGACAACGGAGTCCTGATGGACGCCCTGGAGGGCGCCGCCCGACAGATCATGGATCTGCGCGACATCGCCACTCTGCCCGGCGCCCACAACTGGCAGAACGCCGCCGCCGCCTATGCCGCCTGTCGCGCCGCCGGCGTCGCCGCGACGGATATCGCCCAGGCCATGGCCAGTTTTCCGGGCCTGCGTCACCGCCAGGAAACGGTGGCCGTGATCAACGGCGTTCGCTTCGTCAACGACAGCAAGGCGACCAACCCGGATGCCGTGGCCAAGGCCCTGACCTCCTATAAAACGGTCTATTGGATCGCCGGCGGCCGGGCCAAGCCGGGCGGGTTGGACGCGATCGACGCGGCGCTGGACCATGTCGCCGGGGCGTTTCTAATCGGCGAGGCCGAAGCCATGTTCGCCGATCATCTGAACGGCAAGGTCCCGGTCGAGCGGTGCGGCGATCTGCCGAGCGCCATCGACGCGGCCTATGACGCCGCCCGCCGCAGCCCACGCCCCGATCCCGTGGTGCTGCTGTCGCCGGGCTGCGCGTCGTTCGACCAGTTCGCCAATTTCGAGGCCCGCGGCAACGCCTTTGCCGCGGCGGTCGCCAAACTGACCAACGGGTCGCCCCTGTCGCTGGTGGAAGGCAGCCGCTGATGCCCGCCCTGGCCCGCACCGACACGTCGATCATGAGCCGCTGGTGGTGGACCGTGGACCGCTGGACCCTGGCGGCCCTGGGACTGCTGATCGCGTTCGGCACCATTCTGATCGTGGCCGCCAGCCCGGCCGTGGCCGAACGGCTGCGTCTGTCGGATTACCACTTCGTCAATCGTCATCTGATGATGCTGGGTCCGGCCCTGCTCCTGCTCTGCGCGACATCGCTGCTGTCGCCGAACGGCGTGCGGCGGCTGGCCATGGCCGTGATGGCCCTGTCCCTGCTGGGTCTGGTGATCACCGTGGTCGTCGGCACGGTCGCCAACGGCGCCAGCCGCTGGATCTTTCTGCCCGGACTGTCGCTGCAGCCGTCGGAATTCGCCAAACCGGCCTTTGCCGTCATTGGCGGCTGGCTGTTCGCACGTCAGCGAACCGAAGAAGGCTTTCCCGGCTACGCCCTGGCCAGCGGGTTGTTTCTGATGATCCTGTCGCTCCTCCTGCTGCAGCCGGACCTGGGCATGTCGGTGATCGTCACCGCGGTTTGGGGCATCCAGTTCTTCCTGGCCGGGCTGCCGCTGGTTCTGGTCGTCGGCCTGGCCGCTCTGGCGCTGGGCGGTCTGGCCGGCGCCTACTTCGTCTTCGACCATGTCGGCAGCCGCATCGACCGGTTCCTGGACCCGTCCAGCGGCGACACCTATCAGATCGCCCTGTCCCTCCGGGCATTTCGCGACGGCGGACTGTTCGGGGCCGGCCCCGGCGAGGGCGCGGTCAAGATGCGCCTGCCCGACGCCCATGCCGATTTCATCTTCGCCGTCGCGGGCGAGGAATTCGGTGCCATCTGGTCGCTGATCCTGATCGCCCTGTTCGCCTTCATCGTCCTGCGCGGCTTTATGCGCCTGGCCGCCGAGACCGACCTTTTCGTCATCCTGGCGACAGCCGGGCTGATCGCCCAGTTCGGCATGCAGGCTCTCATCAACATCGCGTCGACCCTGCATCTGATCCCGACCAAGGGCATGACCCTGCCGTTCGTCAGCTACGGCGGATCGTCGCTTCTGGCCCTGGCCCTGGGAATGGGCATGATGCTGGCCCTGACCCGGCGCCGCGCCGGCGCGGGAGGGTGGTCGTGACGGCGGCGTCCTCCAACCTGATCGTACTTGCGGCCGGCGGCACCGGCGGGCACATGTTCCCGGCCGAAGCGTTGGCGCGGGCCCTGATCGGCGGCGGCCATCGGGTGGCCCTGGTCACCGACGGCCGCGGCCAGGCGTTCGACGAAACCGTGCCCGGGGCCGAGACCCATCGCATCAGCGCCGCCACCCTGGGCGCCGGTCTGGGCGGCAAGATCCGCACGGCCGCGCTGTTGGCCCGCGGCTATGGACAGGCGCGCCGCCTGCTCAAGGCCCGGCGGCCGGCGGCGGTGGTCGGGTTCGGCGGTTATCCCTCCCTGCCCACGGTCTACGCCGCCGGGCGTCTGGGGCTGCGGGTCGTGGTGCACGAGCAGAACGCGGTTCTGGGGCGCGCCAACCGCCATCTGGCCGGCGTCGCCGACCGCATCGCTGTGGCCTTTCCCGATGTCGCCGGCGTTAACCCGGCGGACCGCGGCAAGGTGGTCGTCACCGGCAACCCGGTGCGCCCGGCCATCGTCGCCGAAGCCGGCCGGGGTTACGCACCGCCGGCCGCCGACGGACCCGTGCGGCTGTTGATCCTGGGCGGCAGCCAGGGCGCGCGCGTGTTCAGCGACGTCGTGCCGGCGGCCGTGGCCCTGCTGCCCGCCGACCTGCGGGCCCGGCTTGACATCAGCCAGCAGGCCCGCGCCGAAGATCTGGACCGGGCCCGCGCCGCCTATGGCGACGATGCCTCCGGGCGCACGCTGGCGCCGTTCTTCCAGGACGTCCCGGCCCGCATGGCGGCGGCGCATCTGGTCATCTGCCGGGCCGGCGCCTCGACACTGGCCGAACTGACGACGTTGGGCCGGCCCGCCATCCTGGTGCCCTATCCGTTCGCCACCGACGATCATCAGACGGCCAATGCCCGCGCCGTCGCGGCGGCCGGCGCCGGCTGGCTGATGCCCCAGCCCAACTTTACGGCCGAGGCCCTGGCAGAGCGGCTGCTGGCTCTGCTCGGCAATCCGGCCGCCCTTACCAAGGCCGCCGCCGCCGCCATCGCCTTTGGTCACCCGGACGCGGCCGACCGGCTGGCCCGCGCCGTCCTCGATCTGATCCAGACCAATGGCGGTCCAGACGTAAACACCGGCACGCCGACCGGGAACCGGGAGGCCGCGGCATGAAACGCATGGGATTGGATATCGGCACGATCCATTTTGTGGGCATCGGCGGCATCGGGATGAGCGGCATCGCCGAGGTGCTGCACAATCTGGGATACACGGTCAAAGGCAGCGACGTGGCCGAAAGCGCCAACGTCCAGCGCCTGCGGGCGTTGGGCATCGCCGTCGATATCGGCCATCGCAGCGAGAATGTCGGGACGGCCGCCGTTGTCGTCGTGTCGTCGGCGATCCGTCCCGACAACCCGGAATTGATCACCGCCCGCGCCGGGATGATCCCGGTGGTCCGCCGGGCGGAAATGCTGGCCGAGCTGATGCGCCTCAAGCAGGCCATCGCCATCGGCGGCACCCACGGCAAGACAACCACCACCTCCATCATTGCCACCATCCTGGATGGGGCCGGCCTGGACCCGACGGTCATCAATGGCGGCATCATCAACGCCTACGGCACCAACGCGCGGCTGGGCGCCGGCGAGTGGATGGTGGTCGAGGCCGACGAAAGCGACGGCACATTCACCCGGCTGCCGGCCACCGTCGCCGTGGTCACCAACATCGATCCCGAGCATCTGGACTTTTACGGATCGTTCGATGCGGTCCGGCGCGCCTTCGAGCAGTTCGTCACCAACCTGCCCTTTTACGGCTTCGCCGCCATGTGCATCGACCATCCCGAGGTCCAGGCCATGATCCCGCGGGTCCTGGACCGCCGGATCGTCACCTACGGCTTCAATCCCCAGGCCGACGTCCGCGCCGACAACCTGGACATGTCGCCGGACGGCAGCCGCTTCGATGTCGTGATCGCCGACCGCGGCGGACGCAGCCGCACGCTGCCGCGCGTCACCCTGCCCATGCTGGGGCAGCACAATGTGCAGAACGCCCTGGCCGGGATCGCCGTGGGCAGCGAACTGGGTCTCAAGGACGAAGCCATCGTCGCCGCCCTGGCCGGGTTCTCCGGCGTCAAGCGGCGCTTCACCCGCACCGGGACCGTCGGCGGCGTCACCATCGTCGACGATTACGGCCACCACCCGGTGGAAATCGCCGCCGTGCTGCGCGCCGCCCGGAGCGGCGTCGCCCAGGGGCGCGTCATCGCCGTCGTTCAGCCTCACCGCTATTCGCGGCTGCAGAGCCTGTTCGAGGAATTCTGCACCTGCTTCAACGACGCCGACACGGTGATCGTCGCCGACGTGTACGCCGCGGGCGAGGCCCCGATCGACGGCGTTGACCGCGATGGCCTGGTCCAAGGCCTGCTCAGCCACGGTCACCGGCAGGCCCTGCCCCTCCCCAGCGCCGACGCGCTGGCCGGCATGGTGCATGGCATGACGGAGCCGGGCGACATGGTCGTTTGCCTGGGCGCGGGCAACATCACCGCCTGGGCCAATGCCCTGCCCGGCCAGCTGGAAGCGCTTCAGCAAGACTCCGTCAAGACGGGAGCCCGGTCATGACCGCGGCGCAGCGCAACGGCCAGACCCTGATCGACCGCCTGCCGCCGGTGCGCGGTCGGATCACGGTCAATGCGCCCCTTGCGGGCGTGACCTGGTTCCGGGTCGGCGGTCCGGCCGACATCCTGTTCAAGCCGGTCGATGCCGAGGATCTTGCGACCTTCCTGGCCGGCTGCCCGGCCGACGTGCCGGTCACCGTGCTGGGCGTGGCGTCGAATACCCTGGTGCGGGACGGCGGGATCCCCGGCGTGGTCATCCGCCTGGGTCGCGCCTTTGTCGACATCGCGGCGGCCGACGGCCAGGTGACCGCCGGCGCCGCGGCGCTGGACGTCAATGTCGCCCGGGTCGCCGCCGACGCCGGATTGGCCGGACTGGAATTCCTGGTCGGCATCCCCGGCACCATCGGCGGCGCCCTGCGCATGAATGCCGGCGCCTACGGCACCGAAATGAAGGACGTGGTCGATCATGCCATGGCGTTGGACCGGTCGGGCGGCGCCCACCGCCTGTCCCTGCCGGATCTGGGCTTTTCCTACCGCCACAGCGGCGTCGATGACGACTGGATCTTTACCGGCGTGGTCCTGAACGCCCGCCCCGGCGACCGGGACGCGATCACGAGGCGCATGACCGAAATCAGCACCGCACGCGGCGATACCCAACCGGTGCGGTCGCAGACCGGCGGGTCGACCTTCGCCAACCCAGACGGCCACAAGGCGTGGGAACTGATCGACAAGGCCGGCTGCCGCGGCCTGACCATCGGCGGCGCCCAGGTGTCGGAAAAGCACTGCAACTTCCTGATCAACACCGGCACCGCCACGGCCGCCGACCTCGAGTCCCTGGGGGAGGAAGTGCGCCGCCGGGTGCGTGAGCAGTTCGGTATCGAGCTGCGGTGGGAAATCCGCCGCATCGGTATTCCCGCCGAGGGATCACCGGCCCATGGGTAAGCGCGTCGCGGTCATGATGGGCGGCTGGTCGGCGGAACGGGAGGTCAGCCTGTCGTCCGGGCAGGAATGCGCCAAGGCGTTGAAAGAGGCCGGATACACGGTGACGACGATCGATGTCGGCCGCGACCTGCCGGCGCTTCTCGCCGCGCTGGATCCCCGCCCCGACGTCCTGTTCAACGCCCTGCACGGCAAGGGTGGCGAAGACGGCACCGTCCAGGGCGTGTTCGAGCTGCTGGGCATTCCCTACACCCACTCCGGCATCCTCGCCTCGGCCGTTGCCATGAACAAGGAGCTGGCCAAGGCGGTGTTTCGCCAGGCCGGCATCCCGGTGCCCGACGGCCGCGTCGTTCCCGCCGAGGATGTCGCCGCCGGCCATGTTCTCGCCCCCCCCTACATCGTCAAGCCGGTCGACGAGGGCTCCAGTGTCGGAATCACCATCGTTCATCCGGGCGATAACCAACCCGGAATCGACAGGAACAGTTGGGCCTACGGCAGGTCCGTGCTGGTCGAAAGCTATATCCCGGGGCGTGAACTGACGGTGGCGGTCATGGGCGACCGCTCCCTCGCCGTCACCGAAATCAAGCCCCGCCAGCGCTTCTACGACTATGCCGCGAAATACACCAAAGGCCAGGCCGACCACCACATTCCGGCCGACCTGCCACCGGCGGTTTACGAGAATTGCCTGCGCCTGGCGCTCAAGGCCCATCAGGTGCTGGGCTGCAGCGGCGTCAGCCGCGCCGACTTCCGCTACGACGACAGCAAGCCCGGCAGCCAGGGCTTGTTCATGCTGGAGGTCAACACCCAGCCCGGCATGACGCCGCTGTCGCTGGTTCCCGAGCAGGCCGCCTATGCCGGGATGAGCTTTTCGGCCCTGTGTTCATGGATGGTGGAGAACGCCCAATGCCACGCGTGAGCACAAAGGCCCGCGCCAAGCCACGGCGGTCCGCGCCGACGCGTCGCCGGCCGCCGGCCCGCAATCGCGGGATGGCCATCAGGTTGGGCGGCATCGGCCTGGCGACGGCAACTCTCCTGTTCGGCGGCATCTGGGCCGTGGCCAGCGGCTGGGCGGGAGAGCAGGCCCGGGCGCTCGGCCAGGGCGTGCTGGCGTTGACCGTCGATTTCGGCTTCGGCATCGAGGAGGTCCTGGTCACCGGCCGCGAGCGCACCGATGCCGCCGCCGTGCTGACGGCCCTGGACATCGCGCGCGGCGACCCGATCCTGGCGTTCTCGCCCGACCGGGCGCTGGCCGCCGTGACCGCCCTGCCCTGGGTGTCCACCGCCACGGTCGAACGTCGCCTGCCAGACACCATCGTGGTTCATATCGAGGAACGGCGACCCCTGGCGCTGTGGCAGAACGACGAGGGATGGACGGTGATCGACGCCGAGGGCGTGATCCTGGTTCGGGACGACATCCAGCCGTTCGTCAGCCTGCCGATGGTGATCGGATCGGGTGCCGCCGACGATGCCGCGACGCTGCTCGCGGCGCTGGCCGCCGAACCCGCGATCGAAGCGCGCGTCGAAGCGGCCATCCGGCGCGGCGACCGGCGCTGGGATCTGAGGCTCGACAACGGCGTCGACGTGCGGCTTCCCGAAACCGGCGTGGCCGATGCCCTTCGCCGCCTGACCCGGATGGATCGCGACGGCACCCTGTTCCAGCGCGACCAGATCGCCATCGATCTGCGCACCCCCGATCGCGTGCCCGTGCGGCTGTCGGCAGAGGCGGCGGAGCATCGCCGCAGTGGAGACGAAAGCTGATGGGTTTCACCGGCATCAAAAGACCCCGGTTCCGGGCACGCGGCGAGCTGATCGCCGTGCTGGACATCGGCACGACCAAGATCGTGTGCTTCATCGCCCGCATCGCCGAAGACGGCAGCCCGCGGATCGTCGGCATCGGCCATCAGATCAGCCGGGGCCTGCGCGCCGGTGCCATCATCGACATGGAGCAGGCGGAAACGGCCATTGCCCACGCCGTTCACGCCGCCGAACAGATGGCGGGCGAAACCATCCGCGAGGTGGTGGTCAACATCAGCGGCCGCAATGCGCTGTCGCGGACCATCGGTGTCGATGTCGCCATTGCCGGCCATCAGGTGACGGACATCGATCTGCGGCGGGCCCTGCGGTCGTACGGACCGGGTGACGTGCCGACGGACAGCGATGTCATCCACGCCATTCCCGTCACCTATGCCATCGACGGCAGCCGCGGCGTGCGCGACCCGCGCGGCCTGTTCGGCGACACCCTGTCGGTCGACCTTCACCTGGTCAGCGCCACGGCCAGCGCGGTGCGCAATCTGTCGACCTGCATCGGTCGCTGCCATCTGGATGTCGAAGCCCTGATGGTCTCGCCCTATGCCGCCGGGTTGTCCTGCCTGGTCGACGACGAGCGGGAGCTGGGCAGCACGGTGATCGACATGGGCGGCGGCACCACCGGCATCGCCGTCTTCGCCGACGGCGCCATGGTCTTCGCCGACACCGTGCCGGTGGGCGGCAACCACGTCACCCGCGACATCGCCGAGGGGCTGCTGACGCCCAAGCCCTATGCCGAGCGGATGAAGACACTGCATGGCAGCGCCATGTCCAACACCTCGGACGCCCACGACGTCATCGATGTTCCGCAGGTCGGCGAGGAAGAGCCCGCCGCCGCCAACCACGTGCCCAAGAGCCTGCTGACGGGAATCATCCAGCCGCGACTTGAAGAGATCTTCGAACTGGTCCGGGCCCGGCTGGAGGACAGCGGCTTTGCCCGCGTCGCCGGACGCCGCGTGGTGCTGACCGGCGGTGCCAGCCAGCTCCAGGGCGTGCGCGAACTGGCCCAGCTGGTGCTCGACAAGCAGGTCCGCATGGGTCGGCCGGGCGCCGTCGCCGGCCTGGCGGAATCGACCAGCGGGCCGGCCTTCGCGACGGCCATCGGATTGCTCGGCTATGCCACCAGCCAGGCCGACCCGGCCCTGGTCAGCATGGGCAGCGACGAACCGTCGAACGGAATTTGGGGACGATTGGGAGTGTGGATCCGTGAGTACCTTTAGCGCGAGGCCCAGACGAATGCGACCGGCCGGGTTGCCGGCCGCCACGATACCGGGGACGGATCGCCCGTTCCCCGCCGACCTGCCGATAAACCTGAACCAGTGAGGACAGCGACCATGATCAACCTGCAGAAGCCCGACGACTACACGAAAATGCAGCCCCGCATCACGGTGGTCGGTGTCGGCGGCGCCGGCGGCAACGCCGTCAACAACATGATCAACTCCAACCTCGAAGGAGCCGAGTTCCTGGTCTGCAACACCGATGCCCAGGCCCTGAACAACAGCATCGCCTCGAAGAAGCTGCAGATCGGCATCGGCATTACCCAGGGCCTGGGCGCGGGCGCCCGGCCCGATGTCGGCCAGGCCGCCGCCGAGGAGGCGCTGGAAGACATCATGAGCTATCTGGAAGGCAGCCACATGGCCTTCATCACCGCCGGCATGGGCGGCGGCACGGGCACGGGGGCGGCCCCGGTGATTGCCCGGGCGGCCCGCGAACAGGGCATCCTGACCGTCGGCGTGGTGACCAAGCCGTTCCATTTCGAGGGCATGAACCGCATGCGCCTGGCCGAGGCCGGCATCCAGGAGCTGCAGCAATATGTCGACACCCTGATCGTCATCCCGAACCAGAACCTGTTCCGGGTGGCCAACGAGAAGACCTCGTTCGCCGACGCGTTCGCGATGGCCGACGAGGTCCTCAACCGCGGTGTGCGCGGCGTCACCGACCTGATGATCATGCCGGGTCTGATCAACCTGGACTTCAATGACATCCGCACCGTGATGAGCGAGATGGGCAAGGCGATGATGGGCACCGGCGAGGCGGCCGGTGAACGGCGGGCGGTCGACGCGGCCGAGGCGGCCATCGCCAACCCGCTGCTGGACGACGTTTCCATGAAGGGCGCGCGCGCCGTTCTGATCAACGTCGCCTCCAGCCGCGACGTCGGCCTTTACGAGATCGACGAGGCCTGCAACCGCATCCGCGAGGAAGTGGACGAGCAGGCCAACATCATCTTCGGTGCCATCTTCGACGACTCGCTGGAGGACAAGATCCGCGTCTCCGTGGTTGCCACCGGCATCGATGCGGCGGCGAGCGAAGCCAAGCGGCCGACCCAGGTTCCGGCCGGATTGCACGGCAGTCGCCCGACACCGGTTGCCGTGCCCGCGCCCGAACCCGTCGCCGCCGCCCAGCCGCCGGCCGAGGTGCCGGAGCCGCGCGTCGCCGAACAGGTGACGCGTGAGCCGATCCAGGAGCGTCCGCGGCCGGCCGCCGCCGAGCGCGAGGTTGCGGCCTCCGCCGTGGCCCGCGGCGACCGTCAGGGCGGGGCCTTCATTGCCCCCCGTCCCGTTGCCGTCCCGTCCCGCGCCGCCCCGGCGGCACCCTACCAGCCGGCTGCGGGGCGCGGTGAGGAGGAACCGGGTCAGGCCGGGCCCGACGCGCGGCGCCGGGGCGGCAATCTGTTCCGTCGGGTCACCGGCCTGCTGCGGGAGGACGAGGAGTACGGCCAGATGGAGCCGGCGCCCCAGCCGGCCGCGTCCTACGCCCCGCCGCGTCCCCAGCCGCAGCGGATCGACCCCCGGATGAACCGTCCCGAACCGGTCCGCCCGGCCATGGAGGCCCGGCCCGATTCGCGGCCGGCACCGGTCCAACCGGCCCCGGCGGCGCAGCCGCGCCTGTCCGGGTTCGAGATGCCGGCCCGCGAAACGCGGCCCTCCAGCGACGACGACCTGCTGGAAATCCCAGCTTTTCTGCGCCGCCAGGCCAATTGATGGGGGTTTCGAAAGTCGGTAACAAACCGTAACAAACTGTGATTTGTGCGCTGCGGGGTGCGTTGTTAACTAACACCCTGCAGCGCTTTCTTTTTGGGTCTCGTTATTTATCAAGAAAACTCCGTGCCGAGCCGGCGCAGGTGGGCCGATCGGAAAAGCATTGGTGGTCATGAATATGGACGCTCAGCATTCGAGCCAGACAACCCTGAAGTCGGACATCCGCTGCACGGGCGTCGGCCTTCACTCCGGAAACAAGATCCGCATGCGGTTGCGCCCGGGGGAGATCAATTCCGGCATCTCCTTCGTCCGCACTGACCAGCCCGACGCCATCAACGTCGTCCCGGCGCAGTGGGACAGGGTTTCGGACACCACCCTGTGCACCGTCATCACCAACGAGCACGGTGTCAGCGTCAGCACGGTGGAACATCTGATGGCGGCCCTGCGGGGCTGCGGTATCGACAACGCGGTGATCGAGTTGGACGGCGCGGAAGTGCCGATCATGGACGGCAGCTCCGCCCCCTTCGTGTTCCTGATCGAATGCGCCGGCACGGTACGCCAGGCGGCGGAACGCCGGGCCATCCGCGTCCTCAAGCCGGTGTCCGTCGGCGACGGTGAACGCGAGGCGCGCCTGACGCCCGGATCGTCCTTTGCCTTCAGCTTCGAGATCGACTTCACCAGCCACGCGGTATCGCGGCAGAAGGGGTCGATCCGGCTGGCCAACGGCGCGTTCAAGAGCGACCTTGCGCGGGCCCGCACCTTCGGCTTCCTGGAAGATCTGGAAGTGTTACGCGCGCGTGGCCTGGCCCTGGGCGGATCGCTGGACAACGCCATCGTCATCGACGGCGACAGGGTGCTCAACGACGAGGGCTTGCGCTACAAGGATGAATTCGTGCGCCACAAGATCCTCGATTCCGTCGGCGACCTGTATCTGGCCGGCGCGCCGATCCTGGGGCATTTCCATGGCCGCAGGTCGGGTCATGCGCTGAACAACGAACTGCTGCGCAAGCTGTTCGCCGATGAGACCGCCTGGTGCTACGACACCATGGACGGCGCCGATCAGTCGCACGGTTCCTGGTCCACCGAGGGGCTGGCCCGCACCGCCTGACCGGGCGGCCGGTCCGGCCGACCACCCCTCCCCATCGACATCGGGCGCTCAGAGACCGTCTGAGCCCCTTCGGCTTCATTTCGCCCATGTGGCAATGGACGGCGAACGTGGTATAGAAGGCTGGCGCGGGGGCAGGTGCCGTCCCCTCGCGCAGCCAACGGATGCTCTTTCGTGTCGGTCGGGACGCCCCCGATCCTCGAAATCTCCGTCCGTCGTCGTTCAAACCACCGTGGGTCGTCCGACCATGGATCACTTGCAGTCCGTTCGCCCTTGTCCAGGCCCGCGCCCGTCGCGCGGCCGGAACCGGCCCTCCGCCCTTGGCCGGATGCTGATCGCGCCGGCGCTGATCGCGGGCTTGGCCGCCTGCTCGTCCGATGACGAACTGCCCTATGTCGAACGTCCGCCGGAGAACATCTACAACGAAGCCCTGTTCGAACTGGACCAGGATTCCTACACCCAGGCGGCGCGGCTGTTCGACGAGGTCGAGCGTCAGCACCCCTATTCCCAATGGGCGACGCGGGCCCAGCTGATGGCCGCATATTCGCAGTATCAGGCGCAGAATTACGACGACGCCGTCATCGCCCTGGACCGGTTCATCCAACTCCATCCCGGCAACGAAAGCATCGGCTACGCCTATTATCTGCGCGCCATTTCCTATTACGAGCGCATCTCGGATGTCGAGCGCGACCAGGGCATGACCATCCTGTCCATGGACGCCCTGCGCGAGGTGGTGCAGCGGTTTCCGGGCACCGATTACGCCCGCGACGCCGCGCTGAAGCTGGACCTGACCCGCGACCAGCTGGCCGGCAAGGAGATGGAGATAGGGCGCTGGTACCTGCGCCAGGAACACTACAATGCCGCCATCAACCGCTTTCGGTCGGTGATCACCAACTACCAGACCACCACCCACGTGCCCGAGGCGCTGCACCGGCTGGTCGAGGCCTATCTGACCCTGGGCCTGGTCGAGGAGGCGCGGCAGACAGCCGCGGTGCTGGGCCACAATTATCCGGGCAGCGAATGGTATCTGGACAGCTATGCCGTCCTTGTCGATGAAAGCGTCCGCCCGCCCGAGGAGCGCGGCTTCTTCGACCGCACCCTCGGCGCCTTGTTCTAGACCCAGATGAGATACGGCGGGATCCGTCCCACATGCTGGTCGGTCTAACGATCCGCGATGTCGTCCTGATCGACCGCTTGACCGTGACCTTCGACGATGGGCTGGCGGCCCTGACCGGCGAAACGGGCGCCGGCAAATCGATCCTGCTGGACGCCCTGGGGCTGGCCCTGGGCCGACGCGGCGATGCCGGACTGGTCCGGCGCGACGCGACCGCCGCCACCGTCACCGCCGCCTTCGCGCCGCCGCCCGATCACCCGGCCCTCGGCCTGCTGGCCGACCAGGATATCGCTGTCGACGTCCACGCGGACGACGGCCTCCTTCTGCGCCGCACCGTCAACGCCGACGGCCGCAGCCGCGCCTTTGTCAACGATCAGCCGGTCAGCATCGGCCTGCTGCGCCAGATCGGCGATGCGCTGGTGGAAATTCACGGCCAGTTCGATACGCAAGGCCTGCTCAACCCCCAGACCCACCGCGACCTGCTGGACGCCTTCGGCGGCCTGGACGATCGGACGGCAGCGGTCGCCACCCTTTGGCGGGCCTGGCGCGAGGCCGAGCAGCGGCGCGACGAGGCCGCCCGATCCATCGACCAGGCGCGGGCCGAGGAAGACTTTCTGCGCCACGCCGTGGCCGAGCTCGACAGCCTGGAGCCCGTTCCGGGCGAAGCCGCGGCGACGGCCGACCGCCGGGCCATGCTGATGCACCGGGAAAAGCTGATGGAGGCCATTTCCGCCGCCCTGGAGTCGATCACCGGCGAACGCGGCGGCGACCGGGCCCTGGGCCGCGCGATGCGCGACCTGCAGCGGATCGCCGACAAGGCCGCCGGCCGGCTGGACGTCGTGCTCGACACCCTGGACCGGGCGCTGGCCGAAACGGCGGAGGCCGCCGCCGCCCTGCACAGCCTGATCGGCGACATGGACGTCAACCCGCGCGAACTGGAAGCCCTCGACGAACGCCTGTTCGCGCTGCGCACCGTCGCCCGCAAGCACGATGTGGAAGTCGATGCGCTGGCCGATCTGCGCACCGCCCTGGCCGATCGCCTGACCTTGATCGAGGACCAGGGCGATCTGCTGACCCGTCTGACGCGCGAAGCCACGGCGGCGCGGACCGCCTATGTCGAGGCAGGGGAGGCTCTGGGCGCCGCCCGGCGCGAGGCCGCGGCACGCCTGGACCCGGCCGTGGCGGCTGAACTGCCGCCGTTGAAGCTGGACAAGGCCCGGTTCGTCACCCGGGTCGAACCCCTGGCGGAGGCGGACTGGGGACCGGCCGGACAGGATCGGGTAGCCTTTCTTGTCGCCACGAATCCCGGCGCCGCCCCCGGACCGCTGAACAAGATCGCCTCGGGCGGCGAGCTGGCGCGGTTCACGCTGGCCCTGAAGGTCGTCCTGTCGTCCACCGCGCCGGTGCCGACCCTGGTCTTCGACGAAGTCGATTCCGGCATCAGCGGGGCCGTCGCCGATGCCGTGGGCGAGCGGCTGGCGCGCCTGGGACGCCGTCTGCAGGTTCTGGTCGTCACCCACAGTCCTCAGGTCGCCGCCCGCGCCGCCAGCCACTGGCGTGTGGAGAAGGTCGAGACCGCCGGGAGCGCGACGACCCGCGTGGTCCGGCTGGAGGCCGCCGAGCGGCGGGAGGAGATCGCACGCATGCTGTCGGGCGCCCGTATCACCGACCAGGCCCGTGCCGCCGCCGACAGCCTGATGGCGGCCCAACCGTGAGCGCCCCGAAGGCCGGAGAGGCGGTCGAAAACGGCGACGACGCGCTTCGCGCCATTCCCGTGGAGACGTTGACGGCCGACCAGGCGGCCATGGAGCTTCAAGCGCTGGCCGCATCGATCCACCGCCACGACGAGGCTTACCATCAGGCCGACGCACCGCTGATCCCGGATGCCGATTACGACGCGCTGCGCCGGCGCAACGAGGCGATCGAGGCCCGCTTTCCCGACCTGATCCGCGACGACAGCCCGTCCAGGCGGGTCGGCGCCCCCGCCGCCGCCGGCTTCGCCAAGGTCCGCCACCGGGTGCCCATGCTGTCCCTGGCCAACGCCTTCGACGACGCGGAGGTGACGGAGTTCACGGCGCGCCTGCGCCGCTTTCTCAATCTCGGCGAGGACGACGAGCTGGCGATCCTGGCCGAGGTCAAGATCGACGGTCTTTCCGCCAGCCTGCGTTACGAGGACCGGCGTCTGGTGCTGGCCGGGACCCGCGGCGACGGCCAGGAAGGCGAGGACGTGACGGCCAATGTGCGGACCATCGCGTCGGTGCCGCGGACCCTGCCCGCCGACGCGCCGCCGGTGGTCGAGGTGCGCGGCGAGATCTACATGAACCGGGACGATTTTCTGACCCTCAACGCCGGCCGGGCGGAACGGGGCGAGCCCGTGTTCGCCAACCCGCGCAATTCCGCTGCCGGATCGCTGCGCCAGCTCGACCCCGCGGTCACCGCCGCGCGGCCGCTGCGCTTTTTCGGCTATTCCTGGGGCGAGGTGTCGGCGCCGATGGGCGCGACCATGATCGAGGCCCGCGACCGCCTGGCCGGCTGGGGCTTCACGCTCAACGAACCGGCGACGCTGTGCCGGTCGCCGGACGAGATGCTGGCGGCCTATCGCAAGATCATGGCGGCGCGCCCCGACCTGCCCTTCGACATCGACGGCGTGGTCTACAAGGTCGACCGGCTGGACTGGCAGGAACGGCTGGGGTTCGTCAGCCGCGCCCCGCGCTGGGCCCTGGCCCACAAGTTCCCGGCCGAGCGGGCCCAGACAAGGCTCAACGCCATCGGCATCCAGGTCGGACGCACCGGGGCGCTGACCCCCGTCGCCTTCCTTGAGCCGATCACGGTCGGCGGCGTGGTCGTCGGCCGCGCCACCCTGCACAACGAGGACGAGATAGCGCGCAAGGATGTGCGCGTCGGCGATACCGTGATCGTGCAGCGGGCCGGCGACGTCATTCCGCAGGTGGTCGCGGTGGTTCCCGAGCTCCGCCCGGACGGGACCGATCCGTTCCGCTTTCCCGATACCTGCCCCGAATGCGGCAGCGCGGCCATCCGCGAGACCGGCGAGGTGGTGCGCCGCTGCACCGGCGGCCTGATCTGCCCGGCCCAGGCGGTGGAGAGGCTGCGCCACTTCGTCAGCCGCGACGCCTTCGACGTCGAGGGCCTGGGCGACAAACACATCCGTGCCTTCTGGCACGATGGGCTGATCCGCGGGCCCGCCGATATCTTCCGGCTGGGCAATAAGGCGGCGGACCTGGCGACGCGGGAGGGCTGGGGCCGGCGCTCCGCAGACAAGCTGATCGCTGCCATCGAGGACCGGCGGACGGTGCCGCTCGACCGCTTTATCTACGCCCTGGGCATCCGCCAGATCGGGCAATCGACCGCCAAGCTTCTGGCCCGCCACTATGGATCGCTGCCGGTCTGGCGGGCGGCCATGGCGGACGCCGCCGACCGGGACGGGCCGGCCTACGCCGACCTCATCGCCATCGACCAGATCGGATCCTCGGTGGCCGACGATCTGATCGGCTTTTTCGCCGAACCGCACAATCTGACGGTGCTGGACGCCCTTTTGGCCGAGGTGGAGGTGGAGGACGTGGCCGCCCCCGCCGCCGGCGACAGTCCGCTGGCCGGCAAGACCGTGGTCTTTACCGGCACCCTGGAAACCATGAGCCGGGCCGAGGCCAAGGCCAAGGCCGAAAGCCTGGGCGCCAAGGTGGCGGGATCGGTGTCGGCCCGCACCGACTTCGTCGTCGTCGGCGCCGACGCCGGCTCCAAGGCCAAGAAGGCCGCCGACCTTGGCGTGACCACGCTGACCGAGCAGGAATGGCGGGCGATGAGCGGGGGGTAAGCGGGCTGGCGGCGCCGACGGCGCCGGCTTGCACAGACCCCGGCTCGCAGGCCGGGGCTCGCGGAGAGGGTTTTGGGACGGGAGGCCCAGCGAAAAACGCGGCGAGTCCCGGACACCGATCCGGGACCTTTGCGTATCGGTGCCGCTGGCGTTCGTGTGGCGGCGCCGTTGCGCACAGGCCCCGCATCGAGTGCGGGGCTCGCGGAGAGGGTCTTGGGACGGGAGGCCCGACGAAAACGCCGCGAGTCCCGGACACCGATCCGGGACCTTTGCGTGTCCGTGCCGCTGGCGATCCTGCGGCGGCGCCGTTACGCACAGACCCCGCATCGAGTGCGGGGCTCGCGGCGAGGTTTTGGGATGGGAGGCCCCGACGAAAATCGCCGCCGAGTCCCGGACACCGATCCGGGACCTTTGCGTATCGGTGCCGCTGGCGTTCGTG
>JBQLZQ010000070.1:97272-142709 GCA_052168355.1 Inquilinaceae bacterium
CGAGTCCCGGACACCGATCCGGGACCTTTGCGTATCGGTGCCGCTGGCGTTCGTGTGGCGGCGCCGTTGCGCACAGGCCCCGCATCGAGTGCGGGGCTCGCGGAGAGGGTCTTGGGACGGGAAGCCTGACGAAAAACGCCGCCGAGTCCCGGACACCGATCCGGGACCTTTGCGTATCGGTGCCGTTGGCGATCCTGCGGCGGCGCCGTTGCGCACAGGCCCCGCATCGAGTGCGGGGCTCGCGGCGAGGGTTTTGGGACGGGAAGCCCAGCGAAAAACGCGGAGAGTCCCGGACACCGATCCGGGACCTTTGCGTGTCCGTGCCGTTGGCGATCCTGCGGCGGCGCCGTTGCGCACAGGCCCCGCATCGAGTGCGGGGCTCGCGGCGAGGGTTTTGGGACGGGAAGCCCAGCGAAAAACGCCGCGAGTCCCGGACACCGATCCGGGACCTTTGCGTATCGGTGCCGCTGGCGTTCGTGTGGCGGCGCCGTTGCGCACGGGCCCCGCATCGAGTGCGGCGCTCACCGCTTGTTCCCTCGGAATTCCTTCCATGCAAAAGGGGCCGGCGTTGCGGCCGGCCCCTCTCGCGTCTTCACCATATCGAACGGTGGTTTACCGGGCCCGTCCCTCGCGCCAGGCCTGGAGCAGATCGTCGTAGGCGACGGTTTCGCCCTGCTCCTTCTCGTTGTCGAGGGCCGGCTTGGGCGCGCCGGGCTGGTCGAACCAATAGTCGGCCGACTGTTCCTCGTTCAGCTGCGGTCCGCATTCACCCTGGACGCCGGCCCGCTCCAGGCGCTGGAGCACCTGGTCCTGCTGGGCGGCCAGATTGTCCATGGCCTGCTGGGCCGTGACCTCGCCGGTCACGGCTTCGGCCACGTTGGCCCACCATAGCTGCGCCAGCCGCGGATAGTCGGGCACATTGACGCCGGTCGGGGTCCAGCTCACCCGCGCCGGGGACCGGTAGAATTCGACCAGACCGCCCAGCATCGGCGCCAGCTCGGTCATCTCCTCGCTGTTGATGTCGCTTTCGCGGATCGGTGTCAGGCCGACGATGGTCTTGCGCAGGGACACGGTCTTGGAGGTGACGAACTGGGCGTACAGCCAGGCCGCGTTGCGGCGGTCCACCGGCGTTGAGTCCATGAAGGTCCACGACCCGGCGTCCTGGTAGCCCAGCTTCATCCCCTCTTCCCAATAGGCGCCGTGCGGCGACGGGGCCATGCGCCATTTGGGCGTGCCGTCCTCGTTGACCACCGGCGTGCCCTGCCTGGCCATGTCGGCGGTGAAGGCGGTGTACCAGAAGATCTGCTGGGCGATGTTGCCCTGGGCCGGCACCGGACCGGCTTCCGAGAAGGTCATGCCCTGGGCCTCGGGCGGCGCGTACTCGAACCAGTCGATGTATTTCTGCAGGGCGTAGACGGCCGCCGGCCCGTTGGTGGCGCCGCCGCGCGTGACGCTGGAGCCGACCGGCCGGCAGCCTTCCATGCGGATGCCCCATTCGTCGACCGGTAGGCCGTTGGGGATGCCCTGGTCGCCGGCGCCGGCCATCGACAGCCAGGCGTCGGTGAACCGCCAGCCCAGCGACGGGTCCTTCTTGCCGTAATCCATGTGGCCGAAGACCGTCTGTCCGTCGACCTCGCCGACATGCTCGGAAAAGAATTCGGCGATGTCCTCATAGGCCGACCAGTTGATCGGCACGCCCAGATCGTAGCCGTAAATCTCGCGGAACTGGGTCTGCAGGTCCTCGCGCTGGAACCAGTCGTAGCGGAACCAGTAGAGGTTGGCGAACTGCTGATCGGGAAGCTGGTAGATCTTGCCGTCGGGGCCGGTGGTGAAGCTGATGCCGATAAAGTCGTCGAGGTCCAGGCCGGGATTGGTGAACTCCTCCGCGTCGCCGGCGATCATGTCGCTGATCGGGACCACCTGGCCGTAGCGGCTGTGGGTGCCGATCAGGTCGGAATCGTTGACGTAGCCGTCATAGATATTCTCGCCCGACTGCATCTGCGTCTGCAGCTTTTCGATCACGTCGCCTTCCTGGATCAGGTCGTGGTTGATCTGGATGCCGGTGATGCGGGTGAAGGCCGGGGCCAGCACGTTGGCCTCGTACTCATGGGTGGTGATGGTTTCGGAGACGACGTTGATCTCCATGCCGCGGAAGGGCTCGGCCGCCTGGATGAACCATTGCATCTCCGCTAGCTGCTCGTCGCGGCTGAGGGTCGAGGGCTGGGCCTCATCGTCGATGAAGGCTTCGGCCGCGGCGAGAAGCTCGGCCTCGGACTGAGCCTGGGCGGCGCCCAGGGCGCCCAGCACCAGCGCCAAAGCGCTCGCGGTGCCCAGCGCGATCTGTCTGTTCGTTCGCATGGTCGGTCATTTCTCCCGTTGATCGGCCTCTTTGCGGTCGCGAACCGGAACGGGCAGAGGCACATCCTCCCGTCCGGGTAAGGATCGGTCAGCCCCAGCGCATCACGACGAGCATCCAGACGGCGGCCAGCGCCAATGCGATCCACAGGGTCATGTCGGTGGCGGCCAGCCAGATCAGATGGATGTAGGCGGCGCCGAGCAGGCCGATGAACAGGCGGTCGCCGCGTGTGGTCGACATCGGCAGAAAGCCGCGCCGCTCGGTCCCGGGCGCGATCGCCTGCCACAGGGTCATGGCCACCAGCAGCAGCGCGATGGCGCCGAAGAAGATGGCGACGGGGGTGGTCCAGGCCATCCATTCCATGGGCGTCTCCCTTCCCGTCCCGGCCTAAACGCGGCCCAGGGCAAAGCCCTTGGCGATGTAGTTGCGCACGAAATAGATGACCAGCGCGCCGGGCACGATGGTCAGGGTGCCGGCCGCCGCCAGCAGTCCCCAATCCATGCCCGCCGCGCTGACCGTGCGTGTCATGGTGGCGGCGATCGGCTTGGCCTCGACCGATGTCAAGGTGCGCGCCAGCAGCAGCTCCACCCAGCTGAACATGAAACAGAAAAAGGCGGTGATGCCGATGCCGCTGCGGATCAGCGGCATGAACACGAACACGAAGAAGCGCGGGAAGCTGTAGCCGTCGATATAGGCGGTCTCGTCGATCTCGCGCGGCACGCCGGACATGAAGCCTTCCAGGATCCACACCGCCAGCGGAACCGTGAACAGGGTATGGGCCAGGGCCACGGCGATATGGGTGTCGAACAGCCCGATCGACGAATAGAGCTGGAAGAACGGCAGCAGGAACACCGCCGGCGGCGCCATCCGGTTGGTCAGCAGCCAGAAAAACAGATGCTTGTCGCCGAGAAACTGATAGCGGCTGAACGCATAGGCGGCCGGCAGCGCGACGGTGAGCGAAATGACCGTGTTCATAACCACATAGGCGATGGAGTTGAGATAGCCCGAGTACCAGGTGGGGTCGGTGAAAATGGTGATGTAGTTCTGCAGCGTGGGGTTGGTGGGGATCAGGGTCAGCCCGCCGACGATCTCGGCGTTGGTCTTCAGCGACATGTTGACCATCCAGTAGATGGGCAGCATCAGAAAGACGATATAGAGGGTGAGGACGACGCCCCGGCGCGACGGTTTCACGAGCCCTGTCCTTTCCCAACGCGGGTGATGACCGTGTAGAAAACAAAGCTGAACAGCAGCACGATCAGAAAATAGATGAGCGAGAAGGCGGCCGCCGGCCCCAAATCGAACTGGCCCACCGCCATCAGCGTCAGATACTGGCTGAGGAAGGTGGTGGCGTTGCCCGGGCCGCCGCCCGTCAGAACAAAGGGTTCGGTGTAGATCATGAAGCTGTCCATGAACCGCAGCAGCACGGCGATCAGCAACACCCCCCGCATCTTGGGCAGCTGGATGTGGCGGAACACGGCCCAGCGGCTGGCGCCGTCGATCTGCGCCGCCTGATAGAAGGCGTCGGGGATGGACCGCAGGCCGGCATAGGCCAGCAGCGCCACCAGCGAGGTCCAGTGCCAGACATCCATGACCAGCACCGTGACCCAGGCGCTGACCGGGTCGTTGGCGTAGTTGTAGTTGACGCCCAGCCCCTGGATGACGGCGCCGCCCAGGCCGATGTCGCCGCGGCCGAAGATCTGCCAGATCGTGCCGACCACGTTCCACGGGATCAGCAGCGGCAACGCCAGCAGCACCAGCGCCAGGGACGTGCGCCAGCCGCGTTCGGCCGGCATGCACAGCGCCACCGCGACGCCCAGCGGGATCTCGATGGCCAGGACGCTGGTGGAAAACAGGATCTGGCGCAAAAGGGCGCCGTGCAGGCGCCGGTCGGCCAGCACCTGCTCGAACCATTCGGCGCCCACCCAAAAGGCCTGGCCCGGCCCGAAGATGTCCTGAACCGAATAGTTGACCACGGTCATCAGCGGGATGACGGCGGAAAAGGCCACGATCAGCAGGACCGGCAGGACCAGGAACCACGCCCGCTGGTTGACCGTCTTGAACATCACGCGGCTCCCGATATGCGATCGCCGCCGCCGGCCAGACGCTGTGGCACATGCACGGCCTTGCCGTCGGCATAGATCTTGGTCCGGTCGGCCGGGAACGCGACGTGCAGCGCCTGCCCCGACGCGACCGGCCGGTCGTCGGGCACCTTGATCCGGATCGTCGCCGTTCGGGGCGGGCCACCGCCCAGAACCGCCGTCACGATCTGAAACCCGCCGCGCTCCTCGACATCGGTGACGGCGACGGCCAGATCGCCCGCCTCGTCGGAAAGCCGGATGAATTCCGGCCGGATGCCCAGCGCCAGCGTTCCCGTTGCCGCGCCGGCGCCGGCCGCTTCCTCCGGCGCCAGGGGCACGCGCCCGCCGCCCTCCAGCACCGCCTCCGCGCCGTCGACCGAGCAGGGCAACAGGTTCATACCCGGGCTGCCGATAAAGTGACCGACATAGGCGTCGAGCGGACATTCGAACAAGTCCTGCGGCGTCCCCTGCTGCACCGCCGCGCCCTCGCTCAACACCACCACATGATCGGCGAAGGTCAGGGCCTCGTTCTGGTCGTGGGTCACATAGATCAGCGTGAGACCCAACTGTTCGTGGATCTGCTTCAGCTTGCGGCGCAGAAGGAATTTCACGTGCGGATCGATGACGGTCAACGGCTCGTCGAACAGGATCGCCGCCACATCCTTGCGCACCAGACCGCGCCCCATGGAGATCTTCTGCTTCACATCGGCGGAAAGGCCGGATGCGCTGAAGTGCAGATCGTCTGAAAGATCCAGAATGGCGGCGATTTCGCCGACCCGCACCTTGATGTCGGGTTCAGGCAGGCCGCGGTTGCGCAAGGGGAACGCCAGATTGTCGTAGACCGTCATGGTGTCGTAGATGACCGGGAACTGGAACACCTGGGCGATGTTGCGTTCCCGCGGTTCCAGCGCCGTGACGTCGCGCCCGTCGAACAGCACCCGCCCCTCGGTCGGCCGCAGCAGACCCGACAGGATGTTGAGCATCGTGCTTTTGCCCGAACCCGACGGCCCCAGCAGGGCGTAGGCGCCGCCGTCGCGCCAGGTCAGATCCAGCGGCCGCAGCGCGTAATCAGACGGCGCCGCCGGTTGGGCGACATAGCTGTGGGCGACATTTTCGAGCTCGATCCGCGCCATTACACCGCCTCCCGCACGCGGGCATCGGTGCCGCGCGGCGGCGCCACGGTCAGCCGCCCGTCGGCGTCGAACACATGGAATCGTCGCGGATCGACATAAAAGGTCAGCCGGTCGCCCAGATGGTGCGGATGAACGCCTTCCTCCACCAGCACGATGGGCGTGCCGTCGTGGACGCCGTGGACGATGGTTTCGGAGCCGTTGATCTCCGCCAGATCGACCGATACCGGCACCTCGAGATCGCTGGGCCGGCGACGCGCCAGCGAGACATCGGTCGCGTGAACGCCGAGGGTGTAGGACCCCGCCTCCAGTGCCGCCAAATGGCCGTCAAGCGGCACCGCCGTACCGTCCGACAGGCGGCCGGAACCGGTGGCCACGCTGGCCGGCAGCAGGTTCATCGGCGGGTCGCTGAAGCGACGCGCCACATCGACGGTGGCCGGCCTGCGGTAGACGTCCATGGTCGGCCCGAACTGCACTACGCAGCCTTCATGCAGAACGGCGGTGTGGCCGCCCAGCATCAGCGCCTCCTGCGGTTCCGTCGTGGCGTAGACGACGATGCCCTGCCGGTCGGCGAACAGCCGCTTCATTTCGGCCCGCAAATCCTCGCGCAGCTTGTAATCGAGATTGACCAAGGGTTCGTCGAGCAGCAGCAGGCT
The DNA here is from genome assembly GCA_052168355.1 of Inquilinaceae bacterium. Taxonomy (GTDB): domain Bacteria; phylum Pseudomonadota; class Alphaproteobacteria; order DSM-16000; family Inquilinaceae; genus JBQLZQ01. The sequence goes on from JBQLZQ010000070.1 coordinate 103,493, forward strand.
GGCATCCTTGACCAGCGCCCGTCCCATGGCCACGCGCTGCTGCTGGCCGCCCGAAAGTTGCACCGGCAGCCGGTCGAGCATGCTTTCCAGCCCCAGCAACGTCGCCGTTTCCCGCACCCGCCGGTCGATCTCGTCCCGACCGACCTTGGCCAAACGCAGGGACGAGGCGATGTTGTCGTAGACGGTGAAGGACGGATAGTTCACGAACTGCTGGTAGACCATGGCGACGTTGCGCTGCCGCACGCCCAGACGGGTCACGTCGTGCCCGTCGACCAGGATGCGGCCGCCGCTGGGCCGGTCGAGCCCGGCCATCAACCGCATCAGCGTGGTTTTTCCGGCCCGCGTGGGCCCCAGAAGAACGTTGAAGCTGCCCGGCTCGAGGACGAGGTCCGTGGGATGAATCCACGTCTCCCCGCCGACCGTCTTGGTCAGATTCTCCAGCGCCAACGTCATGACGGACGACCCCCATCGGCGCCGACCCGGTCGGACCCCACCCCGGTCCGCTCCATGGCCACGCCCCTCCCCGGATTTTCGGTATCGAACGACAGATGCGCGAAAACGACAATCAGTTTTTTACCCATCGCCGCCGGCTGCGGCATGCTGTCGTCATCATGGGAACAGGATAAGGGGGTTCTAGGATGCGACGTGCACGACGCAGGCACTGCCGGCGATGGCCTGCATCAGCGCTGCGGGCGGGGTTCGATCGGTGAACAGCGAGTCGATCGCGGCGAGGGATCCTAGCTTGACCATGGCGGTCCGGCCGAATTTCGTATGATCGGCCACCAGCCACGTCTGGCGCGACGCCTGGACGATCTCGTGCGCCACCTGCACTTCGCGGAAATCGTAATCGAGCAGCGTGCCGTCATCATCAATGCCGCTGATCCCGATGATCCCGAAATCCACCTTGAACTGGCGGATGAAGGCCATGGCCGATTCGCCGACCACGCCACCGTCCCGATGCCGCACCGTGCCGCCGGCGATCATCACCTCGAAATCGCTTCTGGCGCGCAGGATGGCGGCGATGTTGAGGTTGTTGGTGATGACCCGAAGCCCGGCCCGCCGTTCCACCAGGGCCCGGGCCACCGCCTCGGTCGTCGTGCCGATATTGAGGATCAGCGAGGCCCGATCCGGCAGCGCGTCGGCCACGGCCCGCCCGATCCGGCGCTTTTGTTCCAGGCAGATCACCTGGCGGGCGCTGTAGGCCAAGTTCTCGACGCTGGACCGCACGCTGGCGCCGCCATGAATCCGGCGGATGCGGCCGAGCTCATCGAGCGCGACGATGTCCCGACGGATGGTCTGCGGGGTCACATGAAACAAGGCGGCCAGGCTCTCGACCGACATGAAGTTGTCGCGCATGACCAATTCGACGATGCGGTCGTGCCGTTCCTTCACCGGCATCGTCGACCGTGAGGTCAGAGCCGTGTCCGCGCGGCTCATGTCACGCCTTGCCGATGGGTGCCGTGACCCGGTCGAGCCAGTCCTTGTCGGCGACGTCGAGCCGGGGCGCCAGCGCCCGCCGCACCTGATCGTGGTAGGCGTCGATCCAGGCCCGTTCCGCCGCAGTCAGCATGTCGGTGACGATCAGGGCCGGGTCGGCTGGCACCAGGGTCACCGTTTCGAACGCCAGCATGGGCTTGTCTTCGTCCGGCCCCGCCGGGCTTTCGCGGACCGCCACCAAATTCTCGAACCGGATGCCATAGGCGCCCGTCTTGTAATAGCCCGGCTCGTTCGACACGATCATACCCGGCTCCAGCGCGACGCTGTTGGGCATCTTGGAGATGCGGTGCGGTCCTTCATGGACCCCGAGAAAGCTGCCGACGCCGTGACCGGTGCCGTGGTCGTAGTCAAGCCCCGCCTGCCACAGAAACTGGCGGGCCAGAACATCGAGCTGCGAGCCGGTGGTGCCCTTTGGGAACCGGGCGGTGGCCAGCGCGATATGCCCCTTGAGCACCAGGGTATAGCGCCGGCACATCTCCGCCGTGGGCGTTCCGATGGCGACCGTGCGGGTGACATCGGTGGTCCCGTCCAGGTACTGGGCGCCGCTGTCGACCAGATACAGCGTGCCCGGCGTCAGCGCGCGATCGGTGCGCTCCGACACCCGGTAGTGAACGATAGCCCCGTTGGAGCCGGCACCCGATATAGTCTCGAAGCTGAGATCGCGGAACAGCGGATCCTCGGCGCGGATCCGGGCCAGAGCGTCGGCGGCGCCGCTTTCCGTCAGGCCACCGGCCGGCCCTTGCGCCGCCACCCAGGCAAGAAAGCGCGCCATTGCCGCGCCGTCGCGCCGATGGGCCGCGCGGGCGCCCTCCAGTTCCACGGGGTTCTTGCGCGCCTTTGGCAACAGGCACGGGTCCCGATCCCGCCGGATGGAGGCGCCGGCATCGTCCAGCCGGTGAAAAATCCACGCGCCGGCCGACGAGGCGTCGACCAGAACGGTTTTCCCCGCCGCGCCCAACGCATCCATCGCCGGACCGAAGGCGTCCGGCGGTTCCACCGTCACCCGGTTGCCCAGATGGGCCGCGGTATCGCGGGTGAGTTTGCGGCGGTCGATGAACAGCTGCACGTCTGCGTCCGCCGTCACGATGGCGTAGGACAGCGCCAAGGGTGTATTGGGCACGTCCGCGCCGCGGATGTTGAGCAGCCAGGCGATGCTGTCGGGCGCGGTCAGGACAGCGGCGTCGAGACCGTCACCGGCCAGCGCCTTGGCCACGGCGGCCTGTTTATCGGCCGCGCTCTCCCCCGCATAGGCGATGTCGTGCGGGACGACGGGCGCCAGCGGCGGCGGCGGCTGGTCTTCCCACACGGCGTCAATGGGGTTGCCGGCCACCGGCACCAGGGACGCGCCGCGACGCTCCAGCGCCGTTGCGGTCTTTTCCGCCCAGGCGATGGTATGCAGGCGCGGGTCGTAGCCGAACCGGTCGCCGGAGTTCAGGTGCGCCGCCACCCATTCGGCATGCGGTTCGTCCATCAGATGCCTGACGGTATAGAGAGCGCCGTCGACCTCCTCGGCGGCCTGAAGGGTGTATCGCCCGTCGACAAACAGCGCCGCCGTATCGCGCAGCACGATGGCCAGGCCGGCCGAGCCGGTAAATCCGGTCAGCCAGGCCAGCCGTTCCGCGTACGGTGGCACTGATTCGCCCTGATGTTCGTCGGCGCGGGGAACGATAAAGCCCGCCAGCCCCTGGCGCGCCAGGTCCGTCCGCAGGGCCGCCAGCCGCTCGGCGCGGTCGGACACGCCCCTCGCCGCCGTCGCCAGGGCACGACGGACCTGGTCGAACCGCTCGGCCAGGGCGGCATCCGCGTCCGGGGCTATCAGAGCCATCCAGCGGTCCGGCCGGCCGGCGATCGGAGAGGCGTTGATGCCGGCAAGGAGAGCCCGCAGATCCTCCGGTTTCCGGTCTATTCCCGCCATTTCGATCAGGCGGCTGAGGGCCTCGTCCTGGGCGGCGCTGTCGGTCATGGTCACGGGCGGGGTCCTGTCCAAACACGGTCCCCAAAGGCTAGCGTCTAATCCCGGTCGTGACCATGGCCGCCGCATGCCGGTTTCCGGGACAGGCGCGTACCAAGAGCTATGCGTTTTCGGAATTGCTGCGCTGCATCATGAACCGATGACAAGTGCCTGTTTTGTCCCAAACTATGGGCTGTCAGAAATGTTGCAGTGCAGTAAGACAAAATCAATAACCGCCAGGCACCCTTCAAGGCTCAACCGCCGGATCCGGCTATCGGACCGGCTCCCGATTTTAAAAAGATAGGGTGACACCCATGATCGACCTCAGAATTGCTCCCGCCTCCCGCGGTATCCTTCGGTTCCTGGGCATTGGGCCGCGGCTTAACGCCAGCCAGAAGGTGACCCTGGACGAGTTGATGAACCTGTCGGATCGTCAGCTTGAAGACATCGGCCTGACCCGCGGCCTGATCGAGACCGTGGTCATCCAGGGCCCCGAGGGCGTCCGTGCCCTGAATCCCCAGGGCGCCGTACAGGCCGCCAACAACGACCGCCTGTCCGCCGTCGTCGCCTAAGACGCGACGCTTGTCCGCAAACGGGGGAGGGCTCCGCCCTGCCCCCGGCGGCGGAGGACCAGGGTCGACCAGCCTTTGACCCGCAACCGCCGTTCCAGCACCAGCCCGTGACGGCGGTGGGCCGCCAGCACGAAGCGTTCCTGGCGCTCCAGAAGCCCCGACAGCACCACGGTGCCGCCCGGGGTCAGATGCCGCGCCAACGCGGGCGCCATCTCCGCCAGGGGACGGGCCAGGATGTTGGCGATGATCAGATCGTAGGGCCCGGCCCGGCCGATGGCCGGATCCCGGTATCCGGGACCGCGATGCACGGCGATCCGTCCCTTCAGGCGGTTGACCCGCGCGTTGACGCCGGCCACCCGTGCCGCCTCCCCATCCACATCCGAAGCGACGATCCGCGCCGCCGGCCACAGCCGGGCGGCGGCAAAGCTGAGAATGCCCGTACCGCAGCCCATGTCCAAGGGCCGGCGGACGCGGCGCCTCTTGGCCAGGCGCTCCAGTGCACGCAGACAACCCTCGGTGGTCGGGTGCTCGCCGGTGCCAAAGGCGGTCGCCGCGTCGATCCGCAACCCCATCGCGCTGGCCGGCACCTGGCCTTCATGGTGCGAGCCATGGATGAAAAACCGGCCGACCCGCACCGGCGGAAAGGCCTGATAAGTGGCCTGCAGCCAGTCGGTGGGTGGGACCCGGACAACGGTCAGGACCGGTTCGGCAACACCGGACGCCCGGGCCGCCAGGGCCAGCCTTACGCCGATGGCCGACAGGTCGGGTCGGGCCGTGGCGATCCCTTCCATACGGCCCGTCGGGCTTTCCTCGTCGTCGACATCCGCCGACACCGAAGCGCAGCAGTCGGCCAGCACCGACTCGAACGCGTCGACGGCAATAGTAGGCACGGTCAGGGACAGCCGCCAGGCCGCGATCATCCGTTGTCTCGCCAATAAGGTCGGCTCTTGATGTTAGCGCCTGATGCCGGCGGTGAAACGGAGGACGCGGTCGGGGTCGACCGGGTTCCACCAGACCCCGTCGACCTTCAGCGACGACGCGACGATGACACCGTCGACAATGGCCAGCAGATCGTTGACGTTGTCTGATGTCACCCCGCTGCCGACCAGCGTCGGCAGGCGCGACGCCTCCTTGATCAGACGCACATAGTCCAGATCGGCGGCATGGCCTGTCCGCTGTCCCGTGGCGATCACCGCGTCGGCGTCGAAGAACACCAGGTCCTTGACCTGTTCCTCGACCGGCCGGTCGGCGACGATGGCGTGGGCGCCGTGCTTGACGTGGGCGTCGGCGAAGACACGCACGCCCCGCGCCCTAAGCCGGGCCCGGTATCGCATCGCCTGCGCCGCCGCCCCCTCGATCAGGCCTTCATTGGCGACATAGGCGTTGGCCCATTGATTGACCCGGATGAACGCGGCGGAGGCGGCGCTGGCGATGGCCAGCGCAGGGATGGCGCCGTTGGCGAGCACGTTGATGCCCACCGGCCGGTCCAGATCGCGCCGGATGCGATCGGCGACGACCGCCATATGGGTCCCGACCTCGGGCCCGATGTCCTCGGGCTTGGCGAACGGGATGTCGCCGTGGTTCTCCACAATGACACCGTCGCAGCCGCCTTCCAGATAAGCACGCGCGTCGGCAAGGCCCTGGGCATAGATCGTCTCGACCGCCTCCCCGTCGTGGCGGGGCGATCCGGGCAGGGGATTGAGGTGAACTACACCGATCACCGCTTTGGCACGCCCGAAGATGGCGGTGACGGCGTCCTGGGATCGGGCCGAAATCGGGCGTTGGGCGGACGCGGGTGAACTTGTCGGCGCGGACATCAGGCGGGGCTCCGGTGAGGTGGGGAAGAGCGGGGGCTGGCGAACGACACCAACTCCGCAATCTCCTCCCGGGTTGGACAGGAGGCAAGCGCGCCATGGCGGGTGACGGCGATGGCGGCGGCTTCGTTGGCGACGGCAGTGGCGGCGTGCACCGTCCAGGTTTCTTGGATCAGACCCGCCAGTACACCACAGAACACGTCGCCGGCCCCGGCGGTGTCAACCGCATTGATCGGTGCCGCCGCAAAAGCCTCGGTCCCCGTCCGGTCGGTCAGCATCGCGCCGGCCGCGCCGAGGGTAACCACCACCGCGCCGGCGCCCCAATCGCGAAAGACCCGGGACGCCGCCTTCGGGTCGCCCGAGCCGGTCAGGGTGGCGGCTTCGACCGCGTTCACGATAACCAGGTCGACCGACGCCCAGGGTATGGGCAGGGCCGCCGCTAACGGGCTAGGATTGAGAACCGTGAACGCTCCCCAGGCTCGCGCCTGGACGAGGACGGCGGCGGTCGTCGGTCCCTGGAGGTTCCCCTGCAACACAACCGTGTCGCCGGCGGCCGGCGCTTTTTTCGACAGGGCGCCGGACAGCGGATCGAAGCGCGCGGCGCAGGCGGTGGCGCTGACGATCATGTTCTCACCGCCCCGTTCGACCAGGATGATCGACCGGTCGGTCGGCTGGTCCATCACCGTCAGGCCGGTATCATCCAGACCTTCGGCGACGATCGCGGCGCGGATCCGTTGTGCCGCCTCGTCCCGCCCCACCGCCGCCGACAACCGCACGGCGGCGCCCGTCCGCGCCGCGGCCACGGCCTGGTTCAGCCCCTTGCCGCCCAGCCCTTCCAACACACCGGCGGCGACGCGCGTTTCTCCGGGGCGCGGAAGGCAATCGACATTCAGCGTCAGGTCGATGCAGGCGTTGCCGACGACATGAATGGTCATGGCCGATCGAACACAGGCTCAGCGATCGCCCACCGTCCACGCGATGGCCTGGCTCCACATTTTGGCATAACCGTCCCAGGCGCAGAAATCGGGCGGCACCCAATGGGGCCCGATGTCGGAGGTCCAGGCCAGGCTGCGGCCCTTCCCATACGTGCCGGTGACCAGTAGCGGGCGGTTGCCATAGTCGGTCGAGACGGTGGCCAGCACCGTCGCGCCGGGCTTTGGCACGACCTCGTTGAAGCCGAGCAGAACCGGCCAGTCCCCGCCGATCCCGTCCAGGATGGGATGATCCGGCCCGGCGATGACGGGCTTGAATCCCTCCGGCACCTCGACCCGGTCGTCGACCGCAAGACAGGTCACGGGAAGCACGTCCTCGACCGGCGTGCCGCGATAGCGCGCGCCGCCATTGATGCCCTGAAAGCTGTAGTAGCCGCCGACCATGATGAGCCCGCCGCCCTGATCGGCATAGTCGCGCAGCAGCCGGAGCCGGTTGGGCCTCGGCCGGCTGTGGATCCAGGTATCGGGATGAAGCAACAACGTGTTGGACCCGATATCCGACAGGATCACCGCGTCGTAGGCCTGAAGCGCCTGAAGGTTTTGGGGAAAATCGCGCTGCGCCTCGTGCGCCGGCATGAACACGATCTCGTAGGGCCCGTCGGCCAGGGCGTCCAGCAGCGTGTCGGCGCCGGTGTGATAGGTGACCGTCGGGAACTGGTCGAACCCCTTGATATGGGTCGCGGTGCTCACCCAGGATTCGCCGGCGAGAAGGATTTTGCGTCTGGTCATGGGGGCTGGCCTCAAAGGTCGGAAGCGGCGAAAACGCGGCGCGGATTGGCGATCATCATCAGATCGATGGCGTCCTGATCCAGCCCGTGCCGCTTCAGTCGCGGCAGGAAGTGGCGCAGGATGTACCCATAGCCAAAGCCGCCATACCGGGTCAGCATCATCTTCAAGAACACGTCCTGGGACAGCAGTACGCGGTCGCCATGGCCGGCATCGATCAACCGGCGGATGGCGCGGGCGTTTTCCTCGTCCGATGGCGATTGGGCCTTCTGATCGGCATAGTAATAGTCCATGCCGATCATGTCGTATTCCAGGAAGGCGCCGCGGTCGGCCAGGCTGGTCTGATACGGCAGATCGTCATGACTGGGGTTCATGTGGCAGAGCACGGTGTGGCGCAGGTCCGCCCCCTCCTCCTCGATCATGTCGAGAACGCGGTGGGCCAGCCGTTCCCAGCCTGGCAGATGGATCGACAGCGGCACGCCGGTGGCCTTCGCTGCCCGCGCAGCGCCGCGCAGCGACTTCTGTTCCGCCTCGGTGAAATCCTTGCTGACGCCGATCTCCCCGATGATTCCGGCCATGACGTCCGGCTTTTCGTCCGCTCCGCCCACATCCGCGACGATAAGAGCGGCGACCTGATCGACATCCATCGGCCCAAACCATTCGGGGTGGGACGCCTCAAGGTAGAACCCCGACCCCATGACGATATTGAGCCCGGTGCGGCGGGCGATCCGCTGCAGGGCCTGCGGGTCGCGGCCGATGCCAAGGTTGGTTGGATCGATCACGGTGTGGCCGCCCAGATCGGTGAACCGGTAAAGCTCCTCCATCGCCAGATCGACATCGACCAGATGGCAATTGTCGCGGCTGAGAAACGGGTTCATCCGCAGCTCGCCCAGGATCTCGATACTCACGGGCTGCTCGGCGATCGCCATCTCCGAGGCGTGACACGGGCATTTCCACCAGCTCGACGTGTCGAGCAGGATATGCTCATGCATCAGGGTGACGCCCATGGTCTCCACGGGGATCGGCCCCAGAACCGTCATCACTGTGCCCGACCGGACACCGATCGGCGAAGTCTTTTCGTGTTCCGTCACCGGTCCCTCTCCCTTGTCATCGCCCCTGGATACTCCCGCGAAAGATGCGGAAGTTGAGCCAGATGGCGATCAGGATGATGACACCGGTGACGATCGGCGTCAGGAACGGCGACAGATGGGCCAGGATTAGGCCGTTGGCGATGACCGCGACGGTCAACGCCCCCAGGATGGTCCCGATCATCGTGCCGCGCCCCCCGAATAGGCTGGTGCCGCCCAGCACGACGGCGGCAATGACCTCCAGCTCGAACCCCTGACCGGCGTTGGAGGAGCCGCTGCCCAGGCGCCCGGCCAGAATGATGCCGGCCAGTGCCGCCGCCGTGCTGGACAGGACATAGACCATCAGCGTCACACGGCGCGTGTTGACGCCGGCGCGGCGCACCGCCTCGCGGTTGGCGCCGATGCCGGTGACATAGCGCCCGAACGCCGTCTCGTTGAAGGTTATGTAGGCGAGCAGCAGCACGGCCGCGGCGATCCACGCCGGCAACGGCACACCCGCCACCCAGGCCCGCCCGATGACCACGAACGGGCTGTCGGGAGCGATCGGGATCGAATAGCCGCCGGTGATCAGCAGCGCCACACCCCGGATGACGCTGAGACCGGCCAGGGTGACGATGAAGGCGGGAATGCCCTCATAGGCGACGAAGAATCCCTGGACGGCCCCAATCAGGGCGCCGCACCCCAGCATCGCCAGTATCACCAGCGGCCAGGGCACGCCAAGCTGCAGCAGAGTGGCCGAGAGCGCGCTGATCAGGGCCAGAACCGAACCGACCGACAGATCGATTCCCCCCGTGGTGATCACCAGGGTCATCGCGGCGGCGACGATCAGCAGCGGCGCCGACTGGCGCACCACGTTGAGCAGGTTGGGGGCAGTCAGGAAGGCATCGGTGACCAGCGTGAACAGAAGGCAGACGGCAAGAAAGAAGATGGCGATCGAAGCGACGCCGCCATTAGCCAGGAAGCGGTCCTTCAACGTGTCGGGGCGCAGGCGTGTCGAAGGCCCGTGGGCCATCGCCGGTTTCGACGCGGTCGGTTCGGTCATGACGGCGACGGACGGGCGTGGCCGCCGGCGGCCGAGCGTGCGGCGAACTTGCGGCCGACGATCAGGTTGACGATTTCCTCGATGTTGGTGTCCTCCGTCGGGCGTTCGGCGACGGCGCGTCCCTCGTACATCACCAGGATACGGTCGCAGACAAGGAACAGATCCTGCAGCCGGTGGGTGATCAGGATGACGCTGACGCCCCGCGCGCTGACGGTGCGGATCAGCTCCAGCACCGCCTCCACCTCGGCCACGGCAAGGGCCGCCGTCGGTTCGTCCATGATCAGCACCGCCGGGTCGAACGAGGCGGCGCGGCCGATGGCGATACTCTGGCGCTGACCGCCCGACAAGTTTTCGACCTTGACCCGGATGTCCGGGATGACGATGCCAAGCCGGTCCAGCATCGCCCGCGCGTCGCGATGCATCCGCGGCTTGTCGAGGAAGCCCAGGCCCAGCTTGCGACGGCGCGGTTCGCGACCCAGAAACAGATTGCCGGCGACATCGACCGTGTCGCACAGCGCCAGGTCCTGATAGACCATCTCCACATGGTGGCGCCGCGCGTCGGCCGGGCTTTCGAACCGCACCGGCTTGCCGTCGAGCTCAATGGTCCCGGCGTCGGGCACGACCGCGCCGGACAGCACCTTGCTGAGGGTTGACTTACCCGCACCGTTGTCGCCGACCAGGCCCAGTACCTCGCCGGCTCTCAAGGACAGGTCGACCCCATCGAGAGAGACGATGGGGCCGTAGCGTTTTACGATCCCGGTCATTCTTACGCGCGGTGGGGCATCGCCCATGGTTCGAGGCCTGCTTCCGTCAAATGTCGACCACGGGTGTCCACGGCGGCGATGCGCCGCGGACGCCCGGTCGGGATAGTGTTATAGCGCGCCTGTTACGGAGCGAACATGGCTCGGAACTCATCGACATTGTCCGCGGTGACGATGGTCACCGGGACATTGATGATCGGGTCGATGGTTTCACCATTGTTGATCGCGATCAGGGACTCGATGGCGATCTTGCCCTCGGCGTAGGGATCCTGCTGGACCACGGCGGCGACCCACCCTTCGTCGATCCCCTGGATGACCTGCGCCGTCAGGTCCCAGCCGAACACCTTGATGCCGTCGGTACGGCCCTGGCTGGTGACCGCGGACACCGCTCCGATCAACGCCGGTTCGCCGGTGGCGTACAGCGTCGACATGGTGGGGTTGGCGGTCATCAGGTTCTCCGACGCCGTCAGCGCCACATCCTGGACGTTCTGGCCGTCGACCGTGTCGAGGAAGGTCACACCCACCCCCGACGCTTCCACCGCGCTGCGGAACCCGTCCAGGCGCTGGTTCTGGATGAAGGAGTTGAGAGCCCCGACGATGCCGACGCTCGCCTCGCCGCCCATCTCGGACGCCACATAGTCGGCGTAGTGAGCGCCGATTTCCTCGCCGGCGGCGGTGTTGTCGACGCCGACGAAGGCAATGTTGTCGCCGTCGGGGATCTGGGCGTCGACCGCGATCACCGGGATGCCGGCTTCCTTGGCCGCGGTGACGGCCGGCTTCACGCCGTTGACGTCGATCGCCACCAGGACGATGCCGTCGACCTGCTGGGTGATGTAGGTCTCGATCGCGTCGTTCTGGGCGCTGGGCACGTTGTTGGCGTTGAAGATGACCAGATCGACCCCGGCCGCGTCGGCCGCCGCCTGGGCGCCATCGTTGATCTGGTTGAAGAACAGGGCCTGCTGGTTGATGGTCACCAGGGCATAGGTTTCCGCCTGGGCGATACCGCCGCCAAGGCAGAGCGCCAGCGCCGCGATCGCCCCGCCCCGCGCCAGTTTCAATGATAACCGGTTCATCGTGTGCCTCTCCTCATTTTTTGTGGAAACCATTGCCGGCGCGAACCACGTCACGCCGCGACTGGCCATGGCGTAACCATTCATGAGACTTGAATTCATGTCAATTCTCTTGATTTGTCAGGGTCTGCCCGGGGCCCGGACCGACGCCCCTTAAAACGTCGGCGGCGTGTTGACCCAGAAGATGCTTGCCGGTTCATCACCGATATTGCTGTAGCGATGCGGCAGTTCGGACCGGAAGACGAAGGAATCGCCGGCCGCCAAACGGAAAGACTTGTCGTCGACCGTCAGTTCGACCCGGCCGCGAAGCACGTAGCCCACCTCTTCGCCGGCATGCTGGATGGCGCCCCGGCTCTGACCGCCGACCGCGATATGATGGATATTGCATTGAAGTAGATGGCCGCTGGAATAGGGGATGACCCTCTCCAGCGAAATGCCCTCGCCCTGGCGCAGCGGATCCAGGGCCAGCAACGGCCGGGCGCCGGCCCGGAAGACAATGCCCTCCTCGCCGTCGGCCTCCTCGAACAGCCAGCCGATATTGATGTCGAGCGCCAGGACCATCCGGTGAAGCATCGGCAGGGACGGGTAGCTCTTGTCGTTCTCGATCTTCGACAGCAGGCTTTCGGAACAACCCATGGTTTCGCTGAGCGCCTTCAGCGTCATGCCGCGCATCCGGCGGGCCAGCTTCAACCGCACGCCAATCCTGTGGGACGGCGGAGCGGTCTTCACCCCGTCGGCGGTCTGGGTGACCGCGGCTTGGGCTCGGCGCGCCTGTTTGACCATGTGTCTTATGTCTCACTCCTGAAAACCCGATCGCCCTGGCCTCGCAGGCGGGCAGGTGGAGGTGCGAGGATACACGGGCGGCGGCGATCGGCAATCCGCGGGTGGATCCGACCGCACGGCGAAGGTCCGGCGGTCTTCGCGTCGGGGCGCCTCCCCCGTCAGCCCGGATCGGCGGCGAAGTCGGCCATGGCGCGGAACATGACCGCGCTGGAGGCGGCCCCTGGGTCGATGTGACCGATCGACCGGTCGCCCAGCCGGCTGGCCCGGCCTATCCGGGCGACCAGGCCGCGGGTTCGTTCCATGCCCTGCTCGGCGCCGTCGGCGGCGGCGCCCAGACAGGCGGACAGCACGGCGCCGGCGTCGGCCGCCTGTTCGGCCGCGGCCACGGCCGGCAGCCAGGCGTCCAGCATGGTCTTGTCGTCCGGTTCGGCCTTGCCCCGGTCACGGATGCCCTGGCAGGCGGCCCCGAGAAACGCGGCCATCGAAGACGCGTCCAGATTGTCTCGGCCCTTGATGGCCGCGCCGCCGCGCATCAGGGCCGTCGCATACAGCGGCCCCGCCGACGCCCCGACGGCCGACAGAAAGGCCTTGGCCGAGGCGTTGCAGAGGGCGGCAAAGCCCTGACCGGGATCCATGCCGTCGAGCGCTTCCACCACCGCGGCCCAGCCCATGGCCATGGTCACCCCGTGGTCGCCGTCGCCGATCGGCCCGTCGAGCGCCGACAACCGGTCCTGCTCGGCGTCGACGGCGGCCGCGACACGGCGCAGCATGTCCACGAATTGGCCGGGAGTCATCTCCATCCTGGTCCTCTGTTCGTCATGTCCCGTTGGCGGCGCGAGCCTCCGCCGCTAAGCCCACGATAGCCAAAAATCCGGCGGCGTCCCAGGCCGCGCGGCCGATGAACAGCCCGTCAATGTCGGGTTCGGCGGCCAGGGCGGCGGCGTTCTCGGCGTTGACGCTGCCGCCATAGAGAATCGGCAGCCGCGCGGCCCCCGACCGGCCGGCCAGCGCCCGGCGCAACGCCGCATGGATCGCGGCGGCATCCGATGGCTTGGCGGGCGTGCCGCCGCTGCCGATGGCCCATACCGGCTCATAGGCCAGCAGGCACCGCTTGACGGCGTCGGGTTCGAGGCCGGCCAGCGCGATCCGCGCCTGCCGGACCACCGTTTCGACGGCGACGCCGCTGTCGCGTTCCGCCGCCGTTTCGCCGATACAGATCAGCGGCCGCAGCCCATGGGCGAGCGCGGCGCGGACCTTGAGCGAGACCCGTTCGTCGGTTTCCCCGAACAGGGCGCGCCGTTCCGAATGGCCCAGTTCCACCAGATCGGCGCCGACATCGCGCAGCATGACCGGCGAGATTTCGCCGGTGAAGGCGCCCGCCGACTCCCAATGCATGGTCTGGGCGCCGACCATCACCGGCGCATCGCCCATGGCGTTTCGAAACGGCCCGATGGACGTAAAGGGCGGTACGACGAACAGGCGCACGTCCGGCGGCGGCTCGGCGGCTCGGACCGCGCGGGCAAAGGCTTCCGCCTCCGCCACCGTCTTGTTCATTTTCCAGCTGGTGCCGACCCAGAACGGCGCGGTGCCGCTCACGACCGCGTCGTCCCTGACCCAGCCTCCGTCCGCCGACAAGCCATCGTCAACCGACCCTGAACATGGCGCAATCGCACGGGCGGTCCAGCAGGCCGGTGAGCTCGTCGTCCAGCCGCATCAGCGTCAGGGACGCGCCGGCCATCTCCAGCGATGTGACGTATTCGCCGACAAAGGACTTGTGGACGGCAATCCCGGCATCGATGAGCCGCCGCGCCGCGCGGCGATGCATCAGGTAAAGCTCCATCAGCGGTGTCGCGCCCAGCCCGTTGACCAGCAACGCCACCCGATCGCCCTTGCCGGCACCCAGTTCCGCCAGGATCCGATCCAGAAGGTCGTCGGTGACCGCGTCGGCCGAGCGCAGCTTGCCTTTTTCCACCCCCGGCTCGCCATGGATGCCCAGCCCAATCTCCATCTCGTCGTCGCCCAGCTCGAAATTCGGCTTGCGCGTATGCGGCAGGGAGCACGGCGCCAGGGCCACGCCCATGGTCAGTGTCGCCCCGTTGGCCTTTTCCGCGGCCGCGACCACCCGGTCCAGCGGCAGCATGGCATCGGCGGCGGCACCGGCGGCCTTGAAAACGAAAAAGCCGCCGGCCACGCCACGACGCTTTTCCCGCTCCGCCGGCGGCGCAGAGGCGACGTCATCGGTCACCAGAACGGTGCGGACCTCGATATCGTCCATGGCCGCCATCTCGGCGGCCATGTCGAAATTCATGACGTCGCCAGCATAGTTGCCGTAGAGATAGACGACCCCGGCGCCGCCATGGATCTCCTTCGTCGCCTCCAGGATGGGATCGGGCGACGGAGAGGCAAAGACATTGCCGATGGCCGCCGCATCGGCCAGGCCGCGCCCGACATAGCCGATGAAGGCCGGTTCGTGGCCCGATCCGCCACCGATCAGAATGCCGACCTTGCCCTCACGCGGGCCGTCCACGGCGATCACCGATCGCGGGCTGTGGTCGAGCTGCCGCAGATGTCCAGGATGGGCGCCGACGATTCCTTCCAGCATCTCCGTAATGATGTTTTTCGGGTCGTTGATCAGCTTTTTCGACATGCCTTCGTTCCCTCGCCTCGCCATGCGTTCCCCGACGTCGATCCGGGCGCCCGGCCCGATTGGCCGTCACGTTACAAGGCCCGGACGCCTTTGACAAAGAGGACGCCAACAAACCACGACAGGTGGAGCGGTGCCCGATCGATGGGCGGGGTGGATCTGGGCGGGAGCGGCTGGGGTGGCATCGCCGCGCCGCATAAGCGCCCTTCCGTCTTTGCCGCCGACGCCGGAAGGCCGTAGCCGGCGATCCGCACGGACGCTACGCGGGCCAGAAGGCCAGAACCGCGACGCCGCCGAGATAGAGCACCAGCACCGAGGCGCTTTCGAATCCGATATTGCCCATGCCGT
Organism: Inquilinaceae bacterium; assembly: GCA_052168355.1. Taxonomy (GTDB): domain Bacteria; phylum Pseudomonadota; class Alphaproteobacteria; order DSM-16000; family Inquilinaceae; genus JBQLZQ01. The sequence goes on from JBQLZQ010000070.1 coordinate 118,781, forward strand.
GCCGTTCGCGGCGCAGCATCCCAAGAAGAAGAACGCTGGTCATCACCAGGCACAGCGCCAGGATGAAGGTCTGCTGTTCGGCGACCGCATGATAGATCGACCCCGGGCGGTAGGCGATGTCCCCCGCCGTCACGAACAGGACGTCGAAGGCATTGCCGCCCATGATCCCGCCGACCGCCAGCGTCAGAGCGCCGCGACGGACGGCGGCCACCGTGGTCACGAGCTCGGGCATCGACGTGGCCACGGCCGTGAACAGAGTGCCCACCAGCCCCTCGGACAGGCCGGTGTCGCGGGCCAGCGCGATACCGCTTTGGGCAACGACATACCCCGCCGCCCCAACGATCAGGGCCAGCGCCGCAAACCAGACGACGAGCCCGCGCAACACGCCCTTGTCGCCCGCCGGCTCGTCGGGCGTATCCTCCGCGGTCTCCGACGTCGTCTTGGCCCCCCACATCGGTTGCTCTTGCGCGCGCGACACCAGCCGCAGCCCGAAACCGTAGACCAGCAGCACGATCGGCGTCATGGGATGGATGCCGAACAGCGAGACCGGCGGCGCCGTCTGCGCCAGCAGCACCAGCGACAGAAGCGCCACCAGCAGGCATCCGTTCATCAGATTGGCCAGGGACGCCGCGGCGTGCTCCAGATTGGCGCGGCGGTAGCCGATATCGGCCACCGCCAGGAAAAAGGTCTGCGCGGCGATGCCGCCGACGGCGTTGCTGATGGCGAGCTGCGGGTAGCCCGCGCCGGCCGCCGTCACCGTCGAAACGATCCCCGGCAAGGACGTGCTGGCCCCCAGCAGGACCGCCCCCGTGATCGCCTCGCCCAGCCCGGTCACGTCCGCCAGCCGGTCGGCCACCGCCGCCAGCCGGATCCCGGCCAGCGTGATCACCGCCGCCGCGGCAACCAGGATCGCGGCATTGACGGTCACCGAAAAGTCGCCGAACGGGTTCACGGCAAAGCCCTTCTGTGGCGCAGCCGCGCGGTGGCACGGCGAACAAATTCGGGGGGGAACGACACGGGCGCTGTTTGGGTCCCCGCCGATTCGCGTTTTTCTGCACAGCGCCCCTCTGTCGCGGGAGCAGCAGCGGAAAGCCGTTAAGACGCCTGGTCGGCGGGAATGACGAAGCTGTCCATGACCTTTTTCTCGCCCGAATGGTCGAACGCGATGGTCAGCTTTTCGGTCTCGGTGGCGCGCACGGTGCCATAGCCGAACTTCTGATGGAACACCCGGTCGCCGCGCACGAAGACCTTCTCGGGCCGTGGCCGTTCGTCCACGGCAAAGGCCACGCCGTCGAGCACCGGCGGCGCGGTGCGCCGCGTGAAGCCGGTTTGGCGTGGGGCCTGGAACGCAAAGCCGGGACGCGCCTCCGCCAACCCGCCCAGGCCCGATCCGATGTCGCTTTGGGTCTCCACGTGGTCCTCGGGCAGTTCCTCGACGAAGCGCGAGGGAATGGCGCTGGCCCACTGGCCGTGAATCTGGCGGTTGGCGGCGCTGACCACACAGGCCCGCCGCTTGGCGCGGGTCAGGCCCACATAGGCCAGGCGGCGTTCTTCCTCCAGCCCGGCGATGCCGCTCTCGTCCATCGCCCGCTGGTTGGGGAACAGCCCTTCCTCCCACCCCGGCAGAAAGACCTGATCGAATTCAAGCCCCTTGGCCGAATGGAGGGTCATGAGGTTGACCATGTCGGTGCCCGGCGCCTCGGCGTTCTCCATGACCAGGCTGACATGCTCGAGGAACCCGGCCAGGTTCTCGAACTCGGCCATCGCCGTGACCAGCTCCTTCAGGTTTTCCAGCCGGCCGGGCGCCTCGGGCGATTTGTCGGCCTGCCACATGCCGGTATAGCCGGATTCGTCGAGCACGGTTTCGGCCAGTTCGGTATGGGGCACGCGGTCGGCCAGATCCCGCCATCGGTCGAAATCCCCGGTCAGGGCGCGCAGGCTGCCGCGCGGTTTCGGCTTCAGCTCGTCGGTCTCGATCACCCGCCGCGCCGCCTCGGCCAGCGGCACGCCCTGGCCGCGCGCGACCTGGTGCAGGATCCTGACGGTGGCGTCGCCCAGGCCGCGTTTGGGCGTGTTGACGATCCGCTCGAACGCCAGATCGTCGGCCGGCTGGGCGATCACCCGCAGATAGGCCATGGCGTCCCGGATCTCCAGCCGCTCGTAGAAGCGGGGACCGCCGACCACCCGGTAGGGCAGGCCAAGGGCGATGAACCGTTCCTCGAAACTGCGCATCTGGAACCCGGCCCGGACCAGGATGGCGATTTCGTCCAGGCGGGTGCCGGCCCGCTGCAACGCCTCGATCTCGTCGCCGACCCACCGCGCCTCGTCGTCGCCGTCCCAGACGCTGCGGGCGATCACCTTGTCGCCGCCGTCGGCGGCGGTGAACAGGGTTTTGCCCAGACGCCCCTGATTGTGGGCGATCAGGCCCGACGCGGCGCCAAGGATATGGCTGGTGGAGCGGTAGTTCTGTTCCAGCCGGACGATCCGGGCGCCGGGGAAATCCGCCTCGAACCGCAGGATGTTGCCGACCTCCGCGCCGCGCCATCCGTAGATCGATTGGTCGTCGTCGCCGACGCAGCAGATGTTGCGGTGTTTCTGAGCCAGCAGCCGCAGCCACAGATATTGGGACACGTTGGTGTCCTGGTATTCGTCGACCAGGATATAGCGGAACCGCCGCTGATAGTCCTCCAGCACCGATGCTTCGGACTGGAACAGGGTCAGATTGTGCAGCATCAGATCGCCGAAGTCGCAGGCGTTGAGCGTGCGCAGCCGGTCCTGATAGGCGGTGTAGAGCGCCACCACCCGGCCCCCGGCCATGTCGCCGCCATCGGACGCCTTGAGCTTGTCCGGTGTCAGGCCCCGATCCTTCCAGCGCTGGATCACGCCCAGCACGGCGCGCGCCGGCCAGCGCTTGGAATCGATGTTGTCCGCCTCCAGCAATTGCTTGAGCAGGCGGATCTGGTCGTCGGTGTCCAGGATGGTGAAGTTGGATTTCAGCCCCACCGCTTCGGCGTGGCGGCGCAGGATGCGCGCGGCGATGGCGTGGAAGGTGCCCAGCCACCAGCCTTCGACCGGCGCCCCGGTCAGCGCGGCGACGCGGTCGCGCATCTCCCGCGATGCCTTGTTGGTGAAGGTGACGGCCAGGATCTGGCTGGGCCAGGCGCGGCCGGTCATCAGCAGATGGGCCAGGCGTGTGGTCAGCACCCGGGTCTTGCCCGTCCCCGCCCCGGCCAGCACCAGCACCGGCCCGTCCAGCGTCTCCGCCGCCTCGCGCTGGGCGGGGTTCAGCGTCGCCAGATAGGTGGGATCGACGGGGGGCCGCGCCACCGCGCGTGCGGCCCGGGTTGCCGCCGCCGGAGCGGCGTCGAGGGGATCTTCGGACCAGTTCGCCATACCCCACCATATAGCATGGCGGGGCGCGGAGCGAAGGGGCGAGATGGCCCGGCGGCCATCCCGCCATCGCCGCTAAGTCAGAATTCTCCCCATCGCCACCATGTCGGCGTAGCATCCGTCGACAACGGCGCCCCGGCGCGCCACCGCTTCCACATCGAACCCGCGCGCCTCGTAGAAACGGCGGCCGCGCACATTGTGGGCAAAGACCTCCAGAGACAGTCGGTGGCCGCCCCGCCCCCGCGCCCATGCTTCCAACGATTCCATCAATCTCGTGCCGATTCCCGCCGCCCAGTAGGCGCGGAGCACCGCCATGCCCAGGGTAATGTCGGCGCGCCGACCGGCGCCGGGGCCCGCCTGGCCGCCGATGGTGCCGACGATCCGGCCGTCGATAAAGGCCGCGGCCCGAAACCGGTCGGGCCGGCCGACTTCCGCGGCCAGGAAGGCCCGCGTGGCGTCGGGTGTCGCGGCCGCCTCGTCCGGCGCGCGCATCACGAAACTCGTTTCACAGCGCATTTGCCGGTCAAAGGCATGGTGGGCCGGCGCATCGGCGACCGTCAGCGGCCGAATCGCCACCCGGTCGGCATCCGCCGGAAGGGACGGCGCTTCCAGCAGCAGGGGGGCGCACATTTCTCCCCCGTCGGCGATCAGCAGCTTGCCCATCCGCACCTCGTCGTGCCAGCGGCCGTCGCCGCGCACGGTCTCCCGACACAGACCTTCATGGACGTAACGAAACTTGTCGCCCAGCGCGATCGCCCGCTCATGGTCGACGCGGACCGCATATCCCAACCGGCGTAGGCCGCGATCGACGGCCCATTGCTCGGCCGCGCGCATCAGCGTGCTTCCGACCCCACACCCCATCCGTTCCGGGCGCACGCCGATCTCCAGGGTGGCGGTATCGGCGTTGCGGCGATACCGGCCCGGGCGAATCGCGGCATAGCCCTTCGGCCCATCCGGCCGCTCGGCCAGCAGGACGGCGGTGTGACGGCCGGTCGGCATCGAAAGTTCGTCCCGGTCATCGAGCCACTCCGGCAATTCGTCCGGCGCGCGGACACAAAATGGGTTGCCGCCATCGACCACGGCAACCAGACCACGGATTGCCGCCGCGTCGATCGCCGCCGCTTCCCGAACGGTCATCCTGCATGCTGTCGAAGCGACCACAATCTATTCCGAATAGAGAAAACTTCCGATATCGGATATATCGGACAAGCGGACGGCCCCTGTCAAGCCCGGGACCGGTCCCTTCGCCGCACCGCCTCGCCGCGCTCCTCGGCGCGGGCCTGCATCAGGGCCCGGTGATAGGCCAGCATCACGTCGTGTTCGTGAACGAACCCGACCACATGACGGGCCTCCCGATCATCGACGACCGCGATATGGCTTTCACCGGCCTGGTCCATCAGCCGCATCGCGGCACGGATATCGTCCGCGGCCTCCAGCATCGGTGGATCCGGGCGGGCCAGCGCGGCGGCAGTGCGGCGCACCGGGGCCTCGGAATCGGCTTCGTCGGCGGCATGGGCCTCGGCCTCCGCCAGATCGACCAGCGTGATCACGCCGATCAGGGTGTTGGCGTCCCCCAGAACCAGCAATTCGCCGTAGCGCGCGGTGCGCAGCCGTTCGTGAACCTCGTCCCAGTCGGCGTTGGGGGCGATGGCGGCATAGTCGCGCTTCATCACATGGCTGACCCGGACCTGGCGGAGCAGCGCCACCTCCCGCCCGCCTTCCAGGACGATACCGCGCCGCTCGAGCTGCCAGGTGAACAGGCTTTTCCCCAGGACCTGATCGATCAGGGTCGAGGCGATGACCACGGCCACCATCAGGGCAATGGTCAGCGCGTAGTCCCCCGACATCTCGAACACGATGAGGATGGTCGAGATGGGAGCGCCCAGCACCGCCCCCGCGACGGCTCCCATGCCGACCAGCGTATAGGCCCCATGGCCGGAGGACAGATCGGGGAAAGCGCCGGTGGCGATGACACCAAAGGCGCCGCCGGTCATGGCCCCGACGAACAGCGCCGGGCTGAACACGCCGCCGCCGAACCCGCATCCCAGGCTGATCGCGGTGGCTCCCGTCTTGAGGACGATCAGGGCCAGCAGCAGCCACAGCGGCAACATCTCTTTCAGGGCCGCGTCGGTCGCTTCGTAGCCGACCCCCAGCACCTGCGGAAAAGCCAGCGCGACAAGGCCCAAGATCAGACCGCCCGCCATCGGACGCAGCACGAGCGGCGGGTCAAGGCGCTTGACCGTGTCCTGGGCCGCGATCACCGACCACATGAACAGCCCGGCGACCAGCGCGCTGACCACGCCCAGCAAGGCGAAGGCCGGGAACTCCAGGAACGAGACGATCTCGTAGTCCTTCGGCAATACAAAGGCCGGGAAGTCACCGTAATAGAGCCGGCTGACCACCGTCCCCATTACCGACGCCAGAACGATGGGGGCGAAGGCGCTGAGCGCGTAGTGCCCGATCACCACCTCCAGCGCGAAGAAAACCCCGGCTATGGGGGCGTTGAAGCTGGCGGCCACTGCCGACGCGACACCGCACCCGAACAGGGTGCGCAGCAGCGACGCCGACATGCCGAGCCGACGTCCCAGGAAGGACCCGATGGTGGCGCCCAGATGCACCACCGGCCCCTCGCGCCCGGTCGAGGCGCCGACACCCAGGGAGACGGCGCTGACCAAGGCCGCCCCCGACCCGACACGCAGCGGAATGTGGCCGCCGCGCAGGGCGCACGCCTCCATCACGTCGGGCACGGCCCGGGCCCGTTGCCCCGGCATGAGGTAGCGCAACAGCAGCCCGACCACGAGCCCGCCCAGGGTCGGCGCCAGAACGATGTGCCACCATGGCAGGGCCGCGACCCGGCTGGCCATGGTTTCCGAACCGAACCCATAGAACAGGAATTGGACGCCGCTCAATCCCAGCCGGAACAGAATGGCGCCGCCGGCCGCGGCGACCCCGACCACGACGGCCAGTATGGCCAGGACAAGTTGATCGTTCCGATAAATACGGCGCAGATGGACGCGTCCGCGGGTCAGGAGGCGCTGAAGGGGCATGCCCAACGGGTTCCCGTAAAGTGGCTTTGACAGGATAGCGGATGGCGATTACTCAAACTTCTCCCCTCCTTGTCAGGCCTATCAGTGTCAGGACCAGCAGTCGCCATGACCGACCCGCGCCCCCATGTCCGGCCCGCCGTCGCCGACGACGCAGCGTTCATCCTGGCCATGATCCGCGAATTGGCCCGCTTCGAAAAGGCCGAGGATCAGGTCCGGGCGACGGAAGCCGATCTGAGACGGGACGGCTGGGGTCCCCAGCCACGGTTCGAAGCCCTGATCGGGGAGAGGGACGGCATGGCCGAAGGCTTTGCCCTGTTTTATCCCACCTATTCCACCTGGGAGGGACGGGCCGGTCTGTTCCTGGAAGACCTCTACGTCAGGCCCGGGGCGCGCGGCTCCGGCCTGGGCCAGGCGCTTGTGGCCGCCGTCGCCGCCCTGGCGGTCGAGCGGGGCTGTCCGCGGTTGGAGCTCAATGTCCTGGACTGGAACCCGGCCCGCGACTTCTACCGGCGACTGGGTATCGAGCACCTGACCGAGTGGCTGCCCTATCGCGTCGCCGGCGCGTCCCTGACTGCCCTGGCGGCGCGGGCGGCATCGGGCCCGGACAGCTGATCACCGGCAGTCAGTGACACTGGCCGACGGACCCCTCGGCGCAAATGCGCGACCCGTCGCCCCAAATCGCGCCCGACAGATCGGCGTTGCGCAGGTCCGTCCCGGTCAGGCGCGCGTTCGTCAAATCGGCATTCCGCAGGATCGCGTTGACCAGCTTGGCGTTGCGAAGGTCGGCGCCGTTCAGCGCGGCCCCGGTCAGATCCGCCTTGGTGAGATCGGCCCCGGTCAGCCGGGCATCGATCAGGGTCACCCCGACCATGCTGGACGATATGAACTTGGCGCGGAAGGCATCGACCCCGGTCAGGTCGCTGCCGTCCAGCGTGCTGCGCTGAAACGTCGCGTCGCGGAGCTGGGCTCCGGTCAGGTCGACCCCTGTCAGGTCGGTGCCGTCCTGGAAGCAGCGGCGCCAGTTGACGCCGGGCGCCGCCGGATCGGTGCAGGCCGCCTGGGCCGCGGCGGACACGGCAAGGCACAGCACAAACGCAAAGGCGGCGGCGATGGGCCGGGGCATGGGCTTGGCCTGATCTCTAAGCAAGTGCCTGCGTTACCGGCACGCTCCCGGCAAACCAGATACCGCCCACACGCCCAAAATCGCCCTGCATTTCAATGCCTATTGCTGTCCATCCTCACGACTGGAATGACCGTAGCCCGCGGACGGCGGGATGGCAAATAGCGAGGTTGCGAGGCCCGCCCTGGCGAGGCAGCGACCGACCGCCCTCAACCGCCTTGCCGCCGGGGCGGGGAGCATGGCACGGTCATTGCGTTGGAACGGGTCTTCGTTGGCACATGATGGCACGTTCCCCAAGAACGATGAACAAACAGGCAGAGGCATGATGACGAAACGAGCGACGACACTGACCCGGCGGATGCTGGCTGGCGCCCTTGCAGGCATCGGATTGATGGCCGCCGCGATGGCGCCGACCGCCGCCCAAACCGCAAAGGAAAAGCCCATCGACGTGGCCGCGATCTACACCGTGCCGGTGGAGCAGCAATGGGTCAGCCGCATCCATAAGGCGCTGACGGCGGCGGAAGAGCGCGGCGACATCACCTATACCTTCTCCGAAAACGTCGCCAACACCGACTATGAGCGCGTCATGCGCGAATATGCCGAGCAGGACATGGATCTGGTGGTCGGCGAAGCCTTCGCCGTGGAGCGGGCGGCGCGCACGGTGGCGGCCGAATATCCCGACGTGGCGTTCCTGATGGGGTCGTCCTTCGGCCCCGCCCAGCCCAATTTCGCGGTGTTCGACAACTGGATCCACGAGCCCAGCTACCTGTCGGGCATGATCGCCGGCAATGCGACCCAATCCAACCTCATCGGCATGGTCGGCGGCTACGCCATTCCCGAGGTCAACCGGCTGATGCACGCTTTCATGGACGGCGCGCGGGAGGTCAACCCCGATGTCGAGTTCCTGGTCACCTTCATCGGGTCCTGGTACGACCCGCCAAAGGCCAAGGAATCGGCCTTCGCCATGATCGACAAGGGCGCGGATATTCTGTACGCGGAGCGCTTCGGCGTTTCCGACGCCGCCAAGGAGAGGGGCGTGCGGGCCATCGGCAATGTCATCGATACCGCCGCCGACTATCCCGATACGATCCTGGCCAGCGCGATCTGGCACATGGAACCGACCGTCGACCGGGCCATCCAGGCGGTGCTGGAGGGACGGTTCGAGCCGGCCGACTATGGCCAGTTCAGCTATATGAGCTATGGCGGCGGCAGCCTGGTCATGGACGAGTCCCTGGTGCCGGCGGACGTGGCCGAGCTGGTCCGGGCCAGGGAGCAGGAGATCCTGGACGGCCTGTTCCGGGTCAACGTCAACGACGGCGAGCCGACATCGTCGCAGTAACCGGAAGGTCGAGGCGCGGGGCCGGCGGCACGATGCCCCGGCGCCGGCGCCCAGCACCGCCCATGGCATGAGCGCTCCCCCCTTCCCGCCCCTTGAGGACGGCGCGGCCGGCCGTCGCGATATCGTGCTGGCGCTGTCGGGCATCACCCGGCGGTTTGGCCCGGTGCTGGCCAATGACGGTATCGACCTGGATCTTGGCCGGGGCGAGATCCTGGCGCTGCTGGGTGAGAACGGCGCCGGCAAGACGACCCTGATGAACATCCTGTTCGGCCATTATGTCGCCGATGCCGGGACCGTGCGTATGGCCCCGCGCGGCGGCGGCCCGCTGCGCGCGCTGGAGCCGGGATCGCCCCAGGCGGCGCTGGATGCCGGCATCGGCATGGTTCACCAGCATTTCGCCCTGGCCGAGAACCTGACCGCGCTGGACGCCATCACCCTGGGCACCGAGCCGCTGTGGCGCCCCTGGCGGTCGCGGCGCGCCGCACGGCGGCGGGTCGAGGCGCTGATGGACGACAGCGGGCTGACGGTCGATCTGGACACACCGGTCGGCGGTCTTGCCGTCGGCGAGCAGCAGCGGGTGGAAATTCTGAAGACCCTCTACCGCGATGTCCGCGTGCTGGTGCTGGACGAACCAACGGCGGTGCTGACGCCCCAGGAGGCCGACGGGCTGTTCGCCACCTTGCGAAGGCTGGCGGCCGGCGGGCTTGGCATCGTCTTCATTTCCCACAAGCTGGGCGAGGTGCTGGCGGTGTCGGACCGCATCGCGGTGCTGCGGGGCGGCCGCAAGGCGGGTGAGATGACGACCGCGTCGGCCGACCGCCGGGCCATCGCCGAGATGATGGTGGGCCGCGATGTCCCCGTCTCGCGCCGGACGGCCCGGCCCCAGGGCGAAACCCTGCTGTCGCTGGCGGACGTGACGCTGACGGCCGCCGGCGGAAGGCCGCTGCTGCGCGCCGCGTCCCTGACGGTGCGCGAGGGCGAGATCGTCGGCATCGCCGGCGTGTCGGGCAATGGCCAGGCCGGGCTGGCGGCGCTGGCGGCCGGGCTGTCGGTCCCCGACGCCGGCACCCTGGAGCTGTTCGGGCAGGCGGTGCGGCGTCCCGATCCCCAATCCGTCGCCCGCGCCGGCGTCGCCCGCGTTCCCGAAGACCGGCACCGCGACGGCATCGTCGGGGCGATGAGCGTGGCCGAGAACCTGGTGCTGGAAACCGTGCGCGATCCGGCCGTCAGCCGCGTCGGGTTCCTGCGGTTTCCGGCCATACGCCGGGGCGCGGAAACGGCGATCCGCGCCTATGACATCCGCTGCCCCGGACCGGACGCTCCGGCCCGTCTTCTGTCGGGCGGCAACATCCAGAAGCTGGTGCTGGCCCGTGGTCTGGACCGGTCCCCGCGCCTGATCCTGGCCAACCAGCCGACCCGGGGCTTGGATCTGGGCGCCCAATCGGAAATCCATGCCCGGCTGCTGGACGCGCGGATGCGCGGCGCCGGCGTACTGCTGATTTCCGAGGATCTGGACGAGTTGCTGACACTGGCCGATCGGGTGGTCGCCATCCACGACGGACGGCTGATCGACGCCGGGGCGACGGATGCCCTGGACCGGGCGCGGCTGGGCCTGATGATGGCCGGCCACGGCGACGACGCCAAGGGGGTTGCCGCATGATCCGGCTGGAACCGCGCGCCGGGCTATCGCCCGGCCGGGCCGTCGCCGCCCGCTGCGCGGCGGGACTGGCGGCCCTGCTGCTGGCGGCCATCCCGATCGCGGCGGCCGGCGCGCCGGTGCTGGAAGCCTATCGGCTGATGGCCGTGGGTGCCTTTGGCAGCCTGTTCGCGGTGTCGGAGATGCTGACCCGCGCCACGCCGCTGATCCTGACCGGTCTGGCCGCCGCCGTCGCCTTTCGCGCCCGGCTGTGGAACATCGGGCTGGAGGGCCAACTGTACGCCGGCGCGCTGGCCGTCGCCGCGGTCGGCACCGGACTGGTGAACGGTCCGCCGCTGGTGATGATGCCGCTGATCGTCGTGGCCGGGGCGACGGCCGGCGCGGCGCTGATGGTGGGGCCGACATTGCTCAAACTGCGCTTTGGCGCCGACGAGGTAGTGACCACCCTGCTGCTCAACTTCGTCGTTCTGCTGTTCGTGCAGATGATGCTGGAAGGCCCGATGCAGGACCCGATGAGCCTGGGGTGGCCGCAATCGGCGCCGGTGGTCGATGCCGCCGCCCTGCCCGGGCTGATCGACCGGATGCGGGTCCACGCCGGGCTGCCGATCGGACTGGTCGCCGCCCTCGGGCTGTCGATCCTGCTGCGGCGCACGGTGTGGGGCTTCGACATCAGGGCGGTCGGCGAGAACGCGGCGGCGGCACGCCATGCCGGCCTGCCCGTAACGGCGACCCTGGTGCGGGTGGCGGCGCTGTCGGGCGCCCTGGCCGGACTGGCCGGGGTCGGCGAGGTGGCGGGGCTCAAGGGTTATCTGACCGCCGACCTGTCGCCGGGCTTCGGCTATGCCGGCATCGTCGTGGCCATGCTGGCCGGGCTGTCGCCGCTGGGCGTGGTGGCCGCTGCGCTGTTCGTCGCCAGCGTCTTCGTCGGCACCGATTCCATGAGCCGGGCGCTGGGCGTGTCCAATTACCTGGCCGACCTGGCGGTGGCCCTGGCCCTGCTGTGCGTGCTGATCGGTGGCTTCGCCACCCGCTTCCGCCTGCGGTGGACGCGACCGGCGGCGGTGCCGACGGCTACGGAGACGAAGGGTTAGGCGCCCATGGACATCCTCGACATCCTGATCACCGCCAATTTCTGGGCGGCGGCCATCCGCATCGCCTCGCCGCTGATCTTCGGGGTGCTGGGGGCGCTCATCTGCGAGCGCGCCGGGGTGCTCAACCTGGGCATCGAAGGCATCTTCGTGGCCGGGGCCATGACCGGCTGGATGGCGGTGTGGCTGGGCGCCGGGCTGTGGGGCGGCGTGCTGGCGGCGATGGCCGTCGGCGGCGCCTTCGGGCTGCTGCATGCGGTGCTGACCGTGCCGCTGGGCCTGTCTCAGCACGTGTCGGGGATCGGCATCACCCTGCTGGCCACAAGCCTTGCCTATTTCACCTACCGCACGGCCCTTCCCGACGTGACCAGCCCCCCGCGCATCGCGCCGTTCCAGCCGCTTGACCTGCCGATCCTGTCGGACCTGCCCTTTCTGGGGCCGGCCCTGTTCCGCCAGACACCACTGACCTTCCTCGCCCTCTTCCTCGTCGTCGCCGTCGCCTGGGTGCTGTACCGCACGCCGCTTGGCCTGGCCCTGCGCGCGGTCGGCGACAACCCGGTCGCGGTGGAGGCGCAGGGGCTGCCGGTGTACGGGCTGCGCATGGGCGCGGTGGTGGTCGGATCCGCGATCATGGCCGTAGGCGGCGCGTTCCTGACCATGTCCACCTTCGACGCCTTCTTCTTCGGCATGGTCAACGGCCGCGGCTGGATCTGCATCGCGCTGACCGTGTTCGCCTCGTGGCGGCCGGGCAAGGCGCTGCTGGGCGCCCTGCTGTTCGGCGCCTTCGACGCCTTTCAGGTGCGGTTGCAGACCGAGGTCGGCGCCTTCGTGCCCAGCCAGATCTTCCTGATGCTGCCCTATCTGCTGTCCATCGCCGCCCTTGTCGCCGTCGCGCGCCGCGCCGATTATCCCAGGGCCCTGCTGACGCCGTGGTTCAAGGGCGAACGATAGATGCCTCGCCCTACTGCGAAAATCGATAGAACCTGAACCGAACCATGAGTATCTCCCTGCTTGTCAAGAACGCCACCCTGCCCGATGGTCGCGCGGGGGTGGACATCGCCTGCGCCGACGGCAAGATCCAGGCGATCGAGCCGGGGGTCGACGCCGAGGCGGCGCGGACCCTGGACGCCGGCGGGCTTCTCGTCTCACCGCCCTTCGTCGACTGCCATTTCCACATGGACGCCACCCTGTCGCTGGGCCTGCCCCGGCTCAACCGGTCGGGCACGCTGCTGGAAGGCATCGCCCTGTGGGGCGAGCTGAAGCCGCTGCTGACCGTCGAGGCGGTGGCGGAACGGGCCATGCGCTATTGCGACCTGGCGGTGTCCCAGGGGCTGTTGGCGATCCGCAGCCATGTCGATGTCTGCGACGACCGGCTGATCGGAGTCGAGGCGCTGTTGCAGGTGCGCGACCGGGTGCGGCCCTATCTGGACCTGCAACTCGTCGCCTTTCCCCAGGACGGATATTTGCGGGCGCCGGGCGCGGCGGACAACCTGGCGCGTGCCCTGGACCTCGGCGTCGACGTGGTCGGCGGCATTCCCCATTTCGAGCGGACCATGGCCGATGGCGCGGCCAGCGTCCGGGCGCTCTGCGAGATCGCGGCGGAGCGGGGACTGCGCGTCGACATGCATTGCGACGAGACCGACGACCCCCTGTCCCGCCACATCGAGACCCTGGCCTTCGAGACCCAGCGGCTGGGCCTGCACGGGCGGGTGGCCGGGTCGCACCTCACCTCCATGCATTCGATGGACAACTACTATGTCTCCAAGCTGCTGCCGCTGATGGCCGAAGCCGGTCTCCAGGCCATCGCCAACCCGCTGATCAACATCGTCATCCAGGGCCGCCACGACACCTACCCCAAGCGCCGCGGCATGACCCGCGTCCGGGAACTGTGGGACCACGGGGTACCGGTGGCCTTTGGCCATGACTGCGTCATGGACCCGTGGTACGCGCTGGGCAACGCCGACATGCTGGAGGTGGCCCAGATGGCGCTGCATGTCGGCCATTTGACCGGACGGGACGACATGGCGCGCTGTTTCGAGGCGGTGACCGCCGTGCCGGCGGCGATCCTGGGGCTTGAGGGCTACGGCCTGGACCCCGGCTGCAACGCCGACATGGTGCTGCTGCAGGCCCGCGACCCGGTGGAGGCGATCCGGCTGAAGGCGACGCGGCTGGCCGTGGTCCGCCGCGGCCGCGTCATCGCCGAAACCCCGGCCCGCCGCGCCGCCCTTTCGCTCGAAGGCCGGCCGGAGACGGTCGATCCCGCCGACTACGCCCCGGTCGAGGGGGCGGGGCGGTCTTAGGTCACGTCGTCACGACGAACTGACCCATCATGCCGGCGTCCTCATGCTCGAGGATATGGCAGTGGTACATGTAGGGAGCGTCAGGATCGGCATAGTCGGCGAAACCGAGCAGCAGGCGGACGCGCTCTTGCGGCCCGACCAGAACCGTGTCCTTCAACCCGGCTTCAGCCGGGGACGGCGGCGCGCCGTTGCGGTCGAGCAGGCGGAACTGAACGTCGTGAATATGAACGGGATGCGCCAAAGGCGAGGTGTTCTCGATTTCCCAGATCTCGCTGGTCCCGACCGTCACGCGCTCGTCGATCCTGGTCATGTCCATCGACCGGCCATTGATCGTGAAACCGCCGCCCGCCATCATCCCGCCCATCCCCATGTCGAACACAAAGCGCCGGGTGCCGACGGCGGACGACGGGTCCGGGCGGGGGAGCGCGATCAGGCGTTCGGGCATGGCGGGCGGCCGGGCCAGCCCGCCATCGGGCCGGATTTCCAGGACATCGACGGCGATGTCATCGGCCGCCCCACCAATCATGCCCCTTCCCATCATGCCTCCGCCCATCGGGCCCGTGTTGGCGGGGGAGACGGCGCGCAACGCGACGGGTTGACCGCCGGTCAGATCGACCACGATCTCAGCCCTTTCGCCGGGCGACAGCGCGACCCGATCCGTGCGATGCGGGCGCTCCAACAGGCCACCATCGCTGCCGATCAGATGGAACGACCGGCCGTCGCCAAAGCCAAAGACGTAGGAGCGGGCGTTCGAGCCGTTCAACAGGCGTAACCGCAACCGCGCGGCGGTGGCCCGAAAATAGGGTGCGGCCACGCCGTTGACGAGCAGGACATTTCCCTGCATGCCCATCATCCGGTCGTGCATCGAGGCCGAATAGTAGAACGACCCGTCGCGATTGAAGGCGCGGTCCTGAACGATAAGCGGGATGTCGTCGACGCCGTAGTCGCGCGGCAGATCGAGACGGTCGGTTTCGTCGTCGCGCAGATAGATCGCCCCGGCCAGCCCGTGATAGACCTGCGGCCCGGTTTCGGGAACCATGTGGGAGTGGTACCAGACCATCGCCGCGCGCTGCCGGACCTCGAATTCCGGCGACCATGTCGCGCCCGTCCGGATCACCTGATGCGGACCGCCATCGGCGTGGGCCGGAACGTGCATGCCGTGCCAATGCAGCGTGCTCGGCATACCGATGCCGTTGGCGACGTTCAGACGCACCCGTTCGCCCGCGCGCATCTCCAGGGTCGGCCCCAGATAGGCGCCGTTGATGCCGAGCGTCGGCGTCTCGACATCGTCGAAGAAACGGCTGATGCCGCGCTCCAGAGCCAGGTCGAAGACCCGCACGCCGTCCCGCGTCTCACCGGTCATCAGCGGCGGAATGGCGAGCGGTTTGGGCGATGCGGCAAAGGCCGCGCCACCGTCCGTTCCAAACAGGGCGCCCACGGCCGTTCCAGCGGTCACCGCGCCGCCGGCCAACAGCAGTCCCTTGATCGTCGCTCGTCTGCCGACCATGGATCGCGTGTCGTCCCTGTTTCGCAAGCCCCCGTCGCCGGCACGCCCGCGGCTAACTATGCACGACCTCCAATGTACTCAAGAAGAGCAGGTCGAAGGGCGCAAGAACGATCATACCCTAAACCGTGAAATACTTCGCCTTGGGATGGTGGACGACGATGGCCGACGTGCTTTGCTCGGGGTGGAGCTGGTGTTCGTCCGACAGCTCGATACCGATCTGGCCGGCGTTGAGCAGGCGCAGCAGCAGATCCTGGTCTTCCAGGTTCGGGCAGGCCGGATAGCCGAAGGAATAGCGGCCGCCGTGATAGCCCTGGGACAGCATCTTGTCGATGTCCCTGGCGTCCTCCGCGGCGAACCCCAGTTCGGCCCGAATCCGCTTGTGCACGTATTCCGCCATCGCCTCCGTCATCTCGACGCTGAGACCGTGCAGATACAGGTAGTCCTGATACCGGTCGCCGGCGAACCAGTCGCGCGCCACCTCCGACGCGTTCTGCCCCATGGTCACCACCTGCAGGCCGATCACGTCGCGCTCGTCATCGTCGATGTCGCGGAAGAAATCGGCCACGCACTCGCCGTTCTTCTTGGACTGGCGGGGCAGCGCGAAGCGGCCCAGTTCGGTCGTTCCGTCCTCGGCGAACAGCACCAGGTCGTTGCCGGTGCCCGCGCATTTCCAGTAGCCGTAGACGGCTTGGGGCGTGAGGATCTGCTCCGCCTCGCTGCGCTCCATCAAATCGTGGAGAATCGGCCGCAGCTCGCGCTGGGCCCATTTCAGATATTCCGCCAGACGCTTGCCTTCCTTGCGATAGCCCCACTGCATCTGGAACAGCATCCGTTCGTTGAGATAAGGCAGCAGGGATTTCAGCGGCACGCGGGCGATCACCCGAGGGCCCCAGAAGGGCGGCGTCGGCACCGCCACACCCTCGGTGACCCGGCGCCGCCGGGCCTGGGCCTCCTCCGGGCCGACGCTGGTGTCGGCGCGCACCGCCCGGCCCAGCTTGCGGTTCTGGTTGGACGGCTTGACGGCGCGTTTCCGCTGCGCCTCGGCGATGTGGGCATCGAACCCGCCGGCCACCACCTTGTTCATCAGATCCAGCCCGTCAAAGGCGTCGCGGGCATACGCCACCCGGCCGGAATCGTAGACCTTGGCGCAATCGTCCTCGACATAGCCGCGGGTCAACGCCGCCCCGCCCAGCATCACCGGGATGTCGAAGCCCTCGCGCGTCATCTCGACCAGATTGTCCTTCATGACCACGGTCGACTTGACCAGCAGGCCCGACATGCCCACCGCGTCGGCCTTGTGCTCCCGCGCCGCCGACATGATCGTGGCCACCGGCTGCTTGATGCCCAGATTGATCACCCGGTAGCCGTTGTTGGTCAGGATGATATCGACCAGGTTCTTGCCGATGTCGTGAACGTCGCCCTTGACCGTGGCCAGCACGATCGTGCCCTTTTCCTGGCCCTCGACCCGCTCCATGTGCGGTTCCAGATAGGCCACGGCGGCCTTCATCGTCTCGGCCGACTTGAGCACGAAGGGCAACTGCATCTTGCCTGCCCCGAACAGCTCGCCGACCACCTTCATGCCGTCGAGCAGATGGGTGTTGATGATGTCGAGCGGCGGATGGGTTTTCATGGCCGCCGCCAGGTCGTCGTCCAACCCCTGCCGGTCGCCGTCGACGATACGGTCCTTGAGCCGTTCCTCCACGGTCTCGGCCCGCGCCTTCTTGACCGTCTTGGCCGCCGCCCGCCCCTCGAACAGGGCCAGGTAGGCCTCCAGCGGGCTGTAGTCGGGCGTGCCGCGGTCGAAGATCAGGTCCTCGGCGACCTTGACCTCGTTCTCGGGGATCTTGTGCAGCGGCACGATCTTGGAGACGTGGACGATGGCGGCGGTCAGCCCGCGCTTTTGCGCATGGTCCAGATAGACCGAGTTGAGCACGTGCCGCGCGGCCGCGTTGAGCCCGAACGAGATGTTGGAAAGGCCCAGCACGATCTGGCATTCGGGGAGCTCGGCGGCGATCCGTTCGATGGCGTCCAGCGTTTCCAGCCCCAGCCGCCGGTCGTCCTCGTTGCCGGTGCAGATGGTGAAGGTCAGCGGATCGAAGATCAGGTCCGACGGCGGCAGGCCGTAGGTGCCGCAGGCAAAGTCGTACAGGCGCTTGGCGATGCGCAGCTTGCCGTCGGCGGTCTTGGCCATGCCCTCTTCGTCGATGGTGAGCGCGATCACCGAGGCCCCGAACTTGCGCGCCAGTTCCAGGCGCTTGGCCGCCGGTTCCTCCCCGTCCTCGAAGTTGATGGAGTTGATGATCGGCTTGCCGCCATACAGCTTCAGCGCCGCGTCCAGCACCGGGTATTCGGTGCTGTCGATCACCAGGGGGGCTGTCACGGCGCCGGTCAGGCGGGTCAGCACATCGGTCATGTCGGCAACCTCGTCGCGGCCGACATAGGCGGTGCAGACATCCAGGGTATGCGACCCTTCGCGCACCTGGTCCTTGCCGATGGCGACGCAGGTTTCCCAGTCGGCCTCCGCCTGGGCGTCGCGGAACCGCCGGCTGCCGTTGGCGTTGCAACGCTCGCCGATCGACAGATAGGCGTTTTCCTGGCGCAACGGCACCTGGCTGTAAAGCGAGGCGACGGCCGGCACCCAGAAGACCTTGCGCCGCACCGGCGCCGGGCGCAGGCCTGAGCCCGCCCGACGGCGCAGCATGGCGTCCAGCGCCTCGATGTGCGGCGTATCGGTGCCGCAGCAGCCGCCGATCAGATTGACGCCGTCCTCCTCCAGGAACCGCTCCAGCCATTGCGTCATCTCGTTGGGCGCCAGCGGATAGACGGTCTTGCCGTCGACCAGTTCCGGCAGCCCGGCATTGGGCAGGACCGACATCAGCCCAGGCCAGTTCTCGGCCAGCCATTTCACGTGTTCTGCCATTTCCTGCGGGCCGGTAGCGCAGTTGAGGCCCAGCAGCGGCACGTCGAGGGCGTTGACCACGGTGGCCGCCGCGGCGATATCGGCGCCCACCAGCAGCGTGCCCGTGGTTTCCACCGTCACCTGAACGAAGATCGGCGTATCCGTTCCGGCGGCCGCGCGCGCCGCCTTGGCGCCGTTGACCGCCGCCTTGATCTGCAGCGGATCCTGGCAGGTCTCGATCAGGATGGCATCGACGCCCCCGTCGATCAGCCCCCGGCACTGGACCGTCAGCGCCGCTTCCAGCGGATCATAGGCGACGTGGCCCAGGCTGGGCAGCCGCGTGCCGGGACCGACCGAACCGATGACGAACCGTTGACGCCCGTCGCCGGCAAAGCTTTCCGCCGCTTCGCGTGCCAGCTCGGCCGAGCGTCGGTTGATCTCCAATGCCCGGTCCTGCACGCCGAATTCGCCGAGCGTGATGGGCGACCCGCCGAAGGTGTTGGTCTCCACGCAATCCGCGCCGGCCGCGAAATACCCGGTGTGGATATCCCGCACCAGATCCGGGCGCGACAGGGTCAGGACCTCGGTACAATTCTCGTTGTTCCAATAGTCCTTCTCCACGTCCAGGTCGATCGCCTGGACACGGCTGCCCATGCCGCCATCGCACAGCAGCACCCGGTCGTGGAGGGCGGTCAGGATATCGGTCACGATGGACAATCCTTCAAAAGGTAAAGCAAACGGCTATAGAGAGCGGATCAGGCAAGCGCCGGTTCGACCGCTCCACGGATGCCCAGCATGCGGCAGATGGCCAGGGTCAGGGTCGCGCGGTTTAGGGTGTAGAAGTGGAATTCGTCGACCCCGTGATCCTGAAGCAGCCGGCACTGTTCGACGGCGACGGTCACGGCGACCAGCGGCAGTGTCTGGGGATCGGCGTCGAGACCGTCGAACAGTCCGGCCAACCAGGGCGGCACCGAGGTACCGCAGCTTGCCGCGAACTGCACGGTACGCGCGAAATTGGTGATGGGCAGGATACCGGGCACGATCGGCACCGTGATCCCGGCGGCGCGCGCGCGATCGACAAAGCGCAGGAAGACGTCGTTGTCGAAAAAGAACTGGGTGATGGCGCGGGTCGCCCCGGCATCGATCTTGCGCTTGAGATAGTCGAGGTCGAAGGCGGCGCTGGGCGCGTCGGGATGCACCTCGGGATAGGCCGAGACGCTGATCTCGAAATCCGCCACGTTCTTCAGCCCGGCGACCAGATCGGCGGCGTAGGCATAGCCGCCCTCGGTCGGCTCGTAGCCTGTCCCCTCACCCGGAGTGTCGCCCCGCAGGGCAACGATATGGCGAATTCCCGCCTGCCAATAGGTGCGGGCGATGGCGTCGACCTCTTCACGGGTGGCATCGACACAGGTCAGATGCGCGGCGGCGTTGAGCCCCGTTTCCCGCTGAATGCGGGCCACCGTCGCATGGGTCCGTTCCCGCGTCGATCCGCCGGCGCCATAGGTAACCGACACGAACCGGGGCGACAGCGGCGCAAGCTGCGCGACCGATTCCCACAATGTGCGCTCCATCTTTTCCGTTTTCGGCGGAAAGAACTCAAAACTGACGGCCGGAGCACCGTGGGCCGGCGTCGGCCGTTGACCGAAGACCAGACCGGCCGGCGCCGGGGGCTGGGCCGAACCGCCATCGATGGCGCCGATATCCGAGGGTGCGGTCATCCGACCTGCTCCGTACGTTGCTCAAAGACAAGATCGGCGGATCGTTCCACCGTGTTGGACGCGCGCCATACCGTCACGGTCAGGGGCTGACCCGGCAAATGAACAGGCGGATCGGCCGACAATCCGACCTCGTCCAGCCAGCCCGTCACCTCTTCATCGGAAAAGCCCAGCCAGCGGTGGGCGTGGTCGTTGCGCAAAGACTCAACCGCGTGGGGCGCGAAATCGGCGATCAGAAGAACGCCGCCCGGCCGCAGCACCCGCGCCGCCTCCGCCAACGCTGCGCTCGGATCGTCGAGGTAATGCAGAACCTGATGCATGACGGCAACGTCGAAGGCGGCCGGCGGCAACGGGAGTTGCTGGATATCGCCCTGGCGGACCTGCCAGTCGCTGCGCCCGGCCCGTTCCAGGTTGGCGCGCGCCACGGCCAGCATTTCCCGTGACTGGTCGATCCCGACCAGCCGCTTCGCCCGGCCGGCGGCCAGGGCCAGCATCCGCCCCGTGCCGGTGCCCAGATCGACCAGATCGCCGATGGCGCCCGATGGCAGAAGATCGACGATCGTCCGCTCGACCTCGCTGTCGGCGATGTGAAGGGCACGGATCGTGTCCCATTGGGCGGCGTTTTCCCGGAAATAGCGCGCCGCCGCCTCGGCCTGGGCGCGCTTGATCGCTTCCACCCTGACCAGATCCCGCGCCAGAACCGTGTCCCCCACGGGAAGCTGATCGACCAGCAGACCGGCCAGACGGCCCGCGTCGCCGCGCCGCGCCAGCCGGAAATAGGCGAACGTGCCTTCACGGTAGCGGTCCAAAAGGCCCGCCTCGCACAGCAGCTTCAGGTGGCGGGAAACGCGCGGCTGGCTCTGCCCCAAAATCTGGGTGAGCTCACTGACCGATAACTCTCCCTGGGCGCAGGCCGCCAGGATTCGCAGCCGGGTCGGTTCCGCAGCCGCTTTCAGCCCCGTCAGGACTCGATCCATATCGCCCGCCGCCATAATCTTCTTCCCGCCCGGTTGGCCTCTGTCCGGTTAATGGAGCATCCTAGCAGACATCGTTTCCGATACAAAGCGATATATAAACATATCTTTATGAATACGGAATGAAAGGCTTCCCTGTCCCATACCCGGCGTGCCACGTTAACCATGTCTTTAACCTTTTGCCGGCAGGATGCGGTAGATTTGTCACAAAGAGAGTGGATTTAAAGCAGGCCCACTTTTTCTCGTCACTGGCCATCGGCAGGCCTCTATGTTACCTGACGTGGTCTTTTGTTTATGTGTCAGCATCGAACCTTCCCAAGCAGCGGTGGCAGCCCAGTTCAATGCGGGGTAAACCAAGGTCGGCTTGGAATGATGATTTTGCGCTTAGAAGGGATCAATCAATGAGTGCGCATGGGCGCGTCGGTCGACGCCTGATAAGTGTTGTTGGTGCGGCGGCTCTGCTGGCCGGCTGTGCAACTGCCGGCAATGGCGACGTCGCCGACAATGATCCGCTGGAACCGGTGAACCGGGTCATCTTCCAGGTCAACGAGGTTGTGGATACCGTCATCCTCCGGCCGGTCGCCGTCGCGTACACCGAGGTTGTGCCGCCACCGATCCAGGCCAACGTGACCAATTTCCTGCGCAATCTTCGCACCCCGATCATCCTGGCCAACGAGCTGTTGCAGGGCGACCTGCGCGGCGCGGAGGTGGCGGCCACGCGCTTTTTCCTGAACACGGTGGTCGGCGCCGGCGGCCTTGTCGACATCGCCGGGATGAACAAGGGTTACGAATACCAGTCGGAGGATTTCGGCCAGACGCTGGCGCTCTGGGGTGTGGGCGACGGCCCCTATCTGGTGCTGCCCCTGCTGGGCCCATCCAACCCGCGCGACGCCCTGGGTCTGGTCGTCGACACCCTGTCCGATCCAGTCCGAATCATGGCCCACAACGCCGATATCGACAGCTTCACCTACATCCGAACCGGGGCCACCATCGTCGACCAGCGCGCCCGCTCTCTCGAAGCCCTGGACGAGGTCAAGGCGAGCTCCCTGGATTATTATGCCAGCATTCGCAGTCTGTACCGCCAAGTTCGCGAACGGCAGATCAGGGATGGCAACGGCGACGCCGATGTCGCCATTCCCGACTACGAGTTCCCCGAGTTCGATGACGTGCCCGAAGACGACACGTTACTGGAACCAGGGTTGACGCCCTGACCGTTCGGATCGGGTCCCGCCTTTTTCGTCACGGTATTACAGCAGGATCTTATCGATGAACATCAACCGCCGCTTTGCAATCGCCGCTCTTGGCGGTGTCGCGCTCTTTGGAAAAACCGCGTCCGTTCTGGCCGCGCCCGACCAAACGGCGGCGCGGGCCTTTATCGAGAATCTGGGCGACCAGGCCATCGACATCCTGCAGCGCCGCACCTCGACCGACACGATGACCGAGGAATTTCGCGCACTGTTCCGGGCCAGTTTCGACATCCCGACGATCGGCCGCTTCGTCCTGGGCCGCAACTGGCGTCAGGCAACCGAAGAACAGCAGCGGGAATATCTGAAGCTGATCGAGGATCTGGTCATCGAGACCTATTCGCGCCGGTTCTCGGGCTATTCGGGCGAACGGTTCACCATCGGCAGCACACGGCCGCAAGGCGAAAACGATGTGTTGGTGATGAGCCAGATCGTTCGTCCGGACGGACCGCCGATCAATGTCGGCTGGCGCGTGCGCGACCGCAGCGGCGGCTACCGGATCATCGACGTGATCGTCGAGCAGATCAGCATGGGCGTGACCTACCGCGACGAGTTCAACTCGATCATCCAGCGCAATGGAGGCCGCATCGAGGCCCTGCTCGATGCGCTGCGGGAAGAAATCGCCAATACCTGACGTGCCCTGCGTCTAGAGCGCGATCGTCATTGGTGGAAGCGGACCCGCTTCCACCAATGACGTGAATCGCTCTCTAACTCTATGAATAGAGTAGGATTCACGCCTTGGGCGGGATCGCCGAAGCGATTCCACCCAAGGCGATCCTGCTCTAACGTGTCAGCGGCTTGTACTTGATACGGTGAGGCTGGTCGGCGTCGGTGCCGAGACGGCGGTGCCGGTCGGCTTCGTATTCCTCGTAATTGCCCTCGAACGCAACGACCTGGCTGTCGCCTTCGAACGCCACGATGTGGGTGGCGATGCGGTCCAGGAACCAGCGATCGTGGCTGATCACCACCGCGCAGCCGGGAAAATCGAGCAAGGCGTCTTCCAGCGCGCGCAGCGTGTCGACATCCAGGTCGTTGGTCGGCTCGTCGAGCAGGATGACGTTGGCCCGGGATGTCAGCATCTTGGCCAGATGGACGCGGTTGCGCTCGCCGCCCGACAGCTGGCCCACCTTCTTCTGCTGGTCGGGGCCGCGAAAATTGAAGGAGCCGACATAGGCCCGCGACGGCATCTTGCGCTTGCCCAGATCGATCTCGTCCAGACCGCCTGAAATCTCCTCCCAGACGGTCTTGTCGGCGGCCAGCGAATCGCGGCTCTGGTCGACATAGCCGAGCTCCACCGTTTCGCCGATCCGCAAGGTGCCGTCGTCCGGCTGTTCCTGGCCGACGATCATGCGGAACAGGGTGGTCTTGCCCGCCCCATTGGGACCGACGACGCCGACAATGCCGCCACGCGGCAGATTGAAGGTGAGATCCTCGACCAGCAGCCGGTCGCCATATCCCTTGCGCACATGGTCGGCCTGGATCACCACCTCTCCAAGCCGGGCGGGCATGGGGATCAGGATCTGGGCGCTGCCCGGCGCCTGATCGCGCGACTGGGCCAAGAGGTCCTCATAGGCCTTGAGCCGCGCCTTGGCCTTGGACTGGCGGCCGCGGGCGCCGGCGCGCACCCATTCCAGCTCCCCGGCCAGGGT